>DASYEC010000102.1:0-94374 GCA_036499225.1 Conexibacter sp.
CAGCGGGGCGACATCATCCTCTTCATCGACGAGCTGCATAACCTCGTCGGCGCGGGTGCGGCCGAGGGCGCGATCGACGCGGCCTCGATCCTCAAGCCTGCGCTCGCCCGTGGCGAGCTGCAGACGATCGGCGCCACGACGCTCGAGGAGTACCGCAAGTACCTCGAGCGTGACGCCGCGCTCGAGCGCCGCTTCCAGCAGATTCGCGTCGACCCGCCGTCGACCGACGAGACGTTCCAGATCCTCCAGGGCCTGCGGGACCGGTACGAGGCGCACCACAAGGTGAACATCACCGACGAGGCGCTGACGGCCGCTGCCGACCTGGCGGACCGCTACATCTCGGACCGCTTCCTGCCCGACAAGGCGATCGACCTGATCGACGAGGCCGCGGCCCGGATGCGGATCAAGTCGATGACCTCCCCGCCCGTGTACCGCGATCTCGAGGAAGAGATCGAGACGACGCGGCGCAACAAGGAGGCCGCGATCGAGGCGCAGGAGTTCGAGAAGGCCGCGAACCTGCGCGACCAGGAGCGCCGTCTCACACAGAGAAAGCGCGAGCTGGAAGAGCAGTGGGAAGCCGGCGAGTCCGGTGAGCGCCCGTCGATCGGCGAGGAAGAGATCGCCGACATCGTCTCGATGTGGACGGGTATCCCGGTCTTCAAGCTGACCGAGGCCGAGACGGCCAAGCTGATGCGGATGGAAGACGAGCTGCACAAGCGCGTCATCGGCCAGCACGCAGCGGTCGAGGTCATCTCGAAGGCGATCCGTCGCTCCCGCGCGGGCCTCAAGGACCCGAAGCGGCCGACCGGCTCGTTCATCTTCCTCGGCCCCTCGGGCGTCGGTAAGACGGAGCTGGCGCGCACGCTCGCCGAGTTCCTCTTCGGCGACGAGGACGCGATGGTCCGCATCGACATGTCCGAGTACATGGAGAAGCACGCGGTCTCGCGGCTCGTCGGCTCGCCTCCCGGCTACATCGGCTACGACGAGGGCGGCCAGCTGACCGAGGCCGTGCGGCGCAAGCCGTACTCGGTCCTGCTGCTCGACGAGATCGAGAAGGCCCACCCGGACGTCTTCAACATCCTCCTCCAGATCCTCGAGGACGGGCGGCTGACGGACGCGCAAGGACGCACCGTCGACTTCCGCCACGCGATCGTGATCATGACGTCGAACATCGGCGCGAGCGAGATCGCTCGCAACACGCCGCTCGGCTTCGCTGTCTCTGACGACGAGACCGGCATCACGTACGACGACATGAAGACGCGGATCATGGGCGAGCTGAAGAAGGTCTTCCGGCCTGAGTTCCTCAACCGCATCGACGACGTGATCGTCTTCCACAAGCTGGCCAAGGAAGAGATCAAGGAGATCGTCGAGCTGCTGCTGCTGCGGATTCGCGAGTCGCTTGCGGAGCGTGAGCTGCAGCTGGAGCTGACTGAGGAAGCGAAGGACCTGCTTGTCGACAAGGGCTGGGACCCGGCGATGGGCGCCCGTCCGCTGCGTCGCGCGATCCAGCGCTACATCGAGGACCCGCTCGCCGACTTCGTGCTGCGCTCGGAGCTGACGCCCGGCGCGACCGTGATGGTCGACCGTGCGCCCGAGGGCGCTGAGCCCGAGGTCTCGATCGAGATCGTGCAGCCCAAGCCCGCTCCGACCCCGGTCGGCGTTGGCGCCGAAGGCGGCTCGTCCGACGATGAGCAGGCCTCCGCTGACGACGCTGGCGAAGAGCCGGCGGCGTCAGGCAGCGAGTCCTGACGGAACGCTGATCCAAAGCTGGACGACGGGGCGGCCATGTGCCGCCCCGTCGTCGTTCTGGGGAGTACGTTGAGGGAGATGAACGAGCGCGTCGAGATCAAAGTCCGCGACAACGGGCCCTACAAGGTCACCGGGGCAGTGAAGCTCGTCGATCCCGAGGGGAACGAGATTCCGATCCCCGATCCCGAGCGTCCGATCGCGCTCTGCCGCTGCGGCCACTCGCGCACGAAGCCGTTCTGCGACGCTGCTCACAAGACGAGCGGCTTCGACTCGTGCGTGCGCGCCGAGCGCGCACTGCGTAGCGATTGACCGCAAGCCCGGCGGCTTCGCCGGGGCGGAGGAGCCGTCTGCTCGTCCTCGTACCCTGGACCGTCCGATGGCACGATCGACGACTGTTCACGTCTGCTCTGACTGCGGGCACGAGGCACCGCGCTGGGCAGGGCAGTGCGCCGGCTGCGGCGCCTGGAACACGCTCGTCGAAGAGGTCCGCGTCAGCGCCGCGGGCCGCGCCGGAGGAGGGGCTGGGCGGGGAGGAGTCGGCGGTGCGCGCGGCACCGGTGCCGCGGTCGCGCCGGTGCGGCTTGGCTCCGTCGAGGCGAGCGAGGTCGCGCGGATGGCGACCGGGATCGGTGAGCTCGACCGCGTGCTCGGCGGCGGGATCGTGCCCGGCTCGCTCGTGCTGATCGGCGGCTCGCCCGGGATCGGCAAGTCGACGCTGACGACGATGGCGCTCGCCAACCTGACTGGCGCCGGGCGCAGAACGCTGTACGTGTCCGCGGAGGAGTCGGCAGCGCAGATCAAGCTGCGCGCCGAGCGGCTGCGCTCCGCCGCACTCGACATCCCGGTGATCGCCGAGACCGACCTCGCGGCCGTGCTCGCAACGCTCGAGCGCGAGCGCCCCGAGGTCTGTGTGATCGACTCGGTCCAGACGATGCACTCTGCCGAGCTGACCGGCGCGCCGGGCTCGGTCGGGCAGGTGCGCGAGGTCGCCGGCGAGATCATGCGCGTCGCCAAGCAGCACCGGATCGCCGTCCTGCTCGTCGGCCACGTGACGAAGGAGGGCGCGCTCGCCGGCCCGCGCGTGCTCGAGCACCTTGTCGACTGCGTCTTGCAGTTCGAGGGCGAGCGCGAGCGCACCTACCGCACGCTGCGCGCGCTCAAGAACCGCTTCGGCTCGACCAGCGAGGCCGGCGTCTTCGAGATGCGCGGCGACGGGCTGGTCGAGGTGCTCGACGCCTCGGCGCGCTTCGTCGGCGAGGCGACCCACGCGCCCGGCTCGGTCGTGCTGTGCGCGATGGAGGGGTCACGGCCGCTGCTGGTCGAGGTGCAGGCGCTCGTCTCGCCGTCAGAGCTCGTGCCGCCGCGACGCGTCGTCAGCGGGATCGACCGCAACCGCCTCGCGCTTGTGCTTGCAGTGTTGACGCGCCATGCTGGCGTCGCGCTCGGGAGTGCCGACGTCTTCGTCAACGTCGTCGGCGGCGTGCGAATCGAGGAGCCGGGTGCTGACCTCGCGGTCGCGCTCGCCGTCGCGAGCGCCGCGCGCGGGGTCGCGCTGCGCGGGGGGAGGGGCGGCGGCGCAGCGCTCGCCGACTGCGGAGAGGGGACCGCGCCGGACGGCGACGGGCAGCTCGGGATGGTCGGACGGGCCGACGGCGATGACGGGCTCGAGGACCGCAAAGGCCCGCCGCTCGCGTGTTTTGGTGAGCTCGGACTGACTGGTGAGCTGCGGACGGTCGCCCACCCCGAGCGGCGGATCGCTGAGGCGAAGAAGTTCGGTCTGGGAACGATCGTGACTCCGGAAGCCCGCACGTTGCGCGCCGCCGTTCGCCTCGCGCTGCCCGCCGCCAGGCGGGCGCGCGCCGCCTGAGCGCGGCGCGCTGGCGGCGTCTCAGAACGTGGACGTTCCCATGAGGCGTCGCTCGCTGTCCAGAAAACCCTCCGAGCTGCAGAAAATTCCCGAAGAAACCCGGTAGAATGGTGGGTCTATGGCGCCGCGTCCCGGGGAAGAGCTCACTGAAGAGCTCGAGTCTCGCCAGGAGCCCCGGCTCGTCAAGGCACTCGAGATGGTCGCCCCCGGCACTTCGCTGCGTGAGGGGATCGACAACATCGTCCACGCGCGCACCGGTGGTCTGATCGTCATGGGAGATGCCGACGACTTGTCGTTTCTCTTCTCTGGCGGGATCAAGCTTGATATCGACTATACGCCAGCGTTTCTGTACCAGCTCGCGAAGATGGACGGCGCGCTGGTGCTGAACGCGAATGCGACGAAGATCGTCTGGGGCAACGTCCAGTTGACGCCTGACCCGACGATCCTCACGTTGGAGACTGGCACGCGCCACCGCACGGCGGAGCGGATCTCCAAGCAGACGGACGCGCTGGTGATCGCCATCTCACAACGTAGGGATGTCGTGTCGCTCTACGTCGATGGCGCGAAGTACATCCTCGAGGACATCCCAGTCGTGCTCGCGAAGGCCAATCAGGCGCTCGCGACGCTCGACAAGTACCGCAGCCGGCTCGACCAGGTCTCGACGCGGTTGACCGCGCTCGAGTTCGAGGGCGGCGCGACGCTGCACGACGTTCTGACGGTGCTTCAACGCGCCGAGCTGGTGACGCGGATGGGCGTCGAGATCGAGCGCTACATCGTCGAGCTGGGCACCGAAGGGCGCCTGATCGAGATGCAGCTCGACGAGACGATGGTCGGCGTCGCCGGCGACAAGTCGGCGCTTGTGCACGACTACCTCGCTGAGGACAACGACGAGAACTTTGCGGTTGCGTTCGACCAGCTCGTGCGGCTGCCGCATCAGGATCTGCTCGACTTCGGCCGGCTTGCCGAGCTCTTGGGCTATGACCGCAAGGTCAACACGCTTGACTATCCCGTCTCACCGCGGGGCTACCGCATCCTCGGGCGCATTCCGCGACTCCCACGACTCGTCGTACAGCGGATCGTGCAGGAGTTCGGAGGCCTGGAGGAGATGCTGGCCGCGACAGACGGCGAGCTCGAGACCGTCGACGGCGTCGGCGAGATCCGGGCGAAGGACATCCGAGAGGGCCTTCGCCGACAGCAGGAAATCAACCTCGTGGACCGGTACCTGCAGACCTGATGGTCTGCGATCTCCGGACTGCTTGGAACAAGGAGGACGACCATCACTGAACTGAGCGAAGAGCAGCTCGAGGACCTTGAGATCACCGTCGAGGTCGAGCACATCGAGTTCGAGATCGGCGACAACGTCGTCTATCCGCACCACGGTGCCGGCCAGGTCCTCAAGAAGGAAGACAAGGAGATTCTCGGGGAGACCCGGGAGTACCTCACGATCAAGATCCTCCACAACGACATGACCGTGATGGTCCCGACCGCGAACGCCGCGGTTGCCGGCCTGCGGCGCGTGATCGACGAGGAGACGGTCAGAAGAGTGCTGGCCGTGCTGCAGGACGAGTGCTCGGAGATGCCGAAGAACTGGAATCGGCGCTTCAAGCACAACCGCGACAAGATCAAGACTGGCGACATCTACGAGCTCGCTGAGGTTGTGCGCAACCTCGCCATCCGAGAGGCAGAGAAGGGTCTGTCGACTGGTGAGAAGCAGATGTTCACGCGCGCGAAGAAGATCCTCGCGTCCGAGCTGATGTACGCCCTCGAGATGGAGGAGCAGCAGGCCGAGGAGCACCTCGACGAGCTCCTGGCTGTGTCCGCTAGCGGCAAGGTGGCGGTCGGCGCCGAGTAGCCGGCCTAGGGAGAGGGATGGCGGTCGCCCTGATTGTGGCCGCGGGTCGTGGTGAACGCCTTGGAGCTGACGGCCCCAAGGCGTTCGTCATGTTGGCCGGCCGACCGATGATCGAGTGGTCGCTCGACGCGTTGCGTGCCGTCGAGCAGATCGAGCGGATCGTCGTCGCGCTGCCGCCGGGCTTCGAGCCGCCGGCGGGGTGCGTCGGCGCGCTGGGCGGCGTGGAGCGCTCCCACTCCGTGCGCGCTGCGCTCGTGGCCGCGGGCGACGGGCCCGACGACGAGCCGGTGGTCGTCCATGATGCGGCGCGGCCGCTGCTGACGCCGGCGATCGTCCGCGAGGCGCTCGCTGCGCTTGAGCGGACCGGCGCCGACGCGGTCGTCGCCGCGGCGCCGGTCGTCGACACGGTCAAGCGGGTCGACGACGCGGGCGCTCGGGGCGTCGGACCACGGACGCCGCGAGTCAGCGAGACGCTCGACCGCCGCGCGCTGTGGGCAGTTCAGACGCCCCAGGTCTTCCGTCGCGGCGTCTTGGCGCGCGCGCTCGGGCAGCCAGACGAAGTGCTCGCCGCGGCGACCGATGACGCCGGCCTCGTCGAGCAGGCCGGCGGGCGGGTTCACCTCGTAGAGTCCCCCCGAGAGAACCTCAAGGTGACGACTCCGGTCGACCTTCGCTTGGCCGCCCTCCTCCTGGAAGAACGATGCTGACCGACTACCACGTCCATCTGCGCCCCGACGAGCCTGGAACGACCGCCGAGAAGTTCTTCGTCCCCGCCAACGCCGAGCGATATCGCGATGCCGCGGCCGAGAGAGGGATCGCCGAGCTCGGCGTCTCCGAGCACATCTACCGCTTCGAGCAGGCGCTTGAGGTGTGGCAGCACCCGTTCTGGCAGGGGCAGGCGCGCGAGGACATCGACGCCTACTGCCAGTTCGTGCGCGAAGAGACCGATCTGAAGCTCGGCATCGAGGCCGACTTCGTGCCGGGTAGAGAAGACCGCATGGGCAACCTGCTCGAGGCGCGCGAGTTCGACTACGTGATCGGCTCGGTCCACTTCGTTCGCGACCACGCGGTCGACATGCCTGGCGACTGGGACGTCTGGACAACGACGTTCGAATCGGCCGACAAGGTCTGGCGCCGCTATTTCGAGACGCTCGGCGAGTGCGCCCGCAGCGGCCTTTACGACATCCTCGCCCATCCCGACCTCGTGAAGGTGTGGGGCAAGGACCGGCCGCAGCCCGACGGCGACCTGCGTCGCTTCTATGAGCTGGCGATCGAGGGGATCGCGGAGTCGGGGATCGCGGTCGAGGTGTCGACCGCGGGGCTGCGCAAGCCGGTCGGCGAGCGCTATCCGGCCGAGGCCTTCCTGCAGATGTGCATCGAGGCCGGCTGTCCGGTCGCGCTCTCCAGCGACGCCCACTACCCCAGACATGTCGGCTGGGACTACGAGGCGACGGTCGAGTGGCTCGGCGAGCAGGGCGTGCGTGAGCTGGCTGTCTTCGAGCGGCGGCAGCAGCGGCTGGAGCCGATCGGGGCGGCGTGATGGTCGCGACGGGGATCGGCTGGGACGTTCACAGGTTCGCGCTCGACCGGCCGCTCGTCATCGGCGGCGTGACGATCCCGTCTGAGCAGGGGCTGGAAGGGCACTCCGACGCCGACGTGTTGGTGCACGCGGTGATCGACGCGCTGCTCGGCGCGGCTGGCCTCGGTGACATCGGCGAGCACTTCCCCGACACCGACGAGGCGTTCCGCGGGGCCGACTCGATCGACCTGCTGCGCTCGACGCGCGAGCTGGTGATCGTCGGCGGCGTTGAGATCGCGCATCTTGACGCGACCGTGCTGCTCGAGCGGCCGAAGCTGTTGCCGCACAAGCTGGCGATGCGCGAGAACATCGCCGGCGCGCTCGAGCTGCCGGTCACGCGCGTGAACGTCAAGGCGACGCGCGGCGAGGGGCTTGGCTTCGTTGGGCGGGTCGAGGGGGCGGCGGCCCTCGCGATCGCCACGCTGCAGCGAGACGACGAGTAGCTCGACGCCGGCCGCGCGCAGGCCCAGCGTCTCGGTAGGGTTGATGGTGATGCGCCCTATCACGATTCACGACACGAAGAGCGGCAAACTGCAGCCGCTGAAGCCGCGCGATCCGGGCAGAGTGTCGATATACGCCTGCGGGCCGACCGTCTATGGGCGCATCCACGTCGGCAACGCGCGGCCGTTCGTGGTCTTCTCGCTCTACAAGCGGTTCCTCGAGCACGAGGGCTACGAGGTCACCTTCGTCGCGAACGTGACCGACATCAACGACAAGATCTACGACGCGGCGCGCAGAGCGGGGGTCCCGAGCGAGCAGCTCGCGACCGACATGACCGCCGCGTACGTCGCTGACACCGACGCGCTGAGAGTTGGCCGGCCCGACTTCGAGCCGAAGGCGAGAGAGACGATCGGGCCGATCGAGGACCTGATCCAGGCGCTGATCGACAGTGGCCATGCCTACGCAGTGGAAGGCGACGTCTACTTCGACGTGCGCTCCTTCCCCAGCTATGGCGCGCTGTCGCATCGGCAAATCGACCAGATGGACCAGGGTGAGGACCCCGATCCCGCGAGGCCCGCACTCAAGCGCGACCCGCTCGACTTTGCGCTGTGGAAGGCGCGCAAGGAAGGCGAGGACACCGCGTGGGACGCGCCATGGGGGAGCGGCCGGCCGGGTTGGCACATCGAGTGCTCGGCGATGGCCGAGACGCTGCTCGGGCCCGACTTCGACATTCATGGAGGCGGCTCGGACCTCGTCTTCCCGCACCACGAGAACGAGGAAGCGCAGACGTGCGCTGCGCGCGGCGAGCCGCTCGCCCGACTGTGGATGCACAACGGCATGGTGCGGCTCGAGGGCGAGAAGATGGCCAAGTCGGTCGGCAACATCTTCCTGCTGCACGAGGCGCTCGCGGCACACGGGCGCGACGCGATGATCGCCTTCTTCGTTGCCGGTCACTACCGCCAGCCGATCGCGTACTCCGACGAGCGCCTGGCTGAGGCGGCGAGAAGCGTGGCGCGCATCCGCGAGGCGGGGCGGCGGCTGGTCAGAGGCGCGAGCCCAGCTGAGCTGGCGCCGCTGCGTGAGACCTTCTTCGCCGCGCTCGCCGACGACTTCAACACGCCGAGAGCGCTTGCCGCCGTCTTCGACTGGGTGCGTGGGGCCAACCGCTTGGTGGAGGCAGGGACCGAGGTCGGTGACGCGGACCTGCGCGAGATGTTGCAGGTGTTCGCGCTCGACAACCTGCTCGATCCCGACACTGCCGACGGGCCCGACGAGGCGGCACAGCAGCTGCTGGTGCGCCGCGAGGCCGCGCGCGCTGCACGTGACTTCGCCGCCGCTGACGCGCTGCGCGACGAGCTCGCCGCGCTTGGCTGGACCGTGCGCGATGGCGCCGCCGGCCCCGAGCTGGTGCGCAGCTGATGGCTACCGGGCGATCAGGCGGCGGCCGCGGCGGCGAGCGCGGACCGAAGAGAGCTGGCCGCGGGCCAGGCACCGGTGGCGGCGGCGGCGGGCGTGGCCGCGCGGCTGGCCGCGGCGCTCCCGGGCGCGGGCCGGATGCCGGCAGGGCCCGCGCCGAGGGCAGCTTTGGCGGGCGCGGCGCTGGCTCTGCGGGCCGCGGGCCGGGTGCTGGCGCTGGCAGGGGCCGCGATGATCGCGGCGCCGCAGGGCGCGGCGGGTCGGGCGCCGGAAGCGGCCGCGACGAGCGTGGCGCTGCCGGGCGTGGAGCTGGCGCTGCGGGACGCGGATTTGGCGGCGGGCGCGACGAGCGCGGCGCCGGAGGGCGAGGAGCTGGCGCTGCGGGACGCGGATTTGGCGGCGGGCGCGACGAGCGCGGCGCGGCCGGGCGTGGCGGCGGGCGCGACGAGCGCGGCGCGGCCGGGCGTGGCGGCGGGCGCGACGAGCGTGACGCTGCCGGGCGGGGCGGTGGGCGCGACGAGCGCGGTACGGCCGGGCGTGGCGGTGGGCGCGACGAGCGCGGTACGGCGGGGCGTGGCGGTGGGCGCGACGAGCGCGGTACGGCCGGGCGTGGCGGCGGGCGCGACGAGCGCGGCCCGGCCGGGCGTGGCGGCGGGCGCGACGAGCGCGGCGCGGCCGGGCGTGGCGGCGGGCGCGACGAGCGCGGCGCGGCCGGGCGTGGGGCTGCGACGCGCGGTGGGCGCGACGAGCGGCGGCCGGCGCGGCGCGAGGAGCGGGTGGAGCCGGTGCGGCGCGAGCCTGCGGTGCGCGAGGAGTGGGCACCGCCGGACGACACGATGGTGCTCTACGGGCGCAACGCAGTCTTCGAGGCGTTGCGCGGGCCGCGCGAGGTCCAGCATGTCTGGGCGACGGCGAGCGCCGCGGCCGAGCCGTGGCTGACGCCCGCGAACATCGACGTCAACGTCGTCGCTGACGGCGACTGGATCGAGCGGCGCTGCGGCTCGCCCGATCATCAGGGCGTCTGCGCGCAGGTCGCCGCGTTCGGCTATGCCGCGCCGGAGAAGCTGCTGGCGATGCACAAGCCGCTGATCATCGCGCTCGACGAGATCCAGGATCCGCAGAACCTTGGCGCTATCGTCCGCACGGCCGAGTGCGCTGGGGCGACCGGCGTCGTGATCCCCTCGCGCCGATCGGCGGAGGTGACGCCTGCGGTCTGCAAGGCGTCAGCCGGGGCGGTCGAGCATCTGCCGATCGCGCGCGTCCGCAACCTCGCCGACTTCCTCGCCGAGGCAAGAGCCGCCGGCGCATGGTGTTATGGCGCCGAGGGCGACGGGGGCACGCCATACGCGAGAGTCGACTACGCGGGCTCGGGCGTCGTGCTCGTGCTCGGCTCGGAGGGGAGGGGGCTGCGTCCACGCGTCGCGGCCTCGTGCGACCAGTTGGTCGCACTGCCTCTGCGCGGCCGCATCGCTTCGCTCAACGTCAGCGCCGCCGCATCCGCGCTGATCTACGAGATCGTCCGCCAGCGCGACGCACGCTGAGCGGACCTTGAGCGCCCCGCCTCGCGCTCTGTTGGCGCGTCAGCGGGGCGCCTCGTTTGGCGCTCAGAAACCAACTCAGAAGTTGCTTTTCGCTGCGGTGCGACGTCGGCGCGGTCGATCCTGCACACTTCCGTCAGGGCTGCAACCGATGTTGCAGCGGCGGCTTGACAGGCGTTCCATAACTGTGGCAAGCTGGCGGCCTCAAAGGGTGGACCTGAGCTTTAGGCTCAACCGCCTATCTCATAAAGCAGCTGCGCCTGGGGAGGTAATGCGCTACGAAGCGACGTTCGCACTGAGCATGCGGCGTCAGAAGGGTGTGCTCGTGGCTCGAATCTCCCATAACCCTCAAGGTCAGGTCCAGCTTGATGATGGATTCCTGATCGCCCTGGCCAAACAGGGAAACCGCGACGCGTACGACAGACTCGTGCGGCGGTACTACGGGTTCGTGCGGCTGAAGGCGTCCTCCTACTTCCTCGCGGGCGGCGACTCCGACGACCTGATCCAGGAAGGGCTCGTCGGCCTTTACAAGGCGATCCGCGACTACCGCACCGACCGTGAGTCGAGCTTCCGCAACTTCGCGGAGCTCTGCATCACGCGCCAGATCATCACCGCGGTCAAGACCGCGACGCGCAACAAGCACACGCCGCTCAACCAATACGTCTCGTTCTCGGCGTCTCCTGCTGCCTCTCAGGGCGACGGCGACCCGACGCTCGACGAGGTCATCCCCGGGCCCTCCGTCCATGACCCAGTCAACCAGGTGATCAGCAGCGAGGAGCTGCGCGCGCTCGTCGCCTGCCTCTCGACCGTGCTCTCCGACCTCGAGTCGCGCGTGCTGTCGCTGTACCTCGACGGCTACTCCTACGAGGCTGTCGGCGGCAAGCTCGGCTGCGACACCAAGACGGTCGACAACGCGCTGCAGCGTGTGAAGCGCAAGGTCGGCACGCACCTCGCCGCCCGCAACGTCCTGCTGTAGGCCACCGCAGGCTTCGAGCTGATCCGGGCCGCAGCGCGCCCACACCCCGCGCAGCGGCTGGCACAGCTCTCACCGGCGGTTCAGAAACCGCTGAGACCTCTTAGGATCGCCCGATGCAGATCGTTCTGATCGTCGTCCTCGCGATCCTCGCCGCCCTTCTCTTCGTGATCCTCGTTGGCGCGGTGAACGCGACCCGTCGCAACCGCGCGGGTGCCGAGCGCTTCACCGCGAGCCTGACCGCCGTCGACCGCCAGCTGGCGTCCGCGACCGCGACCGACCGCGGTTGGGAGCGCGGAAGACTCGACGCCGCCGCGCGTGCCGCGTTCGCGAGAGAGCGGCCGGGCGTGAGAGCCAAGGCGTTCGACCTGATCCAGGTCGTCGACGAGCCTGGCACCGACTCCGACCTCGCCGTCTACCGCGTCACGGGCGCCGACGGCGCCGTGGCTCGGCTCACCCTGGGCCGGCGAGACGGGGCGTGGTACCCGCTGTCGGTGGAGCCGCAGGGGGATTCGGCAGGTTCGTGATCCGCAGGCTGCCGTCGTAGCGGGTAGCGACGATTCTGCCGTCGTCGCCGATCAGCGAGTAGTGCGCGACGCCGTCCGGCGGGGCGTTGCCGTCCAGCGTCAGGACGGCGACGTTGTTGTGGACGTCGATCCGGCGGGTCGTCCCGTTGACGAACGTGACGTCGACCGCGCTGATCCCGTCGCTGAAGACCCCGACCGAGATGTTGACGGTTGGGCGCCGTGCGAGCGGCGTGAAGCGACCCCGGCCGAAGTACGACGGCTCGAAGCAGGTGCCGCCCGCGCTCGTGTTCGGGTAAACGATCGTCGCGCAGAGGCGCGGGCCGGTCAGGTATCTCGTCTTCGTCGGGTTGAATGAGAGGAGCTCTCTTCTGGCGGCTCTTCTCCCCTGTCTGCGCATGCGCTGCTGCAGCTCGCTGAACGTGCGGTCGTAGTCGGGCGTGCCTGCCATCGGCACGAGGAAGACGCGATGGCCGGCGCCGTCCATGCCGACGGAGCGGATCGCGGACGGGTTGAGGGCGCCGCCGCCTCCCAGGCCGGGGCAGACGACGCGATCGGCTGCCGTCTGCGGGCGGCGCAGCACGGCGTAGGCGTCAAGCAGGCGGGGGTCGACGGGGGTTGAGACCAGTCTCACTCTCGTTATGCCGCGGCGCTTGCCGGGGTCGCACTGGTGCGGAAGGGCTGCCGTGCGCTGCGGTTGGCGCGCGGCCGTCTCGGCGCCGTGTAGCAGCAGCGGGAGCGTGATCGCGGCAACGACGGCGACCAGCGCGAGCGTCGCGGTGACGGCGAGCAGCGGGCGGCGTCGTCCGGGCGCATGGGAACCGCGGCGGGCTGTGCCGCGGGGCGCCGCGAGCGCGCCGTCACGCGCGGCGGCGCGGCTGCCAGAGCGCGCCAGGCGACGGCTACGGCGCCGGCTTGTGGCCGCCGCCGAGCGGCGTTGGGCAGCCGCGACCAGCTCGTCGGCGAGGCGGTCTTCGAAGTCGAGGCTCATGGCTCGGTCCTTCCGTTGTCGCGGAGGCGGGCGCGCAAAGTGGCCAGGCCGCGGCTGACGCGCTGGCGGACGGCCGCCTCAGAGATCTGCAGCTCGCCGGCGATCTCGTCGTAGTCACGCTCGTGGACGACGCGCGCCTCGACCGCGTGACGCTGGTCGCCGGGCAGCTCGGCCAGCAGCTGTCCCGCCTCGGCGCTCGTCTCGCTGGAAGCGAGCTCGTCGATCCGGGCGATGTCGTCGTCGGTCAGCGCGATCACGGGGATCCCGAGCCGGCGACGGGCGCGCTGCTCGGCATAGCCGCGTCGCTGGGCGTCGGCGAGCTTGTTGAGCGCGATTCCGAACAGCCAGCTCGCGGCCGATCCGCGGCCGGGCTCGAAGCGATCGCTTGCCACCAACGCGGCGGCGAACGTCTCGGCCGTCACGTCAGCGGCCAGCTCGGCGTCGCGTGCGCGGCTGGCGCAGACGCCGAGAACCCAGCGGACGTGGCGGCGGTAGAAGCGGCCGAACGCCTCCGGGTCGGTCGTCGTCTGCGCCAGCAGCTCGTCGTCGGTGCGGGGGTCGCCGTCTTCCATCTGCACGATCTTCGTGCGAGCGAGCGTTGTTGTGACAGGAGAACCGCTCGAAGACGTCTTCGCGCCCACCGCGCGAGACGGTTACGATGCGTCGCGGGGGATGGCGACACTCGATCACACCGCTACGCGCGGCCGGCGGCCCAACACTGCCCGCCTGCTGATCTCGTGCCCGGACCGGCGCGGGATCGTGGCTGCCGTCTCGCGCTTCCTGTTCGAGCACGGCGCGAACGTGCTCGCGGCCGATCAGCACTCGACTGACCCCGAGGGCGGGACGTTCTTCATGCGGATGGAGTTCCACCTCGACGGGCTCGACCTCGGTCGCCCGGAGCTGGAGCGCGCGTTCGCCGCGACGGTCGCGGAGCCGTTCGGCATGGAGTGGACGATCTCTTACGCGCGTCACGCGAAGCGCATCGCGATCCTCGTCTCACGCGAGGAGCACTGCCTGCTCGATCTGCTGTGGCGCTGGCGCAGCGGCGACCTCGACGGCGACATCGGCGTCGTGATCTCCAACCATCGCGACGCTGAGACTGATGTCGCCAGCTTCGGCGTGCCGTTCGTGCATGTCCCGGTGACGAGAGAGACGAAGCCCCAGGCGGAGGCTGAGATCGTCGCGAGCCTGCGCAAGCACGGGCCGTTCGACCTGATCGTGCTTGCCCGCTACATGCAGATCCTCAGCGGCGACTTCCTCGCGGCGGCCAGCGCGCCCGTGATCAACATCCACCATTCGTTCCTGCCGGCGTTCGCTGGCGCGGACCCGTACCGCCGGGCTGGCGAGCGCGGCGTGAAGATCATCGGCGCGACCGCGCACTACGTGATCGAGGAGCTCGACGCCGGGCCGATCATCGAGCAGGACATCGCGCGCGTCAGCCATCGCGACAGCGTCGAGGACCTCGTGCGGCTCGGCCGCGACGTCGAGCGCACCGTGCTCGCGCGCGCCGTCTCGCACCACCTCGCCGACCGCGTCCTCGTGCACGAGAACAAGACCGTCGTCTTCTAGGCGCGGCGCCCGGCGGGGGCGGGCGGCGAGCGGCGGCGGCGGGCGGCGGGCCGGATACTCACACCGCCGGGCGCTCACGCGAACGACGGGGACGCTACCCGACGGGCCCGCAGCAAGCCGGCCGCGCGGCCGGCACCAGCACGCTGTTGCTAGGCGACCGCGTGCGCGACGCCAGCAGGGATGCGCACCCCGGTGCCCTGCGCCTCGAGCTCGCCCATGCGCTTGAGGCGGCTGATCGTCGAGGCGACGACTGTCCGCTTGAGGCCCGTCATCGCGGCGATCTCCGGCGCGGCTACGCCCGGGCTGCCCGCGACGATCCCGAGGATCAGCTGCTTGTTGGCGCCCTGCGGCGCGCGGCGGCCATTCCTGCGGCTGACGCTCGACACGCTTGCGACGCGACGGCGGGGCGGGGCCGCGACGGGACGCTGCTGCTCAGGGCTCTCGTCGAGCGCGGCGAGCAGGTTGCGGAGCTGCTCGGCCTCGACCAGCAGCGGCTCCAGCTCACGCAGCCGCTCCTCAGCGGTGCGACGGATCTCGGTGACAGTTGGGCTCATGACTTCAAAGCAAGCGTTGACAGCATGACGCGCAGTATGCGGGAACCGCTCGATAAACATGACATCGAAATAACAACTGTTCACAACTGTCGCGTCAACGCCAGCCGTCGACGTGAACGGAAACGTTTGCGTCAGGGCTTTGGTGACGGCGCCGCCAGACGGCCGCCGTCGCGGCGGGCGCCACCGGGCCGTCGCGCGTCAAAGGGGAAGAGCGCGCGATGTCGTGTCCAGCCGTGTGCACCGGAATTGTTCCGACGCATCGCAACTGCCCGTCGACACACAGGGCCTTAATTGGTTATGCGTCCACTGTAAACAACATGCTCAGAAATCCCCGGCCGCGCCGTCCGCGGCCTGCAACGACGCGCTGCCGCTGCAGGGCAAGCTCGCGGTCTCCTGCTGAACGGGGGCCCGCGTGAGCAGGACCGCGCCGGAACGCGACGTCTGGCTGGGGAAAGGACGCCGTCCCTCGGTGTGCGTTCTGGCTGGGTGGCGCCGTACGCCTCGCCGTAACGGGTTCGCCCCTTCCCAATCGGGTTAACCTTGTGCCATGGCGTATCGGCTCAACCTCGCCGACGGCGTTGCCGACTCCGTTCGCGCGTGCGCCCGTGAGCAGCTCGAGGACGCGGTCGGCCAGCTGACGGGCACGGCGAAGGACCCGGCGAGCGGCGTCCATGAGGCGCGCAAGTCGCTGAAGAAGACGCGCGCGCTGTTGCGGATCGCGCGGCCCGCGCTGGGCAAGAGCGCCTACCGACGCGAGAACGAGGCGCTGCGCGACGCCGCCGCCGAGCTCTCCGCCACACGCGACGCCGACGTGCTCGTCGCGACGCTCGAGGCGCTTGAAAGACGGGCGGTCGGGCGGCTGCCGGCCGCTGGCCTCGCCTCGCTGCGCGCCGCGCTTGTCGCGGAGGCCGAGGCGGAGCACAAGGGTGGAGGTGACCGCACCAGTCCAGCAGCCAGCGACGGAGCAAGCGCGACCAGCCAAGCGGCGAGCGCCGACCCCGCCGCCTCCACCGAAGCCGAGACAACCTCCGTCGCCGTCGCCGGCAGGCTCCGCGAGGCGCTTGACCGCATCGCCGCGTGGCCGCTGGATCACGCTGACTGGGACGTCGTGCTCGAAGGCACCCTGCGCGCGTACACGCGCGGGAGCGGCGCGCGCGAGCTGGCCGAGGCCGACCCGACCGTCGAGCACCTCCACGCCTGGCGCAAGCGGGTCAAGGACCTCTGGTACCACCACCGCCTGCTCAAGCCAGTCTGGCCGCGGATCGTCAGCGCCTATGCCGACGAGGCGCACGAGCTGTCCGAGCTGCTCGGCGACGACCACGACCTCGCCGTTTTGCGCGACCGTCTCACGGCCGGCGTCACGCTGCCGCCCGGCACCGCGCTGGACGTCGACGCGCTGCTGGAGATCCTCGACGAGCGGCGCGCCGAGCTGCAGGAGGGCTCGCGCCGGCTCGGCGCCCGTCTCTACGCCGAGTCGCCGAAGGCGTTCTCACGCCGCCTGCGCCGCTGGGTCGAGGCTGCCGTCGCCGAGGAGCAGGCGACCCCGGGCACGGTCGGAAGCGCGATCGCCGACGTCTAAGGAGGCGTCATGGCCCACGAGATCGAGCGCAAGTTCGTGCTGGACGCCCCGCCGCAGGACCTCGACGACCATCCCGCCGAGCCGATCGAGCAGGGCTACCTCGCGCTCGACGACGACGTCGAGGTGCGCGTGCGCCGCCGAGCCGGCAAGGCGACGCTGACCGTCAAGGCCGGGTCCGGGCGCGACCGCGTCGAGGAGGAGATCGCGATCGAGCCCGAGCGGTTCGAAGCGCTGTGGCCGCTGACCGCGAGACGCCGGATCGTCAAGCAGCGCCATCTCCTCCCAGCGCCTTCCGGCCTCACCTACGAGGTCGACGTCTACGAGGACGAGCTCGCCGGCCTCGTCGTCGCCGAGCTCGAATTCCCTGACAGCGCCGCCGCCGACGCCTTCGAGGGGCCCGACTGGCTCGGCCGCGAGATCACGGACGACCCGCGCTGGAAGAACCAGGCGCTCGCCGTCCACGGGCGCCCGGGCTGACACCCGCGCACGACAACGCAGCGCGCCCGCGAACGGGCGCTGCCCGCCGATCCCCGCCGTCGCTCCGCTGCCTGGTCCGTCAGGATGTCCCCATGCACGGCCACTGCCCGCGAGGCATCGGGTGAAGCCGGTTTGGTTCGCGGTCGCCGCGGCGGTGCTCGCGTACGCCTGGTGGAGACGGCGCAGAGCGGAGCTGCCGTTCCTGATCGGCTGCCTGCTCGTCGCGATCGCTGCCGCCGTCTACGGCACCGGCGTCGTCCACCTGCCCAACCTCGACAAGATCCTCGAGGACATCGGCAGAACGCTCGGCGTCTGGACGTACCTGCTCGTCGCCGTCCTCGCCTTCCTCGAGAGCGGCGCGGGGATCGGGCTGATAATCCCGGGCGAGACGGCGCTGATCGTCGGTGGCGTCGTCGCCGGGCAGGGCCAGATCGACATCGTCCTGCTGATCGCGATCGCGTGGGTCGCGTCGGTCGCTGGGGACCTCGTCAGCTTCTGGCTCGGCCATCGTCTCGGCCGCGAGTTCCTCGTCAAGCACGGCCCGAAGATCCAGATCGACGAGCACAGACTCGAGCAGGTCGAGGGCTTCTACGACCGGCACGGCGGCAAGGCCGTCTTCCTCGGCCGCTTCGTCGGCCTCGTGCGGGCCGTCTCGCCGTTCGTCGCCGGCTCCTCGGGGATGCCGCTGCGCCGGTTCGTGCCCTACGACGTGCTCGCCGCCGGGATCATCACGACCGTCTACGCGTTGATCGGCTTCGTCTTCTGGCGCTCGCTCGACAAGGTGCTGAGCATCGCCAGACAGGGAGCGCTGGCGCTCGCGACGGTGATCGTCGTCGTCGTGGTGATCGTCGTCGCCGTCCGCTGGCTGCGCGTCGAGCAGAACCGCGTCAAGCTCGACGCCTTCCTCACCGCGCACGAGTCGACGCCGGTGCTCGGTCAGATAATCCGCTCGTCGCGCGCGCTCGCGCGCCGCCTTGCCGGCCCGGCCCGCTTTCTCTGGAACCGCCTGACGCCCGGCCAGCTCGGCCTCGAGCTGACGACGCTGCTGGCGATAGCGGCGGTCGGCTCGTTCGTCTTCTTCGGCTACCTGATCGCGCTCGACCCGATATCGAAGCTGACGGCTGGCGACATCCGCGGCGAGCGCTGGTCGGTGAGCCTGCAGACGGCCTGGCTGACCGACGTCTCGAAGGTCATCACCGTGCTCGGCACGCTCCCGGTCGCGGGCGGCGCGCTCGTGGTCACCGCCGCCGTGCTGCTGTGGCGGCGTGACTGGCTGGAGGGGATCGCGCTGCTGGCTGGGATCGTCCTCACGTACGCGGCGGTCCACATCACGAAGGCCGCGACCGACCGCCCGCGGCCGGCGAACGGGCTTGTCGACGCGGCCGGCTCGTCGTTCCCCTCAGGGCACGCCGCCTACGCCGTCTGCTGGATCGCGATCGCCGTCACGCTGCGGCGCGCCTTCCCGGGCCTCGCGACGCGCGCGGCCGTGCTCGTCGCGGGGATCGTGATCGCGCTGCTCGTCGGCCTGACGCGCGTCTACCTGCGCGGGCACTGGTTCTCGGACGTCGCGGCCGGCTGGGGCCTATCGGCGTTCATCTTCTCGCTTACCGGGATCGTCGCACTCGTCGTCGCCTTCTTCAGGAGCGATGGCGGGCGCGACGAGCCGGTCGCCTAGTTGCCGACGTTGCGTCTGAATAGCATGTAACAGACGACCGCCAGGATCGCCGCGATGATCCCCACGCTCCAGCTGAAGGAGGTGGCGACTGCAAGCACGATCCCGACCACGGCGATCACGCTCAACACACCCGTCGCGAGCACGAGCTGGTAGGCGCGCTGCTCGCGCTGACGGCGTGATGGGCGGTTCGAGGAACGGCGCTGGATGTCGCTCATCAGATCATGATCGCATGCGCGCGAAGGAGCGATTCACGGCCGGTCAGCTGGGTAGACCGCGAACCATGCCGACCGAGCCACAGCCCGTCACCCTCGCGGAGGTCGTGAACCGTGCGGTCGACGTCGCCGACCCCGACGCCACCGACGATTCGATCGCCCGTATCCAGGAGCAGTTCGAGGACGCCGACGAGCCCGTCAGCGCCGTGCTCGACGATCTCGAGACCCGCCTCGCTGACGCGATCGAGGAGATCGACGTCGAGCTCGACGACCCCGCCGTCGCCGTCACCGGGGCGGTGATCCAGTATCTGGCGCGCCGCCGCGACGAGCTCGACGCCGATGCTGACGCGATCCTCCGCCTTGCCGCCCGCGCCGAGTGGCGCGGCGACCCGCCCGACGCCGTCACCGACTGGCTGCACGACCGCGGCGTCGAGCTTTGAGCCCGCCGCGCTTCTGAGACACGACGGTTCCCAGTTGGCGGTCCGCCGTCTGCTGACCTAGACTCGGCGACCGCATGGCGCGCAGGAGAGCGAGCGGAGGAGAGACCGCATGAGCTGGTTGGCGGTCCCGCGAGGGTGGGTCGAGAGCTTCGGCGACATCGTCCGCTTCGCGATGCGGATCTTCGGCGAGGTCTACGGCGGCCGCGTCTTCCGCTTCTTCGGAGAGGTGCTGCGCCAGTCCGGCCTGCTGATCCTCTCCTCGACGATCGTCATCTGGGGCCTGGTCTTCATCATCGGCCTGCAGTGCGGCATCGAGGGCGCGTACTTCACGCGCGGCACGGGCACGCCGAACTACGCCGGCGTCTTCACCGCCTGGTGCGACCTGCGCGAGCTGGTCCCGTACGCCTTCGGCTACATGATGGCCGCGAAGGTCGGCACTGGCATCGTCGCCGAGATCGGCTCGATGCGGATCACGGAGGAGATCGACGCGCTCGAGGTGATGGGCATCAGCTCGATGACCTTCCTCTGCGGGACGCGCCTGCTCGCCTCCTGGCTGGTGCTTCCGTTCATCTACGTCGGCGGCGTCGGGGCGGCCTTCATCGCCTCCTACCTGGCGGTCGTGATCCAGATCCACGAGGTATCGGCAGGCGGCTACGACCTGATCTTCTGGGCCTTCCAGAACCCGACGGACCTGCTCTTCTCGCTCCTGAAGGGCGCCTTCATGGCGACAGGCATCGTCGTCGTCGGCTGTTACTACGGCTACAACGCCAGTGGCGGGCCCGTCGGCGTGGGGACAGCTACGGCCAAGTCGATGGTCGTCAACCTCGTATACGTGCACCTCATCGGCATGATGGGCACGCAGCTGTTCTGGGGCGCCAACCCGCGCGCCCCCATCGGCGGCTAATCGTCCCGATCGGGACGATGCCGCCCTCAAGACGCCGACCTGCCGGCTAGGCCGCCGCCTCAGCCAGGCAGCCCCGCCGGCTCGACCGGCGCCGCCTCCGCGGCTGCTTCCTCCCGCTCGGGAGCACCCGGGCCCGACGTGCCCGCAGCCTTCGCCGGCCGTCTGCGTGGCAGCAGCAGAGCGGGGACGATCCCGATCACCAGCAGCGCGACCGACCACCAGAAGGTGTGGCTGAAGGCGTCGGCGATCGCGGGGGCGACGCTGTCCTGCAACGCCGCCGGGATCGACGACAGCGCGCCGAGGCCGCTCTCGCCGCCGCGCGTCGCCGCCGCCGGCAGCGCGCCTCTGATCTGGTGCTGGAGCACGACGGCGAGCAGCGCGGTGCCGATCGAGCCGCCGACGCGCATGAGGATGTTGAGCGTCGTCGTCGCGCGCGGGACCTGCGCGTGGTTGAGCGTCTGGTAGGCCGCCGACATCGCCGGCATCATCGTCGCGCCCGTCCCGAGGCCTGAGACGAACAGCGCGATCGACAGCCACAGGTAGCTCGTGTCAGGGCCAAGCTGGGTGTAGGCAAGGAAGCCGATCGCTGTCAGCGGCAAGCCGAACAGCACGACGCGGCCAGCCATCCCGCGGTCGACGATCCGGCCGGTGATCGGCATCATCAGCGCCGCGCCGACGCCCTGCGGCGCCATCAGCAGGCCGGCCGAGAGCGCCGACTCGCCCCGCACCACCTGGTAATAGAGCGGGAACAGCAGCATCGCGCCGTACATCGCGGCGCCGAACAATATGGTCACGCCGGCCGCCGCCGAGAAGGCCTTCGCGCGGAAGAGGCTGAGATCGAGCAGCGGCGTCTTCGCGCGCAGCGAGTGCAGCACGAACAGCACGACCAGCACGAGCCCGCCAAGCATCGGGAGGATCGCCCTCGCCGAGCCGATACCGCCCGACGAAGAGGTCTCGGCGAGGCCGTAGACGAACAGCGCGAGGCCGGGCGAGAGCAGCAGCACGCCGAGCGCGTCGAGTCTGATGTGCGGTCTCGGCACGTCCCTCTCGAGGATCCGCCACGCCATCGGCAGCGCGATCAGGCCGATCGGCACGTTGACGTAGAAGATCCACCGCCACGAGGCGTCGTCGACAAGCCAGCCGCCGATCACCGGGCCGAGGATCGGGCCGAGCAGCATCGGCACGCCGACGATCGACATCACGCGTCCGACGCGGCTGGGCCCGGCCGTCTGCGCCAGCACGGTCATGCCGGCCGGCATCACCATGCCGCCGCCGAGGCCTTGCAGGACGCGGAAGAAGATCAAGGACTGGGCGTTCCACGCGAGGCCGCAGAGCGCAGAGCCGAGCACGAACAGCGCGACCGAGGTCATCCACAGCCGCTTCGTGCCGAAGCGGTCAGCAGCCCAGCCGGTCAGCGGGATCACCGTGGAGAGCGCCAGCAGGTAGGCGGTCGAGACCCACTGGATCGTCGACAGCGAGACGTCGAAGTCCTTCGACAGCGTGTTGATCGCCACGTTGACGATCGTCGTGTCGAGAATCGTCATGATCGCGCCGAGCACGACCACCGCGGCGACGATCCAGACGCGACGGGGCAGCTTGTCGTCGGTTGGCTGCGCGGCGGCAGCGCTTGCGGGGCCTGACATCTAAGACTCCTCCAATAGGGCTCGACGAGGAATCGTTCCAGATTGGAACTATTCCTGCAAGTAATGATGCTGACCCGGAACGAAATGCTACGCTCGGCCTGCGATGCCGACGTCACATGCCGAGCAGACGCTCATGTTCCTGCTTTCGCAGGTCGGGGTGCACGTTGCGTTCAGCTTCAACGAGCAGCTCGTCGAGCTTGGCCTGCATCCGCCGCACGCCGGGATCCTCCAGCTCGTCGAGCGCGAGCCCGGGCAGAGCCAGCAAGCGCTCGCGAGGAGGATCGGGATCCCGCCCAACCGGCTCGTCGCGCTGATCGACGACCTCGAGGAGCGCGGCCTGATCCGCCGTGACCGGCTGCCGAGCGACCGGCGCGTCTTCGCGCTGCAGATCACCCCGGCCGGCGAGCGCATGATCGAGCGCGTCACCGAGCTCGGCGCCAAGCACGAGGAGCAGCTTTTCGCGGCGCTGAGCGAAGGCGAGCGCGAGACGCTCGCCGCGCTGCTGCGCCGCATCGCCGAGCAGCAGCAGCTCGAGCCTGGCGTCCACCCAGCCTTCCGCAAGCTGCGCTGAGCGGCAGGATCCCCGCGCCGAGCGCCTGCTGGCACACGGGAGCGCGGCTGCGCCGTAGGCGGACCGCGAGTCCACTAGCCTGCCTTGTGTGACGGGGACTGAAGTAGAGCCAGAAGCGGGCCGTGCCGCGAGCGGCGTAGGGCTGAGCCAAGCGGAGGCGGAGCGGCGGCTGCGCGAGCGGGGACCGGCGCCGGACGAGCGCTCCAGCCGTACCTACCGCTCGATCCTCTTCGCCAACACCTTCACGATCTTCAACCTGATCCTGGCGTTCTTCGGGCTGCTGACGATCATCTTCGGCAACCCCAAGGACGCGCTGTTCGTCGGCGTGCTCGTCGCGAACATGGCGATCGGCACCTTCCAGGAGATTCGCGCCAAGCGCACGCTCGACAGGCTGGCCGCGCTCGTCGCGCCCCACGCGACCGTCGTGCGCGACGGCCAGCCGCACAGAGTCGCCGTCGGCGAGGTCGTCGTCGGCGACCTCGTCCAGATCGCCACCGGCGACCAGGTCGTCGCCGACGGCCCGCTCGTGCGCGCCGAGGGGCTCGCGCTCGACGAGTCGAACCTGACCGGAGAGTCCGAGCCGGTCCGCGGGGAGGCTGGCCGCGAGGTCCTCTCCGGCTCGTTCGTCGTCGAGGGCATCGGCGCCTTCGAGGCGACCGCTGTGGGCCCCGACTCGCGCGCGGCGAGGCTCGCCGCGACCGCGCGCGCCTTCCGCCATCCGCGCTCGCCGTTGGAGAAGGCGATGGACCGGATGCTGATCGTCTTCGTCGCGGTGATGGCGCCGCTCGGGATCGCGCTGGCGATCACGCTCGCGGTCCGCAACGTCGGCCAGGCGGACGCGGTCGAGACGCTGACGGCGGCCGTCGTGAACATCGTGCCGGAGGGGCTGATCCTGCTCGTCTCGCTGACGGCCGCGGTGTCGGCGGCGAAGATGGCCCGCCGCGGAGTGCTCGCCCAGCAGCTCAACGCGATCGAGTCGCTCGCGTCGGTCTCCGTGATGGCGACCGACAAGACCGGGACGCTGACCGAGGCTTCGCTGCGCGTCGTCGAGACGACCCCGGCCGATGGCCTCGACGAGCCCGAACTGCGCCGCGCGCTCGGCGTCTTCGCCGCCAGTGCGCCGTCGCGCAACAGCACGCTCGAAGCGGTTCACGAGGCGCAGCTCGCCGGAGCCGGCACCGACGCCGCCGTCGAGCCGAGCGCACAGATCCCCTTCTCGTCCCGCCGCCGCTGGAGCGCGCTCGAGCTCGACGGCACGCGCTACGTGCTCGGCGCGCCGGAGGCGCTGCTTGATGGAGCTGTCGGCGTGGCGCCCGGATCCGCCTCCGCGGACGGCGCGTCCGGCGACGGACACGTCCGCGCCGCCGCAGCCGCCGCCCTCCACGCTCAGGCCGCAGAACGCGCCGCGACCGGCCGGCGCGTGCTGGCGCTCGTTGCCGCCGACGGCCCGCTGCCGCCGGCCGCGCCCGACGCCCCGCTGCCCGACGGCATCCGACCGCTCGGCTTCGTCGTGCTGGCCGAGCGGCTGCGCAACGACGCCGACCGCACCGTCGCGTTCTTCGGCCACGAGGACGTCGCGCTGAAGGTCCTCTCCGGCGACAACCCCGCGACGGTCGGCGCGATCGCGCGCGACGCCGGCGTGCCGGGCGACGCACCTGCGCTCGACGGCGGCGCGCTGCCCGCCGACGACGAGGAGCTGCTGCGCGCGCTGCGCGCCGCGCCGGCGATCGGCCGCATCTCGCCTGAGGACAAGGCGCGCGTCGTGCGCGTGCTGACCGAGGCCGGCGAGTACGTCGGCATGCTCGGCGACGGCGTCAACGACGTGCCAGCGCTGAAGCAGGCCCGCCTGGCGATCGCGCAGGGCAGCGGCACGCAGATGGCGCGCTCTGTCTCGGACCTCGTGCTCGTCTCAGGCGAGTTCGGCGAGGTGCCGAAGATGGTCCACGAGGGCCGCCAGATCCTGCGCAACATCCAGCGCGTCGCGCGGCTGTTCGTGACGAAGGCGATCCTGACCGCCTTCCTGCTCGTGACCGTCGCGCTGACGACGGGGATCTTCCCGCTCTTGCCGCGCCAGTTCACGCTGACCTCGGCGGTGACGATCGGCATCCCCGCCTTCTTCCTCGCGCTCGCGCCGAGCAGCGGGCCGTGGCGGCCTGACAGATTCCTCCAGTCGGTCGCCCGCTTCTCGGTGCCCGCCGGCTTCGCGATCGGGATCGGCGTCTTGATCGCCTACCAGCTCACCCGCCACGCGTTCGACGGCAGCCTCGCCGAGGGGCGCACCGTCGCGACGGCAACCGTCGTCGCCGGCGGCCTCGCGATAGTGATGGCGCTCGAGGACGAGCCGGGTCGTCGGCGCTGGCTCGTCGCCGGCCTCTGCGTGCTGATGGCGATCGGCTACGTCGGGATCTCGGCGTTGTCGGTTGGGCGCGACTTCTTCGATCTCGCCAGCCCGACCGGCGGGATGGTGGCTGCGTGGGCGATCGGCGCGGCGGTCGAGATCGTCCTGCTCGTGATCGCGCTGAAAACCGTTGCAGTGTTGGACCGGCGCGACGCGGCGGCAGCAGTCGAGTAGCTCCGTGCAGGTGACCGTCGCGCGAGCGCGAACAGGTCGCCGATGCAGCAGGAGTCCCGCTCGATGCACCTGGCGCGCACCGTCTTCACGACGACGATCACCGTCGTCGCGGTCGTGATCGGCCTCTACCTCGTCTACCTGCTGCGCAAGCCGATCGGCTGGCTGGTGATCGCGGTCTTCGTCTCGGTCGCGCTGTCGGGCCCGGTCGCGCTGTTGAGCCGCCACATGCGCCGTGGCTTCGCGATCACGCTGACGCTGGTCGGCGTGCTGCTCGTGCCGGCAGGGGCGATCGCGATCATCGTCCCGCCGCTGGTGAAGGAGGGCTCAAAGCTCGTCAGACAGCTGCCGACGTATGCCAGAGAAGTCAGCCACTACGTCAACGACAACGAGAAGCTGAACAGACTCAACGACGAGTACCACTTCACCCAGAGAATCCAGCAGTGGGCGAACACGCTCCCGTCGAAGATCGGCGACGCCGCGCAGCTGCTCGGCGACCTCGGCGTCGGGATCGCGAACTCGATCTTCGCCGCGGTGACGATCTTCATCATGACCGCGTTCATCCTCGGCAGCGGCCCGCGCTGGGTAAGACGATTAATCTCACTCCAGCCGCCTGATCGCGGCAGACGCATATCCGCCACGCTGGAGAGCATGGGGCAGGCGGTCGGCGCCTATGTCGCCGGCGCGCTGTTGCAGGCGCTGCTGGCTGGCATAACGACCTTCATCGTGTTGAAGATCCTCGGCGTCCCGTTCGCGGCGCCGCTCGCCGTCTTGACGGGCGTCTTCGACCTGATCCCAATGGTCGGCGCGACGCTCGGCGCGATCTTCGTCGGCATCGTCACGCTGTTCGGCAGCTTCCCGATCGACACGATCGTCTGGGTGATCTGGGCGATCGTCTACCAGCAGATCGAGAACAACCTCGTGCAGCCGCGGATCCAGAACCGCGCCGTCGGCATCCACCCGTTCGGCGTGATCTTCGCCGTGCTGTGCGGCGGCACCCTGCTCGGGATACCGGGCGCACTGCTCGCTGTCCCGGTCGCGGCCTCGATACAGATCGCGGTCCGCGACTGGTGGCAGTGGCGCATCGACCAACAGACCGCCCTGCCGCCCGGCACCGAAGCCGAGATCACGACGGTTAACGCCTAGGCGGAGCGGGAACCGCCCGCCGGCTCGCATCCGCCGCGTACAATCACCATCCCGTGCCGGGATAGCTCAGCTGGCAGAGCGGTGCTCTTGTAAAGCACAGGCCACGGGTTCGATCCCCGTTCCCGGCTCTCGCGTCGAGGCGCGCTTGCACGCACGCCCACTCGCTGTTGCTGCTCAGCCCCTCCGCGGGTCCTGCAGCGCGTGCTCGATGTTGCCGTGGCCGTTGCGCGAGCTGTGCGCGGCGAGGTCGATGACCGGCGGCTGCGTTGCGGGCGAGACGGGCGGGGCGGGGGAGACGAGCCGCTGCTCCAGCGTGCCCAGCAGCGCGCCGAACAGGGCGTGGCGCCACGCCGCCTGCCAGAACGCGCGGCGGTTGCCCGTCAGCCTCGGCAGCCGCGCTCGCGCGGGGTGGCGGCGGTCGCTCAGGCGGCCCAGCGGCCAGAGCGCGACGTGCTCGGCGAGCGCCACCTGGACGCCGCGGGCGGCCGGCGGCCCCGGCAGGCGCGGTGCGAGCTGGCTGTAGAGCGCGCCGAACACCATCCCGTTCTGGACGTGCAGCGCGAGGCCTGGCGCCTGCCAGCCGCCGCGCTCGCGGGTGACGAAGCGGCCGAGCAGCTCGACGTCGTCGTAGCGGCTGCGGAAGGCGCGCTTGTCGAGCGGCTGCTGCAACGCCCACACACCCGCGGCGATCCCGCCGGCGACCGCGCCGCGCGTCAGGCCTCTGGTGTCGATCACCATCGCGATCGACGATAGCGCGGTGAACGGCCTGTAACGCGCTTGTTGCCGTTGGGTACGTAACAACGATGAGTGAGCACCACGATGCACTCCACCGGCGCGCTCGCGAGCGTGGCGTCAACCCGGTCGTCTACTGGATCGTTCGCGCGGTCCTGCAGCCCTGCCTGCACCTCTACTTCCGGATGTCGCGCATCGGGCGCGAGCACATCCCGGACGGGCCGGTGATCTTCGCCGCCAACCACCGCAGCTTCCTTGACCCGTTCGT
Organism: Conexibacter sp.; assembly: GCA_036499225.1. Taxonomy (GTDB): domain Bacteria; phylum Actinomycetota; class Thermoleophilia; order Solirubrobacterales; family Solirubrobacteraceae; genus Conexibacter. Next base: position 27,270 of record DASYEC010000102.1, read on the forward strand.
GGCCGGCTGCATGTCGCGCCGCCCGATCTACTACGTCGCCAAGAAGCAGCTGTTCAGACGGCGTCTGCAGGCGTGGTTCCTCAACTCGCTCGGCGCGTTTCCAGTCGACCGTGGGAACGGCGACCAGGAGACGATCGAGACCGCGAAGGCGATCCTCGCCCGCGGCGACAGCGTCGTGATTTTCCCCGAGGGGACGCGCGTGCGCCCAGGGCCGCCTGGGAGGCCGAAGCGCGGCGTCGGCCGCCTCGTGCTGGAGACCGGCGTCCCGGTCGTCCCGCTCGCGGTGATCGGCACGACCGACGTCCGCAGGGGCTGGCGCATACGGCCGCGCAAGATCCGCATCCGCGCCGGCAAGCCGCTCACCTTCCCCAGAGTCGAGAACGCGTCGCGCGAGCTGGCGGCGGCCGTCACGGACCGGATATGGGCCAACGTGATGCTGCAGTGGGAGTGGCTCGGCGGACAGACGCCGCTGCGTCGCGCGGCCGTGATCGGCGCCGGCGCTTGGGGCACGACCCTGGCGACGATGCTCGCCGACGCCGGCCTCGAGGTGGAGCTCGGAACGCGCACTCGCGAGCAGTCCGACCTGCTGCGCCGCGAGCGCGTCAACGAGCGCTACCTGCCTGGCGTGCGTCTGCCCGACGAGGTGCGCGTCGCACCGGCCTCCGAGCTTGAGCTGAGCGCCCACGACCTCGTCTGCCTCGCCGTCCCCGCGCGCGAGCTGCCAGCGGTGCTCGCTGCCCACGGCGCGCGGATCCCAGCCCGCGCTGGCGTGCTGGTCGTCTCCAAGGGCCTCGTGCCGCCGCTTGGGACGCTTCCCTCCGCCTACGCGGCAGAGCGTGTCCACGCGCGCTCGGTCGGCGCGCTCGGTGGCCCGTCGCACGCGGCCGACGCGCTGGAGCACGGCGCCTCGATCGTGCTCGCCAGCACCGACGAGGTCTTCTCGCAGGAGCTCGCGAGCGCGCTGCGCCGCGCCGGCCTCGACATCCACGAGACGCGTGACGTCTCCGGCGTCGAGCTGGCTGGCTGCGCGAAGAACGCTGCCGTGCTGGCTGCGTCAGCGGCCGCCGTCAGCGCCGGACCGAACGTCGCCGGCGCGGCCGCCGGAAAGGTCTTCGCCGAGGTCGCGCAGCTGGCCCGCCGCTGCGGCGGTGACGCCGCGACCTTCGCGGGCCTCGCCGGCGCGGGTGACCTTGTCGCGACCGTCGTCGCCGACGGCAGCCGCAACCGCCGTGCCGGCGAGCTGCTCGCCAGGGGCCTTGGAGCACAGGAGGTTGTGCGCGTGCTCGGTCAGGCCGCAGAGGCCGTCGACAGCGTCCCGCTGCTCGCCAAGATGCTGGCGGACGCAGGCGTTGAGGCGCCGACGACCGCCGGCCTTGCTGCCTTGGTCGCGGGCGAGATCACCGCCCAGGAGTGGGCTGAGACGGTCACGCGGCCCCACGAAGACGCGGTCGCCGCGAAGGCGGCTTAGCGACGGGCTGGCAATCGCCACCCCCGACCGGCGATACTCACATGCGGTGGCCGATCCCCCGAGCAGATCCAAAGCTGAGCTCGATCGCGAGTTCTCAGAGCTGTACCGGACCCATCTGCGTGACGTCTACTCGTACTCGTACTACCGCGTCGGCAACCATCACGACGCCGAGGACCTCACCGAGCAGACGTTCCTGCAGGCCTACCGCCACTACGAGCGGGCGGTGCGCGAGTCGGAGGGACGGCCGCTGCGCCCGTGGCTCATCCGCATCGCCCACAACCTCGCGGCGAACTTTTACCGTGACCGGGCGCGCAAGCCGCAAGCGGCAATCGAGGACGCCGCGGTGATCTCCGCGCCGCACACGACCGAGACGCTCGTCGAGGGCCGCGAGGAGCTCGAGGAGATCCTTGCCGGCGTCCAGCAGTTGCCCGACGACCGCCGCGAGGCGTTGATCATGCGCTTCGCGCTCGGCATGGACAACCGCGAGATCGCCCGTGCGCTCGGTCGCAGCGACGGCGCGACGAAGGTGCTGCTGCATCGCGCGATCAAGCAGCTCGAGGGAATCGTCGCGCACCCGGAGCCGGCATCGTGAGCACCGCTGAGTTCGAAGAGAGACTGCGCAAGGCGCTCGCGCCGGTCGACCCGCCGGAGGCGTTGGCGCTGCGCGTCGAGCGGACGCTCGTCAGCTTGACCGAGCTGGCCGCCGACGAGCTCGAAGCGTGGGAGCTCTCCTCGATGCGCGATCCGCGCAACTGGGCCCGTCCGGCCGCTGCGGTCGTCGTCGGCGCTGGCGCCGGGACCGCGCTCGTCGTCCTGCGCGTGCGCAGCCGGCACCGTCGCCGCAAGGACCAGGCGAGCGACCTGCTCGACTTCGCCGAGCGGACCGTGCGCGACGTCGCCGACGAGGCGCTCAAGCTCTTCCCCCGCCGGGGCTAAGCGATTCGCTTTGCGAGTCCCACGGCAGCGCTGCGCGCTGCGCCGCGCCCGAGGAACTCGTGGGTCGATCTGTCCATTTACCGCTGCTCCGCGCGGCTGAGCTAGGCGCAAGCTGCGGCTGCTAGCGTCCGATTTCCATGGCCACCTGTTACCGCCACCCGAACCGGCAGACGGGGGTCGCGTGCTCCAACTGCGGTCGCGCGATCTGCACCGACTGCATGACGCCGACGAACGTCGGCATGCGCTGCCCTGAATGCGCGCGCGAGCGCACGCGCGTCGTGCGGCCCTCGCGGATGCCGCAGTTCGGGACGAGCGGCCTGTCGGCGACGCACATCCTGATCGCGCTCAACGTGATCGCGTTCGTCGCGGAGCTGGCGGCCGGCGGCAAGATCGGCGACGGCGGCGGCGGCACGCTCTACGAGAAGGGCGTTCTGTGGGGCCCGTTCGTGCACTTCGATCACCAGTACTACCGGCTGATCACGTACGGGTTCCTGCATGACGGCCTGCTCCACATCTTCTTCAACATGTGGTTCATCTGGGTGATCGGCGGGATGCTCGAGCCGATCTATGGCCGCGCGCGGTTCGTCGCGCTCTACTTCGCGGCGTTGCTCGCAGGCGCGTTCGGCGTGCTGCTGCTCGGGCCAAGCGACCCGACCGTCGGCGCCTCTGGCGCAGCGTTCGGCTTGCTCGGCGCGATGATCATCGAGGCGCGGGCGCGGGGGATCGACCTGTGGGCCTCGGGACTGCTGATCACAGCGGTGCTCAACTTCGCCATCACGTTCGCGATCCCGGGCATCTCGTTGGGCGGTCACGTCGGCGGCTTCGCTGGCGGCCTCGTCGTGGGCCTCGTCTACCGCTTCGTCGACAAGAACCGGATGCCCCGCTACGTCGGCGTGCTGGCCGCAGTCGCGATCGGCGTGATCGCGTTCGTTGGCGGCATCGCGATCATCGGCAGCCGGCTGCCGGGGACGTTCTAGCCAGACCTCCGCCAAAGCAAAACGCGCCCGCGGAGCGATCCGCGGGCGCGTCGTTACAGCGGGAAAAGCAGGGTTGCTACGGCTTGCAGGTGATCGTGCCCGTCGCTGACGTGGAGGAGTGGTCGACGCCCGGCTCCTGGGCGGTGTTGTCGAGGAAGCTGAACTGCCCTGCGATCGGCGCCTTGCCGCTCTTGGGACATCTCTTCGCCTCGATGTAGCCGCGCGTTCTGCCTCTCACCTTGATCTTGGCGTTGATCGTCGCGGTGAACTTGCGCACGGCGTCGAAGTAGCCGCCGCCCTCGCCGTTGAGCTCCTGGAGGATGTACGGCAGGTTCGCCGTCAGCTTGTAGCCGTATCTGCCACTCGTGTGGACGATCGGCGCGTCGAACGCAACGTCGAGCGTGACCGGGTTCGTCACGTGAACGAGGATCGTGATGCTCTTGCCGCCCTTGCCGTTGAAGAACTCCGCAGTCGCGGGGACGTTCGAGATCGGGATCGGCGGGACGTCGGCACGTATGTTGCCGATGCCGATCTTCGAGCCCTTCGGGCAGAGCCGGCCGTTGCCGTGCGCGGCGTTGACCTGGTCAGCGGTGCAGGAGGGGAACATCGCGCCGTTGTCGGTCGCCTGCGGCGGCAGCTGGACGATGACTCTGTTCAGCGTGCCGGGGATGGCGCCGGCAGTCGGGTCGAGCGTGAAGTTGACGGTCAGCGCGAGCGGGGTGCCCGGTCTGCCGTGGTTCGGGTTGATCGATCCGGAGATCGTCGAAGTGTTGGCCAGCGCCGCGGGAGCGGCAGCGAGCAGCAGAGCTGTGGCCCCTGCTGCCGCGAGCGTGCGAGCTGCTCGTTTGGGAGACATCACGCGATAGTAAACGGGCTTGTACCGTGCCGTCTACTCTGAACCGTCAAGAAGTTCGGACGGAAACAGTGCTCGTTTATAAACCGGAACTATGGGGATTTGCGGGTGTTGCGTCCGGGAAGTAGAGCGCCGCGACGGGCGACGGCGCCCGTCGCCCTACAGCTCGACCGTCAACGGCTCCGACGGCGCATTCGGGAACGCCTCGGGATGGAGGATGTTCGCCATCAGCTCAAGCCCGTCGATCAGCCGCGGCCCGGGTCGCGAGAAGTACGCCGCGGCGTCCACCGCGACGATCTCGCCGGCCCCGATCGACGCAAGCCGGTCGGAGAACTTGAGCGCCTCCTCGTAGGCGCGCGGCGCGTCATAGCCGCACGGCATCACCACGACAACGTCGGGCTCAGCCTCGGCCAGCTGCTCCCAGCCGCGTCGCTCGGAGTGCTCGCCGGCCATCCCGAGCATGTCGATCCCGCCGGCGTACTCGATCAATTGAGGCGTCCAGTGACCGGCGACGTAGACAGGCTCCAGCCACTCCAGCGCGACGGCTTTGAGCGGCGGGCGATCGCGCACGGCGAGGCGCACTCTGTCGATCCGGGCGGCGGCGTCGGCGATCAGGTCGACGCCTGCGTCTCTCGTGCCGGTCGCCTCCGCGAGCGTGCGGATGTCGCCGAGCACCTCGCCAAGCGTGCGCGGGTCGAGCGAGATCACTCTCGGTCTGCTGTCGAGCTGGTCGGCTATCGCCCGCACGTCGTCGTAGGAGACGGCGCAGACAGCGCACAATGCCTGCGTCACGATCAGATCCGGTCGCAGCGATCTCAGCGCCTCGACGTCGAGCTCGTAGATCGACTCGCCCTGGTCTGTGCGTGCTCGCACCGCGGCGTCGATCTGCCCGGCGGTGAGGTCGCGCGGCAGCGAGTCACGCGTCACCTTGGGCAGCGTCAGCGCCTCGGGAGGGAAGTCGCACTCGTGCGTGACGGCGATAACCTCGGAGCCGAGGCCGAGGGCGAACAAGATCTCGGTCGCTGAAGGGACGAGGCTCACGATCCGCATGGGAGAAACGATATGCCACGACTGACCGACGCGGATGTCACGGCACGGCTCGACGGGATCGCGTGGGAGCGCGACGGCGACACGATCGTGCGCGAGGTCCGCTGCAAGGACTTCGAGGCGGCGATCGGGCTGGTCAACCGCGTCGCCGAGATCGCCGAGTCAGCCAACCACCATCCGGACATCCTGGTGCACGGCTACAACCACGTTCGCTTGACGCTCTCGACGCACAGCGAGGGCGGTTTGACCGCCGCCGACTTTGCCCTTGCGGGCCAGCTCGACGCGCTGATCGGCTGATCAGCGTGAACGTGCCAAAACCTCTCATACGCTCACTGAGACTGCACAAATTGTGAAAACGCGGTACGTTTCGAAACACACAACCGCGCTAACGGCCTGAGAGGAGCCGGCGGTTGGGTGGAGGAGGAGCGTGGTGGGCTTGGTGGGTCCGCCTCGTACAACGAGACCGGCCCGCTTTCGCGGGCCGGTTTCGTGCTTCTGGGAGGAGGTGCTGCTGTGAGGTACGTCGCATGTCGAAGTATGCGACTGGCACGTGAGGCGACCTTAAGCGGGGACTGAGAGAAGTCTCATCAATCGAAGGTTTCAACGGCTGTAGTCGTAGAAGCCCTTACCGGTCTTCTTGCCCAGCTCGCCAGCCGCGACGAGCCGCTCGACGCTCGCCGGGATGCTCGCCCCGATCGCCTCGCCAATTGCCTTGGAGACGTCGAGCCCGACGTAGTCCAGCAACGCCAGCGGGCCCATCGGATGGCCGGCGCCGAGCTGCATGCACTGGTCGATCGCGAGCGGCTCCAGGCTCGTCTCCTCCATCAGCACGACGGCGTTGAAGAGGAACGGGAACAAGAGGCGGTTGACGACGAAGCCGGCGATATCCGGCACCTCGACGGCCGTCTTGCCAAGCGCCGCGCAGAGCTTCCGAGCGCGCTCACGCACGTCCGCGAGCGCGTCGGGCGCGTACGCAAGCTCGATCAGGTCCATCTTCGGGACGGGGTTGAAGACGTGCAGCCCGACGAAGCGGTCCGGGCGCCCAGTCTCACGCGCGAGCTGCGCGACCGACAGCGAGGAGGTCGTCGTCGCGAGCACCGCGCCACCGCTGGCGCGGCGGCCGAGCTCGCTCAGCACGCTTGCCTTCGTCGCGTGGTCCTCGGCGACCGCCTCGACGAAGAAGGTCGCGCCGTCGAGGCCGTCGAGCTCGTTGACGATCGTGACCCTGTCGGAGATCGGCGTCTCGCTGAGCTTCTCGCACCACTTGGATACGAGGCCACGCGCACGGTCGGCGGAGCGCTCCGAGCGCGCCCACAGGAGTACCTCTCCGTGCTGCGCCGCTGTGGCCGCCAGTCCGCATGCGATGGCACCGGATCCTGCGATGCCGAGCCGTTCCTCCACGCCAGTCTCCTTCGAGTTGAGTCGTCAGCTGAACGGCGCCAACAGTACGGGGAGAAGCGGGTTGGGAACGCCGGTTCCGCGATGCGGAGTCCGCGCTCCAAACCGCGACTGCGGGTGGCTTTGGGGAGCAACGACGAAGAATCCGGTCAAAAACTGCTCGTATTGGTCGATGTTCGGGGAGTGACGTCGCAGCCAGGCTCCTCGCGCGCGAGCGCGCTCGCTCGCGCAGCAGTCCCGTTCCTCGTCGGCTCGGTGCTCGCGCTTGCGCTCGTCCCGCTGTCGTCGCTGCGCGACGCGTCGCCGGCCTGGGGGCCGGCCGTCGGGCTCGTCGTGCTGGCGACCGCGATCGGCTTCGCCGTTCGCTGGCTCGTTGGCCACCTGCGCGCCGGGCAGAACGCGCTCGCCTACGCGCAGGAGCAGTTCCGCACCGCGTTCGAGGACGCGCCGATCGGCCTGGGCCTGTTCGACGTCGACGGGCGCCTGACACAGGTCAACCGCGCGCTGTGCGAGATGCTCGGGGCCGACCGCGACGTGCTGATAGACGGCTCGGCGATCGCGTATCTGCCGGCCGAGGACCGCGAGGAAGCGCTCGCGGCCTTCACCGAGCTGCTGACCGGCGAGCGCGAGACCTTCCAAGGGGAGGAGCGCCTGCAGCGGGCCGACGGGCGTGAGATCTGGTGCCACGTGCGCGCCTCGCTCGTGCGCGACGCCGACGGCGACCCGCTCCACTTCATCGTCCAGGTCGAGGACGTCAGCGACCGGCGCCGGGCCGCCGAGGCGCTCGCCGAGGCAGAGGAGCGCTTTCGGCTCGCCTTCGAGGGCGCGCCGATCGGGATCGCGCTCGCCGACCTCGACGGCCGCTTCCTGCGCGTCAACGACGCAATCTGCGAGATCACCGGCTACACCGAAGCGGAGCTGCTGGCGGCCAACGTCGACCTGCTTGGCCACTCCGACGCCGCCGACGCCGAGGAGGAGCACGCCGCCCGCCTGATGCGCGGAGAGATCCGCTCCTACCGGCTCGAGCGCCGCATCGTCCACGCGACCGGCCGCAGCGTCTGGGTCAGCCTCAGCGTCTCGATGGTGCGCGACAGCTCCGGCACGCCGCGTTACAACATCAAGCAGCTTGAGGACATCTCCGACCGCAAGCGGTTCGAGGGGCAGCTCGCCTACCTCGCCGACCACGACGCGCTGACCGGCCTCTACAACCGACGCGCCTTCCAGCGCGAGCTCGACAGCCGCAGCGGCCCAGACTCGCCCGGCGGCGCCGTCGTCGTGATCGACCTCGACCACTTCAAGGACATCAACGACACGCTCGGCCACGCCGCCGGCGACGAGGTGATCGTGCGCGTCGCGCGGCTGCTCGCCAAGCGGCTGCGCAAGACCGACGTGCTCGGCCGGCTCGGCGGCGACGAGTTCGCGGCGCTGCTGTCCGGCGTCGCCGCCGACGAGGCGGAGGCGGTGATCGCCGAGCTGCTGAGGGTCGTGCGCGAGCAGTCAGTCGTCGTCGAGGGCGGCCACCCGATCGGGCTGACGGCCAGCGCTGGCATCGCGCTCTTCACGGGGGACACGCCGCTGAGCGGCGAGGAGCTGCTCGTCAGCGCCGACATCGCGATGTACGACGCGAAGGAAGCCGGCCGCGACCGCCACGCGATCTCGGTCGAGACGCAGCAGCGCCAGGCGCAGATGACTGAGCGGATGGCATGGTCGCAGCGAATGCGCGACGCGCTGGAGCAGGACAGCTTCGTGCTCTTCCAGCAGCCGATCGTCGACCTCGCGACTGGCCTGCCCAAGAGCCACGAGCTGCTGCTGCGGATGCGCTCCGACACCGGCGAGCTGATCCCGCCGGCGGCCTTCCTGCCGATCGCCGAGCGCTCGGGCCTGATCACCGAGATCGACCGTTGGGTGACGCGCAACGCGATCATGACGATCACCGAGCAGTGGCAGGCCGGCCGGCCGCTGCGGCTCGCGGTCAACCTCTCCGGCGCGTCCGTCTCGGACCCGGAGCTGCTGGAGATGATCGAGCGCGACCTCGCGACGATGGCTCCGCCGCCCGGCAGCCTCGTCTTCGAGGTGACCGAGACCGCCGCGATCGTCAACCTCGACCGCGCTCGGGCCTTCGCGGCGACGCTCGCCGAGCTCGGCTGCGAGCTCGCGCTCGACGACTTCGGCGCCGGCTTCGGCTCCTTCTACTACCTCAAGCGCCTGCCGTTCGACTACCTCAAGATCGACGGCGACTTCATCCGCCAGCTGACAACCAGCCACGAGGATCAGCTCGTCGTGCGGGCGATCGTCGAGATTGCCCGGGGCCTGGGGAAGAAGACGGTCGCCGAGTTCGTCGGCGACGAGGAGACGATGGACTTGCTGCGCGAGCTCGGCGTCAACGAGGGCCAGGGCTTCTACCTCGGCAGACCGGCGCCGCTGACGGAGCTGATCGCCGGCTCGCGACCGTTGCCGGCCGGGCGCAGCTCGCTGCTCAGAGCGCCCGCGATGCCGTCCTGACGCTGCCGGAAGCTGGGCCGCCGCCGGAGCGCCTTGGCGCCGCTGGCAGCTCGAGCACGGCGTGCGCCGCGCGGCAGCCGCGCACGCGGCCAGGGCAGACGGCGCGGTCTATCCCGACGACCTCACCGTCGCCGTCGAGCCAGATCAGGTCGAGCGCGAAGCGCATCCCGACCGTGTGGATCGAGCGCGTCCGCGGCAGCAGCAGCGCGCAGCCCTCGCAGGCGGCGGCGTCAAGGGCGGCCAGCCCGCGCAGCCGCGCGAGCGGCGTGGCGGCGAGACGGACGTCGAGCAGGTGGAGCGGCGGGGCGAGGCGAACGGTTGGGAGGCGGCGCAGGCGATCTGAGGTCATGCCCCGGCCGAGCGGGCCGGGCCATGCTGTTCGCCCCCGTCCGGCTCAGCTTTCCCAGCGGAAGCCGGTCGCCGACGGGCGCGGCGTGAGCGGGCTCGACGGCAGGCCGTCGGCCGGGACCGGCGCGTTGTAGGCGCTCGGCGCGAGGTCGTTGGGCGTGTCCGGGTGGAAGAGCGACGCGAGGTACTGCGCCTGGCCGCGCCCGGCGCCAAGCTCGAACTGGCCGCCGCCGTAGGCGCGGATGCCGTGCTCGGCGCAGTAGTCGTAGGCGTCGCAGAGGCGCTTGAGCCCGCCAAGGCGTGAGGGCTTGACGTTGACCATCTTCGGCGCGAAAGGCAGCGCCTCGATGTCAGCGATCGAGTGGATTGGCGCGTCCCACGTGATCCGGTCGTGGTCGCCGGCAAGCACCTCGGCGATGCCGAGCGCGTCGAGGTCCGGGTCCTCGATCCAGGCGTCGGGGAAGCTCTCGGCGAGCCGGCGGTACCAGTCGGGCGCGGCCGGGTTGTCGACGACCGTCCCTCTGTAATGGCCCTTGTAGTCGAGCGTGTCGACAGCGCCGGTCGCCTGAAGCGCGGCGACGAGCGCGTCGTCCCACGTCGCTCTCGCGTCGAGCTTGAAGCGCAGCGTCGGGTAGCGCGCCTGCAGCGCGGCGATCGCGTCTATCGACGGTGGGTCCGGCAGCGACATCGAGACGACGAAGGTCAGCGGCTGCATCGACCGGCCGAGCACCTCGTGCAGTGGGCGGCCGGCCTGGCGCAGCGCGAGGTCGAGGGCAGCGGAATGGAAGGCCCAGCGGCGGTAGAGGCGCGAGGTCTCGCCGCTTCTGGGCTCGACGGGGAAGAGGTCGAGCGCGTCGATGTGCGCGCAGAAGTCGCCGAGCGCCCAACGGCCCGCGACCGGCTGCAGCGGCCCGGCGGCCTGCAGCGCCTCCTGGTCCTCCGCCTCGTAGACGACGTCCTCGCCAACGCCTTCGTGGCCGACGCCTCTCAGATGGACGATCGTCGACTTGCGCGTGAAGCGGCTGGAGACGTCGACCTCAAGCCCTTCGAGCGTGTACGCGTCGACGGTCAGCGGCAGGTCGGCAAGCAGGTCGAACGTGCTCATGAGAACGGGTTGGGGTCGTTGGCGTCGGCGGCGCCTCCGCTGCCCGCGCTGCCGCCGTCGCCGGCAGACCCGCTCGTGCCGCGATTGCCCTTCTCGTCGCCGCCGCGCTCAAGCCGCGCGACGAGCTCGTCGAGCCGCAGCTCCTCGAGGCCTCTGCCGACGGCTTCAAGCTCACCGGCGCAGAACTCGACCAGCCGGCGGCCCTCGGCGACCAGCTCAAGCGTCTCGCGCAGGCCGGCCTCGCCGGAGTCCAGCCGCCGGATGATCTCCTCGATCCGGCCGCTCGCGCGCTCGTAGGTCAGCGGCGGGGCAGGCGGCGCGCTCTCCGCGCCGGCCTTGGCGCCGGTGTCGCGATCGTTCGCGTTGTCGCCCGTGTCGATCTCCACCGTGCTCATCTTGCCGCATCCTCCACATCGGCCCGGACGCGACCGTCGTGGAAACGCAGCTCGACCGTCCCGCTGGCGCGTGCCTGCTCGGCGGAGGTGACGAGCTCGCCGGCGTCGTCCTGGACGAGCGCGTAGCCCCGCTCAAGCGTGCGCTCCGGGTCGTGGGCGGCGAGCGCGAGCATCAGCCGCTCGAGATCGCGCTGCCGGCGCGCGGTCGCGGCGACAGCCGTGTGGCGCAGCCGCTCGCCCTCGCCGCGCAGCAGCACGTCCGCGCGCGTGCGCTCGGCGGCGGCGACATCGCGCTTGCGCCGCAGCACGAGCAGGCGCGTGTCGGTCGTCTCGCGCTCGCGGGCGCCGCGGCGGCGGGCGCTCGCGCGCAGCTCGCGCAGCTGCTGGTGCAGCCGGCGGCGATGGCGCGCGACGTGCTCGGCGGGAGCGCGCGCGAGGCCGGCGAGGTGGCGGGCGCGGTCGAGCACGGCGCGACGGCCGTGGCCGTCGAGCCGCCGCGTCTCTCGCAGCAACGCCGCGCGGGCAGCGCTTACGTCGAGCTGGACGGCCGCCTCGGCGGCATGCGTCGGCGTTGAGGCGCTGACGGCGGCGACGTCGTCGATCAACGTGCGGTCGGTGTGGTGGCCGACCGAGGCGATCACCGGCACCCGCAGCAGCGCGACGGTGCGGCAGAGCGTCTCGTCGCAGAACGCGAACAGGTCGGCAAGCGAGCCGCCGCCGCGCGCGACGATCACCACGTCGACCTCCTCCATCGCGGCGAGGTCGCGCAACGCCTGGGCGATTCTTGGCGCGGCGTGGCGGTCCTGGACTGGCGCGAAGCCCCAGATCAGCCGTCCTTCCCAGCCGCGCCGCCGCAGGCCGGCGAGCACGTCGTCGCGGGCCTTGCCGGTCTCGCCGGTGACGACGCCGATCGTACGCGGCAGCAGCGGCCGCGGCAGCCTCTTCTGCGGCTCGAGCAGCCCTTCGGAGGCGAGCAGCCGGCGCAGTCGCTCGACCTGCGCGAGCAGGTCGCCCTCGCCGGCGATCCGCAGGTCGGTCGCGCGGAAGGAGAAGGAGGGGGAGGAGGTCGCGCTGCCCGGGTAGTAGTCGCAGCCGCCGGCGAGCACGACCTGCGCCCCGTCGCTGGGCTCGACGCCGACGCGGTCGAAGTCGGTCCGCCACATCGCGCAGGGCAGCGCTCCCCGTGGGTCGCGCAGCTCGAAGTAGACGGTCGTGCGGCTCGTGCGGAAGTTCCACAGCTCGCCGAAGACCTGCACCCGCGCGAACGACCGCAGCTGCTCTCTCAGCCGCTCCGCGTACACCCCGACCGCGAACGGCCCGGGCAGCGTGCTTCCGGGGATCCCGGTCGGTACTGGTCCCGACTCGCTCATGGCGTGCCCGCGCCGGCTGGGCTCGGGCCCCCGACAGCACCGCTGGCGCCGGCAACCGCCTCCGCGACCGCTCGCACGACCGCTGGCTTGTCCCCGCACGGGACGATCACGAGCGTGTCGGCGCCGATTGCCGCGTAGCGCCTGACGCGATCGGCGAGGCCGTCTGGCGTTGTCGCAATCGTGCCGGCGTCGATCAGGCCGTCGGTCAGCGCATGCGCCGCGCCGACCCGGTCGCCGTCGAGCATCCGCTGCTGGCAGGTTCGGGCAGCGTCGCCGTGGCCGTAGCGGTCAGCCAGCTCGACATAGAAGTTCTTGTCCTTCGCGCCCATCGCTCCAAGGTAGAACGCGAGCCACGGCCGCACGAGGTCTCGCGCCTGCTCGACCGTCTCGGCGACCGCGGTCGGCACGACCGGCGCGACGTCGATTTGATCGAGCGTGCGGCCGGCGCAAGCAGCGCCCGTACGCAGGGGATCGAGCAGCATCTCGGGCTGGTCGGGGCTGAGCAGGAACGGCAGCCACCCGTCGGCGATCGCGCCGGTCTGCTCGACCGCCTTGGGCCCGATCGAGCCGAGGTAGACAGGGATCCGCTCCTGCACCGGCGAGGCGAGCAGCTTCAGCGGCCGCCCGAGGCCGCTGGCGCCTGGCGCGTCGGCCGGCAGCGGAAGCGGGAACTCGCGGCCGTCGTGGCGGACCGTTCTGCGCGCGAGCGCGGTCCGCACGACCTCGACGTATTCTCGCGTGCGGCTCAGCGGTCGCGCGAACGGGACGCCGTACCAGCCCTCGGAGACCTGCGGACCGGACAGCCCGAGCCCGAGCCGGAAGCGGCCGTTGCTGAGCACGTCGAGCGAAGCGGCCGCCATCGCGGTCGCGGTCGGCTGACGCGCCGGGATCTGCATCAGCCCTGAGCCGAGCGCGATCCGCTCGGTCTTCCCGGCGAGCAGCCCGAGGACTGAGACAGCGTCCCGCCCCCACGCCTCCGAGATCCAGATCGAGTCAAGCCCGAGCTCGTCCCCGAGCACGGCGAGCTCCACCTGCTCCTGAGGCGTGAACCATGGCCAATACGCAAGAAAGAGCCCGAGCCGCATGCCCGCGAGCCTAGCCGACCTTCCGGCCAGCCCCGCCAGCCAGCGGTCAGGCCGCGTCGTCGACGCTGGCGAGCGCCTTCATGCCCGGCTGGGCCGGGGTGCCGCGGACCTCGCCGTGGAAGGCGATGCCCTCCAGGCGCGCGATCTCTCGCTCACCCTCGATGCGGGCGGGGTGGTCGGCGGGGAGGCCTCTGATGAGGCGGCGGATGCGCTCGCGGATCTGGAGCGCGAAGTGCGGCGTCGAGGCGCCCATCAGCTGGCGCACGTCGTCGACGGTGACCTGGTGCTCGGGGCGCAGGCGATCTGGATGCTCGAATTGGCTCACGGCTGCTGACTCGTTCCGACCGGGGAGATCTCCAGGAGGCTGTCGATGCGCGACTGGACCGGCAGTGAGAGCGCGGACGCGTCGCCGATCAGCCAGCCGTGATTGTAAACACCGCGGACCGGGTCGCGCTCGTAACCCGGCTGGATGTCCAGCAGGTACTGCCCAAGCGTGAGCGGCAGCGTCTGCGGGTCGTCGAGCAACAGCAGCGGCCCGTACGTGCCGGTCGCCGAAAGCGGCGCCGCGGCGGCCGCGTCGGCAGGCCGTCTGTCGTTGGCGAAGACGAGCCCGTGGCCGGGATCGACGACGCCCCAGCCGAACGAGCCGTCGTTGAAGCGGGCGAACGCGATCGCGTTTCTGACCGTGTCCTCGCCGGAGATGCGCGTGACTCTGCCGAGGTCTCTCAGCGCCAGCTCGACTCTTCTGCTGATCACCGTCTCGGGCCCGACGAGGTAGATCCGCGGTCTGCCGTGGCGCTGCAGCGCGGCGAAGGTCGCGCCCGGGATCGTGTCTCTGGTGACGAACAGGACGGGCGTGCCGCTCTTGGCCGCGTAGCCCGCTGCCGGCATCGCGTAGGCCGCGTCCTCGCTGGAGACGACCATCACCGCTCTGCTGATGCTGCCGGAGGCGGCGCTCTGGAGCCTGTCGATCGCTGCCGCAAGCTCGGCCGGGTCGGCGCCGCTGACCGCGGTCGAGCGGAAACCGCCGGGCGCGGGCGCGTCGCCGATGCGGACGACCTGCCCGCCGCCGAGCGCGTTGGAGCCGGTCGGCGCGAGCGCTCTCAGCGCGTCGTCGCTCGCCTGCGGCAGCGTCGCGCCGTCGCTCAGCAGGATCGGCGCGCGCAGCGGGCTGCTCATCAGCACCGATGCGGCGATCCCTGCCTGCCAGTTGGCGGCGTCGACGAGCGTCACCACCGGCGGACGCGTGCCTGGCGCGTCGCCCGGGTAGACGGCGCGGGCGACGGCGGCTGCGTCGGCGGTCGGGTCGGCGCCGCCGACTCGCGTCGTGTTCTTCGTCGCGAAACCGGGGAAGCCGAGCTGCTCGGAAGCCTGGGGCTGATCGCCGCTCTGGCCGATCGCAGGAGCCTGGACGGTGACCGTCCCACCGCTGCTGCTGCTGCCGCCGCAACCGGCGATCGCGGTCGGCGCGAGCAGCAGCAGACCAGCGAGGGCGAGACGGCGGCGCAGCATCTCACCGGACGATAGACCCCGGGGCCGCCATACGAGCCGGTGCCCGGTGAACGTTTCGTGAACGCGTTGTTCAAGAGATGCGGACGTCGCCGCCGCGCTTCTCGAGCCGAATCGCGCCAGCGGCTGCGGAGCGCAACAGCAGTCGCCCGCAATACGCGGGAATTCTCGCGTCGGGTGAGGGTTGACGTGACGCCCGGAGGTTCGGCTAGGATGCCCGCCAACGCCGAATCCGAGGACGGACTCCTCGGACCGGGGGACCCAAGTCGTTGGGGCGAATCTGGTGGTTCATGCACCGGAGGCGCCGGCTCTTTCCGCGCCAGCCCGACAGCTAACCCCGGAGGCCTACGAAAGAGGACATGTTGCGCGCACGGACCCTGGTCGTGCTGGGTCTCATGATGCTCTCTGCTGTCTGGGCCTCCGCGGCGTCGGCCGCGAGCCCGGGTGGCGCGAGCGCCACGGGCCAAACCGCGACGGCCCCGCAGGGGAAGCAGAGCGGCGCGGACGCGCCAGCGGACCCGACCCCTCCGAGCGAGCAGCAGCAGGATCCCAGCTCCGCAGGCGGCGCCGGCCTCGACTACGTCCCGCCGCCAGATCCGCGCCCGACCGTCCCGGGCAGCCGCGCCGTCTTCAGAAAGGGCATCGCCTACGCCCCCGCGGCCGCTCCGATCGAGGTGCAGCAGGCGGTCTGGGCGGCCAACGGCCTGCTTGACAAGCCCTACATCTACGGCGGCGGCCACGGCAGCTTCAGAGCGGCCGGCTACGACTGCTCCGGCACCGTCTCCTACGCGCTGCACGGCGCCGGGCTGCTCGACGCGCCGCTCGACTCGAGCGACTTCATGTCGTGGGGCACCGCGGGCAAGGGCAGATGGATCACCGTCTACACCAACCCCGGCCACGCCTTCACGATCATCGCCGGGCTGCGCCTCGACACCGCTGGCCCGGGTGAAAGCGGCCCTCGCTGGCGCCCCGGCAGCAGATACTCCACCGCGGGCTTCAAGACCCGCCACCCGGACCACTACTAAAAGCCGGGCGGCGGGCGATGCGCGACCAGCCAGACCTGGCAGGCTCGCGTCCATCCCCGCCCCCTCCGCCCGCGCCCCCGGGCGATACGCTTTTGCTCTGATCCACGAACCTGCCTGAGGAGGATCCAGATGGCCGGCCTGTCCGGGCGCTTCTCCACCGTCGTCAAGGCGAAGATCTCCAAGCTGCTGGACAAGGCTGAAGATCCGTCGGAGACGTTGGAGTACAGCTACCAGAAGCAGATGGAACTGCTTCAGAACGTCAAGAAGGGCCTCGCGGACGTCGTCACGTCCAAGAAGCGCTTGCAGCTGCAGTCACAGAGAATGGAGCAGCAGGTCGTCAAGCTCGACACGCAGGCGCGTCAGGCGCTTGCTGCCGGCAACGAGGACCTCGCTCGCACGGCGCTTGAGCGCAAAAGCGCGATCCAGGGCGAGCTGCAAGGCCTCGACACGCAGATCACCGAGCTTGAGGGCCAGCAGCAGTCGATGGTCGACAACCAGGCCAAGCTGCAGTCGAAGATCGAGGCGTTCCGCAGCAAGAAGGAAGTCGTCAAGGCGCAGTACTCCGCCGCGGAGGCGCAGGTGCGCATCTCCGAGGCTGCGACGGGCGTCGGCGAGGAGATGGCCGACGTCGGCCTCGCGATGCAGCGCGCGCTCGACAAGACCGAGAACATGCGCGCCCGCGCGCAGGCAGTCGACGAGCTCGAGAAGGCGGGTGCCTTCGAGGACCTGACGCAGCTCGGCGACGGCCAGGACGACATCGACCGCCAGCTCGCGCAGCTCAGCACGAGCAGTGGCGTCGACAGCGAGCTTGAGAAGTTGAAGGCAGAGCTGGGCGGCGGCACCCCCGCGCCCGGCCAGATCGGCAGCGGCGAGAGCGCGAGCGGCGACGCCGGCGCCGGAGCGGAGAGATCGGCATGATCGTCCGGATCGCGACGGAGGGCCAGTACGAGCTGGCCGACGATGCCGCCGAGCGCCTCAACGCGCTTGACAACGACGCCGTCGCTGCCGCTGAGGCCGAGGACGAGCCGCGCTTCCTTGAGCTGTTCAAGCAGATCATCGCGTTCGTCCGCAGCGAGGGCACGGCACTTGAGGCCGACGACCTGCGCGGCTCTGATGTGATCGTCCCGCCGCCGGACACCTCCTACGAAGAGGCCCGTCACGACTTCACCGGCGAGGGCCTGATCCCGGGCTGAGCCCGCCGCCTTCCCGCAGACGTACGAAGCGCCGGCCGTAAGGCCGGCGCTTCGTCGTTCAGGGCTTGTCGGACTTGCGGCGGGTGCCGCGCCAGCGCGGGTGGCTCAGATCGGGATGCCCCAGAGCGGGAACCAGCGCTCGAGCTCGCCCTCTATCGGCAGCTCGGAGCCGACCTGCGCCTTCAGCCGCAGCTCGACCTCGCTGTCGCGCTGCTGGGCGCCGGGGGCGGGGACGAACGGGTAGAACGCTCCGCGCTTGTAGTTGTAGATGAAGTAGAGCGGTCTGCCCTGGGCGTTCTCGAAGGCGAAGACGGCGCAGAGGATCCGCTCGCCGTAGCCGCCGGCCTCGATCGCGCCGCTGACGGCGTTGATGCCGACGACGAGGTCGTCGAACTCGTCGTCTCTCAAGACCATCCAGCGGTAGCCGTACTCGTCGTCGCTCGTCTCGACGGCGGTGTGGCTGTCGTCCGAGATCGCCCGCACGACCTCGACCATCTCTCTGACGATCTGGTCGAAGTCGGCCGTCGCGAGCGCCTGGAAGACGATCCCGGCCTTGCCGCGCGATCTGATCCCCAGCTCGGTCTCGAAGGTGATGTTCGCGGTCGTCATCGCGAACAGCCGGTCCGGCGCCGGTCTGGCGAGCTTGCGCTTGCCGGTGAGGACCTCGAACAAGCCCATCGGCTAGACCGTGCCCTGCAGCTGCGACTCGAGCCGGCTCAGCGCCGCCAGCCGCTTGTCAAGCGGCGGGTGCGTCGAGAAGAGGCCCTTGATCGAGTTCTTCGCGCTGGGCGGGAAGATGTAGAACGCCGCCATGTCCTGCGATGCGCGCAGGTCACGTTGTGGGATCCGCTCCATCGTGCCGCTGATTCTCATCAGCGCCGAGGCGAGGGCGCTCGGGCGCCCGGTGATGATCGCCGAGCCGCGGTCGGCCGCGAACTCGCGGTAGCGCGACAGCGCCTGCATCAGCAGGAACGAGATCACGTAGACGACGAGCGAGACGAGGATGACGACCATCGCTGAGGGGCCGTCGTCGTCGTCAGAGGCGCCGAAGAAGAAGCCGAACTGGACGATGTAGGCGGCTATCGCAGCGAAGAACGAGGCGATCGTCATCACCATCACGTCCCGGTTCTGCACGTGCGTGAGCTCGTGGGCCATGACGCCCTCAAGCTCAGCCGGCGACAGCAGGTCCATGATGCCGGTCGTCGCGCAGACGGTCGCGTTCTTGGGCGAGCGGCCGATCGCGAAGGCGTTCGGCATCGGCGTGTTGGCGACCGCCACTCTCGGCTTGGGCAGGTTCGCCTGCACGCAGAGCCGCTCGATCATCGCGTGGAGCTGTGGAGCTTCCTGCGGCGACACCTCACGGGCGCCCATCGCGTGCAGCGCCAGCTTGTCGGAGGCGAAGAACTGGAACAGCAGCAGGCCGCCGACGACGACGATCAGGTAGTAGAGGCCGGACGCGACGACGACGCCGATCAGCACGGCATACACGAGGCCGAGCAGGAAGAAGGTCAGCGTCATCCGGAGCTGAAGTCCGGTGTCCTTGCCAAATTTCGTGGGGCGAGCCATTGCTCGATCCTCCTGGAATGGGTCTGCCTCAATGATCGCAGACGCCGATCATGAATCGATAGGCCCCATGCGCCACGGCCGGTGAGGGCGATGGCGCGTTCGCGCGGGCCCAGGCGGCGTGCGGCCCGACGGCTACGGCTCGCCCCACGCGAGCCGGCTGCTCGCGTGCGACTCAGCGCCAAAGACGTCGTCGAGCAACGCAGCCGGCGCGGCGACTCCGAAGCGCGCGCGCAGGTGCTCCTCGACGTCGGCGCGCGCGGCCCCGCCGACCGCCATCTCGATCGCCACGAGGCGCGCCGCGTTGGGCACATCGGCCGGCCCGACCGGCTCAGTCGCGAAGCGCGGCCCGGCGCTCGCTGCCGCGTCTGGCGCCGCGTCGGCGGCGTCGCGGGGCGGGGGAGGCGGAGGCGTCGCGCGCGACCAGCTCGGCTCGTGGGGGCCTTGCGACGCGGCCGCGTATGGCTGGGCGGCCGCGGCGTGTGGCGCCATCTCGCGTGGGTAAGAGCTGCCGCTTGGACGCTCGTGGCCGCCCGCGCTTCCTTGCTCGGCGACCCACGGCGTGCGGGGGAGGGAGGAGCGGAGGCTGTCGTCGCCGCGGCGCAGCTCGGCGTTCAGCGCCGCGGCGGCGTCCGCGAGCTCGTCGGCGAGGCGGTGCGCGGCCGCGGAGAGCGTCTCCAGCCGCGCGGCACGGGCGGCCGCCTCGGCGTCGACCTGCAGGCGCGCGGCGGCGAGGTAGCGGCGGACCTCGTCCTCGGCGCCGCGGCGGCGGTCGTCGATCGCACGCTGCGCCGCGTGGGCCTCTTGCTCAGCCGCGCGGACGATCGCCTCGACATGCGCGGCGATGTCGGCGGAAAGCGCCGAGCGCGGGGGGCCATAGCTGTCGTCGCGGTCGAATCCCATGAAACTGGCGGCGAGGTTACACGCGCCTGACCCCTGACGGCGAAATTCTCCTGTCACGCCTGCAACTTCTGGACCAATGTCCCAACACGCCAGATTCCGCTGCTAGCGTCGCCCGCCGCATGCGGTTTCGCCTTCTCCTCGCCGGCGCGATCACACCGTTGCTCGCGGCGGGCGCCTACCCGCTCGTCTCCGATGCCGACGAGCGCGCCGACGTCGAGCGGCTCGAGCGCAAGATCAGCGCCAAGCACGGCAAGCTCGCCCACGTCAACGGCAGAGCGCGGGTGCTGACTGGCGACATCAGCGGCCTCGCGACGCGGATCGCCGCGCTGCAGGCCGACGTCGACCGGCTCCAGCGCAGAGAGGACGCGATCGCGGCGGACCTCGCCGCCAAACGCGACTCGCTGCGAGACACGCAGGCGGAGCTGCGCGCGGCGCGGGTGCGGATGACGCGGCTGACAGCGCGTCTCGTGAGCGCCCGCAGAACGCTCGCCGCCCGCCTTGTCGAGGTCTACAAGGACGGCGAGCCGGACATCATCACGGTCGTGCTCGACTCCGGCGGCTTCGCCGAGTTGCTGGAGAACGGCGCCTACCTGAAGCGGGTCGGCGAGCAGGACGCGCGGATCATCACTGCCGTGCGCGAGGGCAAGGCGCAGGCCACGGAGATGACGACGACGTTGGGCGCGCTCGAGGACCGCCAGCAGGAGATCACGACCGTCGTCGAGACGCGGCGCACCGAGGTCGCGGCCGCGCGGGAGGGGATCGAGCGCCGGCGCGACACGGTCGACCGGCTCCGGGCCGGCAAGCGCGAGCTGCTGCGCTCGGTCCGCCAGACGGCCGGCGAGCTGCACGAGGACATCGTCGCGATGAAGGCGCAGCAGGCGAGCATCGAGCGGCGCATCCGCGCGGCGCAGCAGCCGTCGAGCACGGCGACCTCGACCGGCGCCGGGCGGTTCGTCTGGCCGGTCAACGGCCCGATCACCTCGCCGTACTGCGAGTCGCGCGCGTGGGAGGGCTGCCATCCCGGCATCGACATCGCTGTCGCGACCGGCACGCCGATCCACGCCGCGGGCAGCGGCACCGTCATCATGGCCAGCTACAACGGCGGCTACGGCAACTACACCTGCGTCAACCACGGCGGGGGCGTCTCCTCCTGCTACGGCCACCAGTCGCAGCTCTCCGTCGCCGTCGGCCAGCATGTGACGCAGGGCGAGGTGATCGGCCTCTCCGGCAACACCGGCTTCTCGACCGGGCCGCACCTCCACTTCGAGGTCCGCGTCAACGGCGCCGTCACGCAGCCGCTCGACTACCTCGGCTGAGGAGGCGCCCGCTCTAGAGCCGCTCCAGCGGCGCGAGCCGCTCGGCGGCGTCCGTGCCCGCGCCGGGGAAGAGCGCGATGACAGTCTCCGTGCCAGGCGCAACCTGCGTCAGGCCGCCGTCGGTGACGACGACCGCGTCGGGCCGCAGCGCGAGCTCGCGCCACTGCACGTCGTCGGCGACCCGGACGACGCCGGGGCAGCCCGCCTCGCTCCACGCGTCGAAGGCGTCGCGATTTGCGTCGCCGTGGCGGTACCAGCTCATCAGCGAGGCGTGGCCGGCCTGCGCCATCGCCTTCCCGGCCGTCCGCATCACGCCGTCGCGCACGACGTAGAGCATCGCCCCGGAGAGGGGCGGCTCGGGCTCCGGCTCGTCAGGGCGCTTGGCGTCGGTGAACGGCCGCAGGCCCGCGAGCACCTCCGAGCGCTCGCTGCGCGCGAGCGGCGCGAGGCACAAGATCGCGCTTTCGCCGATCGGCGCCGCGACGTGTGCGTGGGCGGCGGCGACGGCGGCGAAGTCGTCGGCCTGGGCTCGGAGCGCGACCTTGCGGAACGAGCGCTCGCGCCAGCGCGCGAACGCAGCCTCCCACTCCGGGCGGGGCTCGAGCTCGCGGGAGCAGGCCACGGCGAGGCCGCCGGCAATGGCCATCGCCTGGGCGGCGGCCATCTCCACGCGGCTTGGCGCGACGTAATACATCGCGATCGTGTCCTCGACGGGGAGGGGAGGCTGCTCAGTCACAGCAGCGGACGGTAGCGAGGCGCATGGTCTCGCCGCCTGGGGCTCTCCGAGACGGCATAATCACGGCCGCCATGGCCGCGACTGAACAGCTTTCCCATGTGCTGCCGATCGGCAGCCGCGTCAACGACCTCGGACGCCTCGAGGTCGGGGGCTGCGACACGGTCGAGTTGGCGCGCGACTACGGCACGCCGGCCTACGTCGTCGCCGAAGACGACATGCGCACGCGGGCCCGCGCCTTCGTCGACGCGCTGAGAGCGCGCCACGACGACTTCGACGTCCTCTTCGCCTCCAAGGCCTTCCCATGCACCGCCGTCTACCGGCTGCTCGCGTCCGAAGGCCTCGTCTGCGACGTCGCCTCGGGCGGGGAGCTCCACCTCGCGCTGCGCGGCGGCTTTGACCCCAAGCGGATCTACCTGCACGGCAACGCGAAGTCGCTCGCCGAGCTCGAGCTCGCGATAGACGCTGGGGTCGGCCACATCGTGCTCGACTCGTTCATGGACATCGACCGCGCCGAGCGCGTCGCGCGCGAGCGCAACGCCACGCAGCGGGTCTTGATCCGCGTCACGCCCGGCGTCGCCGGCAGAACGCACGCGAAGATCTCGACCGGCCAAGCCGACTCGAAGTTCGGCTTCGGCCTCGACGACGCGAGAGTCGCGATCGAGCGGCTGCGCGGCTCCGACAGCCTCGAGCTGGTCGGGCTGCACATGCACATCGGCTCGCAGCTGCTGTCGCTGGAGGCGTACCGGCCGGCGGTCGAGGCGCTTGCGAGCCTCGGCGACTTCTCGACCTACAACCTCGGCGGCGGCCTCGGCGTCGCCTACACGGCCGGCCAGCAGCCGCCGACGATCGAGGCGTGGGTCTCCGAGCAGGTCGGCGCGCTGCACGACCTGCTCGGCAGAGACAAGCGGCTGCTGGTCGAGCCGGGCCGCTCGCTCGTCGCCAACTCGACCGTCACGCTCTACACCGTCGAGACGATCAAGCGCAACGTCTCGACGTGGGTCGGCGTCGACGGCGGCATGTCCGACAACCTCCGCCCGATGCTCTACGGCTCGGTCTACGAGGCCTTCTTCGCCGACCGGCCTGACCGCGCCGGCACTGGCGAGGCCTGCCATGTCGCCGGCAAGCACTGCGAGTCGGGCGACGTGATCGTGCGCGACGTGCCGCTCGCTGACCCGCAGCCCGGCGACATCCTCGTGACGCCTGCCACCGGCGCGTACGGCCACGCGATGGCCAACAACTACAACGGGATCCCCCGCCCGCCCGTGATCTTCTGCAAGGACGGCGACGCGCGCGTCGTCGTTCGCCGCGAGACCTACGAGGACCTGGCAGCCCGTGACCTCTGAGCCTGGCTCATTCCGCATCGGCCTGCTCGGCCACGGCACCGTCGGCGCCGCGCTCGCGACGCTGCTGCCGCAACGCGCTGACCAGATCGCCCACGTGACCGGGCTGCGGCCCGAGATCGTGGGCGTCCTGACCCGCTCCAGAGGCGACTTCGAGGAGATACTCGCGGGGAGCGACCTGATCGCCGAGCTGATCGGCGGGATCGAGCCCGCGCGCGACTACGTGATCCGCGCGATGCGCGCCGGGAAGCACGTCGTCACCGCGAACAAGCAGCTGCTCTCCCAGCACGGCGAGGAGCTGTGGGGGATCGCGCGCGAGCACGGCGTGCAGCTGCGCTTCGAGGCGGCCGTCGCCGGCGTCGTGCCAGTCATCCGCGTGCTGCAGGAGTCGCTCGCCGCGGCGCAGATCGAGCGGGTTCACGGGATCGTCAACGGCACGACCAACTTCATCCTCAGCGAGATGGCGCGCACTGGCGCGCCATACGAGGACGTGCTGCGCCAGGCGCAGGAGCTCGGCTACGCGGAGGCCGACCCGAGCGACGACGTCAACGGCAAGGACGCCGCCGCGAAGATGGCGATCGTCGCGCGGCTTGCCTTCGACACGCCCGTCCACCTCGAACAGGTCACCTACGAGGGGATCGAGCGGATCGGCCCCGACGACCTCGAGTACGCCCGTGACCTCGGCCTCGGGCTGAAGCTGATCGGCACCGCTGAGCGCGTCAACGGCGGGATCTCCGTCCGCGTCCACCCGGCCTTCCTCTACGCCAGACATCCGCTGGCGGCGGTCGACGGCTCCTTCAACGCCGTCACGATCGAGTCCGACTCGATCACTGAGATCACGATGTCGGGCCCGGGCGCTGGCGGCCCGCAGACCGCGAGCGCGGTCCTCGGCGACGTCATCAGCGCGATGATCCCGCCCGCCTCGACGCCGGAGACGAGCTCGCGGCTGGAGGTCGTCTCCGACATCGTCTCGCCGTTCTACCTGCATATCGAGGTGCTCGACGCGCCCGGCGTGCTGTCGCGCATCACCGGCGTGCTCGGCGAGCACGGCATCTCGGTGAAGTCGGTTGTGCAGAAGGGGCTGGGCGACAACGCCCGCCTTGTGATGGTCGTCCATCCCGTCCTGGAGTCGCGCTTCTTCGCGGCCGTCGAGCAGATCGCCAAGCTCGAAGCGCTGCGCACGGCTCCCCGCGCGATTCGAGTCATCGAAGAGGAATTCGCGTGATGCCGCGGTCAGAGGCCTTGCATCACCTGGGGAAAACTCGCCTGGAGGCTCGTTCTCCAGGTAGGAGAGGAGCGATTCCGTGCCTGTCGGCCTGATCGAGCGCTACCGAGACCGCCTGCCGTTCGCGCCTGAGGACCCGGTTGTATCGCTCGGCGAGGGGTCGACGCCGCTGATCCCGGCGCCGCGGCTGTCTGAGCGCGTCGGCGCGGACGTCTGGATCAAGTTCGAGGGGCTCAACCCGACCGGCTCGTTCAAGGACCGCGGGATGACCTGTGCCGTGTCTGCCGCGGTGCGCGAGGGCGCGGAGGCGGTCATCTGCGCCTCGACCGGCAACACGTCCGCGAGCGCCGCCGCCTACGCCGCCCGTGCCGGGCTGCGCTGCGCGGTGATCGTGCCCGAGGGGAAGATCGCGACCGGCAAGCTCGCGCAGGCGCTGATGCACGGCGCGCGCGTGATCGCGCTCAACGGCAACTTCGACGAGGCGCTCACGCTCGTGCGGGAGGTCGTCGACCACCACCCGATCGCGCTCGTCAATTCGGTTAACAGATACCGCCTCGAAGGCCAGAAGACGGCCGCCTTCGAGATCATCGAGCAGCTCGAGGCGATCGACGCGCTCTGCATCCCGGTGGGCAACGCGGGCAACATCACGGCGTACTGGAAGGGCTTCAACGAGCTCGGCCACAGACCGGGGATGTTCGGCTTCCAGGCCGCTGGCGCCGCGCCGCTCGTCGAGGGGGCGCCGGTCGCCAACCCGCAGACGATCGCGACCGCGATCCGGATCGGCAATCCCGCCCGGTGGGAGGAGGCGATGAACGCGATGACCGCCTCCGGCGGCGCCGTGCGCGCCGTCACCGACGAGCAGATCCTCGACGCCTACCGCTTCCTCGCGTCGAGAGAGGGCGTCTTCTGCGAGCCGGCCTCGGCCGCCTCGGTCGCCGGGCTGATGGCGCACGGCGCTGGCGACGCGGAGCGGATCGTCTGCGTCCTCACCGGCCATGGCCTGAAGGACCCCGACACGGCGCTCGACCAGGTCGGCGGCGTGCTCGCCTGCGAGCCGACGTTCGCGGCGGTCGAGGAAGCCGTCCTCAGCTAGGGCTGCTCGCGCCGTGGAACGCCGCCGCCTCGTCCGCGTCCCCGCCTCCTCGGCCAACCTCGGGCCGGGCTTCGACGTGCTTGCAGCTGCGCTGTCGCTCCACCTCGAGCTCGAGGTCGTCGAGACCGGCAGCTTCGCGGTCGAGACCGACCTCGACATCGCGAGAGACCGCCGCAACCTGCTCGTGAGGGCCTTCGAGCGGCTGCACGCGCCCGACCGCTTCACCTTCCGCATCAGATCGGCGATTCCGCTGTCGGGCGGGATGGGCTCGAGCGCCGCTGCGATCGTCGCCGGGCTGATGGCCGCCGACCACCTCTTCGAGCTCGACGCCGACCTCTTCGCGCTCGCCTGCGAGGTCGAGGGCCATCCCGACAACGTCGCCGCCGCGCTCTACGGCGGCGTCGTCGTCTGCGCCGACGGCGACGTCACGCGGATCGACGCGCCGACGGGCCTGGAGGGGCTGCTGGTCGTGCCGCACGAGGCCGTCCGCACCGCGCAGGCGCGCGCCGCTCTGCCGGCGGAGGTGCCGATCGCCGACGCCGTCCACAACGTCGCCCATGTCGCCCTGCTGACGCTTGGCCTGGCGCGCGGCGACTGGGACCTCGTCGGCCGTGGCCTCTCCGACCGCCTCCACCAGCCCCACCGCGCCCATCTCTACCCGCGCTCGGCCGAGCTGGTGCGCGATGCACGCTCGCTCGGCGCGCTCGGGGCGACGATCTCCGGCGCGGGCCCGACCGTGCTCGTCTGGAGCCACTACGAGCAGACCGCGGCCGTCGCTGAGCGGCTGCGCGAGCGGACTGAGGGGTGGGCGCAACTCCTTCGCGTCCCGTTCGAGACGCAAGGCGCCGACGTGCGCTCGCTCTAGCGAGCGGCACGGCAGGTGTTGCTCGGCGCAGCGCGCCGCCCGCTCAGGCGCTGATCCGCACGATCGTCCCAAGCGGGACGAGGCTGACGACTCTGCGAATGTCGTCGGTCGGCGCGCGCAGGCAGCCGAGGCTCGCCTCGGTGCCGATCGTCTGCGGCAGGTCGGTCGCGTGGATCGCGATCCGGTCGCCGCCGCCCCAGCCCTGCGGCGCCGCCGGCTGGCGGCCGCTGAGCGCGAGGATGCAACAGCCATAGGGCGAGGCGGCGTTGCCCGTCAGCAGCTTGTCGGTGACGGCGAAGCGGCCCTGCGGCGTCGGCGTGCCCGGGCCGCCAACGGCGACCGGGAAGCGCATCACGACTCTGCCGTCACGCTGCACGACGACCTCGCGGTGGCGCAATGAGGCGACGATCCGCCACTGCGACGAATGCGCTTCGAGCGTCGCGCTGCCAGAGATCCAGCCGACCTGGCCGTTGGGGAGCGCAGAGCTGATCACGGCCAGCCAGCCGCGACGCTCGCCGACGACCGGCAGGACGACCGGCGAGCTGAACTCCGTTCTCGGCGCGAGCCGGGCGACGACTGAGCCGCCGGGACGCGAGCGCAGCGCGGTCGCGTATCTCAGCAGCACGGTTGGCTGGGGCGGCGTCGCGGACGCGGGTGCGCTCGGCCGCTCCGCCGGTGTGGGCTCGCTCTCCTGCCTCGCGGCGCCCTCGGCCTGCGTGGCGCTCGTCGCTGGGGTGAGCGATCGGCGGCTTGCGCCGCCGGCCGCGGTGTCGTCGCCCTGCGCGGCGTCGCCGGCATTGCCGCCAGCCGGCGGTTCGCCATCTGGCGTCGTCGTCGACGTGGCGCCAGCGGTCGGCGCCTCGCTGCTCGGCGCTGCCGCCGGCACCGTGACTGTCACTGTCTGCTGCTCGAGCTGGCCGACGATCGCGTCGTTGCCGCCGCATCCGGCGATGGCGAGAGCGGTGCCTGCCGCAGCGAGCACGAGGGCGGGAAGCGAGCTGTTCGAGGGGGTCTTCACGGCGCTCCGGACAGGGTACGGCGCGCCAGCTCCGGGGTCAGTCGGGCGCGAGCCGGTGGCCGTTCGACGCGGCGTCGATCAGCGTCCGCAGCCGTCTGCGCGCGGCGCGCAAGTCGAGCCGCCCGAGCAGCTCGTCGGCGACGAGCAGGTAGTCGAGCCCGAGGTCCGGCCGGTAGTCGACGATCGACAGGGCGCGCTCGGCCGACTCCGCGTACGCGATCGAGGAGCGGATCGTCTGCTCGACGAGCTTGTCGCCGAAATGCTCGCGCAGCGAGTCGTACGCCTCACGCGAGTGGCGCGTGCGCATGTCGGCGATGTTGAGGACGACGCCGAGCCATCGCAGCTCAGGGTTGAGGTTGTCGCGCGCCAGCTCGATCACCTCGAGCGCCTGCTCGACGCCCTGCATCGCGAAGTACTGCGCCTCGGCCGACAACAGCGCCCAGTCAGCCGCGACGAGCGCGTTGACGGTCAGCAGCCCGAGCGCTGGCGGGCAGTCGATCAGCACGACGTCGTACGCGCCGGTGACCTCTCTGAGCGCGCGGCGCAGCGTCAGCTCTCGGCCGATCTTGCCGCCGAGCGCCAGCTCCGCCTCGGCCAGCCCGAGGTTGGCGGGGAGGACTCCGTCGTGGATCGCGTCGGCGGCCGCGGCCCGGCCGCCGAGGACGTCGCCGATCGTCGGCGCAGCATCAGTCGAGACGTCGAGATAGTCGGACAGGTTGCCCTGTGGGTCGAGGTCGACGGCGAGCGTCGTCAGCCCGACCCGGCGCAGCACGTCAGTCAGCGTGCGCACCGTCGTGGTCTTGCCGGTGCCGCCCTTCTGCGAGAGGACCGCGATCGTGACCGCCATCGAGCCGCGCACTATAGACGCGCGCGGCTACGGGTCGTGCCGGTCACCCGCAGGCGGTCAGTGCGTCAGCGCTCGCGGATGGCCCTCGGGGACCGGCGCGAACTCGCGCGTGCCCGTGACGGCCGGCACGTCGACGAAGTAGAGGTGATGGCGGCCGACGACCAGCTCGTCGCCGTCGCGCAGCGCGCGCCACTCGACGCGGTCGCCGTTGACGAAGACGCCGTTGAGGCTGCGGTCGTCGAGCACGCGCACGCCGTCGGGCTGGCGCACGACGAGCGCGTGGCGGCGCGAGACCGTTGGGTCGTCGAAGCGGATGTCGGCAGCGAGGCTGCGGCCGATCCGCGTCCATTCGCGCGTCAGCTCGTGGACGATCGCCTCGCCGTCCTCGCGGAAGATCAGGTACTGGCCGGTCTGCTCGAGCCCGTCGCGGACGGAGGCGAGCCAGGGGCCGACCTCGACGTCGAGGTCGCCGAGCGTGTCCGGCGCAACGTGCTGGCCGGTGAAGAGAGAGGCGCGGACGTACTCGCTGCCCCCGCAGCTAGGGCAGGCGGGGAGCGCGTCCGCGGCCGCAAGCGAGACCACGTAATCGCAGGCGACGCAACGAAACGTGCCGGTGCCTGCGAGCGTGCCCGTCGTGTGAGACTGCATGTCCTTCGACCTCCGGTGCGATGGCTCGGCGCGGGCCGTCGAGTCGACGCAAGTAACAAATGTTACGTGCGACGTGGTGTGAGAGGCAGCCACAGCGGGGGATGGCTGTCTTCATCTCCTACCCTCGGTCAGAGCGCCAAAACTCTAGTGACCGGACCGAGTTTTGGTGCGTCAGCGTTCCGACATTGCACGACTTCTGTCAAGGAATGGCGTAGATCCCCGTTGTGACAGGAGCTTTCGCGAGACCGTCGAAAGACCGCTCCATGCTTCGTTCGCTCCAGTCCCCCGACCTCGAGCGCCAGCTTCTGCGGCGCAGCGTGATGGCGCTTGCCGCCGGCCGCGACACCTGCGACGGCTGCCACCGCACGCCGCTCGTCGGCGAGCGCGTGCACGTCTACGACGGCGGCCGCACCCTCTGCGAGCTGTGCCGCCGCGAGCGGCGCGAGCAGCCGGTCGACTCGCAGGTCGTCCTCGGCGGCGAGCACGGCCAGACGGTCCGGATCACGGACCAACGGCCCGAGCGCCGTCGCCGTCGCGCGGCGTAGCGCGCGCGTGCCGGGCCGGGCGCTGGACCGTGCGCCCCGCCGGCCCGTCCTTCACTAGACTCCCGCGCGCTATGGAGCCCGTGATCGCCACCGTCTTCATCGCCCGTCCTCGCGAGGAGATCATCGAGTACCTGAGCGACGTGGCGAACCACCCGGAGTTCAAGGACCACTACCTGTCCGACTGGCACCTCACCCGTGAGGACACGGTCGGCAAGGGGGCTGGAGTCCGCTTCCGCGAGAAGCTGCCGTTCAACCGCTTCGGCTGGGGCGACTACACGATCGTCGAGGTCACGCCGCATCGCGTGGTCGAGCGCGGGCGCAGCGGAAAGTTCAACCGCAACCGCACGCTCGGGACGTGGACCGTCTCCGACGCGACAGGCGAGATGAGCAAGGTCGAGTACAGGTACGAGGCCGAGCGCAACATGCCCAGCGACCGCCTGCGCGAAGGCCGCGGCTGGTGGAAGCGCAAGACCGCCAAGGCGGCCCAGCGGCTGCAGACGATCCTCGAGGAGAACCGGGATCGTGGCAGCCGAGTGACCGTTGCCAGCCGCTAGATGAATAGACTCCGCGACCGCTCATGACGAAGAACAGACTTCTCCGAATCACTCCGGCCCTCGGCGCAGTGGCGGCGACGCTGGCGCTCACCGGGTGCGGCGGCGGCAACTCCGCCACCCCGGTCACGACCGGCGAGGACGAGTCGGTCAACGTGCAGGCTGGCCACCTCGTCTACCAGGTGCAGCTCTCGCGCACGCTCAACCCGCACGCGGTCGACGACAGCCAGTACCTGCAGGGCATCGACCCGGCCGAGCTGAGAACGGGCGGCGCTGACGAGCTCTTCAGCGTCTGGGTGCGCGCTCAGAACACGACGTCGACGCCATACCAGTCCACCGGCGACTTCGCGATGATCGACGCGGCCGGTAACGAGTACGACCCGCTCCCGGTCACCGGCACGAACCCGTTCAAGTACGAGCCGCAGCTGATCGAGCAGACGTCAGGAAACGGCCAGCCGACATACCCGGATCCCTCCAGCGCCAACGGCACGGGGCCGATTCGCGGCTCGATGCTGCTGTTCAGAGTGCCGGTCACGATCTACCAGAACGAGCCGGTCGAGCTGCGGATCGTGCCGGAAGAGGGCGGCGAGCCCTCGACGGTCTCGCTCGACCTGTAGCGGCGCGCCCGCCAAGCAGGAGCTGCCAAACGCCGCCGCTCAGCCGGCGGCGTTCGTGTTTTCGGGGGCGCTCGCGTCGCTCGCCGGGGCGGTGCCAACGCCGCCTCTGGGCTTCTGATCGAGCGGCTGCTGCAGCCCGGTGACAAGCACCTCGCGTGCGGCCGGGGCGGCAACGTCTCCGCCGGCGCCGGCCTCGCTGAACATGACGCCGACGGTGACCTTCGCCGTCTGCTCGGGCGCGTAGCCGACGAACCAGGCGTCCGTGTCGGGGACGTCGTCCTCGCTGGAGCTGTCGCTGTTGTCGCTGTTGTCGTCGTCGCCGTCCGGCGGCGGGACGGTCGAGCGCAGCTCAGCGGTGCCGGTCTTCCCCGCGACGTCGACGCCGCTGATCTGCGCGGCGGCGCCGGTGCCCTCCTTGACGACGGCGTCCATCATCTCGCTGACCTCGTGCGCGACTCTGCGGCTGGTGACGCGCACGAATCGCGGTGTGACGCCGAGCTGCAGCGTCGGGACCGGCCGCTTGCCGCCCTCGGCGATCGTCGCGGCGACGATCGCCATCTGCAGCGCGGTCGCCTGCACCTCGCCCTGCCCGATCGCGGAGGAGCCGAGCGCGAGGTCGTCGGTCAGGCTGGCCGGCGGGATCGTGCTCGTCGCCGCGCCGGGGATCCCCAGCGGCGTGTTGAAGCCGTAGCGCTGGGCGACGTCGAGCAGCGCTCTCGCCCCGAGTCTCGCGCCGATCGGCCCGAACACGGAGTTGCAGGAGTCGGCGAACGACTGCACCAGCGAGCCGCCGCACT
This sequence comes from Conexibacter sp., assembly GCA_036499225.1. GTDB lineage: Bacteria > Actinomycetota > Thermoleophilia > Solirubrobacterales > Solirubrobacteraceae > Conexibacter. The sequence continues at coordinate 58,545 of DASYEC010000102.1, forward strand.
GCTCGCCGTTGGCGTTTTGCAGCGGGACGCCAGAGAGGAGCGCCTGGCTCTCGACCGGGTACTGCGAGTCGAGTCTCGCAACGCCCTGCTCCAGCGCGCCGGTCGCGGTGATGATCTTGAAGGTCGAGCCGGGCGGCTGCAGCCCGGAGAAGGCGACGCCAGCGAGCGCGAGGATCTCACCGGTGCTCGGGACGATCGCGGCGATGCCGCCGTAGTGGCTGCCCATCTGCGCGGTCGCGCTGCGCTCGATCGCTGGGTCGATCGTCGTCGTGATCGGGCCGGCGGCCGCTCTGGGCTGCGTCTCGGCGAGCACGCGCGAGCCGGCGAGCAGCCTGCCGCCAGGCGTCCCGGCGAGCTGCTGCTGAAAGACGCGCTCGAGTCCTGAGGAGCCGATCATCGCGTTGTCTGGGTAGCCGAAGGCGCGCATCGCGGCGAGCTGGTCGGCGGGGATCGGCGCGACGCCGCCGACGATTTGCGCCGAGACGTCGGGGATGTCGGAGTGGCGATCGGGGCCGGAGGCGAGTACCTCGCCGCCGCGCGCGAGCAGGGTGCCGCGCGACGGCATCGTCGTGTCGCGGCCGAGCGTCTCGCTGCCTCTCAGGCCCGGGAAGAGGAGCGCTCTCGTCCACGCGACGTGGACGTCGTTGCCGTCCGTGACCAGCGGGACGTCGAGCGGTCGGCGGACCGTTCCGAAGACGCGCGTTCTGACGACGGTTGGGATCGCGACGACGTGGTCGCGCGTCTTGCCCGCCGTGCCGACTCGCAGCGAGATCGCCGTCGCGGTTGTCTCGGATGCGCGGTAGGCGGCTTCGAACGCCGTCTCGCTGATCGTCCGTCTCGCGTGCTCGTCGAGCAGCGCGTACATCCCTCTGTAGTCGTCTCTCGCCCACAGCGCGGCGAATCTGACGGCCGTGTTCCGCTCTGCTTGGCCCCCGCCGGAGCCCGCCACGACACCGATTCCGAGTGCGCCGACGCCGACGATCACGACCACTGGAACGGCTCGGCGCAGCAGGCGACGACGCCGCCGAACATCTGCGGCGGAGTAACGGGACGGCGACTTGCGCCGTCCACCCCCGCTCAGGAAGGCCGCTCCCACGTGGGCGGGAGCGTAGATCATTGCTCGCAAAATGCGAAGCAATGCGCCATTCCCATGGTCAGCGGGCCCGAATCGAGGGCCCGTCATCCTTCCGACAACCCCATGACGGCGCTCGACTGGATCATCGTCCTGCTGGTCGCGCTCTTCGCGCTGTTCGGCTACGCGCGCGGCTTCATCGTCGGCGCGCTGGCGCTTGCCGGCTTTGCGGGGGGCGCGCTGCTCGGCGCGCGTGTGGGGCCGCTCGTCCTGCCCGACGGCTCGCACTCGCCGTACGCGCCGTTGTTCGCGCTCGCAGGCGCGCTGCTGATCGGCGGCCTGCTGTCGAGCCTGTTGGAGACGGTCGGCCTGCGGCTGCGGCGCGTGCTGCGGCTGCCCGGCCTCGGGGTGCTCGACGGGGCGCTCGGCGCCGCGCTGACGGCGGCGCTCGCGGTCGTGCTCGTCTGGATCGCTGGCGCGGTCGTGCTGCAGACGCCGGGCGTCGACAACCTGCGCCACCAGGTGCAGCGCTCCGCGGTCCTGCGCGAGCTGAACGCGATCCTGCCGCCGTCGGGGCCGATCCTCAACGCGCTGGCGCGCTTCGACCCGCTGCCGGCGCTGCAGGGCCCCGGCGCCGACGTCGCGCCGCCCTCACGCGCGGTGCTCAACCGGCCGGGCGTGAGAGCGGCCGCGCCAAGCGTCGTGCGGGTCCTCGGCAGCGCCTGCGGCCTCGGCGTCGAGGGCTCGGGCTGGGCCGCCGGCAACGGCCTCGTCGTCACCAACGCCCATGTCGTCGCGGGCGAGGGCGACACGATCGTCCAGGTCGGCGGCAGCGGCCCCTCGCTGGACACGTCGCTCGTTCACTTCGACCCGCACAACGACATCGCCGTGCTGCGTGTGCCGTCGCTGAACGTTCCGGCGCTGTCGCTGGCGCCCAACCCGCAATCGGGCACCGAGGGCGCGATCCTCGGCTACCCGCTCGACGGGCCCTTCGACGTGCGCGCGGCGCGGATCGGCCAGACCCGAACGGTCCTCTCCGACGACGCCTACGGCGACGGGCCGGTGAAGCGGTCGCTGACGACGCTGCGCGGCCTCGTGCGCAGCGGCAACTCCGGCGGGCCGGTCGTCGACGGCGACGGCCGCGTGCTGACAACCGTCTTCGCCTCCACGACCGAGGGCAAGCCGGGCGGCTTCGGCGTCCCCAACGCGATCGTCGGCGACGCGCTTCGCGACGCGCGGCGCGGCGTCACGGTCCCCAGCGGCCCGTGCGCGCGGTGATGCCCGGCGCGCGCGGCATGGCGATGGTCAGCGCTCCAGCCTCCGGCTAAGGCGCTACCCTCCACGCCCCATGTCGAAGACCCTTGTCATCGCCGAGAAGCCATCCGTCGGGAGAGACCTCGCGAGAGTCCTTCCGGGCCCGTTTAGAAGAGGCGAGGGCCATCTCGAAGGTCCCGACCACATCCTGACGTGGGCGGTCGGCCACCTCGTCCAGCTCGCCGAGCCCGACGAGTACGACGACAAGTTCAAGAGATGGCGCATGGCCGATCTGCCGATCGTGCCGGACAAGTTCAGGCTGGTCGTGCGCGACGAGCGCTCCAGAAGACAGATGAACGTCGTCAAGCGCCAGCTCGGCCGAGACGACGTCGAGGTCGTCATCAACGCCTGCGACGCCGGTCGCGAGGGCGAGCTGATCTTCGCCTACCTGTACGAGAAGGCCGGCTCGAGACTGCCGGTCAAGCGGCTGTGGCTCTCCTCGATGACGCAGACGGCGATCAGAAGAGCGCTCGGCCAGCTGCGCGACGGCTCCGAGCTCGCGTCGCTGGAAGACGCCGCTCGCTCGCGCAGCGAGGCCGACTGGATCGTCGGCATGAACTCGACCCGCGCGGCGACGATCCGCCTGCGCTCCTCCTTCGACGGCGCCGTCTCGCTCGGCCGCGTGCAGACGCCGACGCTCGCGATCCTCGCCCGCCGCGAGGAAGAGATCCGCGCCTTCAGACCGGAGCCCTACTGGACCGTCGACGCGACCTTCGCGGCGACGGGAGAGCGCGTCTATGACGGCCGCTTCCACGTCGCCGCGGGCAGCGGCCAGGGGAGAGGGCCGCGGATCGGCACCGCCGAGTTCGCCGCCGCCGTCGTCGGCGCTGTTCGCGGCACCGACGGCACGATCACGAGACTCGAGAAGAGAAAGCGCAGAGAGCGCGTCCCGCTGCTCTACGACCTCACCTCGCTGCAGCGTGAGGCCAACTCCCGCTTCGGCTTCTCGGCCAGACGGACGCTCGCGGCCGCCCAGCGGCTGTACGAGGAGCACAAGGCGCTCACCTATCCGCGTACCAACTCGCGCTACCTGCCGACCGACATGGTCCCCGAGATCAAGCCGATCGCCGAGATCGTCGGCGGGCGCTCCGAGTACGCCGCGGGCGCGAGATACGTGCTGAGCCTTGACGTGCTGCCGCTCGCCCGTGTCGTCAACGACGCAAGAGTCACGGACCACCACGCGATCATCCCGACGAGAGCGCCGCACCCGGTCGACAGAATGGGCGACGACGACCGTCGCATCTACGACCTCGTCGCCAAGCGCTTCCTCGCGGTCTTCCACCCCGACGCCGTGTTCGAGAACACGAACGTCGAGACCGAGGTCGCCGGCCACGTCTTCCGCACGCGCGGCAAGGTGATGCTGGAGCCCGGCTGGCGCGGCGTCTACGGCGAGTCGGCCGACGCCGAGCCGGCGGAGGGCGAAGAGGACGAAGGCCGCGAGCAGCAGCTCCCCAAGCTCGAGCAGGGCGAGACCGTCGACACGCGCGAGGTCCGCTCCGAGCAGAAGGAGACGAGACCGCCCCGGCGCTACTCCGAGGGCTCGCTGCTCGCCGCGATGGAGACGGCCGGCAAGCTCGTCGACGAGGAAGAGCTGCGCGAGGCGATGAAGGACTCGGGCATCGGCACGCCGGCGACCCGCGCCGCGATCATCGAACGCCTTTTGGCGGTCGGCTACATCGAGCGCGACGGCCGCGCGCTGGTCGTGACCGAGAAGGGCCTGAACGTCATCCGGCTGCTGGGCAACCACCCGCTCACCTCGCCGTCGCTGACCGGCGACTGGGAGCACCGGCTCGCGAAGATCGAGCAGGGAGAGGACTCGCGCAAGGCGTTCATGGGCGACATCGTCAAGTTCGCCGAGTCGACCGTCAACGAGCTCGACGAGAAGCTCAGAGACGTGCGCATCCCGCGCGCCAACCTCGGGCCCTGCCCCGTCTGCGGCCACGACATCATGGAGAACCGCAAGGGCTTCTCCTGCTGGTCGCGCGAGGACCCGGGCTGCGGCTTCGTGATCTGGAAGGCGAAGGCCGGCAAGACGCTGTCGACCGCGATCGCCAAGGAGCTGATCCGCACCGGCAGAACCGACAGACCGGTGACCGGCTTCAGAAGCCGCGCCGGCAGATCGTTCCGCTCGCGCCTCGCGCTGCAGCAGACGCCCGAGGGCAGATGGCGCGTCGAGTTCGACGAGCCGTGGGCGCGTGAAGGCGCCAGACCGCCGGAGGCCGAGGCCGAGGCGGCGACCGCCACCGCGGCGAACGGCAACGCGGCAGAAGCGACCGAAGCCGCTGTCGCGTAGCGCACGGCTCGCCCGTCGCGCCCCGGCCGAACTGTCGGGCGGGCGCGCGACGATGTCGGTTCCATGGCCCTGAAGCTGATCACCGGCCCCGCGAACGCCGCCAAGGCGGGCGTGATGCTGAACCTGTTCCGCTCGCTGCTGCGGCGCGACCCGTGGCTGGTCGTGCCGACCGCTGGCGACGTCGCCTACTACGAGCAGGAGCTGGCTGAGAGCGGCCCGCGCAACAGCGGGCGGATCGCGACCTTCGACGGCTTCGTGCGCGAGGTCGCCGACCGCGCCGGCTACGCGGCACGCGTCGTCGCGCCGTTGCAGCGGGAGCGCCTCGTCGCGGAGGCGATCACGGCGGCGCCGTTGCAGCAGCTCGCCCCGATCGCCGGCACCCGCGGCTTCCTCCACGCCGCGGGGGCGTTCATCGCGGAGCTGGAGCGGACGCTGATCACGCCGCAGCGGCTGACTTCGGCCGTCCGCGCGCTGGAGCAGGCGCCCGCGTCGCTCGGCGAGGCGGCCGCGATCTATGACCGCTACACCCGCGCGCTCGACCGCGCTGGCCGGGTCGACCGGGAGCTGTTCGCATGGCGGGCGCTCGACGCGCTGCGGGCGCGGCCGCAGGCGTGGGGCGACACGCCCCTGCTGTTCTACGGCTTCGACGACTTCACGACGCTTGAGCGCGACGCGATCGAGACGCTTGGCAAGGTCGTCGGCGCCGACGTGACCGTCTCGCTGACGTTCGAGCCCGGCCGCGCGGCTTTCGCCGGCCGCGCGCGCCTCGCCGCCGACCTTGAGCAGATCGCCGACGCAGTCGAGCACCATGAGGCGCGCGACGACTGGTACGACGACACGGCTCGTGGCGCGCTCCACGCGCTCGAGCGCGGCCTGTTCGAGCCCGGCGCCACGAGAGCGAGCGCCGGCGACGCGATCCGCCTGCTCGTCGCTGGCGGCGCGCGTGCGGAGGTCGAGCTGGTCGCTGCGACGGTGCTCTCGCTGCTTGCAGACGATGTGAGGGGAGAGGAGATCGCGGTCGTCTTCCGCAACCCCGCGCGCGTCGCGTCGCTGGTCGAGCAGGTCTTCGGCGCCTACGGGATCCCGCATGCGCTCGACTGGCGGGTGCCGCTCTCTCACACCGCGCTCGGCCGCGGCGTGCTTGCGCTCGCGCGCTGCGCGCTGCTGCCCGAGGAGGCGAGGCCTGCCGACCTGCTCGCCTACCTGCGGACCCCCGGCCGGCTCGACAACCTCGCGCTCGCCGACCGGCTTGAGCTGACCGTCCGGCGCAGAGCGATCGCGACGCTTGGCGGCGCGCGCAGAGCATGGGAGGAGGCGCACGGCGGCTGGCCGCTGCGCGAGCTCGACCGCCTGCGCGGCGCGGCCGCCGACGGCGAGGCGCCGCTGCTGGCGGCGCTCGCTCGGGAGGCGCGGACGCTGTTCGTCGCGCCCCACCGCGGCCAGGCGCACGTGCTCGACGCCGCCGAGGAAGCCGACGCGCGGGCGCTGGCGGCGCTGCTGCGCGCGCTCGACGACCTCGGCGAGCTGGTCAGAGCGCAGCCGCGCCGGGCGGCCGAGCTGCTCGAGCACGAGGCGCTGCTGGCGGCGCTCGGCGAGCTGGAGGTGACGCTCGGGGAGCCGCCGCGCGAGGGCGCGGTGCTTGTCGCCGACCCGCTCGCGATTCGCGCCCGCCGCTTCGACACGGTGATCGTCTGCGGCTTGCAGGAGGGCGAGTTCCCCCGCCCGGCGCAGCCCGAGCCGTTTCTGCCTGACGACGTCCGCCGCGAGCTGAGCACCGCGGCCGGCCTACGCCTGCCGCCGCGCGAGGACGCGCTCGCCGACGAGCGCACGCTCTTCTACGCGACCGTCTCGCGCCCGAGACGACGGCTGATCCTCAGCTGCCGCGACGCCGACGAGGACGGCAACCCGGCCCTGCCGTCGTTCTTCGTCGAGGACGTCCGCGCGCTGCTCGACGAGCTGCCCGAGACGCACCGGCCGCTCTCCGACGTCACCTGGCCGCTGCAGCAGGCGCCGACCGAGGCCGAGCGGCAGCGCGCGGAGGCGCTCGACGGGCCGCGCCGCCCAGCGCACCCGATCGCGTCGCTGAGCGCCGCGGCGACCGAGCAGCTGCGCCAGCGCGACGTGCTGTCGGCCGGTGCGCTGGAGAAGTACGCCCGCTGTCCGGTGCGCTGGTTCGTCGAGAGCGAGCTGCAGCCCGAGCGGTTCGAGCCCGACCCCGAGGCGATGGCACGGGGGAGCTGCATCCACGCGGTCCTTGAGCGCGCGCTCGCGCGGCTCGACTGGCCGCTTGACGAGGCGGCGATGGCGCGCGCCGAGGTGATCGTGCGCGTGGCGGTCGCCGAGCTCGCGCCGCGCTTTACGCTTGGCCGTGGCGCGGCGGCGCAGGCGGCCGCCGCCCATGAGATCACCGCGGACGTGCTGCGGCTGCTGCGCCATGAGGCGGAGGCCGGCGGCGCCTTTCGGCCGGCTGAGCTGGAGCTGCAGTTCGGGATGGCGCAGGAGGAGGGCGCGCTCGGCCCGTTGGAGCTGCGCGGGAGCGATGCGGCCGCTGGGCTGCTGCGGCTGCGCGGCGTGATAGACCGCGTCGACCTCGACGGCGCCGGCCGCGCGCTGGTGCGCGACTACAAGAGCGGGCGCAAGGGGAGAGGCTGGCCGGTCGCAAACTGGAGAAGAGAGGACCAGCTCCAGGTCGCGCTCTACATGGTCGCTGTGCGCGAGCTGCTGGGCAAGCAGCCGGCCGGCGGCGTCTACCAGCCGCTGCGCGGCGAGGACCTGCGCGCGCGCGGCGTCGTGCGCTCCGACGTCAACGCCGGCACGCTTGTCGTCGACACCGACCGTCGCGACGAGGAGCAGCTCGACGAGGAGCTCGCCGACGCCGCCGAGCGCGCCTGCCAGCTTGCGGCCCAGCTCCGTTCGGGGGCGCTGCACCCGACGCCCGAGACGTGCGCCCGCGACGGCTGCGCCTATCCAGGGATCTGCCGGGTGGTCGACCAGTGAGCGCCTCGGTCCCCTTCACCCCCGAGCAGCGGGCGGCGATCGAGCATCGTGGCGGGCTGCTGCTGACGGCGAACGCGGGCTCGGGCAAGACCTCGGTGATGGCCGAGCGGTTCGTGCGCGCCGTCCGCGAGGACGGCGTCGACGTCGCGCGGATCCTCGCGATCACCTTCACGGAGAAGGCGGCCTCGGAGCTGAAGGAGCGCGTGCGACGGCGGTTCGAGGCGCTTGGCGACCCCGAGCGGGCACGCCAGACGGAGGGCGCCTGGGTCTCGACGATCCACGGCTTCTGCGCACGGCTGCTACGCACTCATCCGCTCGCGGCGGGGATCGACCCGCGCTTCGCCGTGCTCGACGAGAACGGCGCCAGAGCGCTCGCGGAAGGCGCCTTCGACGCGGCGCTCGACACGCTCGCCGAGGATCACGGCGATCCGGCGCTGGAGCTGATCGCCGCCTACCGCCCTGGCGACTTGCGCGACGCGATCCTCGACCTCCACGCCGAGCTGCGCAGCCGCGGCGAGGAGCAGCCCGCGCTGCCCGCGCCGAGACCGGCGCCGCTGGAGCCGCGCCGCGCCTCGCTCGCGATCGCCCGCGTACAGGCCGCGGCCGAGCTCGCAATCGCGAGAGACGGCGCGACCGTCGAGCGCGCGAGACTGGTGCTCGCCGAGTGCGAGCTGCTGCTCGAGCGCGTCGCCAACGCCGCCGCGGCCGACCCTGCGGCGCTCCCGCCGACCCCGAACGAGGTCGCCAGGCTCGCCCTTCCCTCCAACGGCCGAGCGCTCTCCGGCGAGGGCTGCGAGGGCTACCGGACCGCGCTTTCCGCTTACGTCGACGCCTGTGCCGATGCGCACGCGCTGCCGGTCCACGCGTTGCTCAACGCGTTGCTGCGCGGCTTCTCGACCCGCTACGCCGCCGCCAAGCACGCCGCCTCCGCGGTCGACTTCGAGGACCTCGAGCTGCGGGCCAACGCGCTGATGCGCGACCACGAGGAGCTGCGCGCCCGCTACGCCGAGCGGTTCATCCACGTGATGGTCGACGAGTTCCAGGACACGAACCCGCTGCAGCTCGAGTTGCTGGAACGGATCGCGGGCGAGCGGCTGTTCACGGTCGGCGACGAGCTGCAGTCGATCTACGGCTTCCGCCACGCCGACGTCGAGCTGTTCCGCCGTCGCCGCGTCACGCTCGGCGCGACCGGCGGGACGGCGACGCTCGCGACCAACTTCCGCAGCCATGCCGAGATCCTCGAGACGCTCAACGTCGCCTACGCGCCGCGCTTCGGCACAAGCTTCACACCGCTCGTCGCCGGCCGCAGCGAGCCGCCGCCGCCGCAGACGCCCGCGGCGCCCGACCCGCGCGTCGAGCTGATCGTCGTCGACTCCAGAGCCGACTGGCAGAGCGCAGGCCTGCTGCCCGAGGGGATGGCCGCGCCTGCGCCGCTGTGGCGGATCGCCGAGGCGAAGGCGCTGGCGGCCCGCGTGCGGGCACTGCTCGCCGCCGGCCGCAGCGCTGGCGAGGTCGTCGTGCTGCTGCGCGCGACCGGCGACCTCGCCGTCTACGAGCGAGCGCTGACCGACCTCGGCGTGCCGACCTACGTGATCGGCGGCCGCGGCTACTGGTCCCAGCAGCAGGTGCGCGACCTCGTCGCCTACCTCGGCGTGCTCGCCAACCCGCGCGACGGCGTCGCGCTGCAGACGCTGCTCGCCTCGCCGCTCGTCGGTCTCTCCAGCGATGGCCTGGTGCAGGTCGTGGCACTGGCGCGCGCCAGCCGGCGCGAGCAGGAGTCGCCCGACCCGTGGTGGGCGCTGATCGCCTCCGACCGGCTGATCGAGCGGCTGGCGCCGGCCGACGCCGAGCGGGTCGCCGCGCTGCGCAGCTGGCTGCCGGCCGAGCGCGCGGTCGCGCCGCGGCACAGCCTTGAGTCGCTGCTCGACCGCGTGCTTGAGCGGACCGGCTACGACATCGAGCTGCTGCAAATGCCTGGCGGCGCGCGGCGACTCGCGAACGTCCGCAAGCTGATGCGGCTCGCGCGCGAGCACGAGGCCGAGCACGGGCGCGACCTGCGCGGCTTCGTCGACCTGATCAACGCGCTTGGCGGCGGCGTCGACAACAGAGACGAGGACCGCGAGAGCGAGGCGCCGGTTGAGGGCGAGGCGCTCGACGCCGTCCGTCTGATGACGATCCACCGCGCGAAGGGCCTTGAGTTCCCCGTCGTCTGCGTCGCCGACCTCGGCCGCGGCTCGCCGTGGCCGGCCGACGTCGTGCGCGTTGGCAGAGACGGCCGCGTCGGCATCAAGCTGCGCGCGCTCGACGGCGGCAGAGCGCGGCCGGCCTTTGCCTTCGAGGCGATCGGGGAGGCACGTGCCCGCGCCGACGCCGATGAGGAGGCGCGGCTCTTCTACGTCGCGATGACGCGTGCGCGGGAGCACCTGATCCTGTCCGGCGGGATCGCGACCGAGCCGTGGCCGGAGTGGAAGCCCGGCATCGCGCCGTTGACGTGGATCGGGCCGGCGTTCGTGCCGCAGATCAGAGCCCTGGCCACGCCGGGCCGCGAAGAGACGAGCGGCGTCTCGTTGCACGAAGGCGTCAGGGTCGCGTGGTCCCTCGTGCGACCCGGCACGCCGGTGGCAGAAGCGTTTTCGGCGCTCGACAGCCCCGCGAGCGGGCCGCGTCGCGAGCCCGGCAGCGACCTGCCGCGGCGCCCCGCCCGTCCGCCGGCCGGAGGCCCGGCAGGCGACGCCCGTGGCTCGGCTGCCGCACCCCCGGTCGCCACTTTCTCGTACACGTCGCTGGCTGAGCATGAGCGCTGCGGCTACCGCTTCTATCTGGAGCGTGTGCTGAGACTGCCGCAGGCCGACGACCTCCCTGGCGCGGGCGCCGGCGCCCGCGTCAGCGCCGCGATCGACGCGGCGACCCGCGGGGTGATCGTCCATCGCCTGCTGGAGCAGGTGGACCTCGTCAGGGCGCAGCCGCCGGAGCCCGAAACCGTGCGCCAGGCGGTGGTCCGGGCCGGCGTCGACGCCTCAGCCCGCGAGCTAGACGAGCTGCGGGCGCTGGTCGTCGGCTTCCTCGCCAGCGCGCTGCGCGTGCGGCTGGCGACCGCCAAGGACGTGCGGCGGGAGCAGCCGTTCGCGTTCCAGCTCGGCAGGCTGCCGCTGCTCGGCGTCTTCGACCTCGTCGCGCGCGAGGGAATACGGACGCTCGTCGTCGACTGGAAGAGCGACCGGCTGGCGGGGGCGGCGCCGGGCGAGGTCGTCGCGAGGTCGTACGGCTTGCAGCGGGCCGCTTACGCGCTCGCTGCCCTTCGCGCGGGGGCGAGCGAGGTCGAGATCATCCACTGCTTCCTCGAACGGCCCGACGATCCGGTCGCCGAGACGTACCGGCCGCAGGACGAGCCCGCGCTCGAAGCCGTTCTTACGGCGCGCGCCGAGCGCGTCCTCGCCCGTGACTTCACCGTCAGCGACGACCCCGGCCCGCGCATCTGCGACGGCTGCCCCGGCCGCGGCACGCTCTGCTCCTGGCCGCTGGAGCGGACCCAGGGCCGCGAAGAGGGCCGTCTGTTCTAGGAAGAGACGGCCGCCGCGCTCGGCAGCGCCTCGAACGTCGCGCGCTCCTCGTCGGAGAAGGGCCGCGACCTGCGCGCGGTCCGATCCCAGCCGACAAGCACGGTCGTCGCCTCGTTCGCGACCTCGCCCTCGGGGCGCACGATCCGCTGGAAGAGCGTCAGGCTCGAGCGGCCGATCCGCTCGACGCGCGTCTGCACCGTCACATAGTTGGTCGGCATCGCGACCTCACGGCGGTAGTCCATCTCGACATGCGCCATCACGAAGCCGTCGTTGTGCCCGGCGAGCAGGCCGAACAGCTCGGTCCGCGCCTGCTCCAGGATGGTGTGGTAAACGGACTGGTTGAGATGCCCGAGGACGTCGAAGTCGTTCAGTCGCAGCTGGACGCGATGCTCGACCCAGCCGTTCTCTTGCGTGCTCATCGCGCGGACCATAGCGGCGCGCCCGTGGCAGCCCACCTGGCCAAGCCGCCAACTCGCGCCCGCTCGCACGGCCTGCCCGCCCAGCCATCGCCCGCCCCGCCCGCTAGCCTCCTCGCGCGATGCGCACCGTCTCAGCCACCCGCTACGTCACTCCTTTGCGTGAGGGCGGGTCGCTGCCGGCGCTGGTCGAGGCCGACGACGACGGGCTGTACGTCGTCAAGCTGCGCGGCGCGGGGCAGGGTCCCAAGGCGCTTGTCGCCGAGCTGATCGCGGGCGAGCTGGCGCGCGCGCTGGACCTCCCGATCCCCGAGCTGGTTTTCGTCGAGCTCGACGCGCACCTGCCCGACGCCGAGCCCGACCCGGAGATCCAGGAGCTGCTTCAGGCGAGCGCCGGCCTGAACGTCGGCCTCGACTTCCTCCCGCGCGCGCTGCCGTACAACCCGGCCGCGGACACCGTCGAGCTCGACCCGAGGCTCGCCGCCGACATCGTCTGGTTCGACGCCTACGTCGAGAACGTCGACCGCACGCCGCGCAACCCCAACCTGCTTACCTGGCACGGCAGACTGTGGCTGATCGACCACGGCGCAGCGCTCTACAAGCAGCACGGCGGCCTGGACCCTGCCAACGCCAACGGCTCGTTTGCAGCGATCCGCGAGCACGTGCTGCTGCCCGCGGCCGCGTCGATCGCGGAGGCCGACGCGCGCCTCGCCCCGCGCGTCGACGACGCGCTGCTCGCCAGCCTGCTCGACAACGTCCCAACGGAATGGCTCGGCGACGCCCCCGCGTCGCGCTACGTCGACTACCTCAGCGCACGGCTCCAAGCGCCGCGCGCCTTTGCCGAGGAGGCCGAGCGTGCCCGCGTCGCCTGAGCAGCGCAGCGGCCGCCCGTCGAGCGCGTCCGCAAGCTCTAACGCGACGACCGCCCGCACGGGCCAGGAGGTCTTCCAGTACGCGGTCCTGCGCGTCGTGCCGTCGCTGCCGCGCGGCGAGGCACTCAACGTCGGCGTCGTGATGCACGCCCGCCGCTGCCGCTTCCTCGCCGCCCGCACGCTGGTCGACCGTGACCGCCTGCTCGCGCTCGACCCCGCGCTCGACCTCGACGCGCTCGGCCGCCACCTGCGCGCCGTCGAGCGGATCGCCGCCGGCGACCCTGACGCCGGCCCGGTCGCGCAGATGGACCGCTCCGACCGCTTCGGCTGGCTGACCGCGCCCTCCAGCGCGCTCGTCCAGCCATCGCCGGTCCACACCGGTCTCTGCAACGACCCAGACGCGACGCTCGCGCGTCTCTTCGCCGAGCTGGTGGCGCGCCCGCAGGCGTAGCGCCCACGGCGCACAGTAGACGCGCCCGTCCCCCGGTCAAGCCCCCTTGGCGGAGGCGACGAGCCGGTCGCGCAGCATCGTGAAGCCGAGCGCCGCGGAGACGATCGTCAGCAGCTGACGAACGTCGTCGTCGAGCTCGGCCGGCTCGTCGAAGACGAGCAGCAGCACGCCGAGCGTCTCGCCGACGACCGTGACGGGGAGCGCGAGCACGTGCAGCCCGGCGGGCGTTCCGAAAGAGCCGCCAGCGTGCGGCGACAGCCATTGAGCGGCGCCGCCCTGCATCAGCGCCGCCAGCTCGTCGTACGCGGTCACGGTCACCATTCGCGGGCCGAGCAGCGCGCGGCTGGAGGAGCCGAGCGCCAGCTCGCCGCCCATGTAGACGGCGATCCCCGCGTCGACCGCGTTGAGCCGGCGCACGAGCGTGTCGGCGGTCGCGGCAAGGACCGCGTCGCCGTGCTCGTTCTGGAAGCGCTCCGACAGCGCGGCGGCGAGCGACAGCCAGCGGCCCTGGCGCGCCTGGCGCTCGCGCACGCGCGAGAGCTCCCCACGCGCCTCGATCAGGTCGCGGCGGGTGCGTCGGTCCTGCGCGCGGTCGAGGCCGATCACCGCGACCGCGGGCGGCGAGCCGGGCGCAAGCGGCAGCCGGTACGCGAGCGAGCGCGATCTGCCGTCGCCGCCGTTCCACGGCGGATGAGCGCACTCGAGCGCGGGCGCGTCGGAGGTGAAGAGCGTCTGCAGCGTGCGCTCGAGGTCGCTGCCGGCAAACCACGGCAGCTCGTCGAGCAGCTGGCCATGGCTGTCCTCGGGGAAGACCCTCAGCTGCGTGTTGGCGTAGAGGATCTGTAGCGGCTGTGGGCCGCCGATCACGAGCGCCGAGGTTGGGGCGGAGGTCACGATCGTCGCCAGCGTGGCGTCGGTTATCGGCTGGCGGCGCACGCGCGCGGCCTCGGCGATCGCCTGCGCGAGTGGGACGCCCTGCTCGGCGGCGCGGCGCACGGCGACGACACGTGGCGCGTCGTCGAGGGCGTACCGGCGCGGCCCCTCGCCGGATCGGCGAGGCTCAGGGAAGCCGAAGCGCCGCTCCCACGTTCGCAGCCGCTCGCGCGAGACGCCGGTCAGTGCCGCGAACTCAGTCGCGCTGACCGTCCGCAGATGGGAGCCCGCCCTGGGCTGTCCAGCTCTGTCCACCCTAGGGTTGTACATGACCCGACTCACGGCCACCAGTGACCGGGTTTGCCCACCTTGTTATCGCTGGTGGGGGCGAGAGCATGCGGAGCCAGGACTGGGAACCGACGAAGGAGGCGCAAACCGTGTCCGCAACGGCAGTTCGCGTGACGACGGTCGATGCCGCCGTCTGCGACGAGCACGAGCTGCTCCGTCGCTGGCATGAGGAGCGCGACGAGGTCGCACGGCGCGTCCTGATCGAGCGGATGATGCCGCTCGTGCGCTCTCTTGCTCGTCGCTACGCCAACCGCGGCGAGCCGCTCGACGACCTCGAGCAGGTTGGGTGCGTTGGGCTGATCAAGGCCGTAGACCGCTTCGACCTGTCGCGCGAGCTGCGCTTCTCGACCTTCGCGGTCCCGACGATCCTCGGCGAGATCAAGCGCCACTTCCGCGACCGGGCGTGGTCGGTGAGGGTCTCACGCGGCTTGCAGGAGCTGAGCGCGAGAGTGACGCGCGAGGCCGACCGCCTCTCGACCAAGCTCGGCCGCTCGCCGACGATCGAGGACCTTGCTGAGGCGACCGGAGCGACCCCCGAGCAGGTGCTCGAGGCGCTCCAGGGCGCGCAGGCGTACAGCACCGTCCCGCTCGAGGAGCCGCTCGGCGACGACGGCGAGCCGGTCGCGCGGATCGGGGCCGAGGACCCCGAGTTCGAGCTGGCCGAGGAGCGGATCGAGCTGAGCCGCGGGCTGCACGTGCTGAGCGAGCGTGAGCGGCGGATCGTGCTGCTGCGCTTCTTCGCGGGCCTGACCCAGCGCGAGATCGCGGAGCGCGTCGGGATCTCGCAGATGCACGTCTCCCGGCTGCTGAGGCGCTCGCTGGAGCGGATGGGGGAGACGATGTCCCCGCTGCCGTCCGGCGACAGCTGAGCGGTCAAGTTGGCGGTCGCGAGATCGTGCAAGCGCGCGCCCACCGCTTGATCCGGCGCTCTGCGGGGTAGAGGATCGGCCCTATGGCACGCGCGATCTGGAGCGGCGCGATCAGCTTTGGGCTGGTCAACGTCCCCGTGAAGCTGTACAGCGCCACCTCGCCCAAGTCCGTGCGCTTCAACCAGCTGCACGGGGCGGACGGCGGCCGTCTGCGCCAGAAGCGCGTCTGCTCGATCGACGGCGAGGAAGTGCCGTTCGAGCAGATCGTGAAGGGCTACGAGGTCTCGCCGGACCGTTACGTGATCGTCACGCAGGACGAGCTCGACGCGCTCGACCCGCGAGCGACGAAGACGATCGACATCGAGGAGTTCGTCGACCTCGCCGAGATCGACCCCGTCTACTACGACAGCGCCTACCACATTGCACCGGCGACCGGTGGGGCGAAGGCCTACCAGCTGCTGCTGAGCGCGATGGAGGACGCCGGCAAGGTCGCGATCGGCCGCTTCGTGCTGCGCACCCGCCAGCAGCTCTGCGCGCTGCGCCCGGCCGAGGGCGTGATGATGCTCTCGACGATGCTGTTTGGCGACGAGGTCAACGCGCCCGACCGGCTCGACGAGCTGGAGGCGCTCGGCGACGTCGAGGCCAGCGATCGCGAGATCGAGATGGCGCGGGCGCTGATCGACTCGCTGTCGGTCCCGTTCGAGCCGACGAGATTCCGCGACGACTACCGCGAGAGAGTGCTGCAGCTGATCGAGCGCAAGGCGGCCGGCGAGGAGGTCGCGGTCCAGCCGGCAGCCGAGGAGCCGCGCGAGGTGCCCGACTTGATGGCCGCGCTGGAAGCGAGCCTCGCGAACGTGCGCGGCGACGGCGAGGGCAACGGCGGTGCGAGAGCCGCGGCGCCGCCGCGAAGACGCAGAGCCGCGGCCAGATCCGCCAGAGCCAGACGCGCGCCGAGCAGAGCGCGCAGCTAGCCGCCGCGCGCCCCACGCCACGCTCGAGACGCCCCGCAGCCACGCGAGCCGGCGCGCAAAAGCCCCGCATGTGACCGCCTTCGTCACAGCGGGTTCACCACATCGCAACGGGCGCAGGCGTGCTCGGCCCCATCCTTGGCGCCATGAGCCCGGCGATCGCGCCCGGCGTGGCGCCCACCCTCCCGTCACATTTGCGCACGATGCGCGTGACGCTCTCTGACGGCTGCGTGACCACCGTCCACGTGGCTGAGCATGAGCTGAGCGAGACGCGCGTCCGTGTGGTGCGCCTCGCCCGCCCCGAGCCGCTCGGTGGCTGGTGCGCTCGCACCGGCGTCGAGGAGGCACTCGTCGGCGGCTTCTTCACGCGCCCCAACGGCCGCCCGCTCGGCGAGCTGCGCACGCACGGGATCGTTCGCGGCAGCACGGCGTTCACCGCCCCGTGGAATCGCCTGCGCCCGTGCCTGCACGTCGACTGCGGCAACGTCTCGATCGTCCCGCGCCACGCGCTCTGCACGACGCCGCGCGGCGACCTCTTGCAGGCCGGCCCGCTGCTTGTCCGCGACGGCGTCCCGGTCGCGCGCGACGGGGAGGACCCCGAGGGCTTCTCGGCCGCCAGCGACCAGTTCGACTCCGACATCACGGAGGGCCGTCACCCGCGTGCGGCGCTCGCGCTGGCGAGCGGAAGCCGCCTGCTCGCGGTCGTCTGCGACGGCCGCGACGTCGACGACGCCGGTCTGATGCTGCCCGAGCTTGCGACGCTGCTCGCCGAGCTCGGCGCCGAGCAGGCGCTCAACCTCGACGGAGGGGGCTCCGCGTCGCTCGTCTGCGGCGGCCGGCTGCGCAACGTGCCGCGCGGCGCGCAGGGGGTCGAGCTCGCCGGCGGGCGGCCGATCTCGACCGCGGTCGCCTTCTCCGCGCGCCTCTGATTTCCTCGCGCTTTCGTCGCGCCGCCGCTTCTCGCTGTCCTCACAAGCGGCCATGCGGCAGAATGTCCGTGAGCGCGCAGTCTGAGCGGGACGTCGGGCGGGCCCCGATGGCCCTGTCCGGAAGGCGCCTCATATCACGTTGAACAGGCTGGCGACAGGCTGCGGAGGACGGGCCCACTGGTACCCTTCAACCTCCTCTCAGTGTTCGCTATGCCTGCCAGGACACCCGATTCATGCCCTCGATCAAGCCGCCACAGGCCGCTGGCCTCTACCACCCCGAAAACGAGCACGACGCCTGCGGTGTTGCGTTCGTTGCAAAGATCACGGGGGACGCCGAACACGGCGTGATCGACCGTGCGCTGTACGCGCTCGAGAACCTCGAGCACCGTGGCGCAGCCGGAGCCGACCCGACGACCGGTGACGGCGCCGGCATCCTGCTCCAGTTCCCGCACTCGTTCTTCGAGGCGGTCCTCGACTTCCCGGTCCCCGAGCAGGGGCGCCTCGGCGTCGGCGTGCTGTTCATGCCGACCGAGCCGGCCGCGCACGACCGGCTCGTCGCGCTGATCGAGCGGACGATCGCCGACGAGGGCCAGACGGTTCTCGGCTGGCGCGACGTCCCAGTCGACGACGCGTTCGTCGGCGTCACGGCAGGCGAGGCCGCGCCGCGCATCCGCCAGGTCTTCGTCGGCGCCTGCGACGAGCTGCCTGACCAGCTCGCCTTCGAGCGCAAGCTCTACGTGATCCGCCGCCTGATCGAGAAGGCCGCCGGCCCCGAGCTCGCGATCCCGAGCTTCTCCTCGCGCACGATCGTCTACAAGGGCATGCTGACCGCGCCGCAGATGTCGGGCTACTACCCCGACCTCAAGGACGAGCGGATGGTCTCTCGCCTCGCGCTGGTCCACTCGCGCTTCTCGACCAACACGTTCCCGAGCTGGGAGCTGGCGCACCCGTACCGGATGCTCGCTCACAACGGCGAGATCAACACGCTGCGCGGCAACATCAACTGGATGCGGGCGCGCGAGTCGCAGCTGCTGTCCGACGTGTTCGGCGACGACCTCGAGAAGGTCATGCCGGTCGTGCGGGAGGGCGGCTCGGACTCGGCGACCTTCGACAACGTGCTCGAGCTGCTCGTGCTCGACGGCCGCCCGATCACACACGCGGTGATGATGATGGTGCCCGAGGCCTATCGCGACCGCACCGACCTGTCGCCGGCCGTCCGCGGCTTTTACGACTACCACTCGTGCGTGATGGAGCCGTGGGACGGCCCCGCCGCGATCTGCTTCACCGACGGCACCCAGGTCGGCGCGACGCTTGACCGCAACGGCCTGCGCCCCGGTCGCTGGGTGCAGACGAAGGACGGCTATGTCGTGCTGGCCTCCGAGGTCGGCGTGATCAAGGCGAAGCCGTCTGAGATCGTCCGCAAGGGCCGCCTGCAGCCGGGCAAGATCTTCCTCGTCGACCTCGAGCAGGGCCGCATCGTCGAGGACGAAGAGGTCAAGGCGAGAGTCGCCAGCCAGCGCCCGTACGGCGAGTGGTATGCCGAGCGCGTCGTGCAGCTCGACGACCTGCCCGAGCGCGCCCCGCGCGCCCCGCGCGTCGAGCCGCTGCGCTCCAAGCAGCTCGCGTTCGGCTACTCGCAGGAAGACCTGCGGATGACGATCGCTCCGATGGCGGTCAACGGCGAGGAACCGACCGCCTCGATGGGCAACGACGCGTCGCTCGCGGTCCTTTCCGACCGCCAGCCGCCGCTGTTCGCCTACTTCAAGCAGCTGTTCGCGCAGGTCACGAACCCGCCGATCGACCCGATCCGCGAGTCGGTCGTGATGAGCCTGGGCGTCTCGCTCGGCGCCGAGGTCAACCTGCTCGGCGAGTCGCCCCAGCATGCGCACCAGCTGTTCATGCGCCAGCCGATCCTGCGCAACCACGAGCTGGAGAAGCTGCGCCAGGTCTCGCACGACATCTTCCACGCGGCGACGATCGACCTCACCTGGCCGGTCGAGCAGGGCACGGCGGGCATGGAGCGGCGCCTCAGCGCGATCTGCGACGAGGCCTCGACGTGGGTCGAGCGCGGCGCGAACATCGTGATCCTGTCGGACCGCAACCTCGGCGCCGAGCGCGTCGCGATCCCGTCGCTGCTGGCGGTGTCCGCGGTTCACCACCATCTGGTGCGAGCGGGCACGCGCCTGCGCTGCGGCCTCGTGATCGAGACCGGCGAGCCGCGTGAGATCCACCACATGGCGACGCTGATCGGCTATGGCGCCGCGGCGATCAACCCGTACCTGATGTTCGAGTCGCTCGACGAGCTGGCCGACCATGGCCGCCTGCCGGTCGACCTCGACCGCGAGACGGCCGAGGAGCGGATCGTCAGAGCGATCGGCAAGGGCCTGCTGAAGACCTTCTCGAAGATGGGGATCTCGACGATCCAGTCCTACTGCGGCGCGCAGATCTTCGAGGCCGTCGGCCTCGAGCATGACGTGATCGACAGATACTTCACCGGCACCCCGTCGCGGATCGGCGGCATCGGCATCGACGTGCTCTCCAAGGAAGCGCTCGAGCGCCACTTCCGCGCCTACCCGCGCACCGGCCGTGAGACGCTGCCGGTCGGCGGCGTGCTGCAGTGGCGACGCGACGGCGAGCGCCACATCTGGAACCCGGACACGATCGCGCTGCTCCAGCATGCGGTGAGATCGGAGAACGGCGCCGGCCTGCAGACGTACGACGAGTTCGCCCGCTCCGTCAACGACGACGCGGCTCGCAAGGCGTCGCTGCGCGGCCTGATGAAGCTGCGCACGCTGCCGGAGCCGATCCCGCTCGACGAGGTCGAGTCAGCCGACGAGATCGTCAAGCGCTTCTCGACCGGCGCGATGTCGCTCGGCGCGATCTCGCGCGAGTCGCACGAGGCGCTCGCGATCGCGATGAACCGCATCGGCGGCAGATCGAACACGGGCGAGGGCGGGGAGGACCCCAGCCGCTTCGAGCCCGACGCCAACGGCGACGCGCGCCGCTCCGCGATCAAGCAGATCGCCTCCGGCCGCTTCGGCGTGACGCCGCACTACCTCGTCAACGCCGATCAGCTGCAGATCAAGATGGCGCAGGGCGCCAAGCCTGGCGAGGGCGGTCAGCTGCCTGGCCACAAGGTCGACGACTACATCGCGTGGCTGCGTCACTCGACGCCGGGGGTCGGCCTGATCTCGCCGCCGCCGCACCACGACATCTACTCGATCGAAGACCTCAAGCAGCTGATCTACGACCTGCGCTGCGCGAACCCCGAGGCGACCGTCTCGGTCAAGCTCGTCTCCGAGGTCGGCGTCGGTACCGTCGCGGCCGGCGTCGCGAAGGCGAACGCCGACCACATTGTCGTCTCGGGCCATGACGGCGGCACCGGGGCCTCGCCGCAGTCGTCGATCCAGGCCGCGGGCACGCCGTGGGAGATCGGCCTCGCCGAGACGCAGCAGACGCTGCTGCTCAACGACCTTCGCTCGCGCGTCGTCGTCCAGGCCGACGGTCAGATGAAGACCGGCCGCGACGTCGTGATCGCCGCGCTGCTTGGCGCCGACGAGGTCGGCTTCTCGACCGCGCCGTTGATCGCGATGGGCTGCATCATGATGCGCGTCTGCCACCTGAACACCTGCCCGGTCGGCATCGCGACGCAGAACCCGGAGCTGCGCAAGCGCTTCCAGGGCACGCCCGAGCACGTCGTCAAGTACCTCTTCTTCGTCGCCGAGGAGACGCGCCAGCTGATGGCATCGCTCGGCATCCGCACCTACGACGAGCTGATCGGCCGCACCGACCTGCTCGAGATGGACGCGGCGATCGACCACTGGAAGGCCCGAGGCGTCGACCTCAGCGCCGTCTTCGCGATGCCCGAGCTGGAGCCAGGCGCGCCGCTGCATCGCACGCGCGCCCAGGACCCGGTGCTCGACGACGCGCTCGACTGGCAGCTCGTGCGCGACGCCGCGCCCGCGCTCGACGGCGGCAAGCGCGTCGCGCTGAGCGCCTCGCTGCGCAACGTCAACCGCACCGTCGGCGGGATCCTCTCCAGCCGCGTCGCCAAGCGCTTCGGCCCGGACGGCCTGCCGGACAGCACCATCGAGGTCGCGCTCGAGGGCTCGGCCGGCCAGAGCTTCGGCGCGTGGCTGATGCCGGGCATCTCGTTCACGCTCGTCGGCGAGACGAACGACTACACCGGCAAGGGCCTTGCCGGCGGCGTGCTGGCCGTGCGTCCCGCGCCCGACGCCGCCTTCGACGTCGACAGCTCGCCGATCGTCGGCAACACCGTGCTCTACGGCGCGACCCGCGGCAAGGCCTTCTTCCGCGGCCTCGCTGGCGAGCGCTTCGCTGTCCGCAACTCGGGCGCCCACGCGGTCGTCGAGGGCGTCGGCGACCACGGCTGCGAGTACATGACCGGCGGGCGCGTCGCCGTGCTCGGCGCGACCGGCCGCAACTTCGCTGCCGGCATGAGCGGCGGGATCGCGTACGTCTACGACGAGCACCACAGATTCGCTGGGCTCTGCAACCAGGAGCTGGTCGACCTCGACCCGCTCGACGAGCACGACGAAGCAGAGCTGAAGGACCTCGTCGCCGAGCACGCCGCGCGGACTGGCTCCGACGTCGCGCAGCGGATGCTCGACAACTGGGACGAGGCCTCGCCGCGCTTCGTGAAGGTGATGCCGCGCGACTTCAAGCGAGCGCTCGCCGAGCGCGCCGCGCGCGAGCAGACGGAGACCGGTGTGGCGCAGCACGCGCCAGCGCCGGCCGAAGCCTGAAAGGCAGTCAGATGGGTGAGCTTGGCGGTTTCCTGAGAATCCACCGTGTCGGGTTCGAGAAGCGTGACCCCGCACAACGGGTCCAGGACTACGACCAGTACTTCTCGCTGCAGCCGGACTCCGAGCTGCAGAAACAGGGCGCACGCTGCATGGACTGCGGCATTCCGTTCTGTCATGAGGGCTGCCCGCTCGGCAACCTGATCCCGGACTGGAACGACCTCGTCTTCCGTGACCGCTGGCAGGACGCGATCGTCCAGCTGCACGCGACGAACAACTTCCCGGAGTTCACTGGCCGCATCTGCCCGGCGCCGTGCGAGTCGGCCTGCGTGCTGGCGGTCAACGACGACCCGGTCACGATCGAGCAGATCGAGCTGTCGATCGTCGAGCGCGCCTACGCGGAGGGCTGGATCGTCCCCGAGCCGCCCGACCGCCGCTCGGGCAAGACGGTCGGCGTCGTCGGCTCGGGCCCCGCTGGCCTCGCCGTCGCCGCCGAGCTGAACAAGTCCGGCCACCTCGTGACCGTCTACGAGCGCGACGAAGGCCCGGGCGGCCTGATGCGCTTCGGCGTGCCGGACGCGAAGCTGCCGAAGTCCGTGATCGACCGGCGGGTGGCGATCCTGAAGGCGGAGGGGATCGCCTTCGAGTACGGCGTGAACATCGGCACGGACATCACCGCGCAGGAGCTGCGCGACCGCCACGACGCGGTCGTCGTCTCGATCGGCTCGCGCGTCCCTCGCGACGTCGAGTCGCCGGGCCGCGAGCTGTCGGGCGTCCACCCGGCGATGGACTACCTCTACCAGCGCAACCGCTGGGTCGCCGCACAGGAGGGCCGCCCCGCGCGCCGCCTGGCCGCGGACGGCGAGGCGATCGTCGCCAAGGGCAAGCACGTCGTCGTGATCGGCGGCGGCGACACCGGCATGGACTGCATCTCCAACGCGAACCGCGAGGGCGCCGCGAGCGCGCAGATCCTCGACGTCTACCAGGAGCTGCCGGACGGCGGCCGTGACGAGCGCACGCCGTGGCCGCTGCCGCCCAAGCGGACGGAGACGACGTACGCGCTGGAGGAGGGCGGCGAGCGCCGCTGGGGCACCGAGGTCTACGCGTTCTCCGGTGAGAACGGCCGCGTCACGCACGTCCACGCGCGCAAGGTCGTCGGCTCCTCTTCTCGCGACCTCGAGGTCGTGCCCGGCAGCGAGTACACGCTGCCCGCCGACCTCGTCCTGATCGCGATCGGCTTCACGCACCCTGAGCACGCCGGCCTCGTCGAGCAGCTCGGCGTCGACCTCGACCCGCGCGGCAACGTCAAGACGATGAAGACGTATCGCACCTCCGCCGACGGCGTCTACGCCTGCGGCGACGCGCGGATCGGCCAGTCGCTCGTCGTGACGGCGATCGCCGAGGGCCGCAAGTGCGCACGCATCGTCAACCGCGACCTCGGCGGCTCGCCGATGGACGCCGACCGCGAGAAGCTCGCGATCGGCGCGTGGGACGGCGAAGTCGACCACACGCTGCGCCACGAGGCTGACGTCGCCGGCAACGTGCGGCTCGGCGAGGACTTCTTCAGCGGGCCCGGCGGCCCGATCTGAGCCGCGGGCGCGCTTACCATGAGCGCAGATGATCGTCAGCGCCTCACTCGGTAACGACCTCAGCAGCTTCTCTCACTCAGTTGGCGAGTTCTTCTCCAACATCGCGGGCATCAACTGGCTCGCGCTGTTGGTCGCGCTGGCCTGCTATTTCGCTTACCTGACGTTGCGCTCGCGCGCGCTCACGAACGCGCTGCGGGCTGCCTACCCAGCCGAGAGAGTCGCCTGGCGCGACGTCTGGGGCGCTTACGTCTCAGGCGTCGGAATCAACCAGGTCTTCCCGCTTGGCGGCGGCACGATCGTTCAGTACTTCCTGACGCGAGTCTCGATACCGAACTCGAGCTACCCAGCGGTGATCGCCGCGCTGGCGACCGGCCTCGTCTTCGACTACGCCGTCAACGTGCTGATCCTGATCTTCGCCTTCACCCAGGGCGTCTTCCCCAAGCCACCAGACTTCTCCAAGCTGCCGGCGTTCGACCTCTCGTTCTTCGCCTCCCACCCGCAGTTCACGCTCTTCTTTCTGACGGCGCTGGGGATCGCCGTGCTCGTCGGTTTCGCGCTGCTGTCGGCACGCGTGAAGGCGTTCTGGGCGCGGGTGCGCCAGGGCTTCACGATCCTGACCGACCGCCGCCGGTACTTCCGCGAGATGGTCACGTGGCAGTCGGGCGCGTGGCTGGCCCGCTTCTTCACGTACTGGTTCCTGCTCGACGCGTTCCACATCGGTGGCGGCGTGCGCAACGCGCTGCTCGTGCTCGGCGTCCAGGTCGTCGCGATGCTGATGCCGTTCACGCCGGGCGGGGCGGGAGTGCAGCAAGCGCTGCTGCTGACCGTCTTCGCCGGTACCGCGAGCGGCGCGGAGGTCGCCGCCTTCTCGGTCGGCCAGCAGATCGCGCTTGCCGCCGGCGCGGCCGCGATGGCCTTCGGCGCGCTCGCGCTGATCTTCAGATTCCGCAGCTTCAAGGAAGTGATCCGCGCCGGCAAGGAGCACCGCAAGCACGGTGACGCGCCACCGGAGCCGCGCGCCACCGTCGACGTTTGACCGGGCCCGTCTGCGCCGAGTAAGGTGACGCCCCCGTCATTTTCGGAGAGGGAGATGGCTCGATGACCAAGCTGCCGTCGGTCTGCATCATCGGTGCGGGCTCGTCCGGGATCGCCGCGGCGAAGGCGCTGCACGAGCGCGGGATCCCGTTCGACTGCTTCGATGCGTCCGACCGCGTCGGCGGCAACTGGGTCTTCGCCAACCGCAACGGGATGTCGTCGGCGTATCGCTCGCTGCACATCAACACCTCCCGCGAGCGGATGGAGTTCTCCGACTTCCCGATGCCGGCCTCCTATCCGGACTTCCCGCATCACACCCACATCGCCGCGTACTTCGACGACTACGTCGACCACTTCGGCTTCCGCGACGCGATCACGTTCCAGACGAGCGTGAGCAGAGCCGAGCGCGACGACGACGGCGTCTGGACGATCACGCTCGGCGACGGTCAGGCCCGCCGCTACGACGCGCTCATCGTCGCCAACGGCCATCACTGGAACCCCCGCTGGCCCGAGCCCGCGTACCCCGGCAGCTTTGACGGCAGCCAGACGCACGCGCACCACTACATCGACAACAGCCCGTTCGCCGGCAGACGGGTGCTCGTCGTCGGGATTGGCAACAGCGCGATGGACATCGCGGTCGAGTCGAGCTTCGTCTCCGAGCGCACCTTCCTGTCGGCGCGGCGCGGCGCCCACGTGCTGCCGAAGTACCTCTTCGGCCGTCCGCTTGACCAGATCGGCGTCAACCGCTTCACCGGCGCGATGCCATGGGCGATCCGCAAGCGAATCCTGCAGACGGCGTACCGCGTCGGCGTCGGCCGCGTCGAGGACTACGGACTGCCGCGGCCTGACCACCAGCTCGGCGAGGCCCATCCGACGATCTCGGCCGACTTCCTCAACCGCCTCGCGCACGGCGAGATGGCCTACAAGCCGGCGATCAGCGAGCTGCAGGGCGACCGCGTCCGCTTCGCCGACGAGACGGTCGAGGAGATCGACGCGATCGTCTGGTGCACCGGTTACAAGGTCACGTTCCCGTTCTTCGAGGAGCAGCTGATCAGCGCGCCCGGCAACGACCTGCCGCTGTTTCGCCGTGTCTTCCATCCCGAGCTCGACAACGTCTTCTTCATCGGGCTGCTGCAGCCGCTCGGCGCGATCATGCCGTTGGCCGAGGCGCAGGGCACGTGGGTCGCCTCGTACCTGCGTGGTGAGTACGCGCTGCCTGACCCGGTTGCGGTTGCGCAGGACATCGCCGGCGAGCGGCGGCAGATGTTCAAGCGCTACGTCGCCTCCGCGCGCCACACGATGCAGGTCGACTTCGACGCCTACCTCTACGAGCTGAGGAAGGAGCGGCGTGCTGGCGCGCGACGAATGCGCGAGCACGGCTTTGCGCTGCCGGTTCGCGCGCGGGCCGGTGCGGCGGGCTCGCGTCCCGGCGGCGGCGCCGCGGGGGGCGGGCGCAGCGAGCCGGCGGCGTCGGCGGCGGCCGGGGCGTCGTCGTGAGCGCCGCGGCGCCCGCGCCATCGGGCAAGCGCGAGCTGACGAAGGCGCAGAACCGGCGCGCGATCCTCGACGCGGCCTGCGCCGTCTTCACGGAGATGGGCTACGACGGCGCGAGCATCCGCGACGTGATCCGCCGCACCGGCCTCGCCTCGGGCACGTTCTACAACTACTTTCCTGACAAGCCGGCGGTCTTCCACGCCGTGCTGGAGGAGCACACGGCCGAGCTGCGCGTGCGGCTGCGGGAGGTGCGGCGGCGAGAGACGACGATCGAGGCCGTCGTCTACGAGGGCTTCCGCGCGTACTTCCACTTCATCGTCGAAGAGCGCCCGCTGTTCGAGCTGCTGCGCCGCAACGCCGGGACCGTGCAGACGATGTTCGACACGCCGGCGTTGGAGGCCGGGGTGCTCGAGCTGTTCGAGGATCTTCGCGTTCTCGCTGAGCGGGGCGAGCTGCCGCAGACGATCGACCTCGACTACCTCTCGGCCGCGATGGGAGGCGTCGCGTTCGAGCTCGGGATCCGGCTGGTCGAAGAGGCGGATCCCGACGTCGAGCGCGCCGCGCGCTTCGCCTCGGAGCTGTTTCTCGGCGGGATTGAGCGGCTCGCCCAGGCCTGACGCGCGGGACCTAGATTCCTGGCCGGCGGGCAGGGCGCGGGCGAACGGCCGCTGCGCCTAGAATCAACCCGTCGCCTGTGCCGCCTTTCTGCCGCCATAACCGCTTTGCCTCGAACTGCCCGATCTGCTCGCGTGAGCAGGAAGTGGCGGATGGCCCTCGCCGTACCGGGGTTTCGAGCACCGGCGGCTATGTCACGCGCAGACGCCCGACGACGAGCAGAGCGGCAAGAAGCCGCTCGACGGCGAACAACCTCAGAATCCGGCGCGCCGCACGCGCAGCCGATGACGGCTACCGCTCTTCGCTCGTCCCCGGCATAAGAGCGACCGCTGACGCTGAGCGCCTCGCACAGGAGCTGGCGCTGGCGAGTGCCCGTCTCGCAGCGCTGGCGACCGACCCGCCTGGGCTCTACGGCGAAGTCGCGCGCACTGAGGACCGCGAGGAAGCGATTTGGCTGGCGCTGCAGACCGCGTACCTCGGCCCGCTCGACGGCGAGGAGCCGTGGGCGGGGATCGAGGCTGTCCGCACGACGTGGGCCTCGGGTGAGCTGCCCGACCTGACGTCAGCGCAGCTCGGCCCGCGCACGTCGCACGAAGCGAGCTTCGGAACGTCCGCGCTGGAGGCCTACCGCGCCTGGGCCGGTCGCGCGGGGACGCAGGCCGACGCCTTCCTCGGCGAGCCGTCGTGGACGGCGGAGCGCCGTTTCTCCCGCGTCTTCGAGCGTCTTGCCGTGCACGGGCTGTCGCGCGACGCCCGCTACGACCTGCTTGTCGGGCTTGGCCAGCTCGGCCTCTACGAGATGCGCGCGACCGCCTTGCACGTCGGCGGCGACGACGAGACGACAGTCGCTGCCAAGCGCGTCTTCGGCATCGGCGACACGATCCTGCTGGAGCGGCGCGCGCAAGACCTTGCCGAGGCCTCCGCGCTGCCGTTCGCGGCGCTCGACGCCGGGCTGTGGAACTGGGCGCGGCCGGTCCGCGCCGATCTCGGCTTCCCCGCCGCCGAGCCTGACGCCGACGCCTATACCGGCGTCGCCGCCGCGCTCGGCCTGTAGCGCAGCGACCCTCGCCCCGTCGCGTCACACCACAAAAGCTGTGGTGTTTGACACGAATATGGTGGACGGATAGCCACAAACATGTTTGTTTAACCCGCAAATTGCGGACTTTTCCCTTTCGCTGAGGAGCGAACCCTCTGCGCGCTCGCCTCCGTCGGTCGATGACGGAGGGCGGGGCTGGCGCATCGGCACTCGATGGCGCAGCCCCCCGACGCGAAAGCCAAGGAGGGGTCGCGATGGGAGGGTTGTCCCGTCGGCGTGATGGTGGCGCCGAGGACGTGGTGTTGGGGTTGGTGCGCGAGCACGCGGCGGAGCTGCTGCGTTTCGCGCGTCGCTTCTCGCTGAGCGGCGACGATGCGCAGGACGCCTATCAGCGTGCGCTGGAGATCATGGTCCTGCAGCTGCGCAGAGGGCCGATCGACAGACCACTGTCGTACCTGCGCACGATCATCCGCCATGAAGCCGGCCGCGTGCGAATAGAGCGCGAGCGGATGCTCGGTCGTGACGAGCTCGACATCGAGCGCCAGCGCAGCGACACCGTCGCTGACCCTGCCGAGCATGCGGAGCGCTTCGAGCGGCTCGCGCATGCGGCAGAGGCGCTGCGGCGGCTGAAGCCGCAGGAGCTGACAGCGCTCTCGTTGCGCGCGGAAGGGCTCTCTTACAACGAGATCTGCGAACGCCTTAATTGGTCGTATACCAGATGCAATCGAGCGATTACCGAGGGTCGCCGAGCGCTCCTGGCGCGGTTAAAGGCGATCGAGTCCGGAGCCGAATGCGAGCGCTGGCTGCCGCTGCTGTCGACGCTTGCCGATGGTGAGGCGACGGCCGTCCAGCTCGCCGAGCTGCGCCCGCATCTGCGCTCCTGCTCGGGCTGTCGCGCGACGCTGCGCTGCTTCCATCAAGCGCCGACCCAGCTGCGCGCGATCATGCCGCCGGCGCTGGCGCTGCCCGCCGCCGCGGCCGCCGCAGGATCAGGCGGCGGCCTCTGGCGCCACGGCGAAGCGCTCGTGCATGGGGCGCTGGAGCGCCTGTCGCTCGGAGCGCTGCGCCTGCACGGCGCGCTCGAGGCGCTGCCGGGCGCGAAGGTCGCCGCCGTCGCCGCCTCGACCGTTGCCGTCGCCGGCGGCGGAGCGGCGATCCAGCACGTCGCGAAGGGCCACCACGACAAGCCGCGGGCGGAGGCCGCGGCTGGCGCCGCGAGTGGGGCGGGCGCGACGGCGACGCACGACGTCAGCATGGGGCTGTCGGGAGGCCTGGCGGTCACACCGCCGCCGATCAAGGCCCCCTCCGGCTCCGCTCAGCCCGCAGCCGCGACCGCCGCCGCTGGGCGTCCTGGCTCCGGCCAGGCTGAATGGGCGCTGGCTGGTACCGCTGTCGAATGGGCCGTGGCGCAGGCTACGGAGGCCGCAGCCATCGGTGAGTTCGCACCGCACGGCATCGCCCCTGCAGTTGCCGGCGCCACGTCCGCGGCCGGCTCGCATCGCCACGGCCGTGTGATCGCCGCGGACCACGACGGCTCAGCCAGCGAGTTTGACCGTGGCGCCACGACGGCCGAGCCGTCGCCGCCACCCACCTCGCCGCCGGCCGCGCAACCGGCCGCACAGCCCGCCACGCCGCCGGCCGCGTCGCCGCCCGCGCCCTCCGCGCCGCCGGCTGCCCCCGAGTACCGCCCCGACCACGCCGCCGAGTTCGGCGGCCACTGACCCTCGCCAGAAGGAGACGCGAACCATGCGCAAGCCAGTGTTGCTCCCCCTGATCGCGGCCCTCGCCGCAATCAGCACCACCCCCGACGCCCGAGCCGGCACCTACACCGTCCACAGCTGCACAACCCCGAGTGGAACATGGGTCGGGGCCGAAGGATGGGAGTTTGACAATCCAACCACCCCGCCCGGCTATGGCTCGGGCGAAATTTCAGCCTGCGGCTCCGCCGGCCAGTCGTTTGTTATGAACCTGGGCGGTGGTGGATTACCCGTTGCATCTGGGCAGGCACTCCGCGCTAGGTTTGCCGCGCCTGACGATACGTTGATCACGTCTCTCGTATTGCGACGCAGTTATGACCTGGGCTGGCCTGTCGATGTGGGCGTATTTGATCGACCCTACGCATATCAATCGTGGTACGACGACGGAGAGAACTCGAGAATCGTGGAGCTCAGACCGGCATTCGCCAGAGGCTCCCCATACGTCGTTAGTTTGCCCGGGACGGTTGACAGATACGGCTTGTCTTGGAGATCGTTCAGCGTCAGCCTTCGTTGTTGGGATTTATCTGGCTACTTCGACTGCGGCCCGTATCCGAGCATACTCTCGCTCGATCGAATTACGTTCGGCCTCAGAGACGACATCGCTCCGACCGGTGGCTCTGTGTTCGGCAGCCTCATTGGCGAAGAGGTGGTGAGAGGGGCGGGGTCGCTGACGTTTGCCGCTTCCGATGAAGGGGCCGGGGTGTACCGCTCGATTCTCACGATCGACGGGGTCGAGGTGGGGCGGAGCGTTGTCGACGACAACGATGAGAGATGCAGAGACGTTGAGACCGAGAATGACGACGCGTACGAGTTTGCGGCGCCGCGTCCCTGCTTGCTCGATGCCGTCGGCTCCGTCGCCTACGACACGCGCAGATTGACGGACGGAGCCCACGCGATCAGAGTCGAGGTCGAGGACGCCGCAGGGAACGTCGGTCTCGTCCATAGCGGCACGATTCAGACGGCCAACGCGCCTGTCATGACCGTGGCTCCGGAGCTCGACGGCGACGCGCGCGTCGGCGCGGCGCTCGCGGTCACCGACGGCCTGTGGGACGGCGTGCCGACCGGCTACGACGAGCATTGGCTGCGTTGTGACGGCGACGGCGCCAACTGCATCGCGATCAACGGCGCGGCTGGTGCCCGCTACGTGCC
This sequence comes from Conexibacter sp., assembly GCA_036499225.1. Taxonomy (GTDB): domain Bacteria; phylum Actinomycetota; class Thermoleophilia; order Solirubrobacterales; family Solirubrobacteraceae; genus Conexibacter. The sequence goes on from DASYEC010000102.1 coordinate 88,945, forward strand.
GACGGCCGCGGACGCCTACCACCGCCTCGTGGCCGAGGTCACGGCTCACAACGCGAGCGGAGCCGCGAGCGCCCGCACCGCGGTGAGCGCGCCGGTGCTCGATGCCGCCGGCAACCCCGCACCGGTCTCGGGTGCTGACGACCCCGCCGGCGCGGACGACCCGAGCGGCCCGACCGACGACCCCACCGGCGCAAACGACCCCAACGGCCCGAGCGACGATCCCGATGGCAGTGACCTGCCGTCAGGCCCCGACGACAAGACACCGGTTTCTCCCGGGCCCGACGCGAAACCGCCCGTCGCGGACGGCGGCGTGAACGGCCTCCAGAACCCGGTCGCCGACCAAGGCGGGCACGCCCCCAACGGGGCGGGCGCGAGCGCGAAGCCGAGCATCACCCTCGCGCTGCTGCACAACGGCCACGGCGTTCATCGCGCCCGCTCCCAGCGGTCGCACCGCTGGCCGCTCGCCGGGCAGCTCACAGACGGCGCGGGGAACGGGATCGCGAACGCGCGCGTCAACGTCGCGTGGCGGGTGAGAGGCCGGGGTTGGATTGCGCGCGGGCTCGCGCGGACCACTGCCGACGGCCGCTTTCGCTACACGCTCCCGGCAGGGCCGAGCCGGACGGTCAGAGTGACCTACTTCCCGTTCGCGGACAGCCGCGCCTTCCACGCCTCCAACCCCGTCACGATCGACGTCCTCGCGCCGCTCTCACTTACGCTCGACCACTCGACCGTGATCGGCAGCCGGGTCGTGACGATCCGCGGCCGCGCTGGCGGCGAGTCGATCCCGAAGAGCGGGCTGCTTGTCACGCTGCAGGGCTATCAGCGCGGCTTTGGCTGGCGGACCTTCCGGACGCTTCGCACGACGCGTGCTGGGGCGTTCAAGACGACCTACCGCTTCCACTCCACGTCGGGCCACTTCGCGTTCCGCGCGGTCGTCCCGCAGCAGGGTCGCTACCCCTTCGTCACGACGACGTCGAAGGCACGCGCCGTCTCGGTGCGCTGAGCCGGCGAGCGAGCGCCGCCCGCGACGCGCGGGCGGCGCTAGCTGTCGCTTTCGGCCCGCTCGCGCTCGTCGATCAAGGCGATCACGTCGGGCTCGAGCCGGGTGATCGTGGCGATCTGCTCGGCCGACAGCCCGGCGCGGAGAGCCACGACGATCCGCCGCTCAAGCGCGCCCATCGCCGCGCGCACGTCCTGCAGCCGGTCGAGGTCCCAGTGCAACGACGCGCGGTCGCTGCCGTCGAACCCGATCACCGCTCCGGCGGCGCCGTAGAAGTCGAGCGCGGACTTGAACAGGCCTCGCTCGACAGCGGAGGCGACACGCCCGTGATCTCTCTCGGCACTGCTGATGAGTCGCATCTGCACCCCCACGCAGGGCGGCTGTCTCTCAACACGGATGACTGCGCAGCGTTCTGTGAACGCTTGTATTCCCCATGTTCGCAGTCTTCTTCCGACGACGCAAACGTCGTAAAAGAGGTCGATTGATCATCGGAATCGGGTCAGGTCGAATCCGGTGCGAGCGGATCCGGCGAGCCGGTCAGCTCCTCCGCGCGGGCGAACAGCCTGGAGCACGACGTATCGAGGCCGGAGACGAGCCGCAGCAGCGTTCGCGCGGTCGGGTTTCCGATCCCGGCTTCCAGCTCCCAGACGCGCCGCTGTGGCACGCCCGTTCGCAGGGAGACGGCCTCTTGTGTCAACGTCAGCTCGTCGCGCCGTTCGCGCAGCGCGACGCCGAGCGCACGGAGGAAGGGGGCAGTATCAGACACCGCGCCACCCTCTGTGTCGGCAGGCGCATCTGCAACGCCATTTACGTCGTGGCTGAGCAATCGTGCTGATTGTCACAGCTCCGATGTTTTGCCGTCCACGCCGCGTCGTAGAGTCCTGCACGATCTGTTCCCCGATCCGTGACGACACGGGAGTCCCGATGTCCCTCTGCTTCATCGAGCCGCAGAATGCCATTCGCGTGATCGCCAACTCAGTTGGTCGAGAGGCGCGTCGACAGCTGCTCGGCGAGGTCGTTCGCGCATGGGTTGACGAGATCCCCGAGGCGGAGCTGAGCTCCCATTACGCGAAGGCGGTCGCGGACCTCGACGAGCACGACCTGTCGATGCTCGCCGCATGGCACGCGTCGCTTGAGGTCGGCCACCCGATCGCGAACAAGGAGTTCCTGGTCAACGTCTTCCCGTCGCTGGGCGAGAACCGTCGCGAGGCGCTCAAGATCGCCGCCGGGTTCCGCGGCGAGGAGGCGTTTGACCACGGCGTGACCGAGGAGCAGTCGCTCGAGATGGTCCTGCCGTTTCTCTCCGATGCTCGTTGCCGGGAGCTCGCGCGCGAGTGCGTCGAGCTCTACTGCTGGGACCGCCTCGGCTCCGAGAACTAGCCGGCGGCCAGCTCGGCGCGGCAGCCGACGCCGCGCGCGCCCGCCTCAGGACGCGCTGCTCGGCGGCCCGCCGTCAAGCGCCGCCTCGATCTCTGCGATCGCCTGGTCGGTGTCGTGGAACTGCACGCCATGCATCCCAAGCGCGCGTGCTGCCTCGACGTTGACCTGGAGGTCGTCGATGAAGATCGCCGACTCGGCGCTGACCCCGAGTCTGCTCAGCGTCAGCTCGTAGATCGCCGGGTCGGGCTTGCGCAGCCCGACGAAGGCTGAGTCGATCACCAGCTCGAAGATCTCGTCGATCGGGAGCATCGGCCGCCACAGCGGCTCCCACTCGCGCACGTTGTTCGTGAGGATCGCCATCCGGTAGCCGCGGCCGTGAAGCTCGCGCATGAACGCGAACAGCTCGTCGTTGGGGTGGAGGGCGGAGAAGAAGACGTCGCCGTAGCCGTCGAGGTCGACCGGCTTGCCCGCCGCCTCGGAGATCCCGGCATTCAGCTTCGCGACGAAGTCACGCTCGCTGATCGCGCCCTTCTCCAGCTCGAACAGCGGCTGGACGCCGGCATCGCGCTCAGCCGCGAGCGCCATTCCCTTGCCGAACGCCTCAAGCGGTATGCCGTGCGACTCCTGGACGGCCGCGAAGGCCTGGATCAGCGGCGTCGTGAGGACGCCGCCGAAGTCGGATATGACCGTGTCGATCTTGCTCATGCGCGCCGCAGCAGGTCGTAGCGGCCGACGCCGCGCCGGCCTTCCATCCGCCACGTGAAGAAGGCGCAGTCGAGCCGCAGCTCGCCGAGCTCGAAGGTCGTGCCGCAGACGGCCTCGCCGGCCGCCCGCAAGGGCGCGCGCTGGTCGTCCTCGTCGTCCGAGTCTGAGATCCACAACTCGAGGCCGGCGCGCTCGTGGCGGCCGTCGGCGCCGTGCGCGGTCGAGAGGCGCGGGTCGTCGATCGCAACCGGCTCGTCCTGCAAGAGGAAGGCGCTGACGAGCTCCTCTTCGTGGCCGTCGGCGCCGCGCGGCCGCACCGCGGTAAGCGTGACGCCGTGGTCGTCGTCGAGCCACACCGAGAGCGTGCGGGTGAGGTCGAGCTGGGTCCAGTCAGGCGCGCCCCACTGGTGGCCGCGCTGCCCGAGGCAGTCGATCGGCCAGCTGCGCTCGCCGACGCGGGCGGTGCCGCGGACGCGGCAGAGCTGCTCGTAGCCGCGGATCGCGGCCGCGCTGCGGGCGAGCGCATCGTCGCCGATCTCGGCCGGCGGTCCGAGCGCCTCGAAGGTCAGCTCGAAGCCGGCGTCGTCGCCGTCGTAGCCGACCTCCCAGCGCCGCAACGGCTCGCCGATCGTCGCGCTGGCGTCGCCGGCGTCGACGCGCGCCCAGTCGTGCACGCCCTGCGCTCTGCCCTGAGCGGAGTCGACGGCGACGACGTCGCCCTCGTGGAACAGCAGCGTCACGCTGGTGACGGCCGGATCACCCGCGGCGATGCCGAAGCGGACGCTGCCGAAGGTCTGCGTCGCGGGGTCGCCGAAGGCGAACGTGACGGCGTCGCCGAACCCCGCGCCCTCCATCGGCCGGGCCGACTCAAGCTCTGGATCGATCATCGACGGAGCTGGCGCCCGATGCCGTCGACGTCGTGTGCAGTGGAGTCCACGTCGTAATCCTGACGGCCTCGGCTACGCGCTGCGCCGCCGAGGATCGCACCGCCGGGCAGGAAGCGCCGCAGGGCAGAGGCGATCAACAGCCTGCGCGCGAAGACGCGCGTCGGCGGCAGCAGGAGGAGCAGCCCGACCGCGTCGCTGATAAAGCCCGGCACGATCAGCAGCGAGCCGCCAAGCACGACGAGCGCCCCGTCGACCACCTCGCGGCCCGGCGGGCGGCCAGCCGCGATCGCGTCGCGGAAGCGGCGCCAGGCGATGCGCCCCTGGGAGCGCAGCAGCGTGCCACCGAGGATCGAGGAGAGCAGCAGCAGCCTGAGCGTCGGAAGCGCGCCGATCGCCTCACCGACCTGGATGATCACGAACAGCTCTGCGGCCGGGACGAGGATCAGCAGGAAGACGAGCAGGAACATGGACTACAGGCTACTCGCGCCCGGTCAGCAGCTCGTGAACCGCGCGCGTGGGCGGTCCGCGCTCGTGCGGTCGCGGTCCGCTCAGGCGGTCGCGCGCTCAGGCGGTCGCGAGCCGCAGGCGCGCGATGCTCGGCGTGCTCGCGGCGGGAGCGGCGGCTTGGGCGCGCTCGACACAGACGCCCGGCAGGCGGTCGAGGCCGACCAGCTCGATCAGCGCGACGATCTGCGGCTGCGGCCGACGCAGCACGATCAGGCGCTCCTCGGCGCGCAGCCGGCGCGCCAGCATGACGAAGTCGAGCATCAGGGAGGCGTCGGCCCACGTCAGCTCGGACAGCTCGATCACGAGGTCCGAGCGCGCCTTGATCGCCCGCGTGAGGGCCGTCCGGCGGCGAGCCTGGGTGGAACGGTCCTCGTCTCCGGAACAGCGCAGCGTAGACGGATGTTCGGCGTAGTCGACGATGCGCGCGAACCTAACGAAAGCTGCGCCGTCGGCGCAACTAGATAAGTGGACTCTCACGGAGTTTTCCGTTCGGCGCGATCCCCGTGGCTGCCGGGGGATGGGGGCCGCCGTGACGTCAGCGTCTCAGGAGGCGCGCCACGATTGTGTGGCTCACGCCGAGGTGTCTGGCGATGCGGCGCAGGGCCCATCCGTCCTCGTGGGCGTCGTGCGCCGCACGCACCCGCGCCTGGTCGGCTGCTTCCTTCGCGGCGTCGGCCCTTTCGTAGCCGTCGCGCGCCGTCTCGAGCGCTTCCTCGTGGCTTGCCACGGGGGCAGTGTACAGGTGTTGACAAGCGGCCCGAGAACGGGCAGTATGGTCATCTTGGAAACAGGTGTTTACAGATCGGAGTCCGAGATGCCCGTCCCCTCTGTCCCGCAGCCGCGCGAGGGGGACTATGTCGTCACGCAGAAGCCCGGCCGCGACCTCGTGGTCGGCGATCTCCTCGTGGCCTGGGACCGGCGCATCACGCGCTTCGAGGACTACCCGACCGA
>DASYEC010000103.1:0-6258 GCA_036499225.1 Conexibacter sp.
GCCCAGCCCGAAGATCGCGCCGGCCAAGCTGCCGGCACCGAGCAGCAGCGCCGCCTCGAGCAGCAACGCCCGCCAGAGCTCTAGCTCGGTGAGGCCGTCGACCTTGAGCGCGCCGAGCTTCGGTCGCCGCTGCCACAGGACCCCGCCCATCGCGCTCGCCAGCGCCAGCACCGCGGCGCCGAGGACGAGCCCAGCGATCTGCGTCAGTCGTGACAGGCCTTCACGAGCAGCCGCGTAGTGTCGCTGCTCGCGTGCGGCGCTCGTCTCGACGGTCAACGCCGCCGTTGACGGCAGTTCGCGCAGCTCGCGCGCGACAGCGGACGCCGAGGCGCCTGGGGAGACGTCGAGTTGGAGCCCGCTCGGCATCGAACTCCCCCATGCGCGGGCGTAGTCCCTCGCGTTGAGGATGACCGCGCCCGACGGCCAGCCAAGGTTCGTGGACAATGCCGCGACCCGCAGCGGCGTCGGGTTCGGCGTGGGCAGCGTGACACGGTCGCCGACGCCGGCGTGCAACTGCTTGGCGAGCGCGTCGGACAGCACGACCCAGCCGCCGGCGCGAACTCGCTCGTCGGCCAGCTCAAAGCTGCCCGGCGTCAGCTGGCCGGCCGGGATCGGCGCTGCTACCTCGCCCTCCGGAGCCAAAACCCACACCCGCCGGTCGCCGACGTCGAGAAACGACCCGCGGTAGGGCCGCACGCTCGCGACGCCCGGGACGGTGGCGGTCTCGCTGATCGTCGCCGCATCCATCGCGAACGGCGTCGTGGCGAACGCATTGGGCTCGCCGGGGAACGTCACCCACACGTCGGCTTGGCGGTCGATCTGATGCGCGGAGCCGTCCAGCCCGCGCTGGAGGTCGTGGTAGGCGCCAACGACGGCGACTGCGGCGAATACGGCGACCGCGGCCGTCGCGGCCAAAGCGAAGGTGCGCGCGCGAGTTGAGCGAGCACGCAGCTCGGCGACCGCGAGCAATGGGACCGGGCCGTCCACGCGCTCCGCGATCCAGCCGATGGCGAGAATCGTCGCGCGGATCAGCGTTGGCAGCAACAGCAGCAGCGCGGCGGTCAGACACACGACGCCAGCGATCGCGGCCACCGGAGAGAGGAGGAGCACGCCGACGGCGAGCAACACGCACACCACGCCGGCGGCGGCAAGCCATCTGCTCCCGTGCTGTCTTCCAGCCTTTGCCGGTTGCTGAAGCGGTCGGCGCGACATGATCTCGCGCAGCGGTGCGAGCACAGCCACGCAGGCGGCGACGACGCCCGTGGCCAGCGCGATCGCGACGCTCTCCCAGCCGACGACGCGCTGCTGCCCGACTGGGAACGCGAACGCGAGGTAGCCCGGCACGCTGGAAAAGAGGCTGCGCGACAGCACCGCTCCGAGCACGAGCCCGACGAGCGAGCCGACGATGCCGAGGACGAGCGCGTCGAACAGCATCACGCGAACGATGACGCTGGGCGGGTGGCCCGCCAGGCGCAGGTCGGCGATAAAGCGGCGGCGCTGGGGCACCGTCAGCAGCACCGCCGAGCACGCGAAGAGCCAGCCGACGAGTGCCGCGAACACGGAGAACAGCACTGTCGACTGCGTCGTTGGCACTGCCGCCTCGTTGAAGATCGCGACGTCGGCATCGGCCGGCAACACGTTGAGACGGCTTCCCGCGATCTGGCGCAGCCCGGCTTCGACCTGCCGATCGCGTCCCGGGAGTGCCTGCACGAAGATCCGCGTGACCTTCCCATGCATGCCGCTCAGCTCTTGCGCGTATGCCAGCGGCGCAACGGCGACGGGGCTGTCGACCAGGGTGCCGATGTCGTTTCGATGCAGCTCCGCACCGAGCAGGGCGCGGGTCGTGCCCGCGCCCGTCTGAACGCCGACAGCTCCGCCGAACCCGAGGCCAAGCTCGCTGACGACCGGCGCCGGGAGCGCGACTGCTCGTTGGCGGGCGAGCTGCGCCGCGGTGAAGAGATGAAGGAGCGAGCCGCCCAAGCTGGCGAAGCGCGGGTCCCCGCCAACCAGCTCCACCGGCACACTGGCAGCCGGGCCCGTCACGATCGCCCGCGCCTCCAGAATCGGCGCCGCCGACTTCACGCCCCCAAGCCGTTGAACGTCGGACAGCAGGGCTGCGTCCATGCCGTCAGGGCCACGTGCCGAGAGCTGAAATTGGGACTGCCCAACGATCCCGCTCGTCAGCTGCTTGACCGAACCCGTCAGGCTCGCCCCGGCGACCACCGCGGCGAACACGAGCGCGACACCGACCGCAATCCCCACCATGGCGAGCGACTCGCCAACGAGCCGTCGTCGCACACGCACCAAGTACAGATGCACAAGATTGGAGAACCGCACCGCCGTCTCCTCAGCCCGCGCTGACCGGCTGGCCCGTTGCGACGGTTGCCTCACGGAGGCGCCCGTCATGGAGCGTCCACGCATGTGCGGCGAACGCTGCCGCCTGCGGGTCGTGGGTCGCGAGCAGCATCGCGACGCCACGCTCTCGACACAGGTCGGACAGCAGCGTCAAGACCTCATGGCTGCGCTGCCCATCGAGGCTGCCGGTCGGCTCGTCGGCAAGCACGAGCGCGGGACCCGTCGAGAGGGCGCGTGCAATCAGCACGCGCTGGCGCTCGCCCATCGACAGCCGCTCGGCGCGATGCTTGAGGCGCTCCTTGAGCCCAAGCTCGACCAACAGCGGCTCGACGCGCTTGCGCGCCTCGCGCCGCCCAACACGGGCGTCCAACAGCTTCAGCGTGGCGTTGTCGATCGCCGTCGCCCCCTCGATCACGTCGAGCTCCTGCCGCACGAACCCAAGCTCCAACCGCCGGTATCGCGCGGCGTCGCGCGCCGAGAGCGCCGACACGTCGCGGCCGCCGACGAGGATCACGCCGCTGTCAGGCGCCAGCAGAGCCGCGATCATCAACAGCAACGTCGACTTCCCCGAGCCACTGGGCCCATACAGCGCCGCCAGATCCCCCGCCGCGATCTGCAGCGAGATCCCGTCGACAGCCTTGATGCGCTTCCCGTCCGGCGACGGATAGTGCTTGACGAGGTTGCGGAGCTCGAGCATCACGCCGACCGTCTGCCAGGAAAGTCGATCACCGCCCCGCGCTCCTCAGGCGGCGGGTCGGGCGGTCCGACCAGGCCTCCACCGGCCAAGGAGAAGACCTCGTCGGCACGGCGCAACGCATGCAGGTCCGGCGCCGCGATCAAGACGCCCACGCCGTCGTCCGCGACAGCGTGCAGCAACGAGACAACCCGCTCCCGCTCGATCAGGTCAAGACCAGCGGTCGGATCGTCAACGACCAACAGCCGCGGCTCCCGCACCAGCGCCTGAGCCAACGCGACGTGGACACGCTCGCCATCAGCGAGGTTGCGCCATGGCTCATCAGCGCAGTCGCGAACGCCGAGACGCTCAAGCGCCGCATGCGAACGCCGACGAGCCTCGCCACGATCTCGCCCCAGCAGCGGGAGCCGAAGCCAGTCGAACACCGTCAGCTCCTCGCTCGCCGGCCCTGCGCGCTCGACCCAACCGACCTCATGACGCAACACTCGTGCTGCCTCCCGGCGAGAGAGTGCGCCGACGTCGCGCCCGTCGAACTGCACCGTGCCGGCGTCCGGGGCTTCCAAGCCGGCCGCGATCTTCAACAGGGTGGTCTTCCCAGCGGCTCGCTGCCCAAAGACCCCCACCACCTGCCCGGCGTCGACCTTCAACGAGACATGACGCAGCACGGGAAGCTCATAAGGCCCGCGCGAGAACGCCCGCGTCACGTTGCGGAGCGCGAGCAACGGCGCTCTCATCGGACCAGCCGACGGGGTCCAGTCCCAGCCGCCAGGCGCCGCTGCATCACTGCGCGCGCCCGTTGGAGCCACTCGATCGTTACCTGCAGCCGCGCAACATGCGCGTCGTCGACCAACAGTGCGGCGACCTCCGACCACGGGCCCTGTGCGTCAGCAAGCTGATCGAGGTGGGCCTGTGGCAGCGCAGCGAGCTCCGCGATGCACTCCTGCTCGTCTCGTAGCGTCATCTCGATCAGCTGCGGCAGATCTGTCGGCTCCGACAATTTGATCTTGACGTGCAGCTCCTCACGCGAACCTGCGCGCGAGCATGGCGATCCCATCCACCGCTCGAATTCGCGGGTGCCTCTCTCCGTGATCGCATAGAGCACCGGCGGCGCCGCCCGGCGCTGCGTGACCGGGCGGCGCCCGTCCTGCGCGATCAGCCCATCGTCCTCCAACCGGTTGAGCAACTTGTAGACCGCGGTCTCAGAGAGGCGTAAGAATCCAAAACGACGATCGAGGCGCTGTTGAAGGTCGTACCCATAGCCGCGTTGCTCCCGGAGCAACCCCAACACGACGTGCTTCATCGCCAACATCCCTCGCCCCCTGGTCCGCGAAAAACAGAAGCGTATACCACGCTGAGAGGGTGTGATCGGCAAGAGGGGTCTCTCAGAGCCGGCATCCGCGGCGGCATCAGCCCCGGGTCGCCAACCGTCAGCGGGCATGGTCGCTCAGCCTGCCAAAGATCGCCGCCTCAAGCAGATCAGGCTCGCCCCAAAGCATGACCGTGCGGGGCGCCGTGGACCAGCCGAGCTGGTCGAGGAACTCCTCGACGTTCGCCATGTCCTCGCGCGCTTCGCGGACCGCATGAAGGTTGCGTGTTATCGACGCGATTTCGACCACGAGCCGCAGCGTGTCGGCGCTCGCCGCGTAGAGGCAAAGCAAATTCAGCGCGACCGCCGGCACGCGGCTGCGCGGGATCAACAGGCCCACGCGCGTCACGACCGCCCGCCGCGCCCGAGAGCCTCCAACGCGACAACGCGCCGCTGAAGCTGCGCGAGGAATCCGCTGTGGTCAAACAGCAGCCGTTGCTCGGTCTCGATCGCAACGACGTACGCGAGCGTCGCGTCACGCACGAACGCGGCTCGACGAAGCCCGCGCCGGTCGGCCAGTCTCTTGACTTTCGCCCACAGCTCTGGATCAAAGCGGACTGTCGTCGTCTTCATCGCCGTCACGGCTGCCACCCCCGGACTGCGTCACCGGGTCGCTGGCCGTTGGCGTCTCCGCGACGAGTGCAGTACAGCTCAAACAGCTCGTCGATGCCGACGTTCAGGCCCCGGCACAGCGTCAGTATCGTCGCGAGCGTCGGGTTGATCTCGCCACGCTCGACCGCACCGACGTAGTTGCGGTGCAGCCCCGAACGCTGGCCAAGCCCTTCTTGCGACAACACGCGGCGCGCGCGGATCTCGCGCACGACCCGCCCGAACAGCAGATGGTCGGCGCTCTTGATCTTCACGCCTCTCGGACTGCGCTTACGCATCGCGGCTCACCTCCAGCCGGCGACGGCACCGGCCCGGCGCGTCGCCCGCGGCGGACATAGTCGGCGCAGCTCTTATCGCCCAGGCGCGTGCGAACACACGTGGGATACGCTGGTAGTGCATGGGAGACCACCTCTCCTGTGCAGGGTCCGGGGGTGTTCGCGCACCCTCGGACCCGATATGTAGATCAATTCAACAGGCTACGACGTTGCCCCGAGGGCAACCTAACGGCTTCTTATCGTTGGTCGCCGATATCGGACACAACGACGTCAACTCTCGGGCTCCCACGCCGACACCGCCCAGCCGGACGCCACGCGCTGCGCCGCAGCAACGGTAACGTGGAATCCCGGAGGGAGTTCTGGGTCGTCACCGTTCGCCGCTGTCTCCCGCGTAACGACAACCCATCGACCGCTGACCGGCCCCGTGCCGGCAACGACCGCGACGACCTGGCCGTGATTCGCGCGCGCGGACTTCTGCAGCGTCGAGTCCCGAGCCACCTGCTGCGCCGCCAGCAGCGCGCCCTGCCGAGCGGCTCCTACCGACAGCTGCGCGAGCGTTCGCTGGCGGTCCGCGAGCGTCGCCGCGGTCCAGTTGATCGACAATATCGCGTAACGGCGGATGGCGGCCTCCGGCGTCGGAGATCCGGCCGGTGTGTCGTCGTTCTCAGTCGGGCGCGCCCCGAGTCGCTCCTCAGGCGGTTCTCGAGGATCACCGCCGATCGGCGGCTTTGCCGTGTCGTTCGTCGCCTGGGGCTTGAGATACGGATCGCTCGATCCGCACCCGCTGATCGCGAGGGCAACGGCCGCCGTCCCAACCGCCGCAACGAGCCGGCTTGTTACTGATCGCATGCGTTCGTCCTCCTCGACGCAGTCGTCTACAGCCCGGGCCAATGACGAACGACGAAGGAGTCGTTCGCCAATTGGCCGGTCGTGTCCGTGCTCCACCGCGGTCCCGATCC
>DASYEC010000104.1:0-3992 GCA_036499225.1 Conexibacter sp.
CCTTCCTCGATCTGCTGGCCGCGTACGGCTCGCCGCACGGGATCGAGGAGCGCAGCGCTTCTTAGTCGACGCGCGCGTGCGCGCGGAGGGCGCGGCCGCCGAAACTCGCCCCCTCTCGGCACGGGGCCGAGCCCGCACCGCCGCTCGCGCGAGGGCCCGGCGGCCGCCGCCCGCACCGCCGCTCGCGCGAGGGCCCGGCGGCCGCCGCCCGCACCCCCGCTAGCGCGAGGGCACGGCGGCCGCCGCCCGCACCCCCGCTAGCGCGAGGGCCCGGCAGCCGCCGCCGCGGGCGCCCCCGTCATCGCCGGGCGGCGCATCACCGCGAGCACGATTGCCAGCGAGATCGCGACGAAGACAGCCGAGGCGGTGATCGCGGCGCTGACGGAGCTGGCCAGCTCGTGGTGAGCGAGCGCCTGCGCACCGGCGCCGGCGGGCAGGTCGTGCGCCGCGGAGCGCGCCGCCGAGGCGCCGATCGCGACCGCCACGCCGATCCCGAGCGAGCCGCCGAGCTGGTGGGCGACGTTGACGAGGCCCGAGGCCGCCCCCGCGTCCTTGTTGTTGACGCCCGCGACGCCCGCGGCCGTCAGCGACGGCAGCGCCGCGCCCATGCCGAGGCCGATCAGCGCCTCGGGGATCGCGATGCCGGGGAAGAACCCGGTCGCGTCGCCGATCCGGCTCATCCACGCCATCCCGAAGAACGCCAGCGTGATCCCGAGGATCAGCACGCGCGTGCCGCCGACCCTCGCCGTCAGGCGCGGGACGACTCTCACCATGCCGAACATCACGACCGTCATCGGCAGGTAGCCGAGGCCGGCGTCGAGCGGGCTGAAGCCGCGCACCTCCTGCAGGTACTGCGTGACGAGGAAGAACATCGAGAACATCCCGCCCATCAGCAGCACGCGGGCCGCGTACGCGCCGCTGCGCTCGCGGCTGCGGAACAGCCGCAGCGGGGTGATCGGCTCCGCCGCGCGCATCTCGGTCAGCACGAACGCGATCAGCAGCACGATCCCGACCGCGCACGCCGCGATCGTCTCGCCGTTGCCCCAGCCATCGGCGCCCGCCCGCACGAAGCCGTACACCAATGCGGTCATGCCGACCGTCGAGGTGATCGCCCCGGCGAAGTCGAAGCGGCCGCTGTGGCGCTCGGTCTCGGGCAGGTAGAGCGGCGTCAGCGCGATCAGCGCGATGCCGATCGGGACGTTGATGAAGAGGCCCCAGCGCCACGAGGCCCACTGCGTCAGCATGCCGCCGATGACGAGGCCGACGGAGCCGCCCCCGCCCGCGACCGCGGCGTAGTAGGAGACCGCGCGGGTGCGCTCGCGGCCCTCTCTGAAGGAGGTCGTCAGCAGCGTCAGCGTCGCGGGCGCGGCGATCGCGGCGCCGATCCCCTGGATGCCGCGCGCGGCCAACAGCCACGTTGACGACTCGGCGATCCCGCCGGCGAGCGACGCAACGGTGAAGAGCGCGATGCCGGCGATGAAGGTGCGGCGCCGGCCGAAGATGTCACCAGCGCGGGCGCCGAGCAGCAACAGTCCGCCGAACGCGAGCGTGTAGGCGTTCTGCACCCACGACAGGTTGGCGTCGCTGAAGTTGAGCGTCGCCTGGATTCTCGGCAGCGCGGTGATGACCACCGACGCGTCGAGGATGATCATCAGATAACAGGTAAGGATGATCCCCAGGACCATTCCCTGGTTTGGCGCGCCGCCGGGCTCGGCCGAGGGCAGCCACCGCGCAGGAGCGCGGAGGGTCGATGTCGAAGGCATTTGGAGAGGGCCCCTTTCGGGGAAAGGCGTGAGCTAAAATGGAGGTTACCTCCAGATTTAGGTTTCTGGAGGGTGCCTCCGGTTCAGATATAGCGGAGGGTCCCTCCAGTTTCAAGGCGCCCGAGGTGAGCACTGCGATGACGACCACGACGAAGATCGAAGCGACACACACCGAAGACGAGGCCGGACCCGCCGATGTGACGGGCCTGTCGCGTCGGCCCAAGCGGGCCGACGCGCGCCGCAACTACGAGAAGCTGCTCGTCGCCGCGCGCGCCGCCTTCGCGGAGAACGACGTCGACGCGTCGCTGGAGGACATCGCCCGCCGCGCCGGCGTCGGCATCGGCACGCTCTACCGGCACTTCCCCACCCGCCAGGCGCTGCTCGAGGCTGCCTACGTCGACGAGGTCGAGGCGATGGCCGCGGCCGCCGCCGACCTGGCGACGCTGCCGCCATGGGAGGCGCTCAGCACCTTCCTGCGCCGCTTCATGCAGTACGCGACGACCAAGCGCGCGATCGGCCAGGAGCTGATGGCGTACGTCCCGGCTGACGCCGACGTCTTCGCCGCCTGCCGCCACGCGATCACCAGCGCGGGCGAGCCGCTGCTGAGACGAGCGCAGGACGCCGGCATCGTGCGTCCCGACGTCAGCTTCACCGAGGTCGGGCGGATGGTCTCCGGGATCGCCAGCGTGCGCGTCAGCAACGCGGCCGAGCTCGAGCGGATCTTCGAGCTCGCGCTCGACGGGCTGCGCTACCGGCAGGCGGACGACGGCGCCTAGCCGCCGGCCGGCCCGCCCGCGCGTTCTACTCGGTTATCTCGACGCCTCTCCAGAAGGCGACGCGGTCCTTGATCTCGGTCGCCGCTTCCTTGGGCTCGGGGTAGTACCACGCCGCGTCGCCGTTCACTTCACCGTTGACGCGGACGTCGTAATAGCTCGCCGTGCCCTTCCACGGGCAGATCGTGTGCGACTCGCTCGGGGCGAAGAGATCGCTGTCGATCGAGTCGACCGGGAAGTAGTGGTTGCCCTCGACGACGACGGTGTCATCGCTCTCGGCCAGGGTCACGCCGTTCCAGCTAGCACGCATGGCGTCCTCCATTCGTTTGCACGTGCATGGAATCTAGCGATTCCCGCTTGCCGCCCCCGGCGCGACGTGCTCGTGCGGCGCGGCGTCGCGGGGATCTGTGGAGAGCTCCGCGGCGAGGCGGCTGAGCAGCGTTGCGAGCTCCTCGTGCTGCTCGGGCGACCAGCCGTCGAGCAGCTCGGCCAGCCGCTCGCGCCGCGCGGCCAGCAGGCGGTCGCGGACGGCGTTGCCGGCCGGCGTCAGCACGAGCGGCACCTGCCCGCGGCCGAGCGTCTCGACCGGCGCGCCGTCGGGCGCCCAGCCGGCCTCCTCCAGCCCCTCGGGCAGGTCGAAGTAGGGCGCGTCGCTGACGCATTCCTCGACCAGCCTCGCCATCTCCAGCTCGCCGAGCGCCAGCTTCAGCCGCGAGCGCTCGATCACGCAGCGCGTCGCCAGCTCGTCGACCGTGACGGGCGCGAAGTCGCCGACGCGCGCCAGCAGCCAGACGGCGGCGGGCGACAGGTCGACGCCCGCCCGCGCCGCGAGTCGCTCGTACAGCCGTCTTCGCACGTCGCGTCGCGCCAGCACGCTGACGGCCCGCTCGATCTCGTCGTAGGAGGCGTCGGGCTTGGGGACCGCGAAGCTCTCGCCGAGGCCGCTCGTCTCGACCGTTCTGCGCAGCGGCGCGTCGCGCAGCAGCCACGACAGCCCGAAAGCGACGAGCACGATGGGGATCGCGACGAGGAAGACCGACTGCAGCGCGTCGGCGTAGGCGCCGACGAAGCCGGCCTGAATCGGGCCCGGCAGCGCGTGCACCGCCGCCGGGTCGACGCCGCTCGTGTTGCCGCCGCCTGCGATCGCGGCCGGCAGCCCGCCCGGGAAGTGGTCGGCGAGCGTCGAGCCGAGCCGGTTGGAGAAGATCGTGCCGAAGATCGCGACCCCGAACGAGCCGCCGATCGAGCGGAAGAAGGTCGCCCCGGAGGTCGCGACGCCGAGGTCTCTGTAGTCGACCGCGTTCTGCACCGCGAGCACGAGCACCTGCATCGTCATCCCCAGCCCGAGGCCGAGCACGAGCATCGCGCCCGAGCGGTAGACCGTTCCGGTCGAGGCGTCCATGCGCGACAACAGGAAGAAGCCGATCGCCATCACAGCCGTGCCGGTGATCGGGAA
>DASYEC010000105.1:0-58843 GCA_036499225.1 Conexibacter sp.
CCGCGTCACGCGGCTTGCCGTCGACGAACTCGTCGTACTCGCGGCGGGCGTCGAACGGCACGAACTCCGTGCCGTCCTGCTCAGCGCGCGCCTTCAGGAATCCGTCGAACATCTCTTTCCACGCCGCGGCGTGGACCTTCGCGGTCTGCGTGAGCACGCCGTCAAGGTCGAACAGGCATGCGGTCACGCCCTCTGGAAGTCCGAGCATGACGGACCACGATACGCGCCTTCCCGGCGAGCCTGGCGGCGACGTGGTGAAACGTCGCCCCGGCAGCATCCGGGCGCTCGCAGCGCGCCAGCGGCGCGGCGCCTCTTCTCACCTCCGTCAGGCGGACGCCGGCCGCACGCTGCGCGGCTCCGCCGGCACGTCGCGTTTGGGCCACTCCTGCTCCTCGGCGTCCTGCGCGGTCAGCGGCTTGGCGATGTTCTCAAGGCTCTGGCGCTCCGCTCTCACCGCCAGGAAGACGGCGACAAGGCCGGCCGCGATCATCAGGATCGCGCCGATCGAGAAGGCGAGCACGACGTCGCTCACCTTGCCTGTCGAGGTCAGGCGCGAGAAGACCTGCGGGCCGGTGATGCCGCCCGCTGCGGTTCCGACCGCGTAGAAGAAGGCGATCGCGAGCGCGCGCGTCTCCATCGGGAAGACCTCGCTCACGGTGAGGTACGCGGAGCTCGCGCCAGTCGAGGCGAAGAACAGCACGACACACCAGCAGAGCGTCATCGTCGTCGCGTTCAACGAGCCCTCGTGGAACAGCCACGCCGTGACCAGCAGCAGCACGCCGGAAAGGATGTAGGTGCTGCTGATCATCACGCGGCGCCCGACGGAGTCGAACAGGTGGCCGAGCAGCAGCGGGCCCATGAAGTTGCCGACTGCGATCGCCGCGAAGTAATAGCCCGTGCTGCCAGTGCCGACGTTGAAGAACGTGATCAGGATCGTCGCGTAGCCGAACGTGATCGCGTTGTAGAGGAAGGCCTGGCCGATGAACAGCGAGAGGCCGAGCACGGTCCGCTTCGGGTACAGCTTGAAGACGGTTCTCGCGATCGTCAGGAAGCCGATCGAGCGGCGCTGGCGGATCGTGATCTCGCCGTCAGGCTCTGGCAACTCCTGCCCGGTCTCCTGCTGCACCCGCCGCTCGGCGTCGGCGACGATCTCCTCCGCCTCCTGCTCGCGGCCGTGGATCATCAGCCAGCGCGGCGACTCCGGCACCTGCCGCCGCACGAGCAGGATCACGAATGCCAGCACGGCGCCGATCGCGAACGAGAGCCGCCAGCCGACGTTCGCCGCGAAGAACTTCTCGTTGAGGAAGAAGATCGACAGGAGCGAACCGACCATCGCGCCGATCCAGAAGCTGCCGTTGATGACGATGTCGACGCGCCCGCGCACGCGGCTGGGGATCAGCTCGTCAATCGCGGAGTTGATCGCCGCGTACTCGCCGCCGATGCCGAAGCCGGTCATGAAGCGACAGGCGAGAAACCACCACGGCTCAAATGAGATCGCTGTCAGCGCCGTCGCCGTCAAATAGACAAGCAGCGAGACCATGAACAGCTTCTTGCGGCCGAGGCGGTCGGTCAGCCAGCCGAAGAAGAGCGCGCCACAACAGGCGCCAGCGACGTAGAGCGAGGCAGCGAGACCAGTGATCGTGCTGGCGCTGATGTCGAGGCCGCTGCCGCTCTCAGAGATCCGGCCGGCGACGTTGCCGACGATCGTCACCTCAAGCCCGTCGAGGATCCAGACGGTCCCCAGCCCGATCACGATCAGCCAGTGCCACCGTGACCATGGCAGCCGGTCGAGCCGTGCGGGGATCTGCGATCTGATCGTCCCGGTCTGAACGTCGCTGCTCATAGCGCTCGCCTCCAATGCGGTCCCTCGCCCGGACAACGTCCCCGGCGAATTCACGCGGTAAACAGCGAGCGTCGGCGGATTAACCCGTGCGCTGCGGCCGCTTGAACGGCACGACCTCGCCGGTCTGGCGCGATCTCAGCAGCAGACGGCCGCGATCCAATGACGCGAGCCTGCTCGGCGCGACCAGGCCGCTGGCGTCGCCAGCGGTCACGATCAACGTGACCCCGCGGGCGATCGCGACAGAGCGCAGCAGGTCGAGCACCGCCCCGCGCTCGACCGCGTCGAGCGACTTCGACGGCTCGTCGGCCAGCAGCAGCCGGGGATGGCGGATCAACGCCTGCGCAATCGAGATCCGCGTCAGCTCGCTCGCCGCCAGCTCGCACAGCCTCGCGCCGGCGCAGTCGCTGCTGTCGACGTCGCGCAGGATCGCCCGCGCCTGCCCGATCGCGTCGCGGTAGCGGGCGCCCGCGCTCAGCAGCGGCCACGCGACGTATTGCAGCGCCTCCGCGTCGCTGCGCGCCGACGCCTCCCATATGCAGCCGATCTCGTGTCGCAACAGCCGCGCGTGCTCACGGCGCGAGAGCGTCGCGATGTCACGGTCGTCGAGGCGGACCGTTCCCTCGTCAGGCCGCTCGAGGCCGGCGGCGAGCCGCAGCAGCGTCGACTTGCCGCCGCGCGCCGTGCCAAGGACGCCGAAGCGCTCGCCAGGCTCGACGTCGAAGCTGACCTGGTCGAGCGCGACGATCTCACGCGGCCCGCGCAGGTAGCGCTTCGTGACGTTGTCGAACCTGACCAGCACCAGCGTCACTCCTCAGCGACAGCGACCCCGTCGCGCAGCCGCTCGACGGTCGAACGCGCGTCGCGCAGCCATTCCAGGCGCGCGTGGAGCTGGCGTATCCCGTACTCGTGGACGAGCGCGCTGACGGCGTTGTCCCAGCGGCGGCCGGCCGCCGACTGCTCAGCGCGTCGCGTCGCCGCGGTGATCAGGTCGAGGCACTCCAGCTCAGCGCTGTCGATCATCTCCAGCAGGTCGGCCGCATGCGACGGCTGCGCGAGCGCGAGCTTGGCGACCAGCTCGGAGCGGACCGGCTCAAGGTGGCGCTCGACCTGCGTCGTCAGCCATTCCTCGAAGACGCGCGAGCCCTCGTCGGTCGCGGTGTAGACAACGCGGGGGCTGCGGCGGCTGGCGCCGACGCTGCGACGCTCGTCGACGACGACGCAGCCGTCGTCCTCAAGCTGGTTGAGCGCCGTGTAGACGGCTGACGGATGGAGACGGTATGCGTCACCGACAAGCTCTTCGAACCGCTGGACCAGGCGGTAGGCGTACGCGTCCTGCTCGATCACGAGCCCCAGCACCGCGTACTTCAACCCATGGCGTGCTGCCATCCCCTATCCCCTGGTCTAGAAAGCCACCCCAGCATGGTGATCTTGCAATCGCCGATTACTCAAGGCTTTTGGCGCATCAGGTACGCCAGTGTCTTCGTTCACCGACACTACACCACGCCGAAAGCGACCACGCCGATCGGCGGCTCGTCGCTTCTCCGAAAATTCTGAGATTGGCATTGACCATGACCTCACAAATCCGCATCATCCTTGTGCGCTCGGCACCCCCTTCCGGCGCAATGCGTGAGCCGACGGGCCACGCCAGGCAGCGCGCGACGCCTACGGATCTCCCCCATCCATCGGGCCCATTCGTGCGCACGGGGCCCTGACGACCCAACTCCCCTTCGTGGTCGTCAGGGCCTCACGCCGCTTTCCTGCGCGGGTATTCCCGCGAGAACAGCAGCAACAGCGCTAGCGCGGCAGCACGAGCGGGATGCTCGAGGCGCGCATCGGCGTGCCGGGGCCCCGGATCACGGTCGAGACGCGCAGGGCGAGCGACGCGGCGCGGGCGACCGGTCTGCGCGCGTCGCGCGTGACGGCGATCGAGACGTCGCTGCCGCCGCCGGTTCTACGCTGCGCGCTCGCCGCGCCGAGCGAGACGTAGCTGCCCTTCGGCAGGCCGTTTCTGTCGCTGCCGGCGATGCCGGCGCCCGGCACTCTGAGCGCCTTCGCGGTCGTGCTCGTCGTCCACTGCGTCGTGCGCTGGGAGCAGACGCTTGTGCAGGCGACGGTCACCGCCAGCCCTCTTGAGGCGATCGAGGCGAGCGCGCCGGAGCGCACCAGCGAGACGCGGCGGCTGACCTCGGTCGGCGTCGAGCCCTTCGGCGTCAGCGAGACGCCGAGCCGCACGGTCACGCTGTGGGCGCGCGCGAGCGTCGAGGCGGAGGAGGCGCGCAGTCTCAGCGCGAGCACCGAGGCGCCGGCGCGGGTCCGCTTGACCGACGCGGTCCCGACCGTCAGGTAGCCCTTGCCGGTGGGGTGCGCCGGGTCGTGGCGCGAGACGCCGCGGCCCGCCAGGCCGGCGGCGAGCGCAGCCGCTCTGGGCATGTAAAGGCGCGCGCCGATGCGGCAGGAGTCAGCGCAGCCAGCCGCGATCGGGATGCCGCGCGAGACCGCCTCGGAGAGGCTCGCCGCGCGCGGGAGCAGCGCCGAGGCGAGCGAGACGACGCGCCATCTGAAGACGGTCGTTCTGCGCTGGACGTTGCCGGCGAGGTCGGTCGCTCTGACGCGCAGCGAGTGTCTGCCGAGTCTCACATGTCTGAGCCGCAGCGTCGGGCTGCAGGGTGCGAGTCTGGCGCCGTCGAGCGAGCAGATGAGCGTCGCGCCGGCTTCGGAGGCGGCGATTCTCAGCGTCGCGTCGCGCGAGCCGGTCTGCGGGTCAGGACCCGTGATGGTCGAGGTCGGCGGGACGGTGTCGATCGTGAAGACCGTGTCCTGGCTGATGCCAGAGGAGCTTGGGTTGCCGACCTGCGAGGCAGTCGCGGTGTAGGTGCCGTCAGCGAGCGGCTGTGTGACGACCGACCATTGGCCGGCGCCGTCGAGCGGCGCGGTCAAGGTTTGGGAGGCGACCGCGCTCTGCGTCGCGCCGGTGCCGGTGAAGATCTGCAGCGACACCTGCGTGGCGGCGCGGCCGCCGACCGCGGCGGTGCCGGCGAACGTCGGCGTCTTCGTCGCGAGCGCCTGGCTCTGCGCCGGGGAGGTGATCGTGACGACCGGCGGGACGGGCAGCGCCGGCGGGATCAGCGGCGCGCGGTCCGCGAGCACGTCGTAGATCGCGCGCTTGCGGTTGATGCCGTCGTAATTGAGCGACGTGTTGTCGAACGGCGTCGGCGAGACGACGCCGCGGTCCTGCTGCGCGCATCTTGACGCCGTCGCGCACTGGTTGGAGAAGTTGTAGTAGTAGATCGCTGTGATGCGCGGGTCGAGCGTCGAGAGGCCAAGCAGGAACTCGCCGGCCTGCGCCTGCGACGCGTCGCCCCAGACGGTGCCGCTCGGGTCGCGATAGCGCGCCCCGACCTCGTCGATCCAGATCTGCGAGCCGGCCCACGGGCCCTGGAGCTTGGACAGGTAGTAGCGCGCGATCCGCGCGCTGTCGACGCCGCCGGCCTGAAAGGCGTTGACGTCGCTGTGGGCGTGGAACGACCAGACGGCCGGGCGAGCGGTGCCGAGCGCCGCTTGGTAGGCGTCGACATACGCGTCGTCGTTGGCGATCCCGGCGAAGTCGCCGGCGAGGATCGTGCACGTCGGGCAGAGCTGCGTGGCGGTGAGCCAGTACTGCGCAGCGAGCTGCGGGTCGCCGCTCAGCGGGTACTGTCTCGGGTCCGGGTTGTTCGGCTCGTTCCACGCCGCGAAGGTCGTGATTCCGGGATATTGGTCGAGAAACGCTCTGAAGCCGGCGGCGTACTGGTCGACGCTCGGCGTGGCGGGCCCGCCGTCGGGCAGCACGACGTCGTCGCTCGGCGAGAAGGTGACGAGCAGGCTGACGCCTCTCGCCGCGGCGCTCGCGACCAGTCTGTCGAAGGCGGCTCTTCTTGCTCTGCCGTTCGGCCCGATCGTCAGGCTTCTGCTCGCTTCCGGGTCGTCGAGGTCGGGCGTCTCGGCGACGTCGAACGGCAGCACGACCCGCAGCCTGTCGATGTCCAGGCCGGGCCAGTTGGGCTCGTCGGTCGTCGGGGCGTCGGAGTCGGATATGCCGAGGTCGACGGCGCTCGCCGGGGCGGCGTGCGCAAGGCTTGCTGCGCCGGCGATCACGATCAGCATCGCGGCGAGCGTTACCAACCACCGGACGCGCGTGTTGGCGCTGTTCGGGTACTCCACGACTAGATCGAACACAGCTGTCGCGAAGACGTTGCGCGCTCTCGCAAGATGTTCACATTTTTGAGCGGCAGCGCGCCAGCTTCGCGGTCATCCAGCGGACATGTCGATCTGCGGCCCGCTTGTTCGTCGCCGTGTCAAAAGCAGAAGGGCTCAGACTCCGGCGCAGCGCCGGTCAGCCTCAGCCCCACGACCAGAGGAGACGCGAGATGCGCTTCATGATGATGATCTACCCCGGCATCGAAGAGTCCGAGTGGCAGCCCGACGCGGAGACCGTCGCCGCGATGGGGAAGTACAACGAGGAGCTGACGAGAGCCGGCGCGCTGCTCGCGCTCGACGGCCTCCACGCCGCCTCCAAGGGCGCGCGGATCGTCTACAGAGACGGCCAGCGCACCATCCTCGACGGGCCGTTCGCCGAGTCCAAGGAAGTGATCGGCGGCTACTGGATCATCCAGGCGAAGTCGCTGGAGGAGGCGATGGAGTGGGCCAAGCGCGTCCCGTCCGACGGCAACATGATGCTCGAGGTACGCCAGATCTTCGAGATGTCGGACTTCCCCGCCGAGGTCCAGGAGGCAGCGCAGCTCTCCCAGACGCCGCCGAACCAGACGAGCGCGTAGGCGCGCATCGGCATGGCGGCCCCCGACGTCCAGCGCACGGTCGACGCCGTCTGGCGGATCGAGTCGCCGCGCCTGATCGCCGCGCTGGCGCGGATGATGCGCGATGTCGGGGTCGCCGAGGACCTCGCGCAGGACGCGCTCGTCGCGGCGCTTGAGACGTGGCCGCAGTCAGGCGTTCCGGACAACCCGGGCGCCTGGCTGATGGCCACCGCCAAGCACTGCGCAATCGACATGATCCGCCGCGACGGCCGGCTGCGCGACAAGCAGGAGCAGATCGCGCGCGATCTCGCCGCGCAGCTGGCGCTGGGGCGCAGCGAGCTCGACGCGGTCGGCCAGCAGATCGGCGACGACCTGCTCGGGCTGATCTTCATGTGCTGCCACCCCGTGCTCGGGACCGACGCGCGCGTCGCTCTGACGCTGCGCATGCTCGGCGGCCTCACGACCGTCGAGATCGCGCGCGCCTACCTCGTGCCGGAGGCGACCGTCGCGCAGCGGATCGTGCGCGCGAAGCGCACGCTGCGCGAGGCGCGCGTGCCGTTCGAGGTCCCGAGCGGCGACGAGCTCGCGCCACGGCTGGCGTCGGTGCTCGAGGTGATCTACCTGATCTTCAACGAGGGCTATGCCGCGACGGTCGGCGAGGACTGGCTGCGCCCGGCGTTGTGCGAAGACGCGCTGCGGCTCGGGCGCGTGCTCGCCGAGCTGGTGCCGCGCGAGCCCGAGGCCCACGCGCTCGTCGCGCTGATGGAGCTGACTGCCTCGCGCACGAGCGCGCGGACCGGGCCCGGCGGCGAGCCGGTGTTGCTGCTCGACCAGGACCGCTCGCGCTGGGACCTGCTGCTGATCGGCCGCGGGCTGCGCGCGCTCGACCGTGCGCAGAGGCTGCCCGGGCCCCTGGGCCCGTACGGGCTGCAGGCCGCGATCGCCGCCTGCCACGCCCGGGCACGGCGCGCGGAGGAGACCGACTGGCTGCGGATCGCCGCGCTGTACGACGCGCTCGCGATGGTCGCGCCGTCGCCGGTGGTCGAGCTGAACCGCGCGGTCGCGGTCGCGATGGGGTTCGGGCCGGCGGCCGGGCTAGAGCTGGTCGACGCGTTGGCGGGCGAGCCAGCGCTCGCCCGCTACCACCTGCTCGCGAGCGTCCGCGGCGACCTGCTGGAGAGAGTCGGCCGGGCCGACGAGGCGCGCGCGGAGTTCGAGCGCGCGGCGGCGCTGACCGGCAACGCGCGCGAGCGGGAGCTGATGCTCGCGCGGGCGCGCGCGTGTCAGTCTCGCCGTCGAGCGTCGCGCGCGCCCGCTGCAACGCGCTGTTGACGGACACGACGGTCGTGTCGAGCGACTCGGCCGTCTCGCGCGCGGAGAAGCCGAGCACCTCGCGCAGGATCAGCGTCGCGCGCTGGCGCGGCGGCAGATGCTGCAACGCCGCAACGAACGCGAGCTCGCGGTGCCGCGCGGCGATCTCGTCCTCCTGAGCGCTACTCGTTGTTTTCGATCACGGACAGGACGTTACCGGCCGGGTCCTTGAACCAGGCGATCAACGGGCCGCCTCCGCGGAAGATACCCCGCTCATCCGTCTCCATCTGCGTCCCCTCGTAGCGCTCGAACGCCACGCCGCGCGCGGTCAGCTGGTCGACCGCCTGCTCGATGTCGTCGACGGGAAAGTTGAGGATCGTGAACGACGCCGGCTGATGGTCTGCCTTTGGGTAGATCAGCGTGTCGCGCCCGCCAGCGATCTGCAGGACCAGCAGGCCGCCCATCTCGCCGTCGGCGACGTCGATGCCGAGCGTCTCTCCGTAGAACCGCCGCGCGGCGTCGGTGTCGTCGACCGAGAAGCCGCTGAAGGCCTTCGTGTCCTTGAACATGTGAGCGCTCCTTCCGGGCGCCGCTCGGGCGCCCCGCGTGGATGGGGTGTCAGGAGTGTTGACCGGCGCGCGCCGCGCGACTCATCGGCTGTCGAGGAATCGCCGCTCGATCCCGTCGAGCACGACCTCGAGGGCGGCGTCGAACGACGTGTCGTGCGGCTTGCCGCGGGTCGCGGGGAAGACCTTCGCCATCTGCGGGAAGCTCGCCGGGTCGGCGTTGGCGAGCTGCTTCTCCAGCTCGCTGTCCTCGCGCAGCGTGATCACGTGGAGGGCGTGGCCCATCGTCCACTCATGGACGATCCGCAGCGCCGTCCATGCGTCGGCCGGGTCGATCGGCAGGCCGGCGACGGCGGCCGCCGACTGCTCAGCACGGCGCAGCTGGTTGGGGCCCACGCGCGGCCCGCGGCCGAAGGCGCTCAGCATCCATGGATGGGCGAGGTACGCGGCGAACGACTGCCGCGCGATCGCCCGCAACGCGTCGCGCCAGTCGGCCGGAAGCTCGCCCGGCACGAGCAGCTCGGCGCTGACGGCGTTCAGCATCAGCGCCACGAGGTCGTCCTTGGAGGCGATGTGCGTGTAAAGGCTCATCGGCCGCGCTCTCAGCTCGCCGGCAACGCGTCGGATCGAGACGGCGTCAAGCCCCTCCGCGTCGGCCAGCTCCAGCGCCGCCGCGACCAGCCGGGGGCGGGTCAGCCCCGGTGCCGTCGCTTGCGGCGCCTGCTCGGGGTCGTCCCAGACGAGGTCCTCGGAAGCGCGGTTCGGCATCGCCGCACCTTACCCGCCGTACAGTGTATCGTCGGCGCTACGGTGTACGGCAGGGTCGATCGGAGGGTGTATGAGCGGGGCGGCAGAGGCGCGTCGGGAGGCGGGCGCGAGCGACGGCAAGGTGGCGACGAGCTCGGCGGCCGGGATCGACCGGGCGCTGGCGGGCGTCGCGATCGTCGTCGTGCTGGGGGCGTTCATGTCGATCCTCGACACGACCGTCGTCAACGTCGCGATCGAGACGCTGGGGCGGGACCTGAGCGCGTCGCTGGCGACCGTCCAGTGGGTCGCGACCGGCTACCTGCTGGCGCTCGCGACGACGATCCCGCTCGCCGGCTGGGCGGCGGACCGTTTCGGCGCCGCGCGGCTGTTCGTCACGGCGGTCGTCGCGTTCATGGCCGGCTCCGCGCTCGCTGGGGCGGCGCCGTCCGTCGGCGCGCTGATCGCGTTCCGCGTGCTGCAAGGGCTCGGCGGCGGGCTGATCCTGCCCGCCGGGATCACGCTCGTCGGCCAGGCCGCCGGCCCTGAGCGGATGGGCCGCGTGATGAGCGCGATCGGCGTGCCGATGCTGCTCGCGCCGGTCGTCGGACCGCTGCTTGGCGGCTGGCTTGTCGACACCGTCTCGTGGCGCTGGATCTTCTTCGTCAACGTCCCTGTTGGCGTCGTGGTGCTGCTGCTCGCGGCGCGGCTGCTGCCGCGCGAGGGCGTGGCGACTTCGCCGGCGAGCCGCCGGGCGACCGACCGATCGTCGGCGCCGGCGAGCCGCCGGGCGACCAACCGTCCGTCGGCACCAGCGAGCCGTCGGGCGCCCGACCGCCGAGCGAGCAACGGCGCGCGGCCTCGCCCCGAGCCGCTCGACCGCATCAGCGTCGCGTTGCTCTCCCCTGGGCTCGCCGCGCTCGTCTACGGGCTGAGCGCGGTGTCGTCGGCCGGCGGGGTCGGGAGCGCGCGCGTGGTCGTGCCGCTTGTCGGCGGGGTGCTCCTGATTGCGCTCTTCACTCGCCACGCGCTGCGCCGCACGAGCCCGCTGCTCGAGCTGCGGCTGCTGCGCGTGCCGTCGGTCGCCGCGTCAACGGCTACGTTGACGCTGCTCGGCGGCGCCTACCTCGGCGCGCTCTTCCTGCTGCCGCTCTACCTCCAGGGCGTGCGCGGCGAGAGCGCCTTTCACACCGGCCTGCTGCTGATCCCACAGGGCGCGAGCGCGGCGGTGACGATCTTCTTCGCCGGCCGCGCGACCGATCGCGTCGGCCCGCATCGCGTCGTGCTCGCCGGACTGATCCCGTTCGCGCTCGCGCTCGCCCTGCTGACACGGCTCCGGCCGAGCACATCGGTTCCGCTGCTGGAGGCGATCCTCGTCCTCTTCGGGATCGGGATGGGCGCGACGATGATGCCGGCGATGACCGCCGCCTATCGCCCGCTCAAGCGCGCCCAGGTCGCGCGTGCAACAGCGCTGTTGACGATCGTCCAGCGCGTCGGCAGCTCGCTCGGCGTCGCGCTCGTCGCCGTCGTGCTCGGCACGCAGCCGGCGAGCGCCGCTGACTTCGGCGGCGCCTTCGCCTGGCCGCTGGCGCTCGTGCTGACCGCCTTCGCCCCGGCAGCGCTGCTCAGCCGTGGCGGCGCGCCGCCAGCGCCGCTCGACACCCCGGAAACGAGAAAAGCCGCCGCCGAGGAGTCGGCGACGGCTTCTTGAGCGCCCCGGGGTGGGTCAGGCCCCGGCGGCAGCGGCTGCGGCCTATGCCGCGATCCGCTCGTTCTCTCTCTCGCGCAGCACGGCAAGGTCGTGGCTTATCTGCTGCTCGCTGATCAGGCCGGTCGGGCTGATCAGCCGCTCGCGGCGGTTGCGCGCGACGATCGTCCACATCCAGCGAGCTATCGCCTCGAAGCGGTTGCCCCAGCCGACGAGGTAGGCGATGTGGATGAACGCCCACATGTAGAACGCGATCAGGCCGGTGAAGTTGACGCCTCTCACGTTGGCGACGGCATGCGTGCGGCCGATCGTCGCCATCGTGCCCTTGTCCTTGTATCTGAAGGGCGACGGGCCGGGGTTGCCGCCGAGCCGCGCGCTGATCGCCTTGGCGACGTAGCGGCCCTGCTGCATCGCCGCCTGCGCGACGCCGGGGACGCCGGGACGGGCAACCATGTCGCCGATCGCGAAGACCTCGGGGTGAGCCGGCAGCGTCAGGTCGTGGCGGACGAGCAGGCGGCCGGCACGGTCGGTGCTCGTGTCCGACGCCTCCGACAGCATTCTCGCCAGTGGCGACGCCTGGACGCCGGCGGCCCACAGGACCGTCCGCGCCTCGATCCGGCGGCGGTCGCCCGAGCTGACGTCGGCGATGTCGATCCCGTGCGCGTCGACGCCGACCGCCATCGCGTTCAGCTCGACGTCGATGTGAAGCTTTCTGTTGAGGTCGTTCTTCGCGTGGTCGCGCAGCTTCTCGGGGAAGGGCGGCAGCACGTATGGCGCAGCGTCGAGCAGGACGACGCGGGCGTCGAGCGGGTCGATCGCGCGGTGCTCCTTCTTGAGGATCTTGCGCGCGAGGATCGCGATCTGGCCGGCGAGCTCGACGCCGGTCGGGCCGGCGCCGACGACGACGAAGGTCAGGAGCGCCTTGCGCTCCTCCTCGGTCTGCGCCTGCTCGGCCAGCTCGAACGCCCACAGGATGCGGCTGCGGACGCGGTTGGCGTCGTCGAGCGTCTTCATGCCGGGCGCGTCAACGGCCCAGGCGTCGTTGCCGAAGTACGAGTGGGTCGCGCCCGCCGCCACGATCAGCGTGTCGTAGGGGATCTCCATATCGTGCTGCGCGGTCGCGCGCACGACCTGGCGGTCGAGGTCGAAGCCGACGACGTCGCCCATCAGGACGCGGACGTTCTCCTGCCCGCGGAAGAGGCTGCGCAGCGCGGGCGCGACCTGGCCGGGCGAGAGGACCCCGGTCGCCACCTGGTAGAGGAGCGGCTGGAAGAGATGATGGTTGTTGCGGTCGATCAGCGTGACGTCGACTGCGAGCCGCTTGAGCGCCTTCGCGGCGCGCACACCGCCAAAGCCGCCGCCGACGATTACGACGCGGTGGCGCTGCTTGGTCGTTTCCGTCATGGTGTCAGCCATGGCGCTCTTCTTTCAATCGATCAGAAACGTACGAGTGCGAACTCATCTTCCCGCCCGGACGGCGCGGGCTCTGTGAGATAGATCCCACATGGCACGGGCGATTCCCGCCCTGAGCGCTCGCTTGTGGCGGTGGTCACTTTTGATCGTTGCGACCGATACAATTGATCGTAACGAGCGTCACGATTGAACGTTGCGACCGTCACGTGATTCCTCGTTACGATAGTGACATGGGAGCGCTTCTCTCCGTTAACGTCGGCCGTCCCCAGCCGATCGGGAGGCACCGCGGGCGCCCGCTGCTGAGCGCGATCGGCAAGCAGCCGGCAACCGGCCGCGTTCGCGTCGAGGGCGTCAACCTCGCTGGCGACGAGCAGGCCGACCTGCGCGTCCACGGCGGCCCCGACAAGGCGGTCTACGCCTACGCCCGCGAGGACTCAGACTGGTGGGCTGGCGAGCTGGAGCGCGAGATCCCGCACGGCCTGTTCGGCGAGAACCTGACGACCACCGGCGTCGACTGCACGAACGCGGTGGTCGGCGAGCGCTGGCGGGTCGGCACGACGCTGCTCGAGGTCTGCCAGCCGCGCCTGCCCTGCTTCAAGCTCTCGGCTCGCTTCGAGGACCCGCTGATGCTCAAGCGCTTCGCCCAGGCGTCGCGCCCCGGCGCCTATCTGCGGATCATCGAGGAGGGCGAGCTCGGCGCCGGCGACGCGGTCGCGGTTGTCGACCGGCCCGACCACGCCGTCACGATCCGCCTCGTCGCCGACGCGATGGTGCTCGACGAGACCCTGCTCGCCCAGACGCTCGGCGCCCCGCAGCTGCCCGCGAGCCTGCGCGACTGGATCGCCCAGCGGGCGGAGTAGCCGCTCAGGCGGCCGGAACGATCAGCTCGCCCGCCAGCAGGTCCATCAGCAGCCCGTCCTGCCACTCGCCGTCGGGGTCGCGCCAGTAGCGGCGCAGGATGCCGACGTCGCGGAAGCCGAGCTTGCGGTAGACGCGGATCGCGGGCTCGTTGGCGGCGGCGGGGTCGATCGTCAGGCGGTGGTGGCCGCGCGCCTCGAACAGGTGGCTGGCGAGCGCGGCGATCGCGTCGCTGCCGATCCCGCGGCCGTGGCAGGCCGGGTCGACCGCGATGTCAACGCCGGCGTGGCGAAAGTCGGGCTCGGTCTCCTCCCACCACTGGATCAGCCCGACGACCTGCGCGCTCGCGCGCTCCTCGATCGCGAACGCGGCGGCCTCTGGCTCGGGCGGCTCGATCGCGTCTGCGATCGCGCGCTCCGGGTCGCCCCACCAGCGCTGAACCTCGCGCGTCGTGAGGATCTCACGCAGTCGCTGCTCGTCGCTCGCGACCACCGGCCGCAGCCGTGTCAGCCTGCCGTCGATCACCGTCTCAGCACGGTACCAACGGGCCCGCGCGGCGTTCCCGCCCCGCCCCAGGCAAGATTCCTCAGATGGCCACGCCTCGCAACCTCGTCAACTTGAAGTCGGTCGCGAAGGGCTTCGCCAGCCGCACGATCCTCGAGGACATCACGCTCGGCGTCGCCGAGGGCGACCGGATCGGGATCGTCGGCCGCAACGGACACGGCAAGTCAACGCTGCTGGCGCTGATCGACGGGCGCGAGGAGCCCGACGCCGGACAGGTCACGCGCGTCAACGGGCTCGACCTCGCCGCGGTCTCCCAGGAGGACGGCCTCGACCCCGCGCGCAGCGTCCGCGACGAGCTGGTCGGCGGGCGCGCCGACCACGAGTGGGCGGCCGACGCCCGCTTCCGCACCGTCCTCGACGGGCTGCTCGGCGGCGTCGAGCTGCGCCGCTTCCCGCAGGGGCTCGACACGCCGATCGCGCCGCTCTCCGGCGGCGAGCGGCGCCGGATCGCGCTCGCCCGCTCGCTGATCGACGACCCCGAGCTGCTGCTGCTCGACGAGCCGACCAACCACCTCGACGTCGAGGGGATCGACTGGCTTGCCAGGCACCTCTCCAGACGCCGCGGCTCGCTCGTCGTGATCACCCACGATCGCTGGTTCCTCGACGCCGTCGTGACGCAGACGTGGGAGATCACCGACGGCGCCGTCCACCAGTACGAGGGCGGCTATGCGGCGTACGTGCTGGCGCGCGCCGAGCGCGACCGCCAGGAGGCGTCACGCGACGCCCGCCGCCGTCAGCTGCTTGGCAAGGAGCTGGCGTGGCTGCGGCGCGGGCCGCCTGCGCGCACCTCCAAGCCGAAGTTCCGCATCGAGGCGGCGAACGCGCTGATCGCCGACGAGCCCGACCCGCGCAACACCGTCGAGCTGCTGAGGTTCTCCACGGCTCGGCTCGGCGGCAAGGTGCTCGACGCCGAAGAGGTGTCGGTCAGCTTCGGCGAGCGGCGGCTGCTGAGCAAGCTGACGTGGCGGCTGGGGCCGGGCGACCGGGTCGCGCTGGTCGGCGTCAACGGCTCGGGCAAGTCGACGTTGATGAACGTGCTCGGCGGCGAGCTGGCGCCGACGAGCGGGCATGTCGAGCGTGGCCAGACGGTCCGCCTCGCGCATCTGACCCAGGACGCCGTCGAGCTGCCGGGGCACCTGCGCGTGCTCGAGTCGCTTGAGGAGGTCCGCGGCCGGATCGCGCTCGCCGACGGCAGAGAGCTGACGGCCGGCGGCCTCTGCGACCGCTTCGGCTTCCGCGGCGACCGCGCACGCACGTTCGTGAGAGACCTCTCCGGCGGCGAGCGGCGGCGGCTGCAGCTGATGCGCCTGCTGATGGGCGAGCCCAACGTGCTGCTGCTCGACGAGCCGACCAACGACCTCGACGTCGACACCCTCACCGCGCTGGAGGACCTGCTCGACGACTGGCCCGGCACGCTCGTCGTCGTCAGCCACGACCGCTACTTCGTCGAGCGCGTCACCGACAACGTCTACGCGCTCGGCGGCGACGGCGGCATCCGCCACCTCCCCGCCGGGATCGAGCAGTACGTGCGCGAGCGGCGGCTGGCCGACGAGGGCGGCAGCCGTGGCGGCGGCGGGAGGAACGGCGCCGGGCGCGGCGCGGCCGGCTCTGACTCCGGCGCATCGGCCGCGAGAGCCGCCCCCAGCGGCGGCGCCGTGCGCGCCGCGCGCAAGGAAGTCCAGAGACTCGAGCGCGCGCTCGAAAGAGTCGAGCAGCGCGAAGCCGCCTTGCAGCAAGAGATGGCGACCTCTGCCACCGACCACGGCCGCCTCCGCGACCTCAACGAACAGCTCGCCGCCCTCCACGCCGAGCGCGAGCGCCTCGAGACCGCCTGGCTCGACGCCTCAGCGACGTTGGAGGGGTGAGCGCGCGAGCGCTAGATCCCCCACTCCTGCGCGAGCGGGGAGGGCGGGATTCTTGGCTCGCCGTGGACGGCGGGGATCGCGAGGCTGACCTGGTCGACGAAGCACCACGACCACTTCTCGCCGGGCTCGATCGAGCGGATCAGGGGGTGGCTCGTCTCGGCTGCGTGCGCCGTCGCGTGGCGGGAGGGCGAGTCGTCGCAGCAGCCAACGTGGCCGCACTCGAGACAGATCCGCAGGTGGAGCCACTTGCCGCCGGAGGCGAGGCACTCCTCGCAGCCCTCGACAGAAGCGGGCAGCTCGGTGACGGTGACGTGGTCGAGGTGGGTGCAGGCGGCCATGAACGTGCTCCTATCGGATCTCGGACTCGTCAAGCCTACGCGGCAGGCCGCACAACCGAACGGGCTGGCGCGAACGACGCCTATGCCGTCGCCGTGACCTCGCGGCCAAGCTCGGCTGAGCGCGCGCGGACGCGCGAGCGGCGGTCGGCCAGCTCGGCGTCGAGCTCGTCGAGTGCCGCGCGGCGGCGGTCGACGAGCAGCTGTGTGCGCTCGAGGATGTCCTCGAGCTCATGCAGGATCCGGCGCCGCCGGGCCGGCGAGGTCTGCGGGCGCATGAACTCCTCGCGCAGCTCGGCGCGCGCCTCCTGGTCGGCGACGAGCGCTCTCAGCTCGTCGAGCGTCACGCCGAGCAGCTCCTTCAGCCGCAGGATCTCGCTGAGCTGCTCGACGTCCTGCTCGCTGTAGACGCGGTGCGTGCCAGCGACGCGGCCGGCGGCGCTGGGCATCAGCCCGATCTCCTCGTAGTAGCGGATCGTGCGCGGCGTCGTGCCGACCGCTCTGGCGACCTCACCGATGCGCATCGGCAACCGCCACCTCGGCACGGACGTTGGCGTTCGACGGGCGCAGCAGCGAGACGAAGGCGCCGACGACCGAGGTGCCGGCGAGCACCCACATCGCGATGTGCAGGTTGTGGATGAACGGCGCGAGCGTGGCGTCGGAGACTCCGGTCCTCACACCCGAGAAGATGCCCAGCAGCGTCGCGGTCGGCACCGCGCTGGTGACGATCGCCAGCAGCATCGCGATCGACAGGACCGAGCCGGTGTTCTGCAGCATCATCCGCGTGCCGGCGGCGATCCCGCGGCGGTGGACCGGGACGGCGCCCATCATCGCTGCCGTGTTGGGCGAGTTGAACATGCCCGAGCCGATCCCGGTCAGGAACAGCCAGCCGGCGGTGATCGCGTACGCCGTCTCGGTGTCGAGCATCGTCATCCCCGCGGTCCCGACCGCAGCGACGAACAGCCCGAGCGCGGCGAGGGTGCGCGCGCCGTGGCGGTCGGCCCAGCGGCCGGCGAGCGGCGAGCTGATCAGCATCCCGACCGCGAGCGGCGCGAGCTTCACGCCCGCGAGGATCGGGTCGTTGCCGAGCGCGCCCTGGAAGTAGAGGACGAAGACGAACGTCAGCGAGAAGCGCGACAGGCCGGCGATGAACGAGGCGGCAGTCGCGGAGGAGAAGCCGCGGTCGCGGAACAGCGAGAGGTCGAGCATCGGCGCCTTCGCGCGCGCCTCGACGAGCACGAACAGCGGCAGCAGGACGACGCCGGCGATGATCGGCACGAACGTCTGCGGGTCGTTCCAGCTGACCATGCCGCCGCGCGAGATCCCGTACGTGAGGCCGGTCAGGCCGATCACGAAGGTGACCGTCCCCAACCAGTCGAAGCCGCGCTCGCCCTCGGGCCGGACGAGCTCTCGCAGCACGAGCGCCGCCCACGCCGAGCCGAGCAGGCCGAATGGGACGTTGAACCAGAAGACCCAGTGCCACGAGATCTCGACGAGCAGGCCGCCGAGCACCGGGCCGAGCACGAGGCCGACGGCGGCGACCATCACGTTCGTGCCCATCGCGACGCCGAGCTGCTCGCGCGGGAAGGCGTCGGTGACGAGCGCGGAGCCGTTCGCGAAGATCAGCGCGGCGCCGATCCCCTGCGCGACGCGCCAGATTATGAGGTCGGTCCCGCCGGAGGCAAAGCCGGCCCCGAGCGAGGTCACCGAGAAGATCAAGAAGCCCGCGACGTACGCCTTCTTGCGGCCGAAGACGTCGGAGAGGCGGCCGAAGGTGAGCACGAGCACCGTCGAGGCGATCATGTACGCGAGGATCACCCAGACGAGCGTCAGCAGGTCGACGTGGAGCGCCTGCTCCAGGTTGGGCAGCGCGATCACGAGCGTGCCGGAGTTGACCGTCGCGAGCAGCATCCCAAGGCTGGTGCACGACAGCGCCCACCACTTGTAGTGCTCGTGATCGGCGCTCACGCCAATCGACCGCTTCGCCATTGCCTTTTCCCTCTGAGCCGCCCGAACTTCTTTCTTACGTGAACGTAAGAATAACAGCGGTGGCAGGGACAAGGCGAGGGGACGGTCCCTGTCTCCGCGCGTCAGGCTCGCCCTACGGCGCAAGCGCACGGGCGAGCCGCTGCGCGTCCGCTCTCGTGTAGCCGCCTTCGAGCGTGGCGCCTCTCGTGCCGTCGATCCCGTCCGGCAGCTGCTGCGGGTCGATCAACGGGACCGAGATCAGCCGGTGGTCGAGCACCATCGCGTAGTGCTGGGCGGCGGCGCCAGCGGGGGCCCCGGGACGCATCAGCGACTGGCCGCGCTGCGAGACAGCGCGCGTGAGCGCGTGGAAGGCGCTCTGGCCCTCGGGCGTGAGCGTGAACAGCACCGATGGCTGGCCCCATGGGCTCGTCGTCGCCTGCGCGCCGGCGATGTCGGCGCCGGTCAGCGCCGGCTCGCCGCGCAGCACGTAGAAGCGGGCGGCCGGGTGATGATGATCGCCCGGCGCGCGCTTGGCCTGCGGCCGGAGCGCCGCGACGACGCGCGCCCCATGGCCGACTCTCGCGGCCAGCGCGTTGGCGTCGTGCAGCGTGAGGCCGTGTCTCGCTGCGCCGGCCGCCTGGCTGATCGTCGACGGCGTCCCGCTGCGCTCCTCCTCAGCGACCGCGCGGCCGTCGGGGCTGACCACGCTCGCCTCCCAGTCATAGAGCGACACGCGCCCGCTGCGCGCGGCCTGGTGGCCGACGGGGGACGCAGCGTGCACGGTCGTGCCAGGCATGACCCGCTCGCCACCGGCGCCAGGCAGGGCGACCACAGCCAGGACAGCGAGCAGGGCGACGCCGCCGAGCGACCCGCCGGCGATGCGGCGGCGGGTGCGGCGCCAGCGCAGGCGGCGCTCGGCCGCGATCAGCTGGCGGCCGACTCTCGCGAGTGGGTCGGCGGCGGCGGCGCCGTTGGGCGGGAGTCTCGGTGTGGTCACGGTGCCTGCTCCTGGGTTCGGGCGATGCGCGCGCCGACACGGCGCAGGCCGCGATGGACGCGGGCACGCACGTTCTGCTCGCTCGTCTGGAAGCGCTCGGCGAGCGCCGCGTAGCCCTCCTCGTCGACGACCCGCGCGAGCACGGCGTCGCGCTGCTCGGGCGGCAGCCCATCGACCAGCCGCATCGCCAGCTCGCCATCGGCCTGCTCGGAGAGGCGGCGGTCGACCTCGGCGATCTCGTCTTCGGAGAGGTCGAGCTCGGCGATGCGCAGCCGGCGCAATGCGCTTGTCGCGGCCTGCGCGCGGCGGCGGGAGTCGATCAGCTTGTGGTTGGCGATCCCGAACAGCCAGGCGCGGACCGGGCCGTCGCCGGGGCGGTAGCGGTGGGCGCCGCGCAGCGCGGCCGCGAACACCTCCGCGGTCAGGTCGAGCGCCGCCTCGGTCGAGCGCGTGCGCGTACGCAGGTAGGCGAGCACCGCCGGAGCATGGCGCTCGTAGACCGGGCCGAACGCGGCCGGGTCACGGCGGGTCGCCAACAGCAGCGCCTCGTCGGAGTCGTCGAGTCTGGGCATCTGCACGCTACTTCGCCGGTTTGGCGCCGATGTGACAAGAAACCGTCATCGGACTCTGTCTTTAGACTCCTCGGTGTGCCTGGCAGCCTCCCAAAACCCGGCCGTGCGATCGCGCACGTCGACGCCGGCAGGCCCGGGATAGACCAGGCGCTCGGGAGCGATGTCGTCAGTGTGCTGCGCGCGAAGGCCGCCGCGCTGCTGGAGCTCGCGGCGACCGTCGAGCGGCTGCGCGGCGAAGGATGGCGGACCGACGGCGCCGTCGGCCTCGCCTTCTCGCTCGGCGTCGACGGCGTCAGCCTCGAGCGCGACCTCGCCTCCTTCGACCAGCTCGCGGCCGCATCCAGCCCGCTGCCGCACGGCACCGTCGTCCACTGGCATCGCAACGACCGCAGCTGGCGCTCGGGCGGCTGGATCGTCGGCCTGCCAGCCGCGGAGCAGCTCGGCGAGACCGACGACCTACCGGTGATCGTGCAGTCGACGCGCTCAGGCCGCCAGACCCGCTGCGAGAGCCAGTCCGAGCTGGTCGCGGCGGTGCTGCTGCACCTCGACGAGGTCGCCTCCCAGCTCGACGCCGACCCGACGCAGGCCCAGCGAGCGCGTGACGTGCGCGAGCAGATCGTGATGCTGCAGCACGGCGAGTCGCCGCAGGTCTACTACCGCTTCGAGGGCAGCCCCGAGGCCGAGGACGCGCTCTCCAGCGCCTACGTCGTCTCCGTCCAGCCCGAGGGCCTCGCGCTCTGGGAGGGCTTCCAGGACGGCGTCACCGGCGAGCCGCTGTACGAGGGCGACACGCGTGTTGAGGGCCTCGCCGGAATCGCCTTCCGCGAGGGCTACCGCCGCGGCGAGGGCCGTGCGCACCTGCTGACCGAGAGCGCGTGAGCGGCGTCAGCGGGGACGCCGCCGCGCGCTCGGCGCGGCGCGGCGCGTCCAGCTCGCGGCGCGGACGCCGCCCCGCTCATCTCCCTGCCAGCCGTGACGCCACGTCGGCGAGGCGGCTCGTCCGACGCAGGCCGGCGGCCTCGCGCCGGTCGGCGGCGCGGTAGAGGGCGTAGACGAGGTGGGCGCCGATGAAGCGCAGCGGCTCGGGCTCCCAGCGTCGAGGGCTGCGGCCGACCCACGGCAGCGCGGTCAGCTCGCTCGCCTCCCCGAGCACGAGGCCGCTGAGCGTGCGGCCGGCGAGGTTGGAGGTCGCCACGCCGCTGCCGACGTAGCCGCCGGCGGTCCCGATCCCGCTCGCGCGGTCGAAGCGGACGGTCGGCGACCAGTCCCGCGGGACGCCGAGCACGCCGCACCAGGCGTGGTCGAGCGTCGCCCGCTCGAGGACTGGGAAGAACTCGCACAGCAACGCAGCGAGCTGGTCGATCGTGCGCTGCTGGGTGCGCCCGCCGACATCGGTGCGCGAGCCGAAGCGGTATGGCACGCCGCGCCCGCCGAAGGCGATCCGTCCGTCGGCCGTCCGCTGCGCGTACATGTACGCGTGGGCGCCGTCGCCGAGCAGCTCGCTCCCCTCCCAGCCGATCTGCTCCCACGTCGCCGCGTCGAGCGGCTCGGTCGCGACGAGCGCCGAGTTGAGCGGGACCCAGTCGCGCCGCCGCCCGCGTAACGAGGCAGTGAACCCTTCGAGGCAGACGAGCACCGTCGGCGCCGTGACGGTGCCGCGGTCGGTGACCGCGCGCGCGCCGGGGACGACCTCACTGGCCGTCGTCCCCTCGTAGATCGTCACGCCGAGCCGCTCGACCGCCGCCGCGAGGCCCTGCACGAGCTTCGCCGGCTGGACGCGCGCGGCATGCGGGCTGAACAGCGCGCCGCTCGCGCGCGTCACGCGCAGCCGGCCGGCGAGCTCTGCGACGCTCAGCTCGCGCATGTCGTCGGGCCCGAGGCCCCAGCGGCGGTCGTCGGCGAGCATCGCGTGCATCCGCTGCAGCTGGACCGGCCCGCGCGCGACGTGCAGGACGCCGCGCTTGACGATGTCGGCGTCGATCGACTCGCGCGCGGCGACTGCGATCACCTCGTCGACCGCGCCCTGCATCGCGCGCTGGAGCGCGATGACCGCGTCTCGACCGTGGTCGCGTGCGACCTGCTCGCGGGAGGCGGCGAACTCCGAGGTCAGCCAGCCGCCGTTACGACCGGAGGCGCCGAAGCCGGCGAACTCGCGCTCGAGCACGACGACCTCGAGGTCGGGCCGCGCGCGCTTGAGGTAGTAGGCGCTCCACAGGCCGGTGAAGCCCGCGCCGACGATGCAGACGTCGGCGCTGCGGTCGCCCGGCAGCGGCGCCCGCCGCGTCGGCAGCGCCGTTGCCGCGTACCAGTGGGAGACGCCGCCGTTGTGGCGCGCGATGGCGTGGCTCATCGCGCGCTCGCCGACGCCCGGCCAACGCGCCGCGCCGCGCCGCTCGCCCCGCCGCCTTCCATCGCTACTTGTGCACCGGGAAGCCGAGGTCGATCCCACGGTCAGCCGGATCGGGCCAGCGCCGCGTGATCACCTTGCCGCGCGTGTAGAAGCGGACGCCGTCGGGGCCGTGGACGTGCAGGTCGCCTAACAGCGACTCCTTCCAGCCGCCGAACGAGTGGTAGGCCATCGGCACCGGGATCGGCACGTTGACGCCGACCATCCCGGCCGTCACGTCCTGCTCGAACTGCCGCGCGGCACCGCCGTCGTTCGTGAAGATCGCGGCGCCGTTGCCGTACGGGCTGTTGTTGGCAAGCGCGATCGCCTCGTCGTAGCTGTCGGCGCGCACCGTGCAGAGGACCGGCCCGAAGATCTCCTCGTCGTAGATCCGCATCCCCGGTCTGACGTTGTCGAACAGCGTCGGGCCGAGCCAGTGCCCGCCCGGGCGCCCGTCGACCGTCAGGCCGCGGCCGTCGACTCGCAGCGTCGCGCCCTCCGCCGCGCCGGCGTCGACCAGCTCACGCACGCGGCCGCGGTGGCGCTCGCTCACGAGCGGCCCCATCTCGGACGCCGGGTCAGTCCCGTCGCCGACGGTCAGCCCGGCGATCCGCTGCTCGATCTTCGCCAGCAGCGGCTCCGCGACGGCGCCGACCGTGACCGCGACCGAGACGGCCATGCAGCGCTGCCCGGCCGAGCCATAGCCGGCCGAGACGAGCGCGTCGGCGGCGAGGTCGAGGTCGGCGTCGGGCAGCACGAGCGCGTGGTTCTTCGCGCCGCCGAGCGCCTGCACGCGCTTGCCGTGCGCCGTGCCGGTCTCATAGACGTAGCGGGCGATCGGGGTAGAGCCGACGAACGAGACCGCTCTCACCTGCGGGTGCGTCAGCAGCGCGTCGACCGCCTCCTTGTCGCCGTTGAGGACAGTGAAGACGCCGTCGGGCAGGCCGGCCTCGGCGAGCAGCTCTGCGAGCAGCAGCGAGGCGGAGGGATCCTGCTCGCTCGGCTTCAGCACGAAGGCGTTGCCGCAGGCGAGCGCGACCGGCGCCATCCACAGCGGCACCATCACGGGGAAGTTGAACGGCGTGATCCCGGCGACGACCCCGAGCGGCTGGCGCAGCGAGTAGGAGTCGACGCCGCGCGAGACCTGCGCCGACATCTCGCCCTTCATCAGGTGGCCGAGGCCGCATGCGAACTCGATCACCTCCTGCCCGCGCTGCACCTCGCCGGCAGCGTCGGAGAGGACCTTGCCGTGCTCGCGCGTGATGATCGCGGCGAGCTCGTCAGCACGCGCGTTGACGAGCTCGCGAAAGGCGAACAACACCTTCGTGCGCGCGCTCAGCGACGCGCTGCCCCACTCGGCGCCGGCCTGCGCCGCAAGCTGAACCGCCGCATCGACCTCGCTCGCGCTCGCGAACGGCACGCGCGCGACGACCGCGCCGGTCGCCGACTCTGTCACCTCGCCGAAAGGCCCCTCGAGGCCGGACCCGGGCGCGGCGCGCCCGCCGATCCAGTGGCTCAACGTCGTCGGGGTCGTGGTCGTCGCCATCTCAGGTGCTCCGTGTGTCGCGGGGAAGTGAATTGTTGACGGGCGTGCGGCGGCGCTTACGCGGCGGCGCCGGTGACGGGCTCGACGCCCATCAACGTACCCGCGTCGGCAAGCACGTCGGCGAGGCGGTCGACGATCTCGTCGAGCACGGCGCGGTCGGCGATCAGCGGCGGGGCGATCTGCAGGACCGAGTCGCCGCGGTCGTCGGCGCGCGCGATCAGCCCGGCGTCGCGCAGACGGCCGGGCAGGAAGCCGCGCAGCAGTCTGTCGCGCTCGGGCTTGTCGAAGGTGCGGTTGCTCGCGTCGCCGACCAGCTCCATCGCCCAGAAGTAGCCGCGCCCGCGGACGTCGCCGACGATCGGCAGCGCCAGCAGCTCGCGCAGCCGCCGCTCGAGGTGCTCCTCGTTGGCAAGCACGTTGTCGAGCACGCCCTCGCGCTCGAAGATCTCGATGTTCTTCAGCGCGATCGCCGCCGCGACCGGATGGCCGCCGAACGTGATGCCGTGGCGCAGCGGGCCGCCGAGCGCGTGCACGCCGTCGGCAACGCGGTCGTTGACGAGCACGGCGCCCATCGGCGCGTACGCCGAGGTGAGGCCCTTCGCGGTCGTCGCGATGTCGGGCACGACGCCGTCGCGCTCGCTGCCGAGCCAGCGGCCGAGCCGCCCGAAGCCGCAGATCACCTCGTCGGCGACGAGCAGCGCGCCGCACTCGTCGGCGATCTCGCGCAGGCCCGCCCAGTATCCGGGCGGCGCGACGAGGCAGCCGCCGGCGTTTTGGACGGGCTCGGCGATGATCACCGCGACCTCGTCGGCTCCGGCGGCCGCAACGGCGGCGCGGACCTCAGCCAGCAGACGGGCGCAGTGGGCGGTGGGGTCAGCACCGTCGGGCGCGCGGAACGGGTTCGTGTTGGAGACGTGCGTGACGTCGATCGCGGGCGCGCCGAACGCCTCCTTGAAGCCCGGCACACCGGTGAAGGCGAGCGCCCCGAGCGTGACGCCGTGGTAGGCGTTCTTGCGCGCGATCGCCTTCAGCCGCTGCGGCTCGCCCTTGCTGACGAAGTACTCGCGCGCGATCTTCCACATCGCCTCGACCGACTCCGACCCGCCGGAGGTGAAGAAGGCGTGGTCGAGGTCGCCGGGCATGATCTCGGCGAGCTTCTCGGCCAGCTCGATCGCAGGCGGGTGCGCCGTCGCCCAGTTCGTGTTGAAGGCGAGCCGCTGCATCTGCGCCGTGCTCGCGGCCGCCATCTCCTCGCCGTACGAGTAGCCGAGCTGGGCGCAGAAGAGGCTCGAGAGCGCGTCGACGTAGCGGTTGCCGGCGGTGTCGAAGACGTACGGGCCCTCGCCGCGCTCGAGCACGAGCAGCTCGCGCTCGCTGCCGTACACGGCGCCATGGTTGGTGAAGTGGAGCAGCAGATGGTCGCGCGCGGCCTCATGCAGGGCGGTCTCGGACATGGCCCAAGCCTCGCGCGCCGGGCGATAGGTGTCCACGGTCACAGCGTCATGAGCTGCGGCGCCCCGTGGTACGTTGTGTACGACGGACCGGGGCCGGCTTTCGGCGGGAGCCGCCGCTCAGCGCGCGTCGGCGACGGCGGCTCTCGGCGCTGCGACGCCGGCCCCGTCGACCGGCTGGGCGAGCATCCGCAGCACGAGGTCGGCGTGCAGCCGGCCGATCGACTCCGGGTTGCCGCCGCGCTGCGGCGTGTACCAACGAGCGGAGTCGACGCCGAGCGAGAGGATCGCGCGGACCGTTCCCTGCAGGTCCTCGACGTGCAGGTCGCCCGCCTGCTGCCCGGCTCTCAGCTCGTCGGCGAGCAGCCGCTCGGTCGCGCGGCGCAGCGCGAGGATCTCGGCGAAGCGGTCGGGCGGCAGCGCGCGCAGCTCGTGCGCGGTGACCTGCCCGAGCGTCGCGAAGCGCGCGTGCCAGGAGGAGAAGGCGGCGGTGAAGGCGGCGATCCGCTGCGCCGGCGTCGTGCGGTCCTGCATCGCGACACGCGCCTCGTCGAGGACCGACTGGTGGCCGATCCGCATGATCTCGGCGAGCAGGTCGAGCTTGCTGCGGTAGTGCACGTAGACCGCGGCCGGGCTCATCCCGGCGCGTCTGGAGATGTCGCGCGTCGTCGCTGCCTCGAAGCCGCGGGCGGCGAATGCGTCGAGCGCGGCGAGCAGCAGCCTGCGCGAGCTCTCCGACTCGACGTGCGCCCACAGTTCGGCATAGCGCCGAGCGTCCTCTTCTTCCATGCCCAAAGCATCCCGGATGGCCGTCTGAGAGGACCCCATGTCAGCGCATTGTGAAGCGGGGTGGCGGAAGCGAGCGCCAACCAGTAATCTAAGCAAGCGCTTAGTCACTGAAGGAGAGAACTCGTGCTCTACCAATTCAGCCGCGCCATGTACCGCGCTCTCGCAGATGGGATCAGCGACAGCCCGGGGCCATGCGCGAGCGACCGCAGCAACCACGTCCGCGTCCTGCACCTGTGTGAGGAGACGGTGACCCGGATGGCAAACGACCGGTGGTACTTCGCGAAGCCCACACGGAGCCTGATCCGCGACCTGCGCCCGTACTTCCCGCTCTCAGAGCAGGCGCACATGAACGCGGTCGTCGAGCAGTACCTCGCGCTCGCCGACGAGGCGATCGAGGAGCAGTACGAGACCGGGCTCGACTTCCGCGGCAACAAGCTCTGCTGCCGCGCGATGACGCGCAAGGGCCAGCCGTGTCAGCGGCTGCCGCACCCGCGCAACGGCTACTGCCCGTCGCACCAGCACCTGGCCGACGGCACGCCGCTGCCGGCCCTCGCGCTCGAGCTTGAGCGCGGGACGATGCCGGTTGCCGTCGCTGCCTGATCGTTTAACGCACTGAGCCCCACGGTCACGCCGGCTGTCCCGGCGCAGTGGGGCTCTCGTGTGGTGGGCCGCTCGCCGTCGGGCGGGCGGGATCGTTTGCGTCAGCGGCGCGGGGCCGAGCCGCCGCCGGCCGGGGTGCGCTCGCGCGGGGCCTCGTCGGGCCAATAGCCGTGCGCGTCGTAGAAGTCGCGCGCGGCCTCTTCCTTGCCGCGATCGACGTCGCCATCGACGCCGGCGCGGTAGAGGACGTTCAGCAGCAGGATCGAGAGGCCGGCGCCGATCAGCGCAGCCGAGCCTTCGAAGCGGTTGGCGTCCGGGTTGATCAGGAAGATGCCCAGCCCGACGAGCACAGTGACGATCGGCAGCACGTAGCGGACGGCGAACAGCCACGGCCTGCGAGAGCGTCGTCTGATGGTGGGTCTGCGGTCGCTCATGCATCGCTCCTTCTCGTTACAAAGAGCGTCACAGGCGACCAGCCCCGTGGACAGAGGCAAGAGCGGACGCCAGGGGTAGGGGAAACC
Organism: Conexibacter sp.; assembly: GCA_036499225.1. Taxonomy (GTDB): domain Bacteria; phylum Actinomycetota; class Thermoleophilia; order Solirubrobacterales; family Solirubrobacteraceae; genus Conexibacter. The sequence continues at coordinate 26,831 of DASYEC010000105.1, forward strand.
CGACCCATAGCAAAGACGCCCGCTTCGCCATATCTCACCAGTTAATGACAGAAGCGCGCCAGATCCCGCGTACGGTCATGCGCCAGGCCAGGGACGGCGGCCATTCGAGGGCTGGCCTTTCGGACGGCGCCCGCCGCCGCGACCTACCCGACCGACCTCGGCTCACGCTAGACCGACGTGCTCGTTCCGGCGGCTGGCTCAGCTGGCCGCATGCGCTCAGCTCAACGTCGCAAGCGCGACCGGGACGATCGCGCTGGCACCGGCCGTGCGCAACTGCCCGCCGGTCATCGCGAGCGTGAAGCCCGAGAGGCGGCGGTCGTCGACGAGCACGCCGACGCCTGGCGGCGGCGCCTGCACGACCGCGAACGCGCCCCGGACGTTGGCCGCCTGTTGCGCCGCGTTCGCCATCTCACGCTGCGGCGGCCGCTGCTCGCGCCGCTCCAACAGCCGCAAGCGCGGCACGCCGAGCTGCCGCGCCACCTGTTCCGCGAGCTGCTCGACGATCGCGCCTGCAGCGACCGACGGCACGCTCGCCACCCAGTCGACGCCGGCGCTCGCGGACAGCGCCGCGGTCGCCGAGCCGTTGCTCGCCCCCGCTCCACCGCCTCGGATCGCGTCGGCGAGGGCGACGGCGAGCTCGTCGTCGAGGCGGCCGGCGCGCAGCCCGCGCTCGATCGCCGGCCACCAGCCGCCGTCGCCGATCCGCGCGAGCGCCCAGCCCGGCTCGATCAGCGCGCCGGCCGGGATCTTGCGCATCGTGCCGGCCGGGTCCGGCGCCATCTTGCGCTGCTCGAGCACGAGCGGCCGCGAGCGCAGGTGGCGCTGGGCTTGCTCGACCAGGCGCGGCGACGGCGGCGTCGCGTAGCGGGGGCCTGCGCAGACCGAGCAGCGGCCGCAGTCCGCCGGGTCGGGATCGTCAAGCTCCTCCTGCAACGTGCGCATCAGGCAGCGGCCGTCGGTCCCGAAGGCCGCCATCGCCTCCTGCTCGGCACGCCGCAGCGCGGTGATCTGCGCGTAGCGGGCGCCGTCGTATCGCCAGTCGCTGCCGGGGACGGCGCTCCAACGCGTCCCGTCGCGCCGCACGGCGCCCTCGACGTCGAGGATCTTCAGCATCGCCTCGATCCGCCCAGCGCCGAGGTTGACGACCGCCATCAGCTCGCGGGTGGTGCGCCCCTCGCCGACGTCGCCCGCCGCCTGCAGCTCGGCAAGCACCGCCGCAACCTTCTCCTGCGCCGGGAAGGCCTGCTCGATGAAGAAGTCCTGGATCCGTCTGTCCTCGCTGCCACGCAGCAGGACGACCTCGGCGTGCTCGACGCCGCGGCCGGCGCGCCCGACCTGCTGGTAGTAGGAGACGACGGAGCCGGGCGCCTGGTAGTGGACGACGAACTCGAGGTCGGCCTTGTCGTAGCCCATCCCGAGCGCGCTCGTCGCGACAAGCGCCTTGACGTCGTTGCGCAACAGCCGCTCCTCGGCCGCGATCCGCTCTTCGGTCGGCTGCTCGCCGCTGTAGGCAAGCGCCGAGATCCCGTTCGCGACGAGGAACGAGGCGACCTGCTCGGCGTCGCGCTTGGTGAGCGTGTAGACGATCCCCGACCCCGGGAGCTGTGGCAGCTGCTCGACCAGCCACGCCAACCGCTCCGCCGGCCGAGGCAGCTCGAGCGCTTCGAGCCGCAGGCTGTTGCGGCCGAGCGGGCCGCGGTAGGAGCGCAGCGGGGCACCGCCTGGCGCCGCGGCGCCTGGCGCCGCGCTCGGCGCGCCGCCGTCCACGTCCGCGCCGCTGCCAGCCTGCTGCTCGCCGGCCCCCACGCCCAGCTGGTCCATCACGTCGCGCACGACGCGGTCGTTCGCCGTCGCGGTCGTCCCCAGCACGGCGACGCCGGCTGGCAGGGCGTCGAGCATCTCCTTCACGCGGCGGTAATCAGGGCGGAAGTCATGGCCCCAGTCCGAGATGCAGTGGGCCTCGTCGATCACGAGCAGGCCGACCGAGGCGGCGAACAGCGGCAGCAGCTCGTCACGGAAGCGCGGGTTGTTGAGGCGCTCGGGCGAGATCAGCAGCAGGTCGGTCTCGCCGGCGGCGAGCGCCGTGCGGATCCCGTCCCACTCGTCACGGTTGGTCGAGTTGATCGTGTGCGCCCGCAGCCCGAGCCTTTCCGCCCCGGCGATCTGGTTGCGCATCAGCGCGAGCAGCGGCGAGACGATCAGCGTCGGCCCCGCGCCCTGCTCACGCAGCAGCGCCGTCGCGACGAAGTAGACGGCCGACTTCCCCCAGCCCGTCCGCTGCACGCAGAGCACGCGCGCCCGGTCCTCGACGACATCGCGGATCGCCTCTAACTGCCCGTCGCGAAAGCCCGCGTCGGGAACTCCAGTGAGCGCCCGCAGGCGCTCAAGCGCAGCAGTGGCAAAGTCGGTCGCGACGGCGGTGTCCATCTCCCGAGCGTAGCCCGGCAAAGAGCCGAGCCGGGAACTGCATCAGAGAATTCGCAGCCGCGTCGCGATCAGCGGCTGAGCTGCGCGCTCACTCCGCCAGCAGCACCTGCAGCAGGCCGGGGAAGCGGGTGTCGAGGTCGTCTTGGCGGAGGGTGATGTAGCGCTCGGTGCCGACGGCGCGGGTGCGGGTGACGCCGGCCTCGCGCAGGAGGCGCAGGTGGTACGAGCACGTGGAGGTCGGCAGGCCGACGGCGCCAACCACCTGGCCGGCGCGCAACTCGTCTTGCGCATCGGCGAGCAGGCGGATCATCTCGAGCCGGACGGGCTCGCCGCAGGTGCGCAGGATCGCGGCGAGGCTCAGCGCCTCAGTCGCTGGGTGCGGGATCTCACGAAGCGCTCGGTTAGGCATGACTCGAACTATGATACAACGTAGTTCGACGATCTTAGAACTATGGAAGGAGGCGACCTCGTGCCGTCGATCCCCGCTCGACACGCCGCAGCAGCACCGCGCCGCCGCTTCGGCCGCATCGCTGGCACGCCGGCGTTTGCGGTCGTGGCTTCGGTGATCGGCCTCGCGCTCGCCGCTTCCGCGACGCCCTCCCCGCTGTACGGCGTCTACCAGGCCGACTGGGGCTTCTCGACGGTCACGCTGACGCTCGTGTACGCCGTCTACGCGATCGGCGTGCTGGGCGCGCTGCTGATCGCCGGCAGCATCTCCGACCAGGTCGGCCGCCGGCCGACGCTCGTCGCTGCGTTGAGCGGGCTGATCGTCTCGACAGTGCTGTTCAGCGTCGCCGACTCGGTCGCCTGGCTGTACGTCGCCCGCGCGTTGCAGGGCCTCTCGACTGGCGTCGCGCTCGGCGCCGCCGGCGCTGCGATGATCGACCTCCACCCGCGCGCGGACGCGAAGCGGATCGGGCTCGTCAACGGCACCGTCAGCAGCGCCGGCCTCGGCGTCGGCGCCCTCGTCTCCTCGATGCTCGTCGAGTACGTGCCCGCGCCACAGGTGGTCCCGTTCGTCGTGCTCGGAGTCATCTTCGCGATCACGCTGCTCGCGACGCTCGCGCTGCCTGAGCCGGTTGCCCGGCGCGGCGGCAGCCACCTCAAGGTGCGCATCCAGCGCCCGTCGGTCCCGACCGCGATCCGCGGCGCCTTCCTGCTGTCAGCGCTCGGCATACTCGCCTCGTGGTCGGTCGGCGGCATCTACCTGTCGCTCGGCCCGCAGCTCGCCGCCGAGATGCTGAACACCCACAGCCACCTCGCCGGCGGCATCGCGATCGCCTCGCTGACCCTCCCTGCGACGCTGACCCAGCTGCGCTTCAACCACCTCGACCCGCACCGCGCGGCCGCCGGAGGCTCCGTTGTCCTGGCGATCGGGATGGCGCTGATCGTCGTCTCGTTGTCGACCGGCTCGGGCGCCTTCTTCATCGCCGCGAGCGTGCTGACCGGCACCGGCTGGGGCGTCGCCTTCCTCGGCGCGCTGCGCTCGCTAACGTCGGTGATCCCGCCCGCCAAGCGCGCCCAGGTGATGTCCGCCTTCTACGTCGTCGCCTATAGCGCGCTGGCGTTCCCGGCGATCATCGCCGGCATTGTCGTCACCCACGCCGGCCTCGACTCGACCTTCCGCGTCTTTGGCCTGATCGTGATGGCGCTGGCGCTGGTTGTTGCGGTGCTCGCCGAGCGGATGCGGATCGCTCAGACCCGCATGGTGTCGCGCCGGTAGGCCCACGCCGCGAGGCGCGAGAGGATCAGCGTCCAGGCGCCGATCACGATCCAGCCCTGAGCCGGCCAGGCGCTGCCGCCGGCGCCGACGTGGCTCGCCTGCACGATCCAGTACGACGGCAGCAGTCTCGCGAGCTGGAGCATGAAGCCCGACGTGATCGGGAACCACGTGCCGCCGAGCAGCGCCAGCAGCGAGGTCGTGCCGCCCATCACCGGGCCGATCGAGTCGACCGTCATCAGGTGGCCGATCAGGATCCCGAGCGCCGCGAACGGCACGAGCCCGACGAGGATCAGCAACGTCATCTCGATCCACCGGCCGATCGGGATGCTGACGCCGAGCGCGATGCCGGCGATGTACAGCAGCAGGATGCTGCACGTCGCCATCACGTACGCGGTGACGACCTTCGCGCCGAGGTACGAAGGAGCCTTCAGCGGCGTGATCCGCAGCTGCCGGTTCCAGCCGACCTGACGCTCGCCGGCGATCCGCGCGCCGGAGCTGATCGTCGCCATCATCGCGCCGAACGCGGCGAGGCCGATCATGTAATAGAGCGGCGCGTCGAGGCCGGTGCCGCCAAAGTCGTGATCGTCCTTCTGCGGTCCCGCGATGATGAAGTAGAGGACCAGCGGGAAGCCGAACGAGAAGATGAAGAAGCGCGCGTTGCGGAAGGTCCGCAGCAACTCGAAGCGCATGTACGTGGTCGTCATCGGACCGTCTCCTCGGGGCGCCGCTCGGGCGTGCCCCAGCCGTGGTCGTCTTGGCGCGCGTCGTCGGCGTCGCCCTCGTCGCCGGTCAGCAGCAGGAACGCCTGCTCCAGCCCGGCGCCGCTGATCTCGATGTCGCGCGCCTCCGGGTGGCGGTCGAGCAGCATGCGGATCGCCGTGTCGGAGTCGTTGCAGGAGAGGATCACCGCGTCGCCGCGGCGGTCGGTCGCGACGACGCCCGCCAGCGTGCCGAGCACGCCGAGGTCGGCTCCGGGCAGCGTCGCGCGGATCGTGCGCGCCCCGACCATCGCCTTGATCTCGGTCGTCGGGCCGTCGGCGACGATGCGGCCGCGCGCCATCAGCACGGCGCGATCGGCGTAGGCGTCGGCCTCTTCGAGGTAGTGGGTCGCGAAGACGATCGTCTTGCCGCGCGCGGCAAAGGCGCGCATCGTCGTCCAGAAGGCGTGGCGGCCCTCGACGTCCATCGCGACCGTCGGCTCGTCGAGCACGAGCAGGTCGGGGTCGCTGACAAGCGCGACCGCCGCGCGCACGCGCTGGGTCTGGCCGCCCGACAGCTTGTTCGTGCGCTGGCTGGCGATCTCCTCGATCCCCGCCAGCTCGAGCACCTCGTCGATCCCCATCGGCGACGGGAACAGCGACGCCATCATCGTGACCAGCTCGCGCACCGTCAGGTCGCGGATCAGCGCGCCGGTTTGCAGCATCGCGCCGACCGCGCCGCGGTCGATCGCCTCGGTCGGGCCGGTGCCGAAGACGGTGACCGTCCCGGCATCGGGGGGCAGCAGCCCGAGCAGCATGTCGATCGTCGTCGACTTGCCCGCGCCGTTAGGCCCGAGCAGCGCGACCGTCTCGCCTGGGGCGATCGAGACGTCGATCCCGCGGACGGCGTGGACGGGGCCGTCAGCCGAGCTGAAGCTCTTGACGAGCCCGCGCAACTCGACACCGGCCCCCATGCGGCTTGTCGAAGTCGAATTCCTCATGACCGGCAGTCTCACCGACAGCCTGAGCGCGCGAAAGTGTCGCGCGTCCGGAATACGCCATGACATCCGTCATGGCTCGACGCGGGCCCCATCCGACTGAGCCGTCGGCTATCGGGTCCGTTTCGCGCGCGGCGCTGACACCATCCGCTCGCACTCGCGCCGATTCGAGGAGAGCTTGAAGAGATGACCGATGTCGTGATCGCATCCGCCGCCCGCACCGCCATCGGCGGCTACGGGAAGTCGTTGAAGGACGTGCCGACGACCGAGCTGGGGATCGTCGCCGCGCGCGCGGCGCTCGAGCGCTCGGGGCTTGCGCCGGAGCAGATCGAGCACGTCGTCTTCGGCAACGTGGTCCACACCCACCCGAGCGACATGTACATGGCGCGGGTCGTCGGGATGGGCGCCGGGATCCCGCAGGAGACGCCGGCCTTCACCGTCAACCGCCTCTGCGGCACCGGCGTGCAGGCGATCGTCTCCGCGACGCAGGCGATCCAGTCGGGCGACGTCGACGTCGCGCTCGCCGGCGGCGCGGAGTCGATGAGCCGCGGGCCGTACTGGATGCCGGCCGCGCGCTGGGGCGCGCGGATGGGCGAGACGACGATGGTCGACCCCGTCAACGGCGCGCTGACCGACCCCTTCGGCGAGGTGCTGATGGGGATCACCGCCGAGAACCTCGCCGAGCGCCACTCGATCTCGCGCGAGGAGCAGGACGCCTTCGCGGTCGAGTCCCACCGCCGCGCCGTTGCCGCGCGGGACGCCGGCCGCTTCGTCGAGCAGATCGTCCCCGTGACGATGAAGACGCGCAAGGGCGAGGTCCAGTTCGCGACCGACGAGCACATCCGCGACGACGCGTCGCTGGAGTCGATGGCGAAGCTCAAGCCGGTCTTCAAGCGCGAGGACGGCACGGTCACGGCCGGCAACGCCTCCGGCATGAACGACGCCGGCGCGGCGGTCGTGCTGCTCTCCGCCGCGAAGGCGGACGAGCTCGGCACGGCCGTCAGAGCGCGGATCCTCGGCTACGCGAGCTGCGGCGTCGACCCGGCGGTGATGGGGATCGGCCCGGTGCCGGCGGTCAAGAAGGTGCTCGACCGCACCGGCGTGACACTCGACCAGATCGGCGTGATCGAGCTGAACGAGGCGTTCGCCGCGCAGGCGCTGTCGGTGATGAAGGAGCTCGACCTCGATCCCGCGAGAGTCAACCCCAACGGCGGCGCGATCGCGCTCGGCCATCCGATCGGCGCGACCGGTGCCGCGATCACGGCGAAGGCGATCGCCGAGATGGAGCGGGCCGACCACGAGTACGGCCTCGTCACGCTCTGCATCGGCGGCGGCCAGGGCATCGCGCTGCTGCTCGGCCGGCCGTAAGCGAGCGGACCTCGACACCCTGCCGGCCGTCGATCGTTGGCGCAGATCGATTCGGCTCGGCGGGCGTGTCCGGCCGTTGCGACCTCTCCCCACGTGCGCGCGAGATCGTGGCCATCGCGCGCAGGCTGCTAGGAGCGCGAGACGGGTTAGCGCAGGTCTTCGACCAGCGCCTCGTCCGCGCGGATGATGTGCATCACCGCGTTGATCAGCGCGAGGTGGGTGAACGCCTGCGGGAAGTTGCCGAGGTGGCGGCCGGAGTGCGGGTCGATCTCCTCGGCGTAGAGCGCCAGCGGGCTGGCGTAGGAGAGCAGCTTGTCGCAGAGGTCGCGGGCGCGCTGGACCTCGCCGATCTCGACCAGCGCCGAGACGAGCCAGAAGGAGCAGATCGCGAACGAGCCCTCCTCGCCGGTGAGGCCGTCGTCGGTCTCCTCGACCTTGTAGCGCAGCACCATGTCGTTGACGGTCAGCTCGTCGGCGATCGCGAGGACCGTGTTGCGCACGCGCTCGTCGCTGGAGGGCAGGAAGCCGAGCATCGGGATCAGCAACAGCGACGCGTCGAGCGCCTCGGTGTCGTAGTGCTGGACGAAGACGCCGCGCGCGTCGACCCCGTGCTCGCAGATCTCGGCGTGCATCTCCTCGGCGGCGGCGCGCCAGCGCTTCGCTGCCTCGCGGTCGCCGCGCAGGCGGGCGAGGCGGGCGCCGCGGTCGGCCGCGACCCAGCAGAAGATCTTCGACGAGGTGAAGTGGCGCGGCTCGCCGCGCACCTCCCAGATGCCGCGGTCGGGCTCGCGCCACTGCTCGACGGCGGTGTCGACCTGCTTGACGAGCAGCGGCCACAGGCGGTCGTCGAGGCGGTCGCCGGAGCGGATGTGCAGGCGGATCGAGTCGAGCAGCACGCCCCAGACGTCGTGCTGGTTCTGGTCCCACGCGCCGTTCCCGATCCGCACGGGTCTGGCGCCCTCATAGCCGGCGAGGTGGTCGAGGATCTCCTCGTCGAGCCTTTCGCGCCCGTCGATCCCGTACATGATCCCGAGCTGGCCGCCGGCCTCCAGCCGGTCGGTGATGAAGTAGAGGAAGTCGTGCGCCTCGCGGTCGAAGCCGAGCGTCGAGAGGCCCCACAGCATGAAGGTCGAGTCGCGCAGCCAGGTGTAGCGGTAGTCCCAGTTGCGCTCGCCGCCGGGCGTCTCGGGCAGCGAGGTCGTCGCAGCGGCCATCATCGCGCCGGTCGGGGCGTAGGTGAGGCCCTTCAGCGTCAGCGCGGAGCGCTGCAGGTAGACGCGCCACGGATGGTCGGGGAAGCGCCCGCGGCTGATCCACTCATGCCAGAAGTTGCCGGTGTAGGAGAGCTCCGCGCTCGCCTGCTCATAGCTCTCGGGCGGCAGGTGGCTGCTCCAGCCGAGCGCGCAGAAGAGCGTGTCGCCGGCTCTCATGCGCGTCTCGGCGCGGGCGCGCGGGCCCTCGAAGCCGAGCCGCATGTCGGTCCGCAGGCGCAGTTGCAGGTTGGATCCTTCGACGCTGCAGATGCCGTCGCCGTAGCCCTCTCCGGCGTACTGCCAGGCGCCGCGTCTACGGGCGTAGTCGAACGCCGGCTCGCAGTCGAGCTCGACGTCGACGAAGCCGTTGAGGCAGCGCATCGTGCGCAGCAGGACGTGGCGCGCCTCGTGGTCGCGCGGCGAGCGGGCGTAGCGATGAGAGCGCTCGTCGCCGTGGTGCCACGGGCCGACGACGAGCAGGTCGCGGACGACCAGCCAGCCGCTCGGGGTGCCCCACGTCGTCTCGAGGATCATCGTGCCCGGCAGGTAGCGGCGGTCGGCGGGGACGGCCTCGTCGCGCGGGCCGACGCGGAAGCGGCCGGCATGGCGGTCGAGGATCCCGGCGAAGACCGACGGCCCGTCCATCCGCGGCAGGCACATCCACTCGATGTTGCCGCTCAGCGCGACAAGCGCGCAGACCTCGCAGTCCGACAGAAAGCCGTAATCCGCGATCGGCGGGAACGGGCTGCCCCCGAGCGGGATCTCTTGCGTGACCGGCTCAGGGGTTGCGACTTCGAATTCCACGGCCGCGAAATCTAGCTCGCCCTGAGCTCGCGTCGTATGTCCATCCGGCGAAACGGCGCTCGGCCCAGCGAGCCCATCCACACCGAGGTCATACGCCTGCGTTTAGGTGTGTTGACATACTGCCCGCATGCCTAATGGCCGCACAGCCCTCCACCTCGTCCCCGAGACACGCGAGCAGCAGCGGCCCTCGCAGTGGTTCTGCGGGCACTGCGGCACGGTGACCGAGACGATCCCGTCGCCGACCGCGCGCGTCTGCGGCGACTGCGGTTTGGGGCTGTTGCTCGAGGCGCGCGCCGACCTTGCGCCCCAGCCGGACGAGGCGTTCATGGTGATCGACAGGGCGTTGACGGTACAGGCGCTCTCCGTCGGTGCTGAGCACCTGCTCGCCGTGCCCGAGGCCGAGGCCGTCAACCGGCCGGTGACCGAGCTGCTGGTCGCGGCGGCGGTCGAGACGCTCGGCGCCGAGGCGCTCGCCACTGTGCTGCTCGAAGCCGCTGGCGGCGCTGACGACGAGCCCCACCGCGTGACCGTGCGCCCGTCGAACGTCTTCGGCGTCCGCATGACCGCGCGCATCGGCGTCTGCGGTCCGCCGCGGGCGGCGCTGCTCGTTCTGGAGTAGAGCTACTCGATCCGCAGCCCCTCTGGCCGCATCGTGCGGCGCAGCGCAGGGAAGCTCAGGACGGTCACGAGCACGACGACCGTGGCGCTGGCTGCCGTCATCCCAGCGATCTGCGGGAGGTCGAACGTGACCGGCGCGTCGACCATCCGCAGCAGCATCGCTCCGAGCGCCAGGCCAGTCGCGAGTGCGAGCGCGAGGCCGAGCGCGATCGGGATCGCCGTCTGCCACAGGATGGACCGGGCGACCGTCGTCCGCGGCGTGCCGAAGGCGGCGAGCGCCGCGAGCGGCCGGCGCCGTTCCTGCAGCTGCTCGATCGCGCCGACGAGCATGCTGCCGCCGATCAGCAGCAGCACCGCGACGGCGCCCGCGAACAAGCCGCGTCGCAGTGCCGCGTACTGGCGGCCGACGACGCGGATGCCGAGCTCGTACGTCGCGGCGAGCGGGGCGATCCGCTCGGCCGTCGTGCGGACACGGTCGATCGCGTCGTCGTCGGCGGAGTCGGTGCGAACGGTGATCGTCAGCGTGTTGGGCCCGGCGCTCGGGTCCCCGCGCCCCTGTGGTCTATGGGTCTCTGGGACGACGTGGGCGCCGGTGACGGCGCGCACGCCGGGGGTCGCCGCGAGCGCCGTGCGCAGGCGCGCGACCGACGGCGTCGGCCCTTCGCGTTCGAGCAAGACGGCCGCCTCGCCGCGGGCACTCGCTGGCCCGTTCGCCTTCACGTAGTTCGCCTCGACGCCGGAGAAGGCGGTCTGCAACGCGATCGCCCCGGCGACCGCGACGGCGATCCCGCTGACGACACGGGCCGACGTGCCACTGTCGAGCTGCAAGCGGCGGATCGCGAGCTGCCACGCCACGCCCCCGCCACCGAGCCGCCGCACGACCGACTCGACGAGCCACGGCAGCAGCGCCGCGACGCCGAGCAGGACGAGGACGATCCCGGTCGCGAGCTGAAGCTCGTGCGTCGTTTCGCCCGCGGCGACGTCGTGGCCAACGAGCGGCAGCAGCAGCAGCGTGCCGAGCACCGGCAGCGCGAGCCGCCAGCTGAGCCGGCGGCGTCTCGGCGCCGCGCGTCGCACCGTCCCGAGCGGCTCGATCACGACGCGCCGCAGCGTCACGAGCGTGACGATGACGGCAGCGGCCGGGACGCCGAGCAGGACCGCGAGCGCGAGGCTGGCGGTTGGCGTGACGTCGGCCGGGAAGACGCTGGCGCCGAACAGCGCCACGTGCCCGGCGAAGGCGCGCCCGACGAGGAAGATCGCGACGCCTGCGATCGTCCCAATCAGCGCCGCGACGAGCGCTTCGCCGGCGGCGATGCGGCGGGTCATGCGCGCGTCGGCCCCGAGCAGCCGCAGCGCCGCGAGCCGGCGGTCGCGCGCCTCGCCGCCGAAGCGGACGGCGGCGGCGATGAAGACGGCGATCGGCAGCAGCAGCGCGGCGAGCACGACGATCGCGAGCGTCGTCAACACCGAGTCGAGGCCGGGCGTGGCGTTGGGGTTGCCGAAGCGGTCGATCCGTTCGACAGGGCTGCCGGGACCCGCCCGGAGGTCGTCGCTGCCCAGGTAGTACGCCGACTCGGCCGGCCCCTCAAGGCCGGCGTCGCCGATCGTCCCGACGATCGGCTGCGGCAGCCGCTGGCGCAGCAGCTTGCCCTCTGGGGAGCGCAGCAGCTCGAGCAGATGCGGCGAGACGATCAGCTGGCCAGATGCCGGGAGTCGCGTGAGACCCGGCGGGATCGGCGCGTCGGGCCCTTCCGGTCTGACGAGCCGGCCGCGGATCAGCACGTCACGGAACTGGCCGTCGGTCGCCGCGATCAGCAGCGTGTTCGCGGCCGGCTGGCGCAGTTCGCCGCGGAACCCGGTCTCCTCGCGTGCCGCGACACGCTGGTCGCGGGCGTGCAGCACGTGCGGCAGCGACGCCGCGACGAGCAGCAGCGCGACGCCGAGCGCCACGCCCAGCGCCGTCAACCCGACCCGCACCATCGCGCCACGCCCGCCGCCGCGCGCCAGCCGCGCGCCGAGCAGCAGCTCACGAGGCCAGCCGGGGTGGCCTGGCCGCCGGCCGGGTCGCGCGCCCGGGGGCGCTGCGTCGTTGGCGGCGCGCGGATCGGATCGGCTCATGACACCGGCTCGACGACGCGGCTGACGCCGTCGCGAACGACGACGTCGCGGTCCGACCAGGCGGCGACGCGGGGCTCGTGGGTGACGAGGACGACGGCGGCACCGCTCTCATGTGCGGCGTCGCTCAGCAGCTGCATCACGTGCTCGCCGTTGAGCGAGTCGAGCGCGCCGGTCGGCTCGTCGGCGAAGACGACGTGCGGCTCGGTCGCGAGCGCGCGGGCGATCGCGACGCGCTGGCCCTGGCCGCCAGAGACCTGGGCGGGCGTCTGCCGGGCGAGATCCGCGACCTCGAGCCGACCGAGCCAGTCGTCCGCGCGACGCTCGGCCTCGCGGCGGGCGACCCCGTCAAGCCTCAGCGGCAGCGCGACGTTCTCGCGACAGCTCAGCTCCGGCACGAGCTGGCCGAACTGGAAGACGAAGCCGAAGTCGCTCCGGCGCAGGGCGCTGAGCTCGGCGTCGGACGCCGCCGTGAGGTCGCGGCCGGCGTAGACGACGCGGCCAGCGTCCGGCCGCATCACGCAGGCGAGGCAGTGCAGCAGCGTCGACTTGCCCGAGCCCGACGGGCCCATAACCGCGACGATCTCCCCCGCCGCGAGCTCCATCGACCCATCCGCCAGCGCGGGCGTCGGCCCGAACGACTTGCGCAAGCTAATCGCTTCGAGCAGCGGGCCGCTCATCGGGCCCCCTCCGGCCGGTCGCGGCGCGGCGCGATCCCCGGCAACAGCCGCGCGCTCACGAGACCACCGCCGCTCTCAGCTGGTCGAGGCGCGCGGCGGTCAGCTCCAGCCAGCGGAGGTCGGCTTCGAGGTGGAAGAGAGCGTGGTCGCAGACGAGCTGGTCGGCAAGGTCGCCGGACGCCTTGCGTCTCGTCAGCTCGCGCATCAGCTGAAGGTGCGCGGCGCGCTGGACGTCGAGCACCTCGCTCGCCGGGCGCCCGGTCAGCAGCGCGAGCACGACCTTTGCGTAGAGGGTCGTCTGGAGGTAGGGCTCGGGCCGCTCGGGCGCCGTCAGCCAGAGGTCGACGTCGGCGACGCCGGCCTCCGTGATCGCGTAGCGCTTGCGCTCGGGTCCGCCGCCGGCTTCGATCCCGTCGACCTCGACGAGGCCGCTTTTGAGCAAGCGCGAGAGCGTTGCGTACACCTGTCCATACGCCAGCGGCCGGTCCTGGCCGAAGCGCTCGTCATAGGCGCGCTTGAGGTCGTAGCCGTGGCGCGGCCCGGCCTCCAACAACCCGAGGAACGTCTTCCCGATCGACATGCGCCGGGACTATACACACGGCGTATACCTTGGGTGTATACCCGGCCGGCAACCGCCCGCGCGCCACACGATTTAGTGAGGAGCTACGAGATCTGCCGCAGCAGGCCGGGCAGATCGGGGTAGCCGCTCGACGCCCAGCCGGAGCGCTGCAGGGCGGCGACCTGCGCTTCGGGCGACTGGCCGGCGGTCTGGAGGATCGACTGGACGCCCGCGCTCGCGGTGCCGTAGCCGTCGATCGTGTCCTGGCCCTTGAGCCAGCCGGCAGTTGCGTTGGCTGCCGAGATCGGGTCGTTCCAGACCGACGCGCCAGCACCGAACGTCCCCGAGTCGGTGTAGCCGATGTTGAGCCAGTCGTTGTTGTGCGCGCCTTCGCGCGTGGCGGCCGCGCCGCTTGACTCCTCGGAGAGCGCCCAGGCGGCGACGACCTGGGGGTTGAGGCCCGTCTGCGCCGCCAGCTGGGTGACGAACGCCTGCTGGCCGGCGGTCAGGCTCGATGCCGCCTTCGGCGAGAGCGTCCCGGTCGTGCCCGCGAGCACGTTGGCGAAGCTCGTCTGCGGAAGAGCCGCGCTGCTGGCGGCGCCGGCCGCCGGGACCAGCGCTGCGCTCGCCGCCATCGCGAGCGGGGTCGAGGCGCTCGTGGTCGAGGCGCTCGTCGTCGGGTCGGGCGACGAGGACGCCGAAGCGCCACCATCGAGCGGGGCGATCATCGCCTGGATCTGGCTGATCCGCTGAAGCGCGAGGTCAAGGCTCATCTGCTTCCCCCGTAGTCGGCCGCTTGCGGTTGCGCTTGAGCCCGACCAGCGCGCCGAAGTGAGGTCTGAGGACAGTTTGTGTAGTACAAATGGCTTGTCCGATGGTACATATTTTGGTGCCTACAATCAGGCGATGGCCGGCGATCCCTCGCATTCCTCGCTCGCGATGCTCGATCATCTCGCGCGGCTGTCGCGAGCGCAGACGGAGGCGTCGCTCGCCGAGATCGGCCTGCGGACACGCCACTTCGTCGCGCTCACCGTCCTGCGCGACCATGCGCCGGCGACACAGCAGGCGCTCGCCACCGTGCTCGCGATCGACCGCACGAACCTCGTCGGGCTGTTGAACGAGCTCGAGGCAGACGGCTACATCGAGCGGCGCCGGGCGAGCGAGGACCGCCGCCGCCACATCGTCGTCCTGACGGATGCGGGCGAGCGCGTGCTCGCGCAGGCCGAGGCGGGCGTCGCGCAGGCCGAAGACGCGCTCTTGCTCGGCCTCGACGAAGACGAGCGCCGCGTCCTCTTCCAGCTGCTGCAGCGCGCAACGTCCGGTCACGTGCTCGACTGCGTCGGCGCAGCTGGCATGCGCAGCGACAGGACTGCGGCGGCGACTGCGACGACGGCGTAGGCCGCGCGCGCGACGGGCCTCCCGCCGCCGAGATGAGATCGCGCCCCGGCGTCGAACCACCGTTGGTGTCTTCTCGCCCTTGCCGCGGCCGGACCGTGTGGGTCGCGCTCGCGCTCCTGGGCTGCGCGTTGGCGCTGGCGAGCTGCGGCGGGACCGCCCCGGCCGCGAAACCAGCGACGCACACGGACCCCGACCCGCTCGGCAGCGGCCAGCCTGTCACGTTCGCCTTCGGCGGCGACGTCCACTTCGAGGAGGGCCTGCGCAGCCGCCTCGACGCCGACCCGAAGACCGCGCTGGACCCGCTGCCCGAGCTGCTGCATGGCGCCGATGTCTCAGTCGTAAACCTCGAGACTGCCGTCACCGCTGACGGCGGCTGCCCCGACAGACAGCCCAAGCAGTTCACCTTCTCGGTCGGGCCGCAGGCGTTCACGGCGCTGAGAGCGGCCGGCGTCTCGGTCGTGACGATGGCCAACAACCACGGGCTCGACTGCGGCCGGACCGGCCTGAGAGAGACGCTCGCCGCCGACAGAGCGGCCGGACTGCCGCTGATCGGCGTCGGGGCGGACCACGCTGCCGCGTTCACCCCGTATTGGGTGACGAAGAACGGCCAGAGAATCGCGATCATCGCCGCGACGCAGGTCGTCGACGACAACCTTGCGAGCGCCTGGATGGCGCAGGACGACCAGGCCGGGATGGCGACCGCGCGCGACCTCGGCGGCCTCGTCAGGGAGGTCCGCGACGCCCGCAAGGTCGCCGACACCGTGATCGTCTTCCTGCACTGGGGAACCGAGCTGAGCCAATGCCCGAACACGAGCCAGCCGCCGCTCGCGAGACTGCTGTCACAGGCTGGCGCGGACGTCGTGATCGGCTCGCACGCGCACGTGCTGCTCGGCGCAGGCTACGAGAGCCGCACGCTCGTCGACTACGGCCTCGGCAACCTCGCCTTCTACGCGAAGAGCACGCCGAGAATCACGAGCGGGGTGCTGCTGGTGACGGTCACCGGCCGGCGCGTCGACCGCTACCGCTGGCGCCCGGCGACGATCCAAGACGGTGCCCCGATTCCGGACGCGTCAGGCGCGGCGCGCGATTCCGCCGTCGCCGCATGGCGCGGGCTGCGCAGATGCACCGGCCTCGCTCGCGCGCCAAGCGGCGCGTACCTGACCGCGCCGTGAGCGCCCGGTACGCTGCTGGGGCGTGCGCCGCCTGGTCGCCATCACTGTCGTCCTCGCGCTCGCGCTAACCGGGCTGACCGCTGCCAGCGGAGTCGCGCGGGCGGCGCAGTACACCAACCCGGTGCTGCCCGGCCAGCAGCCCGACCCGACCGTCGCGCGCGACGGGAGCACGTACTACCTGTCCGTGACGAGCCGGGCGTGGGCGCCGATCTTCCCGATGTACAGATCGACCGACCTCGTCAACTGGAAGCCGATCGGCGGCGCGCTGCAACACCCGCCTGCGTGGGCCGCGCCGCCGTTCTGGGCGCCGGAGCTCGTCGACCTCGGCGGGCAGAAGCTGCTCTATTACGCAGCGCGCCTTCGCGGGATCCGCGGGCTGCCGTGCATCGGCGTCGCGACGGCGACCTCGACCGGCGGGCCATATCGCGACAGTGGCGAGCCGCTCGTCTGTCCGCCAGACGGCGCGATCGACCCGTTCGTCTCGACCGACGAGAACGGCACGCCGTTCCTGATCTACCGCCGCTTCGGCGGCGACGGCGGGATCTGGGCGCAGCAGCTGACGCCCGACGGGCGCTCCGTCGTCGGCGACGAGGTGCTGCTGCTGGCGACGCAGATCGATGACGAAGGCGTCGTCGAGGGCCCGGCGGTGACGCGCAGGGACGGTGTCTACTACCTCTTCTTCGCCGCGAGGGACTGCTGCAAGCCGCCGTGTGACTACGTCGAAGAGGTCGCCCGCTCGACGTCGCTGTTCGGCCCCTACACGCGCGACCCGCAGCTCGCGCTCGGCTCGACGCCGGCACTGCGCTGCCCGGGCCACGGAACGCTCGTCGACGACCTGCTCGGCGGCAGCTGGTTCCTCCATCACGCCGTGCTGCGCGACGACCCCGCCAACGCGCGGCGGTCGACGGTGCTCGACCCAGTCACATGGCAGGCCGACGGCTGGCCGTCGATCGGGAGCGCCGGGCTGCCGGTCGTCACCGGCGAAGGGCCGCCAGGCTTCACCGCGCAGCAGCAAGCGCCGCTGGCGCCCAACCTGCACGCCGCGAGGCTCGACCTGCTGTGGCAGTGGCCGTGGGGCCTCCGCCCGCGCGTGACACAGCGCGACGGCGCGATCGTGCTGCGGGGGTCGTCGCGGGGCGCCGTTCTCGCCCGCCAGGTCGCGCCCGTTGACGTAACGATGCAGGTGCGCGTGACGCCGCACGCCTGCGCCGCCGGGCTCGCCGGGTTTGAGGGCGCCGAGGACGCCGGCGAGGCGATCGGGGCCGAGGTGACCTCTGCCGGACGCGTGCGCGTGTGGCGCGGGACGACGGGCGCGGGGGCCGGGCGGACGATCGCGTTGTCGTCGCGCGTTCGCGGGCCGGCGGCCGCCGCTCGTGCCGCTGCGCGCGCGCCGCGCACGTTGCGGATGACGATCCGGGACGGCCAGAAGGTGCGCTTCGCGCTGAAGTCGGGCAGCAGATGGGTCAACGTCGGCAGCTGGGTGACGACGCCCGCCAACCGCGGCTTGATCCAGCTCGGAATGACGTGCCGCGGGACTGGGTCGAGCTCGGCCCGGTTCGACTCGCTGAAGATCGCTCGCTGAGCGCTCAGCCCCGCGCGCCCGCCGCGACGCGGCTGCGGTCGCGCAGCAGCCCAAGTGGGGAGGATCGAGAGATGACCGATCTCTCCGGCGCACTCGACTTCATGGCCACACACGCGCGCCTGCTGGACCGGCGCCACCTCGACGTCGTGCTCGGCAGCGGCCCGGAGGCTGACGACGCGCTGCTCACCGCGTTGTGCGCCCATCGCAACCCGGACGGCGGCTTCGGATGGGCGCTTGAGCCCGACCTCCGCGCCCCAAGCAGCCAGCCGGTCGGCGCGCTCCATGCGTTCGAGCTGATGGAGGTCGCCGCCCGAGCGGCTGCGCACGGCGCGGCGGATGTGGGCGGGCCCGCTGGCACCGGCGGCGCGGCACAGGCAGGCGGCGCGGCGCAGCCAGGCGGCGCGGCGCAGCCAGGCGGCGCGGCACAGGCAGGCGGCGCGGTGCCGGGCACGGGCGCGGCGCCCGCCGGCGGCGCGGCACAGGCGGGCGGCGCGGCGCCCGCCGGCGGCGCGATGGCAGCGGCGCTCTGCGACTGGCTCGGCGCCGTCACGCTCGACGACGGCGGCCTGCCGTTCTCGCTCCCCGGCGCCGACGCGCCCGGCAGCGCGCCGTGGTGGGCTGGCGCTGACCCGACCGTCTCCTCGCTGCACATCACGAGCGCGATCTGCGGCGCGGCGCATCGCCTCGCCGAACACGACCCGGCGGTCGCGGGCCATCCTTGGCTGGCGCGCGCGACCGTCTACTGCCTCGACGCCGTCGCGAAGCTGGAGCAGCGCGGGCCGGCATACGAGTTTCGTTACGTGCTGTGGCTGCTCGACGCCGCACATGACCGCGTGCCCGCGGCCGCCGCGCAGCTCGAGCGCCTGGCGTCGTTCGTGCCGCTGTCGGGCGAGCTGCCGGTCGAGGGCGGCGTCGAGGGGGAGAAGCTGCGCCCGCTCGAGATCTCGCCGCTGCCGGGCCGGCCGTTGCGGGAGCTCGTCGCGGAGGACGTGATCGTCCGCGACCTCGACGCGCTCGCCGACGAGCAGCACGACGACGGCGGGTGGACGGTCGACTTCCCCTCCTCCTCACCGGCGGGCACGCTCGAATGGCGCGGCATCGCGACCGTCCGCGCGCTCACGACGCTGCGAGCGAACGGACGGGTCTAGCTGCGCGACGACGCCGCGAGCGAACGGGCGGGTCTAGCTGCGCAACAACGCCGCGAGCAAACGGACGGGTCTAGCCCTTCGCTCGTGTGGGTACGTTCTGCGAACGATGCCCAGATTTCCTGATCTTCGCCGTTCGTCATTCCTCGCCACCAGAGCGACCGCAACAGGGCTGGCCGCCCGCGGGATGACCGCGCTCGGGGCCGTCGCGACCGGCGCCGCGGCGGTCGGCAACGCCGCGATTGGCCAGTTGGCCGTCGGGCGCGCGGCAGTCGGCCGCCTGGTGATCCGGAGCGCGAAGGTGAAGCGGCTCGAGATCGACGAGCTGACGGTGCACCAGATGCAGCTCGCTGGCCCGCCCGGCATCGCCACGCGCGAGCGCGCCAGCGAGTGGGTCGCCGCCTACGAGCGCGCCTGGCGGACCGCCGGCACCGAGCCGCTCGCCGAGCTCTTCACCGCCGACGCGATCTACACCCCGGGCCCGTGGGAAGAGCCGCATCGCGGCCTCGACGCGATCGCCGCCTTCTGGGCCAAGGAGCGCCAGAGCCCCGACGAGGCGTTCACGTTTACCAGCACCCCAGTCGCGGTCGACGGCGACACCGCGATCGTCCGCACTGACGTCATCTACGACGCCCCGCGCAACACGCGCTTCCGCAACCTCTGGGTGATCGCCTTCACCCCCGACGGCCACGTCCGCTCCTTCGAAGAGTGGCCGATCGCGCCGGGCGAGGCCTCCTCGTAGGACGGCGGCCCGCCCCAGCGGCGGCGGTCAGCGAGCACCGAAGGACTGCTGTGCTCCAGCGGTAGCAATCCTTCGCTCCGCTCGGATCTCTCCCGGCCTGCCACCCGCCCTATCCTGAACAGGTGTCCTCGCAGTCCCTGCCCCAGGCGCCGCTTGACGAGCTGCGCGCGCGTCTGAGCGCGCTGACGATCCGCGACGAGCACCGCATCGAGCGGCGCTTCGCCCGGCTGGGCGGGATCGAGGAGGATGAGGCGCGCGGGCGGGAGCTGGCGAAGATCGCCGCTGACGTCGCGCAGTCGGAGGAGAGGGTCGCGCGGCGGCGGGCCGCGGTGCCGGCGATCACCTATCCGCCGCAGCTGCCGGTCAGCGCGCGCAAGGACGACCTGCTGGCGGCGATCCGCGACAACCAGGTCGTCGTCGTCGCGGGCGAGACCGGCTCGGGCAAGACCACGCAGCTGCCGAAGATCTGCCTCGAGCTGGGACGCGGGGTCCGCGGCGCGATCGCACACACGCAGCCGCGGCGGCTGGCGGCCCGCACGGTCGCGGAGCGGATCGCGGACGAGTTGAACGTCCCGCTTGGCGACGCGGTCGGCTACGCCGTGCGCTTCAACGACCGCACGAGTGAGGAAACCCTCGTTCGGCTCGTCACCGACGGCCTGCTTCTGGCGCAGATCCAGCGCGACCCGCTGCTGCGCCGCTACGACACGATCATCGTCGACGAGGCGCACGAGCGCAGCCTGAACATCGACTTCCTGCTCGGCTGCATCAAGCGGATCCTGCCCCAGCGGCCCGAGCTGAAGCTGATCATCACCTCGGCGACGATCGACCCGCAGCGCTTCTCCGCGCACTTCGACGACGCGCCGATCGTCGAGGTCTCCGGCCGCACCTACCCGGTCGAGGTTCGCTACCGCCCGCTCGTCAACGACGACGTGGAAGAGGACGACGGCGAGGACGAGCCGAGCGACACAAGAGGCGCCGCCGGGCGAGCCAACAGCACAGGCCGCGGCAGAGGGACAAACAGCGGGACGAGATCGAGAGCGCCCCAGCCTGACGACCGCGACCAGGTCGACGCGATCGGCGACGCCGTCCAGGAGCTGATCGAGACAGACCCCACCCACCACGGCGACGTGCTCGTCTTCCTCTCCGGCGAGCGCGAGATCCGCGACACCGCCGACGCGCTCGCCGGCCGCTTCGGCGAGCGGCTCGACATCCTCCCGCTCTACGCGCGCCTGGCCACCGCCGAGCAGCAGCGCGTCTTCAGACCCGGCCCCAAGCCGCGCGTCGTGCTGGCGACCAACGTCGCCGAGACCTCGCTGACCGTTCCCGGGATCAGATACGTCGTCGACCCCGGCAGAGCCCGCATCTCCCGCTACAGCTCGCGGCTGAAGGTGCAGCGGCTGCCGATCGAGGCGATCTCGCAGGCCTCCGCCGACCAGCGCAAGGGCCGCTCCGGCCGCACCTCCGACGGCATCTGCATCCGCCTCTACTCCGAGGAGCAGTTCGAGGCGCGGGCGCGCTTCACCGACCCGGAGATCCTGCGCACGAACCTCGCCTCGGTGATCCTGCAGATGGCCGCGCTTGGCCTCGGCGCGATCGAGGAGTTCCCCTTCCTCGACCCGCCGGACAGACGCCAGGTGCGCGACGGCGTGCTGCTCTTGCAGGAGCTGGGCGCGCTTGACGGCTCGACGCTGACGACGCTCGGGCGCAAGCTCGCGCAGCTGCCGGTCGACCCGCGCCTGGGCCGCATGGTGCTCGAAGCTGACAGGCTCGGCTGCGCTTCCGAGGTGATCGTCATCGCGGCGGCGCTGTCGATTCAGGACCCGCGCGAGCGCCCCTCAGAGCTCCAGGCGCAGGCCGACCAGTCGCACGCCCGCTTCAGAGACGACCACTCCGACTTCACCGTGCTGCTCAACGTGTGGAGATATGTCCGCGATCAGCAGCGCGCGCTGTCGAATTCACAGTTCCGCAAGCGGCTGAAGAGAGAGTTCCTTCACTACCTCCGCGTGCGCGAGTGGCAGGACCTTGCCGGTCAATTGCGCGAGGCCGCAAGAGGCGTCGGCGTGACGCTCAACCAGCAGCCGGCGGCCACGCCGGAGATCCACAAAGCGCTGCTGTCGGGCCTGCTCTCACACGTCGGGGTGAAGGAGACGAGCGCGAGAAGACGGGGTGAGTACCTCGGCGCGCGCGGTGCGAGGTTCATGATCTTCCCCGGCTCCTCGCAAGCGCGCAGAGCGCCGCCGTGGGTGATGGCCGCCGAGCTGGTCGAGACCTCGCGGCTGTGGGGCCGGGTTGTGTCGAGCGTCGACCCCGAGTGGGTCGAGCCGCTCGCCGAGCACCTCGTCAGACGGACCCACTCCGAGCCGCGCTGGGAGAAGCGGCGGGCCGAGGTCGTCGCGACCGAGCGCGTGACGCTCTATGGCCTGCCGATCGTCGCGGGGCGCACCGTCTCCTACGCGCGGATCGACCCGGTCTACGCGCGCGAGCTGTTCATCCGCCGCGCCCTGGTGGAGGGCGACTGGCAGACGCGCCATCATTTCTTCCATGACAACCGCGAGCTGCTCGAGTCGCTCGAGGAGCTCGAGCACAGAGCGCGGCGCCGCGACATCATCGTCGGCGAGGACGCGCTCTACGCCTTCTACGACGCGCGGGTCCCAACCAACGTCGTCTCAGGCGCCCACTTCGACAGATGGTGGAAGCAAGCCCGCCGCAGCGAGCCGAGACTGCTGACGTTCACACGCGAGCTGCTGATCGACGCCGACGCGGCGGCCGGCGCGCTCGACGAGCGGGCGCGGCCCGAGGCCTGGCGGCAGGGAACGCTGGAGCTGCCGCTGACCTACCACTTCGAGCCGGGCGCCGAGCATGACGGCGTCACCGCGCACGTCCCGCTCGCGGCGCTTGCCGGCCTCAGGGAGCGCGGCTTCGACTGGCTCGTGCCGGCCTTCCGGCTGGAGCTGATCACGACCCTGATCCGCTCGCTGCCCAAGGAGCTGCGGCGGCCGCTCGTGCCGGTGCCCGATGTCGCGGCGGAGGTGCTCGCCGCGCTGACGCCCGAAGACGTCGCCAGCGGAGCGCTGCTCGACGCGCTCGCGGCCGCGCTGGGCCGGCTGCGCGGCGTGCGCGTCTCACCGGGCGACTTCGACCGCTCGCGCCTGCCGGCATGGCTGAGAATGCGCTTCCAGATCGAGGATCCCGACGGGCGCGTTATCGCCGAGGGCGACGACCTCGAAGCGCTGCGCGCGAGGGTCCGGCCGCAGCTGCAGAGGGAGCTGACGAGATCGGCGGGCTCCTCGCTGGAGAGACATGGGATGACCGCATGGACGATCGGGACGCTGCCGCGCAGCGTCGAGCTGCCGGGCAGCGGCGGAATCGCAAAGGCCTATCCGGCGCTGGTCGACGAAGGCGCGACGGTCGGCGTCAGAGTGATGGACACGCCGGCGCAGCAGGCGGGGGCGATGCATGCCGGCACGCGGCGGCTGGTGCTGTTGTCGGTCCCGACCGCGACCGTCAGAAGCGTCCAGAAGCGGCTCGGCTCGCGCGCCGCGCTGGCGCTGGCAACCGCCCCGCACGGGAGCGCGAGCGCGGTGATCGACGACGCCGTCAACGCCACGGTTGACGCGCTGATCGCTGAGGCCGGCGGCCCGGCATGGGACGCCACCGCTTTCCAGCGGCTGCGCGACCACGTCGCCGGCAACATCAGCGACCGCGCGCTGGTGGTCGTCGAGCAGTCCGCAGAGATCCTGCTGCTGCGCGGCGAGGTGATGGACCGCGTCGGCTCGCTGCTCGGCGGGCAGTTCGAAGCGGTCCGCCTCGACATGGCCCGCCAGGCCGGCCGGCTCGTCTACCCGGGCTTCGTCTCAGCAACGGGCGTCGCGCGCCTGCCCGACGTCGAGCGCTACCTGCGCGGCGCGCTCTACCGCCTCGACCGTCTGCCCGACCACCGCGCCGCCGACGCCGACCGCATGAAGGCCGTCCACGAGCTCGAGGACGCGGTCCAAGCCCGCCGCGACTCCTGGCCCCCCGGCCGCCCGCTCCCGTCGGCGATGTTCGAGGTCCAGTGGCTGCTGGAGGAGCTGCGCATGAGCCACTTCGCCCAGCCGCTCGGCGTCAGAGGCCAGGTCTCCTCCAAACGCGTCCGCAGACTGCTCGCAGAGGCGTGGGCGGCGGGATAGCGGAGCGCTGACGCAGCAGAGTTGGCGCGTCGCCGTCTTGCAAGGGCAGCGAGATCACGCACGGTCGCGATCGAGGCTCGTGCGTGATGAGGTAGAACAGTTAGTACCCCCACCGACAATGGAGAACGCAGAATGCTTTTTGGCAAGGAGCATGTCGATCGCTATGAGGCGACCGACGGCACCGAAGGTCATGAGTGGCAGGGAACGACGACGCTGATCCTCACGACGAAGGGCCGGACGTCGGGAGAGCCGCGCAGAACGCCGCTGATCTATCAGCGTCACGGTGACGACGTCTTGATCGTCGCCTCCAGAGGCGGCGCTCCCAAGCCGCCGGCGTGGTACCTCAACCTGAGCGAGGACGCCGAGGTCGGCGTGCAGATCGCGGGCGACCGCTACACCGCCCGCGCGCGCACCGCGACGTCCGAAGAGAAGCCGGCGATGTGGAAGACGATGACGGCGACGTGGCCTGACTACGACGAGTACCAGAAGAAGACCGATCGGGAGATCCCGATCGTCGTGCTCGAGCGGGCCTGAGCAAGCTGGGAGCGCGGCCGCTGCGCCGTGCTCCCAACGGTCGCTCCCAGCGGTTCGAAGCCGGTAGGCGATGCGTCGCCCGTGTGAGCGCCTGTGCGCACGTGGGTACCGTGAGAGAGGACCGGACTGCAGCAAACGCACCGAACCGAGGCGCCAGTGATTGACACGAGCATCCTCAACCCCCAGCAGCGTGACGCCGCGCTTGAGCGGATGGCGAACGAGATGTTCGAGGTCGTCGTCATCGGCGGCGGCGTCGTCGGTGTCAACGCGGCCTTTGACGCCGCCTCGCGCGGCTTGTCGGTCGCGCTCGTCGAGGCGCGCGACTTCGCCGCCGGCACGTCGAGCCGCACGAGCAAGCTGATCCACGGCGGCCTGCGCTACCTCGAACAGCTCGAGTTCAGACTCGTGCGGGAGGCGCTCGCCGAGCGCAGACTGCTGCTCAACACGCTCGCGCCGCACCTCGTCAAGCCGGTCCCGTTCCTCTACCCGCTGCACGACCGCGTCTGGGAGCGTGCCTACGTCGGCTCGGGGATGGTCCTCTACGACGAGATGGCCGGCCACGACGGCGTGCCGAGACACAGACATCTGACGAGAACCGGCGCGCTGCGGATCGCGCCCGGCCTCAAGCCCGACTCGCTGATAGGCGGGATCCAGTACTACGACGCGAGAGTCGACGACGCCCGCATGACCCTGACGGTCGCGCGCACCGCCGCGCAGTTCGGCGCCGCGGTCGTCAACAACGCGCCGGTGATCGGCTTCCTGCGCGAGGGCGAGCGCGTCACCGGCGTGAGAGTTCGCGACGTCGCGACCGGCAGAGAGATCGACGTGCGCGCCCAGCAGGTCGTCAACTCGACCGGCGTCTGGACCGACGACATCCAGCACCTCGTCGGCGAGCGCGGCAAGTTCCGCGTGCGCGCCTCGAAGGGGATCCACCTCGTCGTGCCGAGAGACAGGATCCAGCTCGACACCGGCCTGATCCTCAGAACCGAGAAGAGCGTCCTGTTCGTGATCCCGTGGGGCCGCCACTGGATAGTCGGCACGACCGACACCGACTGGGAGCTGAGCAAGGCTCATCCGGCGGCGAGCCGGACTGACATCGACTACGTGCTCGAGCATGCGAACAGGGCGCTGTCGCATCCGCTGACGTACGAGGACGTCGAGGGCGTTTACGCCGGGCTGCGGCCGCTGCTCGCCGGCGAGTCGGAGTCGACCAGCAAGCTCAGCCGCGAGCACATGGTCGCGATCCCGGTGCCGGGGATGGTCGCCACGGCAGGCGGCAAGATGACGACCGCGCGCTTGATGGGCAAGGACGCGATCGATGTCGCCGCGCGCGGGCTGGACCGCCACGTGCCGCCCTCCTCGACGCACCAGACGCCGCTGCTCGGCGCCGACGGCTACCACGTGATGTGGAACCGGCGCCACGAGATCGCGCGCGAGAGCGGCCTGCACCGCGAGCGGATCGAGCACCTGCTCAACCGCTTCGGCTCCCGGATCGACGAGCTGCTCGACATCCTCGCCGAGCGGCCGGAGCTGGCCGCGCCGCTGCCGGGCGCTGACGACTACCTCGAGGTCGAGGTGCTCCACGCCGCCTCGCACGAGGGCGCCCGTCACCTCGACGACGTGCTCGCCCGCCGCACGCGGATCTCGATCGAGACCTTCCACCGCGGCGTCGACTCCGCCCCGCGCGCCGCTGAGCTGATGGGAGAGGTGCTCGGCTGGAGCAGAGCGGACATCAGCAGAGAGGTCGACACCTACCGCGCTCGCGTCGAGGCCGAGCGCCGCTCGCAGGAGCAACCCGACGACGAGCTCGCCGACGAGGTGCGCACGGCCGCGCCTGACATCCTCGCGGGAGCGACGCAGGGGTAGGGACCGTCGCGCGCCGCGGCTGCCGCGCGCCGCGGCCGTCGCAGCCGCGCCGGCCCCGGGCGGGCGCGGCCCGGCGCGGCCCGTCGCGCCCGGCTACCGCCGCGGGGACTTCCAGGCAGCCATCGCGCGGTCGAGCTGGTGCTCGTCGAGCGCGGCGGCGGGGAGCGGGGTGGGGGCGTCGCGGCGGGCGCGCAGGCCGTCGAGCACGATCGCGAAGAAGCGGCGCCACAGCTCCGGCGAGACGTCGTGGGAGAAGTCGAGGACGCTGCCGAGCATCGTCTGCAGGACCGGCGTGTCGAACGCGTCGAAGTCCTCGCGCAGCGTTCCGGCGGCGCGGGCGTGGTCGACCAGCTCCCGCACCTTCTGCACCAGCCGCTCGCGGGCGACGGTCACGCGCTCACGGCCGTGCGACGTGCCCGACACCAGCTCCTTGAGGCCCTGGTTCTGGGCCTGCAGCTGGAGCGACCGCTCGAGGAACCAGACGAGGCCGTCCCACGGGTCCTCGTGCGCGAGGCCTTCGTCGGCTGCCTGCGTCACCTCGTCGAGGCGGTCGACGAAGAGCGCGTCGATCAGGTCTTCCTTGTTGGGAAAACGGCGGTAGACGGTGCCGACGCCCACGCCGGCGTGCTGCGCGATCTCGTCCATCGTCACGCCCAGCCCGCGCTCGGCGAAGGCGCTTGCCGCCGCGTCGAGGATGAGGCGACGGTTGCGCTCAGCGTCGCGCCGCAGGGGCGGGTCGGCGTCGATGTCGCGAGCGTTTGTCATACAACGATCGTAGCGAAATGGAGACACGGGCTCCGTTTCTTGCTACGCTCGCTGACAGAAGTTGAGTACCTACCTCCGTTTCGCTCGCCGGCCCTCTCCCGGCGCTCGATGAAAGGGCCTCCCATGTCCTCCTCCTCTCCCACCGTTGTGGAGAATCCGCAGCACGCGAGGCGCTGGCTGATCCTCGCGTTGATCGGCATCGCCCAGCTGATGGTCGTGCTCGACGCGACGATCGTGAACATCGCGCTCCCCTCCGCGCAGAGAGCGCTTGGCTTCTCCAACGACAGCCGTCAATGGGTCGTCACCGCGTACGCGCTCAGCTTCGGCTCGCTGCTGCTGATCGGCGGCCGGATCGGCGACCTGTTCGGCCGCAAGCGCGTCTTCGTCGCCGGCCTGCTCGGCTTCGCGATAGCGTCGGCCGCGGGCGGCGCCGCGCAGAGCTTCGGCATGCTCGTCGCCGCGCGGGCGTTGCAAGGCGGCTTCGGCGCGCTGCTCGCGCCGGCCGCGCTGTCATTGCTGACGACGACCTTCCTCGATCCCGGGGAGCGCGCCAGAGCGTTCGGCATCTTCGGCGCGATCGCCGGCTCCGGCGCTGCGCTCGGGCTGCTGCTCGGCGGCATGCTGACGCAGTGGCTGTCGTGGCGCTGGTGCCTCTACGTCAACCTCCTCTTCGCGGTGCCGGCCGCGTTCGCCTCGCTGTCGCTGCTGCATGACCCAGCGCGTCCCGACCGGCCGCGCGTCGACCTGCTCGGCACCGTCACCTCAGGCGCAGGGCTGTTCGCGCTCGTCTTCGGCCTGACGAAGGCCGAGACCGACGGCTGGGGCGCCGGCGTGACGATCGGCTTCCTCGCCGCAGCGGTCGTGCTGCTGAGCGTCTTCGTCGTGCTGCAGTCGCGGACCGCAAACCCGCTGCTGCCGCTGCGCGTGATCAAGGACCGCGACCGCGGCGGCTCCTACCTCGCGATCGGCGTGACCGGCACGGGCATGTTCGGCGTCTTCCTCTTCCTCACGTACTACCTGCAGCAGAACCTTGGCTTCTCGCCGATCGGCAGCGGCCTCGCGTTCCTGCCGCTCAGCTTCGCGATCATCGTCTCAGCGACGATGGCGACCGCGAGACTGATGCCGCGCTTCGGCCACCGGCCGCTCGTGACGATAGGCATGGGGCTGGCGGCGATCGGGATGGCCTACCTCGCGCAGCTCGACACCTCCTCGACCTACGCGCCGGACATCCTGCCGGCGCTGCTGGTGATGGGCGTCGGCCTCGGCCTCGTCTTCGCCCCGGCGATGGCGACCGCGACCTTCGGCGTTGCCCCGCACGATGCGGGCGTCGCCTCGGCCCTCGTCAACACGATGCAGCAGGTCGGCGGCTCGGTCGGCACCGCGCTGCTGAGCACCCTCTCGGCGAGCGCGGTCGGCAGCTACGTCGCGACGCACGGCGCGCAGTCAGCGTCAGCGGCCGCTGTTCACGGCTACACCGTCGCGTTCTGGTGGGCGGCCGGGATCTTCGCCGTCGGCGCGGTGGCAGTCGGCTTCCTGATGAGAAGCGGCGTCCGCGTGGCGGACGCGAGCGCGGAGCCGGTGATGGCGCACTGACCTGTTAAGGCGCGATTGCCGCGGCGCCGCCGCTGCTTGTGGGCGCGGTGGCGCCGCCCGTCGCAGCGTCGGGGCTGGCGCACGCCGCGCCCGACGCAAGCGTGATCGAGCCGCCGACAAGTGCCAGGGCAAGGATCGAGGCACGGGCGCGCCGTGCGTTGGTAGCGCTCATCGGGGTCATGCGGCGGCGGGAGCCGAGCGGCCCGCAATGCGGCCGCGGAGCACTGCACGACAACGTGCCGCTGGCCGGTCTGTCACATGCGGAAAACGCCGTAGCCGAGCGGCTGCAGCGGAGCGTTCGCGCAGGCCGCAAGGGCGGCGGCGAGCACGTTGCGGGTCTGCCGCGGGTCGATCACGCCGTCGTCCCACAGGCGGGCGGTCGCGTAGATCGGATTGCCCTGGCGCTCGTACTGCTCGCGCAGCTGAGCGCCGACCTCGGGCTGGCCGACCTCGGTCATCACCGCGCCGGCCTGCTCGCCGCCCATCACCGAGATGCGGGCGTTGGGCCACATCCACATGAAGCGTGGTGAGTAGGCGCGGCCGCACATGCCGTAATTGCCGGCGCCGTAGGAGCCGCCGACGACGACCGTCAACTTGGGAACGCGTGCGCACGCGACTGCGGTGACGAGCTTGGCGCCGTCCTTTGCGATCCCGCCGGCCTCGTAATCGCGCCCGACCATGAAGCCGGTGACGTTCTGAACGAACAGCATCGGGATCCCGCGGCGGTCGCACAGCTCGATGAAGTGCGCGCCCTTGAGCGAGGACTCGCTGAAGAGGATCCCGTTGTTGGCGAGGATGCCGACCGGGTGACCGTCGACGTGGGCGAAGGCGCAGACGAGCGTCGTGCCGTAGAGCTCCTTGAACTCACGCAGCTCGCCGCCGTCGACGACCCGCCGTAACGCCTCGCGGATGTCGTACGGCGTGCGCGCGTCGAGCGGCACGACGTCGAGCAGCCCGTCGGGGTCGTCCGTGTGGGCAGGCGGGCGTGGCGCCACCCGCTCCCACGGGGCGGCCTGCGGCGCGGGCAGCGTCGCGACGATGTCACGGAGCCGCTGGAGCGCGTCGTGGTCGTCAGCGGCAAGGTGGTCGACGACGCCGGATGTACGGGCGTGCACATCCCCGCCGCCCAGCTCCTCGGCGGTCACCTCCTCGCCGGTCGCCGCCTTCACGAGCGGCGGGCCGCCGAGGAAGATCGTGCCCTGGTTGCGGACGATCACCGTCTCGTCGCTCATCGCCGGGACATACGCGCCGCCGGCCGTGCACGACCCCATCACCGCGCTGATCTGCGGGATCGCGAGCTTCGACATGTTCGCCTGGTTGAAGAAGATGCGCCCGAAGTGATCGCGGTCGGGGAAGACCTCGTCCTGCATCGGCAGGAAGGCGCCGCCGGAGTCGACGAGGTAGATGCACGGCAGCCGGTTCTCGAGCGCGACCTCCTGCGCGCGCAGGTGCTTCTTCACCGTGAGCGGGTAATAGGTTCCGCCCTTCACCGTCGCGTCGTTGGCGACGATCATGCAGTGACGGCCGTGAACGATCCCAATGCCGGCAACGACCCCCGCGCTCGGAGCCGCCCCGTCGTACAGCCCCTCAGCCGCGAGCGGCGCGAGCTCCAGGAACGGCGCGCCGGGGTCGCACAACCGCTCAACACGCTCCCGCGCCGGCAGCTTGCCGCGCGCGATATGCCGCTCCATCGCCTTCGCGCCGCCGCCTCGGCACACGCGCTCCAGGCGGGACTCGAGATCGGCGATCAAGGAGAGGTGCTCGTCGCGGTTGCTCATCGCGCCGCCCCCACGCGCGGCTCGCTCGGCGCGCGGCTTGGGTCGGCCGCGGCGCTCTGGGCATCGCCGGCCGCGTGCACCTCCAACAGCGTCTCTCTCAACGCGACCTTGTCACCCGGTCTCACCGTGAGGCCGTCGACGACACCGTCATACGGGGCGGTCACCGACAGCTCCATCTTCATCGACTCCATCACCACGAGCACGTCGCCTTCTCTCACCGCGTCACCGTCCGCGACGTGGACCAGCAGAATCGTCCCGGGCATCGGCGCCGCGAGCGACTCACCGGCCGCGCCGAGCTCCCCGCCGCCCGCCCGCGCCGGCGCAACCTCCATCTGATACCCGTCCCGCCCGATCCAGAGGCGGCCGTCGGCGGGGTCGGTGGCGATTGCATAGCGGCGCGCGAGCGGTCGGCCTTCGGGGGCGGGCTCCGACGCCTCGTGCGGGTCGCCCAGCGCGAGCTCCATCTCGATCGTGCCGTGGTCGGCCCGTCGCGCTGTCCCCTGCCACGTCGTCTCGCCGACGCGCACCAGCTTGCCCGTGACCGCCAGCTCGACGTGCTCGCCCGCGGCCTCCACGCCTCGCCGCCACACGCCGGCGGCACCGTGCGAGTGCCAGCCGAGCGGGATCGACGTGCGCGCCGCGAGCGCTTCGGCGTCGAGCAGCGCGAGCGCGAGCGCGGCCGCGGGCAGAAGGTCGTCGGGGCGCGCGAGGCCCAGCGCGGCGGACGGCGGCGACGCAGCCCCGGCGACGCTCGCGGCGTCAGGCGCAGTCGCCTCCTCCGCCAGCACCCGCTCCAGCAGCCCCGTGTCGATCGCTCCCGCCCGCACGTCCTCTCGCCCGATCAACGCGCGAGTGAACGGGGCGTTGGTGGCAACGCCGAGCAGCTCGGTCTCGGCGAGCGCGCGCTCGAGACGCGCGAGCGCGGCGGCGCGATCGGGGCCGTGGGCGATCACCTTCGCCAGCATCGGGTCGTAGTGGGTCTGCACGGCGAGGCCTTCGGCGAGCGCGCCGTCGACCCGCACGCCGGGGCCGCGCGGCTCGCGCCAGCGGCGCACGACGCCGGTCGACGGGAGGAAGCCGGCGGCCGGGTCCTCGGCGTAGAGGCGCGCCTCGATCGCATGGCCGCGCGGCATCAGCTGGTCCTGCGCGACTCCCAGCGGCTCGCCGGCCGCGACGCGCAGCTGCTGCTCGACGAGGTCGATCCCGTAGACAAGCTCGGTGACGGGGTGCTCGACCTGCAGCCGCGTGTTCATCTCCAGAAAGAAGAACTCGCCCGCGGCGTCGGCGTGACCCGTCACGCCTCCGCCGCGGGCAGTGCTCGCACCCCTGCCCGGCACGATCAGCTCGACCGTTCCCACTCCGGCGTAACCGCATGCGCGCGTGAGTGACACAGCGGCCTCGCCCATCCGCGCACGCCACGCCTCATCGACGATCGGTGACGGTGACTCCTCGACGACTTTCTGGTGACGGCGCTGCAACGAGCACTCGCGCTCGCCGAGGTGAACAACCCCGCCGTACGCGTCGGCGAGCACCTGGATCTCGATGTGGCGCGGGCGCTCGAGATAGCGCTCGACCAGCATGCGATCGTCACCGAACGCGGCCGCTGCCTCGCGCCGCGCGGCGGCGAGCGCGCCCTCCAGCTCGGACGCCGCGCGCACAACGCGCATTCCCTTCCCGCCGCCGCCGGCGACCGCCTTCACGACGATCGGGAAGCCGTGCTGTGCGCAGAACGCCTCGATCTCGGCGAGGCCCAGGTCGTCGCCGTCGATCCCCGGGACGACGGGCACGCCGGCCTCGCCCGCGAGCCGCTTGGCGCGCGCCTTGTCGCCCATCAGCTCGATTGCCTCGGGCGGCGGGCCGATCCAGGTCAGGCCGGCGTCCGTTACCGCGCGCGCAAAGGCGGCGCTCTCGGCGAGAAAGCCGTAGCCGGGGTGGACGGCGCGTGCCCCGGTCGCCGCGGCAGCGTCAAGCAGCGCGGGGATCGAGAGGTAGGAGTCGCGCGCCTGCGCCGGGCCGATCCGCACAG
>DASYEC010000106.1:0-163406 GCA_036499225.1 Conexibacter sp.
GCTCACTCCGGCACATACGAGCTCGACCTCGATGCCCCCGCGAACCTCCGCGCTCGCCTCGACCGTCTCCATGCCCGCCTCGCCGAGCAGTCCGCCGACCGCTCCGAGCGCGACCGTGTCATCGCCGAGATCGCGGTTGCCGAAAGGGCCCTCGACGAAGCCGAGCGCGCCCTCGCCCCCGCGATAGCGCCCCCAGGCGCCCAGGCAGAGTCCCCGGGCTCGGGTCGCGCGGCGGGGTAGGTGCGGCGCCGAGGCCGCCGGCCGCGCCGAGCGAAGGCCGCCGGCTCAGCCCAGCGCGCCCGCCGCTCTGCGGAACGCGTCGAGCGGGGCGGGGTGGCCGGTCCAGGCGGTGAAGCTGCGCGCGCCTTGGCGGACGAGCAGCTCGGGGCCGTCGACCGTGGAGATGCCGGCTGAGCGGGCCGTTGCGATCAAGTCGGTCGCGCGGGCGGCGTAGACGAAGTCGACGACGCAGCGGTAGTTGCTGACGTCATCGCGGGTGAGCGGCAGCTGGTCGAGCTGGGCGCCGCCCGCCTCGAGGCCGACTGCCGTCGTGTTGACGAGGATGTCGGCCGCGTGCGGGCGCTCGATGACGCGGCCGCCGAGCTCGTCGGTCAGCGCGCGTGCTCGTTCGGGCGTGCGGTTCCAGACGGCGACGTCGGCCGCGCCGGCGTTCAGCAGCGCCCAGACGGCCGAGCGGGCGGTGCCGCCGGCGCCGAGCACGACGGCGCTCGCGCCGGCCGGGTCGAGTGGGAGCGCGTCGACCATGCCGGGGGCGTCGGTGTTGTCGGCGTGGATCCGGCCGTCGGCGAACGTAAGCGTGTTGGCGGCGCCGATCGCGCGGGCCGCCGCGGTCGCGTCGTCGGCGAGCGCGAGCGCCGCTTCCTTATGCGGGATCGTCACGTTCGCGCCAAGGAAGCCCGCGCCGGGC
This sequence comes from Conexibacter sp., assembly GCA_036499225.1. Taxonomy (GTDB): domain Bacteria; phylum Actinomycetota; class Thermoleophilia; order Solirubrobacterales; family Solirubrobacteraceae; genus Conexibacter. The sequence continues at coordinate 929 of DASYEC010000106.1, forward strand.
AACGCGCGGACCGTCTCCTCGAACAGCTCCGGCGGGACCGGCAGCAGCTGGTAGCGCCAGCCGTCGAGGCCGAGCGCGTCGTACCCGGACTCATGCATCGCCGGCGAGCGGCTATGACGCACCGGCCAGCCGAGCACGCCGCAGAGCGTCATTGCGAGATCAACATCTCTCCGGCGACTTGCCTCCGGCGGCGGCGCGGGCGCTGTTGTACTTCGCCACGTCGGCTTCGAACTGGGCGTCGGTCGACGAGAACGAGTGCTCGCCGCAGGCGCCCGGCTTCACGACGTAGTAGAGGACATCGCTTCTGGCCGGGTGGGCCGCTGCCTGAATCGACGCGAGGCCAGGGCTGCCGATCGGGCCGGGCGGCAGGCCGGGGTTGAGACGCGTGTTGTAGGGCGTGTCTCTTTCCAGCGCCGACTCGGTCAGCGGGTTGACCCAGTCGTTCTGCTCAAAGCGCAGCGTCGCGTCGATGCCGAGGTTCATCCCGTCTCTGAGGCGGTTGTAGATCACCGCGGCAACGAGCGGGCGCTCTCTCGGCACGCTCACCTCGCGCTCGACCATCGAGGCGATCGTCAACACGTCGAAGGCAGTCAGGTGCTTGCTTCTCGCGTAGCTGAGGTTGACTCTGGAGAAGTTCTGCTTGAACGCTCTCAATTGCTGTGTGACGAGGTCGGTGGCCGAGCCGCCCTTGCGAATTTGGTAGGTCGCCGGGAAGAGGAAGCCCTCCAGCGTGGCGCCTCTGGGCGCGCCGTATCTGCGTGGGTTGAGATCGGGCGATCTGCGCGAGGCGACGACGTAGTTGCCTCTGAGGCCGTCGCTTCTGGCGATCTCCCGCGTCTCCACGCGGCTGCGGCCCTCCGGGACCGCGACGGTGACCGTCGGCGGCGGGGGCGCGACTCTCGTCAGCGCGTCGATCGCCGAGGCGTAGCTCATGTCTCTTCTGAGTCTGAACGTGCCCGACTTGAGGTCGGCGCGCTCGCCTGACAGTGACGCGCGCAGTCTGAAGAAGAAGCCTGAGCTGACCACGCCTCTGGCGGCAAGCAGGTCACCGATTTCACCCGCGGTCGAGCCGTTCGGGATTCTCACCGTGACATTGCCGCTGCCGTCACCGCCGCCGAACGGCTGGTAAAGCGAGATCGCGAACCAGACGACCGCGACGGCGAGCAGCACCGCGACGACCGCGACGACGCGAGCGACGATCCGGCGCGGGCGGCGCACCGTGTTGCCGCCAGCGGCGACCTCGCCGGGCCGCTTGACGCGCACGCCACGACCCCTGCGCGGCGTGTCGCGCCGGCCGCCGCGGCCGGGGCGGTGGACGTTGGGGAGCGGTCTGCGCTCACGCGCGCTGACGCGCTTGATGCCGATCGGCTCGTCGGGGTCGGACGGGCGGTCGGACGCGTGCTGCTCGTCGAGCGAGGCAGCGGCCGACGTGCCCGAGGCAGCCGCGTTGGCCGCCGCGTCGTCGGAGCGCTCGTCATCGGCCCACGCGGCGCCCCAGTCAGCCTGGACGTCGTGGGCCTGAGTCGCGTCGGGGTCTTGCTCTTCTGGCAAAGGGGGCTCCGGCTTGGGGACTCGGGACCCCGCCTCCCGCGCGGGCTCCGACGTTGATTTGGACGGGTCGACCTCGTCGAGCCACGCCTTCGTGACGTCCCATTGCTGGGTCGCCTGCGGATCGTGGTGGCTCTCTCGCGTGCTCTGCTCGTGTGAAGACGACGCGCCACCGAGCCACTCGCCGGACGCGGCGGCGTGGTCGGGCGAGGGGTCGGCTGGCTGCGGGTCGCGCTGCGGCGGCTTGGGCGTCGCGGGCGCGGGGCCGGGCGTCGTCGGGTCTGGCGGCGCTGCCGGCGCAGGCGGCACCGCGTCGGGGTCGCGCGGCTCCGGGGCAGGCTCGGGCTCCGGCACGACCGGCTCCGGCACGAGCTCGGCCCGCTCATGCGGCTCCAGCAGGTCGTCAGGCACCGGCTCGCCTGAGCGCTCGTAGCGGCGCCGCTCCCGCTCGCGCCGCGCCGCCTCGCGCTGCTCGGGGGTGCGATCACCCCCGCCGCGCGGGCTCACGCGCCGCCCTCCTCAAACTCCTCAGCGCCGCCGGCAGCGCCAGCATCGCCCGCCGCGTCGGCACCGCTCGCGCCCCCCGCGCCGCCCGTGGCGCCAACTCCGCGAGGACCGCGCGCTGGATCGTCCTCAAACAACGCCGCATTCCGCGCCAGCCATCCCTCGAGCAGCACCGCCGCCGCGCGCGAGTCCTCGCTCTCGCGGCCGCCGACCCGCTCCGCGATCACTGTCGTGAAGCGCTCGTCGTAGAGGTCGATCGGGATCGACTCGCCGAGCAGGTCGCCGAGTCTGACGGCGAAGGCGCGGACCTCCTCGGTCTGCGCCGTGTCGGCGCCGGAGAGGCCAAGCGGCAAGCCGACGACGACGTGTCCGATCTCGCGCTCGCGGACGAGCGCGGCCAGTCGCGCCATGCCCTTGCGCGTACCCGGCCGCTCGACGTGAGCGATCGGCGTGGCCAGCGTTCCAGTCGGATCGCTGACGGCACAGCCGCAGCGCGCGCTGCCGTAATCGAGTGCCAGCACCCGCATCAGCCTACGTAGAAAAGCGCCGGCGTACCAGCGCGCCGGTCGCGGAAGGGACGGCGCATCACCCCTGGAGGGCGGCCTCTATCGCCGTGCGCGCAGCGGCGAGCGCGTCGGACAGCTTCTCGGGGTCGCGGCCGCCAGCGCGCGCCATCGTGTCGCGGCCACCCCCGCCGCCGCCGGTCAGCTCGGCCGCGACCTTCACGATCGCGCCGGCCTTCACACCCCGCTCGACGAGCGCTGGGGCGACCGTCGCGACGAAGTGGACTCTCCCCTCGGCGACCGTCCCGAGGACGACCGCGGAGTCGCCGAGCTTCGCCTTGAGACGGTCAGCGACGTCAGGCAGCGCCTTCGGGTCGTTGGACTCGATCGCCGCCGTCAGCACCTGGGCTCCGTCGTGGCTTGTCGCTGACTGCACGAGCGCGTCGATGTCGAGCGCCCCAGCACCGCCGCCCTGTCTCGCGGCCTTCTCCAGGTCGCGCACGCGTCTGCGCAGCTTGTCGACCTCGACGGGGACCTGTTCAGGCGTCGCGCGCAGCTCGGTCGCCGCCTCGCGCAGCGCGGCGTCGTGCTCGCGCATCAGGCCGACCGCAGCGGGCCCGGTGATCGCCTCGACACGGCGGACGTTCGCGGCGCTGGAGGTCTCCGCGAGCACGCGGAAGAGGCCGATCTCAGCTGTCGAGCGGACGTGGGTGCCGCCGCACAGCTCGCGCGAGAAGGTGCCGTCGCCGACCTCGACCATCCGCACGACGTCGCCGTATCTCTCGCCGAACAGCGCCATCGCGCCGAGCTGCTTGGCCTCGTCGAGCGTCGTCGTGAGCGCGCGCACCGGCAGGTTCGCGAGGATCTTCGCGTTGACCTCGTCCTCGACGTCGCGCAGCTCCTCGGGGCTGAGCGCCTGGCTGTGCGTGAAGTCGAAGCGCAGCTTGACGGGCTGGACCGCCGAGCCCGCCTGGCGGACATGGCCGCCGAGCCGTCTGCGCAGCGCCGCGTGCAGCAGGTGCGTCGCGGTGTGGTTGCACTCGGTCGCGTGGCGCGTGTCGCGGTCAACGACCGCATGGACGTGCTCGCCGGGCTTCAGCGCACCGTGCTCGGGGTCGAGCACGAGCACCTGGTCTCTGCCGCCGGCCAGCCGCAGCACGTCGACGACGCGCGCTCTGCAGTCGCCGTCCTCGCACTGGAGCCAGCCGGAGTCGGACACCTGGCCGCCGCCGGCCGCATAAAACGGCGACTCGACCAGCTTGACGAGCACGTGCCCGTCGCGCTCAGCCTCAAGCGCGCCGACGGTCGTCGTCTGCTCGGTCGTCGCGTAGCCGGTGAACTCGCTCGTGAAGCCGGCGTCGCTGGCCAGCTCGACCGCCCGCTCGCGCAGCTCGTCGCGCGCCCCGACGCCGCTGCGACCGCCCTGACGAGCGCGCGTGCGCTGCTGCTCCATCAGGGTCTCGAAGCCGTTCTCGTCGACCCCGAGGTCGTGCTCGGCAGCGATCTCGCGGGTGATGTCGATCGGGAAGCCGTACGTGTCGTGGAGGCGGAAGACGTCCTCGGCGCCGAGGCCCTCGTCGCCGTTGCGCTTGGACTCGGCGATCAGCTCGTCAAGCAGCTTCGTGCCCTGCTCAAGCGTGTGGCCGAAGCTCTCCTCCTCGGCAGTCAGCCACTTTCGGATCGCCACACTCTGCTCGACGATCTCGGGGTATACCTCGCCCATCATCGCCTCGACCTTGTCGGCGAAGCGCGGCAGGAAGCCGGGCTGGATCCCGATCCGGCGGCCGTGCTGGATCGCGCGGCGCATGACGCGGCGCAGGATGTAGCCGCGGTCCTCGTTCGACGGGACGACGCCGTCGGCGACAAGGAACGTCATCGCGCGGGTGTGGTCGGCGAGGATCCGCAGCGCGCGCGTCGTCTCCTCGTCCTGGCTGTAGCGACGGCCGGAGAGCTGCTCGCCGAGCTCGATCAGCGGCCAGAACTGGTCGGTCTCGAAGACCGACTCCTTGCCCTGCAGGATCGCGGCGAAGCGGTTGAGGCCCAGGCCCGTGTCGATGTTCTTCGCCGGCAGCGGCGTGAGCGTGTTGACCGGGTTCTGGTCATACGACATGAAGACGAGGTTCCAGTACTCCAGGAAGCGCTCGTTCTCGCCGCCAGGGAGGTCGCCCTCCTTGCCGAACGTCAGGCCGCGGTCGAGGTAGAGCTCCGAGCTGGGGCCGCACGGCCCGGTCGGGCCGGCCTGCCAGAAGTTGTCCTCGCGCCCAAGCTCGACGATCCGCTCACGCGGGACGCCGACGCTCAGCCACAGGTCGATCGCCTCCTCGTCAGCGCCGAGGCCAAGCTCGTCGTCACCGCCGAAGACCGTCACCCAGACGTCTTCAGGCTTGAAGCCGAACCCTCTGATCGACAGCTCCCACGCGAACGCGATCACCTCGGGCTTGAAGTAGTCGCCGATCGAGAAGTTTCCGAGCATCTCGAAGAACGTGAGGTGGCGCAGCGTGTTGCCGACGTTCTCGATGTCGGTCGAGCGGAAGCACTTCTGACAGCTCGTCAGCCGTCTCGCCGGCGGCTCCTCGGTCGCCTGGAAGTACGGCTTGAGCGGATGCATTCCCGCGGTCGTGAGCAGCACCGACGGGTCGTGCGTCGCGGGCACCAGCGACGCCGAGCGCAGGCGGCGGTGGCCGCGCTGCTCGAAGAACGACAGGTACGTCTCGCGGATCTCGTCGGAGGTCATCGGCATGGGGTGCGCAGTCTAGAAGGGTTGGCGCGCGGCGGCAGCCCCGACCGACTTGGCTCAGGCCGGGACGGGGCGGTCGATCGTTGCCCAGCCGATCACGACGTCGCCGTCCATCAGGCAGGCCATCTGGCCAGGGGCGGCGCCGTCGACGGGGTGCTCGAGCGCGATCTCGAGCCGGCGGTGGGAGCCAGCGGCGGGGTCGCCGACCAGCTTCGCCGGCAGCGGCTTTGCGCGGTAGCGGAGCTTGACGCGGTCGACGCGGGCGCCGTCGCGGTGGAGCCGCGCGCCGCGGACGGCGACCGAGGAGGTCTGCAACTGCGCGCGCGTGCCCGCGACGACCTGGTTCTTCGTGGCGTCGGTGCGCAGAACGTAGAGCGGCTCGGGGCCCGCGACGCCGAGGCCTCTGCGCTGGCCGACCGTGTACCCGTGGTGCCCGAGATGGCGGCCGAGGACGTGGCCGTCGGTGTCGACGATCTCCCCCGGCCGCTCCGCGATCCCCGCGTGGCGGGCGAGGAAGTCGCCGCGAGTCGTGCCCGCGAGGAAGCAGAGGTCCTGCGAGTCGGCCTTGCTGGCGACCGGCAGGTCGGCGTCGGCAGCGATCGCGCGAACCTGCGGCTTCGTGAGGCCGCCGAGCGGGAAGCGAAGCCGCGCGAGCGATGCGGGCGCGAGCGCGGCGAGCATGTACGTCTGGTCCTTCCACGCGTCGACCGCAGCGCGCAGCAGCGGGGTATCGGCCCCGCCCGCCCCGTGCTCGACGCGCGCGTAATGTCCGGTCGCGAGCGTGGCTGCGCCGACGCGGTCGGCGAGCTCGAGCATCGCGTCAAGCCGCACGTGCCCGTTGCAGCGGACGCAGGGGTTCGGCGTCAGCCCGTTGCGGTGGTCGTCGAGGAACGGGTCGACGACGCCGGCGCGGAACTCCGCGCGCAGGTCGAGCGTCAGGTGCGGCAGCCCCATCCGATGCGCAAGCGCCCGCGCATGGCGAACCGCCTGCGCCGAGCAACACGAGCGCTCGTCGTCGTTCGCCTCGTCGGCCCACAGCTCGAGCGTCACGGCGACGACGTCCCCTTCGCCGTCTCTCGACGCGAGCAGCGCGGCGACGGCGCTGTCGACGCCGCCGGACATCGCGATGAGGGTGCGGGTGCGGGGGGCGGCCGCCGGCGCGGGGCCGTCGGCGCCCGACGCAGTCGCAGCCGCGCGGCTGGCGGCGTCGCCGGCGGCCGGCGCCGAGCCGTCGGCGTCCGGCGCAGTCGCAGCCGCGCGGCTGGCGCCGGCGCCGCGCGAGCGACCGCCGTCTGTGCCTGTGGCGACAGGAGCGAGCGTTGGCGCCGGAATCGCGCCGCGCTCGCGCAACGCCGTTCCGAGGGCGCGGGCGAGTGCGTCGGCGACGAGCTCGGCTGCGTGGAACTTGCCGGGGCTGAGGCCGCCGAGCTGGTCGGCGACGTCGTGGGCGCCGAGGCGGGCGACGTCGAGCGCCTCCATTCCCTCGACGAGCTCAGCGACTGCGCTCAGCGAGGCGATCGTCGCGCCGCACGCGTCGGCCTCCCAGCCGAGCTGCGCGATGCGCTGCCCGTCGTCGTCGAGCGCGAGCGCGAGCCGCACGACATCGCCGCACACTCTCGTGCCCGCGACGCCGACGGCGGCGTCGTCACGCCGGCGGCCCTGCCCGTGACGGGAGGTCATATGGTGCTCGAACAGCTCGCGATCCACGGCAGCGAGTGTAGAGCCCGCGGACTGTCGCGAGCCCGCGGACTGTCGCGACCCCGCGAACGTTCACGCCGCGTTATCTCGCTTCATTGCTGCTCCCGGCTTCGGCGTCTGCTTCTTCGTCGGGGTCTTCCCGTCCACGGGGACGGCGACCGGCGTCAGCTCGCGGCTCTCGCCTCTCTTGCTGCCCGCAGCGCTTTGACCTCGACCGGGATTGCGACGCCGAGCTCTCGGATCTGGGCGTCGTCGACCGGGGCCGGGGCGCCCGTCAGCGGGTCGCTGCCGCTGGCGGCCTTCGGGAAGGCGATCACGTCGCGGATCGAGTCGCGGCCGGCGAGCAGGGTGACGATCCGGTCGACGCCCATTGCGATGCCGCCGTGCGGCGGGGCGCCGAATCTCAAAGCGTCGAGCAGGAAGCCGAAACGCGCCTGCGCCTCCTCCGCGTTGATGCCAAGCAGGTCGAAGACCTTCTGCTGGACCTCAGGCGTGTTGATGCGGATCGACCCGCCGCCGATCTCGGAGCCGTCGAGCACGAGGTCGTAGGCGCGCGACTTCAGCGCGCCCGGGTCGCCAAGGTCGCCGGTTGGCGCCGTGAACGGGTGGTGCAGCGCGTTCCACCGACCCTCGTCGTCCTGCTCGAACATCGGGAAGTCGACGATCCAGAGGATGTCGTGGCGGCCCTCGGGCACCAGCGCAAACCGCTCGGCGAGGTCGAGCCGCACGGCGCCAAGCGCCTGTGCGGCAACGCTCGCTCTGTCGGCGACGATCAGCAGCAGGTCGCCAGGCGTCCCGCCCAGCGCGGCGGTCACGCCGGCGATCTCATCCGCCGACAGCGCCTTCGCGACCGGCGAGCGCCACGTCCCGTCCTCCTGCACGAACGCCCACACGAGGCCGCCGGCGCCGTGCTGTCTGGCGAGCTCGGTCAGCAGGTCGAGCTCTCTGCGCGGCAGCTCGCGAGCGCCGGCGTTCAAACCGCGGATCACGCCGCCGCGCTCCAGCACGCCGGAGAAGACCTTGAACCCGGTCCCCTCAAACAGCGAGCCGAGCTCGGAGATCTCGAGCGCGAAGCGCGTGTCGGGACGGTCGGAGCCGAACCGCAGCATCGCCTCGTCGTAGGCCATCCGCGGCCATGCCGGCGGCGCCACCTGGAAGTCGCTGGCCGCGAAGATCGCGCCCATCACGGCTTCCATCGTCTCGATCACGTCGTCCTCGTCGACGAACGACATCTCGAGGTCGAGCTGGGTGAACTCGGGCTGGCGATCGGCGCGCGTGTCCTCGTCGCGGAAGCAGCGTGCGATCTGGTAGTACCGCTCGTACCCGCCGATCATCAGCAGCTGCTTGAACAGCTGCGGCGACTGCGGCAGCGCGTAGAACGAGCCCGGGTCTATCCGCGCCGGCACGAGGTAGTCGCGCGCGCCCTCCGGCGTCGAGCGCGTCAAGACCGGCGTCTCGATCTCCATGAAGTCGCGCTCGGTCAGCACGTTGCGCATCGTGTGGACGACTTGGTGGCGCAGCTTCAGCGCCTCCTGCAACGGCGCGCGACGCAGGTCGAGCATGCGGTGGCGCAGGCGGATCAGCTCGTCGACCGGGCCGTCCTCGTCGATCGGGAAGGGCGGCGTCTCGGACTCGGCGTGCAGTATCAGCTCGTCGACCGTCAGCTCGATCTCGCCCGTCGGGATGTTCGGGTTGACGTTCTCGGGCTCGCGCCGCGTGATCGTCCCGACCGCCGTCAGCACGTGCTCGGAGCGCAGCGCATGCGCGAGCTCGTGCGCCTCGGGCGCGCGGTCGGGGTGGAAGGTCAGCTGGACGATTCCGGAGCGGTCGCGCAGGTCGATGAAGATCAGGCCCCCGTGGTCACGGCGCCGGTTGACCCAGCCGGCGACGCGCACCGTCTCCCCGGCGCGAGCGGCGGTCAGCTCGCCGGACCAGGCATCGCGGTAGCGGTTGGGCCGCGGTGTCTTCATGCCAGCGTCTTCCCCTTCTTCAACACGACCGGGATGACCCGGCCGGGATCGAGCTCTTCTTGGTCACCAGTCTCCATGTCCTTCAGCGTCGCGCCCTCGTCGCCGAGGATCGCGACAAAGCGCGCGCCGGCGCGGCTCGCCTGCTTGAGCTGGCCCTTGAGCGAGCGGCCGGCGAGCTCGAACTGGGCGGCAAGGCCGGCTCGGCGCGCCTCCCAGGTCAGCTCGAAGCCGGGCGCGCGGCCTGCGGGCGTGGCGTAGGCGACGTAGAGGTCGAGCACCGGATCGGGAACGCGCTCCTCGCCGCCGGCAAGCAGGATCCGCTCGATCCCGGCCGCCCAGCCGATGCCGGGCGTCGGCGCGCCGCCGAGCTGCTCGATCAGGCCGTCGTAGCGGCCGCCGCCGCCGACGCCCGACTGGGCGCCCAGCGCGTCGCTGGTGAACTCGAACAGGGTGCGGGCGTAGTAGTCGATCCCACGCACGAGCGTCGGGTCGACCTCGTAGGCGAGGTCGGCGCCGTCGAGCAGCGCGCGGACCTCGGCGAAGTGCTCGGCGTCCTCGCCGCTGAGCTGGTCGAGCAGCAGCGGCGCGCCCTTCATCGCTTCTCTGGTGCCGGGGTGGTCGGCGTCGAAGGCGCGCAGCGGGTTGAGGTCGATCCGCGCGACGACCTCCTCGGACAGCTTGCTCTCGTTCGCGCGCAGGTATCTCTGCAGCTGCTCTCTGTAGACGGCGCGCGTCTCCGGCGTGCCGAGCGATCCGAGCCGCAGCCGCACGTCCTTGACGCCGAGCGACTGCAGCAGGTCGGCGAGCAGCAGGATCGACTCGGCGTCGACGGCCGGGTCGGCCGAGCCGATCGCCTCGGCGCCGACCTGCCAGAACTGGCGGTAGCGGCCGGCCTGGGCGCGCTCGTAGCGGAAGAAGCTCGACAGGTACCACAGCTTCACCGGCTGAGGGAGCTTCTGCATCCCGTGCTCGAGGTAGGCGCGCGCGACTGGTGCCGTTCCTTCCGGGCGCAGCGTCAGCGAGCGGCCGCCGCCGTCCTCGAAGGTGTACATCTCCTTCTGGACGATGTCGGTCGACGCGCCGACGCCGCGGGCGAACAGCTCGGTCGCTTCGAACGTCGGCGTCTCGATCCGCCGGTAGCCAGCGGCGCCGAGGATTCTTCTCGCGGCGGAGACGATGCGCGCGCGGCGGGCGGCGTCATCGGGCAGCACGTCGTACGTGCCGCGCGGGGCTTGGAGCTTCGGAGCCATCTGGCGCTACGCGACGAGGTCTTGCAGGAATGGGTTCGTCGCGCGCTCGGCGCCAAGCGTCGTCGTCCCCATATGGCCGGGGAAGACGCGCGTCTCGTCGCCATAGGCGTCGAGCAGACCGGCGATCGAGCGCAGCAGCGTCTCGTGATCGCCGAAGGGAAGGTCGGTGCGGCCGATCGAGCTCTGGAAAAGGACGTCGCCGGAGAACAGCGCCGAGCCGTCCTGCAGCGCCCATGTAACGTGGCCGGGGCTGTGGCCGGGCGTGAAGACGACGTCGAAGTCGAGCCCGGCGATCGTCAGGCGCTCTCCGCCGCTGACCAGGTGCTCCGGGTCGTGGTTCTCGAACGGGCCGAAGCCCGGCCATGGGACGTATCTCATGACGTCGAGCATCACGTCGCGCTCAAGCTCGGGGCAGTAGACCGGCGCGCCCGTGGCGCGCGCGAGCGGCGCTACCGCGCCGATGTGGTCGAAGTGGGTGTGCGTGAGCAGGATCGCCTCAAGTCTCACGCCGGCCTGCTCGATCGCCTCCAGCAGACGCGGCGCCTCGTCGCCCGGGTCGAAGATGACCGCGGTGTCGGCGCCCTGCTGACGGACGAGATAGCTGTTCTCCTGGACCGGGCCGACCGTGAACGGCACGACCTCGATCACGTCTCGCCCTTCTTCGCCGCGGCGCGCTCCTTCGCTCTTCTCGCCTGGCGGCGTCTGTAGATGAAGAGGTCGGTGTAGTAGCCGAGCGGGATGTAGACGACGAGCATGAACAGCGCGATCGCGACCTTCGCGCCGATCGCCTGCCCTCTGAAGAGGACGAGCAGCAGCACGAAGAAGAAGCCTGCGGCGAGGCCGGCGCGGTTGAGCGAGCCTCTCCACGTCGGCGGGGTGTCGAGCTTCTGCTGACGGCGGAGCTGCGCCTGGTCTCTCGCGGAGCCCTTGCGCTCGCCCTCCCCTGGTCTGCGGCCGGTGCGGCCGCGCGACTCGATCTGGCCGGCGGCGTTGCCGCGGTGCTTGGTCTGCCGCTTCTTCTTGGTCTGGGCCATCGCTCCTCTGGACAATAGTGCCTGTTGAGCGCGCCTGCTGGGGACGTTCGGCGCGCCCGCGCGCATGGCCGCTTTTGCGGGCTCGCGGGCGAGGGTGCGCGGGAGCGGATCAGCGAGCGAGCGCCCGCTCGATCAGGTGGCGGTCGGGGTCGAAGCCCGCGATCGGGAGGTCGGCGGGGAAGCCGTCGAACGCCTGTTGCGGCGCGAGCGCGACGAGCTCGGCGGCGGCGAGCGGCGCGTGGCGGGCGATCGCGGCGACGACCTCGCGCAGCGGCGTGAGGTCGGGACGCTCGACGTTCATCGAGATCTGCACGCTGCCAACGTGCGCGAGCGGCAGCCCGATCGCGCGCAGGCCCGGCATTCCTTCCGCCCCGCCTTCGCGGATCAGCGCCGCGATCGCGCGGGCCTGCTCGAGCGTCGCCGGCGGCGCGAGCGTCACGTTGAACGCGACGAGCGGCGGGCGGGCTGCGACAAGCGTCACGCCCGCGGTCAGGTGGGCGGCGCGCGGGCCGAAGTCGGTCGTGAGCTCGCCGGCTCGGATCCGCTGCGCGAGGCCTGGCGGTCCGCCCCGGCGGATCTGCGCGCGCGTGCGCCCTTGCGCAAGGGCGCCGTAGACGATCATCGGGAGGCCGAGCCGCCGAGCGAGCAGGTCGGCGGTCAGCAGCGCCTCGGCACAGGCAGCGCCGCGGTCGTCGTCGCGCAGGTGGACGAGCGGCGCGACGTCAAGCGCCCCGACGCGCGGATGGACGCCGTCGTTGCCGCGGAGGTCGATCCGGCTGACCGCCTCGCGCGCGCCAGCTACGAGCGCGGCAGCGAGCGCGCCGGGCGGCCCGGCGAGCGTCACGACGCTGCGGTTGTGGTCGCGGTCGCGGTGGACGTCGAGCAGGCGGACGGGGCTGGGCTGACCGGGCTCGGGCCCGCCGTCCTCGGGAGCGCCTCCGCTCGCGAAGGCCGCGGCGATCGCGTCGATCGCGTCGTCGTCGCGGCCCTCGGAGACGTTCGGGACGGCGAGGAGGGTCGGCGGCGTGGCGCCCTCTCCCGCCGCGCCCCCGCCCGCGGGCGGCTCGCTCAGAGGACCCATCTGCCGGCGTCGAGCACCCGCGTGTCGCCGACGGTGAGCGTCGGCTCGAGCACGACGACGTCGAGATGGATCGGGACCGAGACGGTGCCGCCGATCCCCATGCTCGCGCCGAACGCGACGTGGATCGTGCCGAGGATCTTCTCGTCCTCGAGCACGTTGCCTGTCAGCGTCGCGGCGTCGTTGGTGCCGACGCCGAGCTCGGCGATGTTCGTGCCCATCGGGCCATGCGCCTGCAGGCGGGAGATGAACTCCGGGCCGAGCGGGCCGTTCGCGGCTGTCAGGTGGCCGTCCTCGACGGTCAGGATGACCGGCTCGGGCGAGATCCCAAGCGGCGCGAGCGAGGTCGCGACGAGCTGGCCCGAGCCCGTCAGCGGGGCGATGAAGCCTTCGCCGGCCGGCAGGTTGCCGAACGAGCCGGCTCTCGTCATCTCGCCGATGTCGGCCATGCCGCGGCGGCCCGTGAGGTCGATCCGCAGGTCAGAGCCGGCGGGGCAGGTGACGTGGGCGGAGTCAGAGGCGGTCAGCAGGTCGGTGACGGCGAGCGAGCGCTCCTTCATCTGCGCGAAGTCGACCGACATCACGCGGGCGATCATCTCGGCAGTCGCGCCGGGCAGCGTCGCGCCGCGCGCGCCGCCGTCGTTGGAGGCCTTGCGCGCTCTCGTGTGCGAGAGCGAGCGCGAGGTCGGTGCGAGGTAGACGTCGCAGGCGGTCAGCGCGGCCGCGATCGGCGGCGGCGGCTCGGTGCCGTCGTTCTCGCGCTCGTCCATCAACGCCAGCACCGCGTCCGCGCCGTAGCGGGCGGCCGCGTCGCGCATCGCCTCGGCCAGCTCACGCGATCTCGGGTCGCCGATCACGAGCACGTTCTCGCCGGGTCTGATGTCGAGGCAGCGCTCCATGACGGTCGTCAGCGCGCGATCGAGGTCTTGGGACATGGCTCGGAACCTAGTACATCCGCGCGCGGGATCGCGGGCCGTCTCACGCTAAGGTGAGGGTCCATGGCCGCGGGGATATGGTCGAGTCCATGACTACGAATGCAAGAGGCGCAGGCACGTTCAAGATCGGCGGAGACTTGGAGGTGACGCGGCTTGGCTTTGGCGCGATGCGGATCGTCGGCCCGGGCATCTGGGACGAGCCGGCGGACCACGACGAGGTGGTGCGCGTGCTGCGCCGGCTGCCCGAGATCGGCGTCGACTTCATCGACACCGCGGACTCGTACGGCCCCGACATCTCTGAGCAGCTGATCCGCGAGGCGCTTCATCCGTACGGCGCTGGAACGATCGTCGCGACGAAGGGCGGCTTCACGCGCCAGGGGCCGGACCTGTGGGAGCCGGTCGGGCGGCCGGAGTACCTTCGCCAGTGCGTCCTGCTGAGCCTGCGGCGCCTCGGCGTCGAGCGGATCGACCTCTACCAGCTCCACCGCATCGATCCCACGGTCGCGCGCGAGGAGCAGTTCGAGGCGCTGAAGGCGTTCCAGGACGAGGGCCTCGTGCGCCACATCGGGCTCTCCGAGGTGAGCGTCGAGGAGATCGAGGCCGCGCGCAGATTCTTCGCGGTCACGACGGTGCAGAACCGGTACAACCTCGCCGACCGCGCGTCGCAGGACGTCGTCGACTACTGCGACCGTGAGGGGATCGGCTTCATCCCCTGGTTCCCGCTCGCCGCGGGCGCGCTCGCCGAGCCCGGCGGCGTCGCCGCCGAGATCGCCGCTGCGCATGACGCGACGCCTGGCCAGGTCGCGCTCGCATGGCTGCTGCACCTCACCCCTGTGATGCTGCCGATCCCCGGCACGAGCTCGGTCGACCACCTCGAGCAGAACGTGGCGGCGGCAGGCCTTTCGCTGAGCGAGGACGAGGTCGCGCGCCTGACCGCGGCGGCGTAGCAAGTGACGCACTGCGCAGCACGCCTCCATAAGGTTGGCCGATGGCCAACCGTTCCGAGCGTGAGCACGACGTTGTTCTGGTCGGCGCGACCGGCTTCACCGGCGCGCTGACGGCGGAGTATCTCGCCTCTGTAGTGGGTGCCGACGCGGCGCCCGTAGTCGCGAGCAGCTTCAGCGATACCGCCGTGGCTGCCGCGACCACGCCGCGTACCCGCTGGGCGATCGCGGGCCGCAACCCGGCGAAGCTGCAGGCGCTCGCCGACCGGCTCGAGCTCGACGTGCCGCTGCTCCACGCCGACGTTGACGACCCGGCGTCGCTGCGCACGCTCGCCGAGTCGACGAAGGTCGTCGCGACGACCGTCGGCCCCTACCTCGAGTACGGCGAGCCGCTGGTCGCGGCGTGCGCTGCGGCCGGGACCGACTACGTCGACCTGACCGGCGAGCCCGAGTTCGTCGACCAGATGTACGTGAGACACCAGGCGACGGCGGTCGCGAGCGGGGCGCGGCTCGTTCACTCCTGTGGCTTTGACTCGATCCCGCACGACCTCGGCGCGCTCTTCACGGTGCAGCATCTGCCCGAGGGCGTGCCGCTGAAGGTCGACGCGTTCGTGCGCATGGGCGCGAGATTCTCCGGCGGCACGCTCGCCTCGGCGGTCAACGCCTTCTCGCGCCTGCGCGCGGCAGCGCGGGTCGCGGGCGAGCGGCGGGCGCTTGAAGCCGCTGGCCGTGTCGCTGACGGCCGTCGGGTGCGGGGCGCAAGCGGGCGGCCGCGCCACATCGGCGGGGAGATCGGCTGGGCGCTGCCGCTGCCGACGATCGACCCGCAGGTCGTGCTGCGCTCGGCGCGCGCGCTTGAGCGCTACGGCCCGGAGTTCACATACGGCCACAACGCATGGGTGAAGTCGCTGCCCGTTGCGGCCGGCGCCAGCATCGGCCTGCCGGCGATTGTGCTCGCCTCGCAGCTGTCCCCCGTCCGCAGCCTGCTGACCTCGCGGATGCCCTCTGGCGAGGGCCCGAGCGAGGCGACCCGCGCGAAGAGCTGGTTCAAGGTTCGCTTCGTCGGCGAGGTCGCCGGGGTCGGCTCGCATCCGCAGCGAGTCGTGACCGAGGTCAGCGGCGGAGACCCCGGCTACACCGAGACCTCGAAGATGCTGGCGGAGGCGGCCCTCTGCCTCGCCCACGACGACCTCCCGGACCTCAGCGGCCAGCTGACGACGGCGGTCGCAATGGGCGACACCCTGCGTGAGCGCCTGCAGCGCGCGGGGATGCGGTTCGAAGTCGTCGGCTAGCGACCGAGCTCAGCGAGCATCGCGGCGCGCAGTCTTGCGATGCCGGGGCGGCAGGGGCAGGCGGCGAGGTGGTCGTTGACGATGCCGATCGCCTGCATCGAGGCGTAGGCGGTCGTCGGGCCGACGAAGCGGAAGCCAAGCTGCTTGAGGCGCTTCGCCATCGCTCTCGACTCTGGCGTGACGGCCGGCAACGCGCGCAGCTCGGCAGCGCCGTGGGAATCGGGTCCGGCAGGCGCGAACGACCACAACAGCTCGCCAAGATCGATCCCAGCGTCGCGCAGGGCGAGGACGGCGCGGGCGTTGGCGATCGCGGCCTCGATCTTCGCCCTGTTACGAACGATCGAGGCGTCGCCCATCAGCCGCGCGACGTCGTCGTCGCCGTAGGCCGCGACGACCTCCGGGTCAAAGTCGGCGAACGCGTGACGGAACCCCTCCCGCTTGCGCAGGATCGTGATCCACGCGAGGCCCGACTGGAACGCTTCCAGCGAGATCCGCTCGTAGAGCGCCTGCTCCCTGCGGACCGGGACTCCCCACTCCTCGTCGTGGTAGCGCTCGTAGAGCGGGTCGCCGTCCCCGAAGCATCGCATCGCGCCGTCGTCCTTCCAGTCGGGGCCACAACGAGAAAACGCCAGCTCGGCGGCGAGCTGGCGTCTCGGATACCTGGGGGGAGACTCGAACTCCCGACCTCAGCATTATGAGTGCTGCGCTCTAACCAGCTGAGCTACCCAGGCGCGTGGCCGCGAAGGATAGCGGAGCCGCTGGCGGCGAGCGGCCCTCGCACAGCGCTGCCGATCGCGCAGCGCTGCGACGCCCTCAGCTCTTGCGCGAGGAGCGGTGGGAGGGGGTTTGTCTTTCGCCGTCGATGTAGGCGATCTCTACGGAGAAGTCGCCCGCCTCGATGCCTGGGTAGAGGGAGGCGAAGTGCTGTTTGGCCTCGTCGAGCAGGGCTTTGACGGTGCCGATTCCGGGGCGCTCGGCGAACCGGTGGTTGGTCTTGTACCAGTACTCGCCTTCGTCGTCGGCGACGAAGATGTAGAGCTCGATGCGCGGCTCTTCTTCGGAGAAGGGAAGATCGTCGGGAATCATGGGCTGGGTGAGAATAGGCGAGCGCCGCTGATGGCGCGCGCGCAACGACGAGGCGCCGACGGCCTGTAGCCGCCGGCGCCTGTGTGCGGTGGTCGTTCGGCACCGCATCGCGCGATGGTCGTTCATGCATCGCGCATGGTTGGGGCCGCGTCGCCGTCAGAGGTCCTGGCGCGGCCCACCCGCCCAGCTGCGAACGGCTGTAATAAGGAGATACCCGCCGCTCACGGCAGCAAAAAGCGAAGTCGCCGTTCAGACCTCGGACGCCGCTCAGCGCGCCTCGAAGGCCTGCAGCGCGACCGCGCCCGCGACGACCTCGCGCTCGAACGCCGCATGCTCGGCTTCGGGTGAGTTTTTCAATTGCGGACAGACCCTGACCTGAACCGTCCGTAGCGTTCCCTTCCGACGAGGAGCAACCATAGAGAAGCCGGCGGACCGCGCCGGAGAGGAAGGAGCTGTCATGGACTTCAAGCTCGAGCTGATCACTGTCCCGGTGTCGGACGTCGACCGCGCGAAGGCGTTCTACACGGAGAAGGCGGGCTTCATCGCCGACCACGATCACACCGTCAGCGACGAGCTGCGGTTCGTCCAGCTGACCCCGCCTGGCTCGGCCTGCTCGATCTGCCTCGGCGTCGGGCTGACCGACAGAGCTCCGGGCTCCGCCGCGGGGCTTCAGCTCGTCGTCGACGACATCGACGCGGCCCACGCGGAGCTGACCGAGCGCGGACTGGACGTCGGCGAGATCGCGGACCTCCAGTGGGGATCGTTCATCAACTTCGCCGACCCGGACGGCAACCGCTGGGCGGTGCAGCAGATCGTTCCGCGCGGTGGGCGGTGAGCGCGACGCCGCTTGTACCGCCTTTTGCTGGGTAGGCACTGGTAACCGACGAGCGGCGAGGCGCCGCTCATGACGAGGGAGAACGAGATGGGAAACCCAGTCGTCCACTTCGAGGTGATCGGACGTGACGGTGACGCGCTCAAGTCGTACTACGGCGAGCTGTTCGGGTGGGAGATCGACTCGAACAACCCGATGAACTACGGGATCGTCCAGCGCGAGGGCAACCAGACGGAGGACGGGATCGGGATCGGCGGCGGCGTCGGGCCGGCGCCCGACGGCTACGACGGGCACGTCACGTTCTACGTGCAGGTGCCCAGCGTCGAGGCGTCGCTCGCGAAGGCCGAGCAACTCGGCGGCAGACGGATGTTCGGCCCGGACACGATCCAGCCCGGCATGACGCTCGGCCAGTTCACCGACCCGGAGGGGCACCTCATCGGCGTGATGTCGACCGAGGGCTGAGCAGGAGCGAGCCGGCAGCGCACCCGCGCCCGGCGGGCGGCGGGCGCGCGCGTCTTCGTCGCTACGGCGTGCCGCTTTACGCCGGCGGCCGGGGCACCATCACGAGCGAGCACGGGGCGTCGCGGAGGAGGTCCTCCGCGGCGCTGCCGATCGCGACGTGGGCGAGCGCGCCGAGGCGTCGGGAGCCGATCACGAGCAGGTCGGCGGCCTGTGCCGCCTGGGCGAGCTCGGGGCCGGGGTCGCCGACGACGACCTCGCCGTGATCGCAACCGCCGCTGGTCGTTGCGCGCTCGATCAGCCGTCTCGCGTGATCCTCCTCGCGCTGGACCGTCTCGTCCCAATGCGCGAGCTCGAGCTCCATGCCGCCCGTCCCAGTGGTCGCGGGGATCTTCTCGTCGACGACGGCGATCGCCGTCAGCTCCGCAATCAACCCATGCGCCAACGACGCCGCCCATTCCAATGCCGCCTCGCCCTCACGTGAGCCCTCCACCCCGACAACGATCCGCCGCACGGCGAAGCCCGGCACCTCGTGCAGCCCTCTCGCCGCGATCGCGACCGCGCACGGCGCCGAGGAGAGCATGTGGCGCGCGTCGCGCCCGACGCGGACCTGTCCGTCACGCGCCTTTGCCGAGGATCCGAGCACGAGCAGGTCGGAGTGCTCTTCCGTCGCGACACGCCGGAGCGTGCGTGCGACCGACAGCCCGCTCAACGGCCGCGTCCTTCCCTGCCGTGGCACGCAGTCATGCCGCACGGCCAGCAGCATCCGCTCGACCTCATCGATCGGGTGCGGCACGGGCGACATCATCATCGACGTCGGCAGGAGCGACTCCTGCCATACGCCGCACAGCAGCACGTCGGCGTCGTCCCCGACAGCAAGCGCGCGCGACAGCACCGCCGCGTCGCGCCCAGCGTCCAGGCCGTCGACTCCCGTCACGAGCCGCTTCAACATCGTGTCACCTACTCCTCTTCGGACCTTCCTGCCTCCGTTCGGCCGTCGTGCGATCCGTGCACGCGACCAATTACCCCGCTACTGCCCGCGGGACGGGCCGCTCAACCGCTGTCAGCGGCGACCCTTCCCATCCTCATCCCCGGCGTTTGAGGCCGATTCCGGGGCGGTCCGCGACGGCCGCCAGCGCGCGCTTCGGCGAGCCCTCGTTACGAGATCGACGTCGAGCGAATAAAGGGTGAGTCGTTGAAGCTCGCCGCCGCCGGCTGCTCTATATCGCTCGCGTTCGCCTATGCGCCGCTGGGCGCTCCAAACGCGCGACCGCCTCGCGGTCGGTGCGGTCGGGGATCGAGCGCGCGCCTGCGCGGCTGCGCTGAGGCGGCCCCGCCGAGCGCGACAGTCACCGCTTGCGCGCCCCGGTACGCCGGAGTACCGTTGTCCCCCATGCTGCCTCCTGGACCGACACGACTCCCGGCGCCTGTGCAGACGGCGCTCTTCATCGGCTTCCAGACGCAGACCTCGCGCTGGCTGCGCCGCCGCTTCGGTGATGTCTTCACGACGCGGCTCGCCGGCATCGGGGACTTCGTCATCGTCTCCGAGCCCGCGCTGCTGAAGCAGGTCTTCACCGCGCCGCCGACCGTCCTGCACGCGGGCGACCGCAGCCCGCTCGGGCCGATCCTCGGCCGCAACTCGCTGCTCGCGCTCGACGAAGCGCGCCATCTCAGCCAGCGCAAGCTGCTGCTGCCGCCGTTCCATGGCGAGCGGATGCACTCCTACGAGGCGATCATCGAAGAAGAGGCGCGACGCGAGCTCGCGACCTGGCCGGCGAACGAGCCCTTCCCCACGCTCGAGCCGATGATGCGGATCACGCTCAACGCGATCCTGCGCGCGGTCTTCGGCGCCGAGGGCAGGGAGCTGCAGGCGCTGCGCGAGCTGCTGCCGCGGATGGTGACGCTCGGCTCGCGGCTCGCCTTCCTGCCGTTCCTCCATCGCGACCTCGGGCCGCGCAGCCCGTGGGGGCGGTTCAAACGGATGCGCGCCGAGTTCAACGCGCACGTTGACGAGCTGATCGCCAGCGCGCGTCGCGACCCGCGGCTGGAGGAGCGCGCCGACGTGCTGTCGCTGCTCGTGCGCACGACGCACGAAGACGGCTCGCCGATGACGCACGAGGAGATCTCCGACCAGCTCTTGACGCTGCTGGCAGCCGGCCACGAGACGACCGCGTCGACGCTTGCATGGGCGGTCGAGCGGCTCCGACGCCACCCGGCGATCCTGCGCGAGCTCGTCGCGGAGGTCGATGCCGGCCGGCGCGACTACCGCGACGCGGTGATCCGCGAGGTCCAGCGCACGCGGCCGGTGATCACGGGCGCGGGCCGCTACGCGATGGTCGACTACCAGCTCGGCGAGTGGCTGCTGCCGGCCGGCACGCGGATCATCGCCTCGGCCTTCCTGACGCAGTCGGACCCGCGCGTGTATGAGGATCCGCAGCGGTTCGACCCGGAGCGGTTCCTGCGCAGCAAGCCAGAGACGTACAAGTGGGTCCCGTTCGGCGGCGGCATCCGGCGCTGCATCGGCGCGGCGTTCGCGCACATGGAGATGGACGTCGTGCTGCGCACGCTGCTGCAGCAGTTCGAGCTGGCGACGACGCACGCCAAGCCGGAGAAGTGGCACTCGCGCGGGGTCGCGTTCGTGCCCGCGCGCGGCGGCGTCGCGGTACTGCGCCCCCGCCTCCACGCGCCCGTTGAAAGAGCGCCAGCGGCGAGCGAGCCGGCGGTCGAGACGGTCCCTGTTGTTGCCGCCTGATAAACGCGCGGACCGCCGCTCGACCAGCCGAGAACCAGTCCTCTTACAATACGTCTATGCCTCCCGCCGATAACCGCCGTCGCCGTAAGCCGGCGGCCGACTCTTCGCGCAAGCGCCGCACCGTCCACAAGGACGTCGCGGCGGCGATCGACTACCGCGACCCGGACACTCTTCGTCCCTTCCTGACCGAGCGGGGCAAGATCAAGGCCCGCCGCACGACCGGCCTCAGCCGTCGTGACCAGTCGCTGCTCGCCCGCGCCGTCAAGCGTGCCCGCGAGCTGGCGCTGCTGCCCTACGTCGCCCCGCCCGGCAACGAGCGCCCCGGCCGCCGTGGCCCGCGCTCTGACCGGAGCTAGCAAGCAGCCGGAGCGCGCATGAGCGGGCCGCCTGAGCGGGGTGCGGCTGACGATCGCGCGGGGCGCCTCGCGCGCGATCGGGCCCTCGCCGAGTCGGGCAGCTCAGCGCCGACCCCTGTGCACGCACCCGCCGAGACGGAGGAGGGGAAGTCCGGTGCCCCTATAGGGCATCGAACTTCCCCTCCTCCGGCGCGCTCGGACCGCGACCGCTTCGCCGCCGCGCGTGCCGATCGGTCGCTTGTCGTGCTCGAAGGGTTTCATGCGCTGAAGCACGCGCTCCGCTTCGGGGCGACTGTCGAGCGCGCGGTGACGAGCGACCCGGATCAGCTGGAGGCCCTTGCTGCGGAGCTTGCGCCCGACCTGCACGGCGCGTTGCTCGCGCTCGTCTCGCCCGTGTCGCGCGATGCGTTGCGGGCGCTCGCGCCGCAGCTGCCGCACACCGAGGTGCTGGCAATCGCGCGGCGGCCCCGGCTCGACGTCGCGGCTGCGCTGCGCGCGCGGCTGGACCGCCCGGTCGTCGTGTTGGAGGACCCGCGCCATCTCGGCAACGTCGGCGCGGTCGTCCGGGTCGCGGCGGCCGCCGACGCCGCCGCCGTCCTCATCACCGGCTCGCGCGACCCCTGGGACCCCGCCGCGGTGCGTGGCGCCGGCGGCCTCCAGTTCGCCCTGCCAGTCGGGAGCGCCGGCGAGACGACCGGCGCGGCGTTGGAGGCGATCGAGGTGTCGGCGGCTGACTCGACCTCCGTCGGCGAGACGACGCGTGAGCGCCCCGCCGCCGTCCGCCCGCTCGTCGCGCTCGACCCGGACGGCGAGCCGCTGCGCGCAGGGATCGTGCCGCCCGGCGCGCTGCTCGCGTTCGGGACCGAGCGGCACGGCTTGAGCGACGAGCTGCTGGCGCGCGCCGAGCTGCGCCTGCGCCTCCCGATGCGCGAGGGCGTCTCCAGCCTCAACCTCGCGACGGCGGTCGCCGCGACGCTCTACGCGGGCGCGCTCGGCTGAGCTGCGCGGATCTCACGCGGACCCCGTGCCGCGGCGCGCGCTCGTTCCGCGCGCGTACCGCGCTCGCGGCAGGCGTGGCGTCGGCGCACGCGTGCCGTGAGCGCCGCGCGCGTACCGCGCTCGCGGCACGGGTGGCATCGGCGCACGCGGCCGCCTGGGAGCGCCGCTCAGACCAACTCGCCGACGATCTTCTCGAGCAGCTCGAAGAGGAGCGCCGCTCAGACCAGCTCGCCGACGATCTTCTCGAGCAGCTCGAAGAGGTCGGGGCGTTTGGGGAGCTCGCCGGTGACGAGGGCGTTGATCATCACGCCGTCGACGGCTATCGCGAGCTCGCGGGCGGTGACGGCATCGACGTGTTGCTGGAGCACGAGCGGCAACAGGTCGAACCATGCGCGGCTGACGTCGCGCAGCGCGGGGCGTCGCAGCGCGACGAGGTAGAGCTCGTACTCGGCTGCGACGCGCGGCGCGTCGGTCGCGAGCGAGTCGAGCACCAGGTCGCAGAGGGCGTCGGCGACGTCGCCGCCCGGCGCTATCGCCGACGACCAGGCGACGAGCTGCTCCGCGTACCTCGCAGCTGCGCGCTCGAGCGCGGCACCAAGCAGGTCGTCGAGGCCGGTGAAGTGATAGGTCGTCGAGCCGAGCGGGACGTCGGCGACGGCCGCGACCGTTCGGTGCGAGACCGCGTTCACGCCTCTCTCCAACGCGACCTGCAACGCCGCCTCGGCAATCCTCCCGCGCCGGTCGGGATCGCTCCGGCGCTGTCGCCTGTGGGGCGGGGCTCTTGCGCCGGGGCTGGTCGCGGCCGTGCGGCGCGATCTGCTCTTGCCGCCGCTGTCGACGTTGCTCGCGAGCGTGGTGGACTCGCCGCCAGCCCGCTCCGGCGCGCTCGTATGCTCGCTGGGCTCGCCGTCGGCTTCCAACGGCTCGGTCGCGCTGCTGGCGGGGGTCATGCGATTGCCTCCACCGCTGACCACACTGCGCGCTCGACTTCCTCGACCGGTCGTGCGCCGTCGACGGTCGCGAGGAGGCCGTGGGCGTCGCCGGCGGCGATCAGCTCGCGGTAGTTCGCGTCGACTGCGAGCAATTGCTCGCGCGAGTGGAACAGCTCGTCGGTCGAGCTGCGGCCGCCGATCCGCTGGAGGCAGACCTCCGGGTCGACGTCGAGGAAGACGGTCAAGTCGGGGACGAGCGCGTGGCGGTTGAGCTCGGCGACCCACTCGCGGGAGCTCGTGCCGCCGCGGTTGTACGCCAGCGAGGACAAGACGTAGCGGTCGGAGACGACCCAGCGGCCGGCCTGAAGCGCGGCGGCGACACCGTTGACCGGGTTGAAGAGGTGGTCGGCGCGGTCGGCGGCGAAGGCGAGCGCGAGCGCGGCTGGGTCGAGCGTGATGCGGCCCTCGATCGCCTGGCGCAGCACGGCGCCGATCGGCCCGTTCGTCGGCTCGCGCGTCAGCTCGACCTCCACCCCGCGCCGCGCGCGCAGCGCCTCGGCCAGCAGTTGCGCCTGCGTCGTCGTGCCGGCGCCGTCGAGGCCTTCGACGACCACGAACCGACCGCGCGCGCGAGCCTGTGCGCTCGGGGAGCTTTCCAGTGCCATCGGCCGACGATCCTAGTCGCTCGCGCGGCCGGTCAGCCGACGGGCGGCGCGCGGCGCAGCGCCATCCGGCGATCCCGCGCGAGCCAGCCCTCGATCCACCCCGATTCCATTGACTCGCGCCCAGCCAGCCGGCGGGCGGCGGGTCGGCATGTGAGAACCTGGGGCGATGCCCGCTGCTGCTGGGAACGACCGTGCGCCTGCGCATCCCCTGCAGCGGGTCGTCGGGGTGGCGGAGTCCGAGCTTGGGGACGCGCTGGCGGTGCAGTTGCCGCAGCGCTCGGCTCCCCCGCCGTGGGACACGCGGGTGCAGGCGGTCGTGTGGATGCACAAGGCCAGCGAGCAGGCGGTCGAGCTGCTGCCCAAGCAGCTGCGCGGCGCACCAACGATCCCGCTGACGGTCGGGGCGTTCATTCGTTACCTCGACACCTCGGTCGGCGCGTACGGCGAGGTGCTCGCGTCGCCGGTCTTGCTGCGCCGCGCGCGGCTGCCGGCGTCGGTCATCCCGTTCATCGCAGTCGACTCGCTTGCTTCGATCCACGCCGGTCGGGCGAACTGGGCGCTGCCCAAGACGCTTGCGGCGTTCGAGTGGTCGGCGCTGCCGGAGCAGCTCGGTCGCGGGCCGCTGCGGATCCGTAGCGAGGGGACGCACGCGTCGGCGTCGTGGTCGGTCAGCGCCACGGTCACGCCACGCCGCCGCCGGGTCCCCGCCCGCTTCCCGCTCCGCGACGTCCAGATCGACCCAGACGGGCGCGAGCTCGAGATCCCGATCTCGTTTGCCGGCGTCGCTCAGCTCGCGACGGTCGAGGTCGCGACCGCGGGCCCGACGCTGCCGTCGTGGCTGCTGTCAGGGCGCCATCGCGCCCTCGTCCTGACTTCGGCGCGGATGACGTTCGGGGCGCCGGCTCTTGGGCCAGCGACCCCGCAGTAGCGCCGACGGCGCGATGCGGCCGCTTCTCAGCGAGCGCCGACAGGGCCAGCAGCACCCCACGTCGACCACGCAGCAGGGCCGACGGCGCGATGCGGCCGCTTCTCAGCGAGCGCCGACAGGGCCAGCAGCACCCACGCTGCCAGCGCCGTCGCCCGCGGCGCTGGAGCTGCCGTCAACGCGGCCAGCGCCAGCCACCGCCGCCTCAGCCTGATACCGCCGCACCGCCCGCTGGCTCGCGAGCCACACGATCAGCGCGGCCGTGGAGCTGCCCAGGCCGACGCCGCTGACGAGTCCCCAGCCGCCGAGCCCCCACAGCGCGGACGCGAGCGCCGAGCCTATGGCGGCGGCGATGAAGTTGCCGGTCATGTACGCAGTCGTCAGGCGGCTGCGCGCCTCGGGGCGCAGCTGGAAGATGAGCGACTGGTTGGTGATGTGCTGGCCTTGAACGCCCGCGTCGAGCACGAGCAGGCCGACGATCAACGGGATCAGGACGGTGCCGCCGATGTCTATCAGGACCCAGCCGACGAGCACGAGCGCCCAGAAGCAGGCGGTGGCGATGTTCGCCAGGCCGCGGTCGACCAAACGGCCGGCGCCCTGGGCGACCGTCGCGCCCATCAGGCCGGCGAGGCCGAAGATGCCGATCGTCGCGTCCGAGTAGTTGTACGGCGCGCCGCTCAGCAGGAAGGTCAGCGCGGTCCACAGCAGCGTGAACGTGAGCATCCCGAAGATCCCGTACGCCATCCGCAGCCGCAGGACCGGCTCCGTGCGCACGAGCGTGCCGACCGAGTGCAGCAGCTCGCCGTATCTCGCGGTCGAGCGGACGGCCATCTCCGGCAGCACGCGGCGCAGCGTCAGCGCTAGCGCGACCATCAGCACGGCGGCGACGACGTAGACCGTCCGCCAGCCAGCGAGGTCGGCGATGATGCCGCTGAGGATGCGGGCGCTGAGGATCCCCGTCAGCAGGCCGCTGATCACCATCCCGACGACCTTGCCGCGCTCCTCGTCGGAGGCGAGGTCGCCTGCGAACGGGACGAGTACCTGCGCGACGACGCTGGTGATGCCGACGGCAGTCAGCGCGACCGCGAGCACCGCGACGTTCGGCGACGCGGCGGCGACGCCGAGCGCGGCGGCGCAGACCAGCAAGAGGCGGGTGATCAGGTGGCGCCGGTCGACGATGTCGCCGCGCGGCACGACGAGCAGCAGGCCGGCGGCGTAGCCGATCTGCGTCGCCGTCACGATAAGGCCTGCGATCCCCTGGCTGGTGTGGAGCTTGTCGGCGATCGTGTCCAGCAGCGGCTGGGCGTAATAGAGGTTCGCGACGGCGGCGCCGCACGCGAACGCCATCAATGCAACGAGTCGACGGTCGAGACGGTTCGACATCCCTCCAACATATCTGGCAGGCGTCAAAACGCCGCCACCAAGTGATGCACCGCACACTCGCGCAGCCGCTCTGAGCGCGCTTTGCGCCGAGCTCGGCAGGAGGCTGCGTCGGCCGGGGGTACGCAGCGTGGCAGGGGTTTCTCCTCCCTTTGACGCTCGTTGGTCCCCGCCAATTCCGACCCTCCGGCTTTGTTTTAGCTCCTGGCTATCTTTAGCGCCTTGCGTTATCCTTCGCGCGATGTCGGAGCCGCAGACGAACCCCTCGCCAAGCCGCGCGGAGGCGCGCTATCTGGAGACGATCGCCCAGCTCGGCGGTGACCGTGGATCGGTCGCCGGAGCCGCGGTCGCGCGTGCGCTGGAGCTGTCGGCGCCGACGGTCCACGAGATGCTGCGCCGGCTCGAGCGGGACGGCTACATCGAGAGAGCCGCCGCGCGTGGCTGGCAGCTGACAGCGACCGGTCGCCGCGAGGCCGCGGCAATGCGCCGCCGTCGCAGCGTCGTCGAGCGCTTCCTGCGGACGCAGACGACCATACCCCCGGAGGAGATCGCCGACGAGGCTGACCAGCTGCTCGCCGCGATCTCGCCGAAGCTTGAGCAGCACCTCCGCCTCGCTGGCTGGGAAGGCGACCGTCCATGCGACTCGAGCCCCGTCGGTGACCGCGTCAGGACCTCGACGCCCACCCGTTCGGTGCCGGTGCGCCGGGCGCATACGGCGACGAAGCGCTCGGCGTAAGCGCGCGGTTGCAGGGTCGCGCGGTCGGTCGCGCGGCTACGCGGATCCTCTCCGACGCGCCAGTCTAGTTCGACTCGGATCGAACTAGACTCCGTCGTATGAGCGATTCCCCAGACCCAACCACGCTCGCCGACGCCGCCCGCAAGCAGCTCGGCCCGACCGGCATCTGGCTCAGCTCCCTCGGCGGGCAGTCGGCAGCGGTCGAGCGCGAGGCCGCGGCAGAGCTCGATCAGCTCGGCTATCGGGCCCTTTGGTTTGGCGAGACGCCGCGCAACAAGGAGGCGTTCGTCCACGCTGGGCTGTTGCTCGGCGCGACCGAGCGGCTCGTGATCGCGACTGGGATCGCGAACATCTGGGCTCGCGACGCGGCCGCGACGCATCAGGCCGCCAACACGCTCGGCGAGGCCTACCCCGGCCGTTTCGTGCTGGGGCTTGGCGTCAGCCACGCGCCGCTGGTCGACTCGCGCGGCCATTCCTACCGCAGACCGCTGGCGGCGATGACGCAGTACCTCGACGCGCTCGACGCTGCCGAGTACGCCCCGCCGCTGCCGGCGCAGCCGGTCCCGCTCGTGCTCGCGGCGCTGCGGCAGAGAATGCTCGAGCTGTCGCGCGACCGTACCGCTGGCGCCCATCCGTATCTGACGACCGTTGAGCACACCGCCCAGGCGCGCGAGCTGCTCGGCCAGGGCCCGCTGCTGGCGCCCGAGGTGACGGTGGTGCTCGAGCGCGACCCGCAGCGAGCGCGCGAGATCGCCCGCCCCTTCCTCGCCGGCTACATCGCGATGTCCAATTACGTCAATAATTGGCGTGAGCTTGGCTTCAACGACGAGGATCTCGCCGACGGCGGCAGCGACCGGCTCGTCGACGCGCTCGTCGGCTGGGGCGACGAGGAGGCGGTCCTCGCGCGGGTCCGTGCCCACCACGAGGCTGGCGCCGACCATGTCGCGATCCAGCCGCTCGGCAGCTTTGAGGAGTCGATGGCGCAGCTGCGGGCGCTAGCGCCCGCGCTCGTCGCCTGACCGCTCTGACCGGTCGCGTTCGGCGGTGACGCCCGGGGCGGGCGCGACCGATGCGGTCGGGGGCGTCCGCTACCCTCCCGCGCCATGCCCGCACCCCGCCGCCGCCCCAGACGTGCCAAGCCAGTCGAGACCCCCGTGGAGCAGCTGCCCGGGGAGGCGCTCATATGGACCGACGGCGCCTGCAAGGGCAACCCCGGCCCGGGCGGCTGGGCGGCCATCGTCGTGCCGGTCGACGGCGGCGAGCCGGTCGAGCTGTCCGGCGGCGAGCCGGCGACGACGAATAACCGGATGGAGTACACGGCGGCGCTCGAAGGCATGCGCTCGCTGCCGGCCGGCAGCCGCGCCTGCATCGTCACGGACTCTCAATTGATGCTCAACTCGATGACGAGATGGCTTGCCGGCTGGAAGCGCAAGGGCTGGAAGACGGCAAGCGGCGACCCGGTCAAGAACCAGGACCTCGTGCAGGCGCTCGAGGCCGAGATCGCCCGCCACGCGGAGATCCGCTGGCACTGGGTGCGCGGCCACGAGACCGGCGACGGCCACGCCCACAAGGCGCTCAACGACCGCGCGGACCGGTTGGCGGTCGCTGCGGCCGCGGCTGCTGCCTGACGCGCGCCCGCGCAGCAGCGGCCGCGCGCCGCGGGCCAGGCGCCGCACGGCCGCGCTGCTTGGCCGCTCGGCGGCCGTCGTCGCCTCTAGAGCGGGTGGTTGGCGTGCAGCACGCGCTGCGGGTCCCACTCCTCGCGCAGCGACCGCAGCCGCATGGTGCGCCGGTCGCCGTGGAAGCGCTCGGGCTGGGTGGGGGTCTCGCTGAAGTTGGCGTAGCGGCCGACCTCGTAGATCGCGATCGACGAGCGGATCCGCTCGATCGCCGCGCGCGCCGCCTCCTCAGCGCCGGGCGCCATCACCGGGCCGACCATGAACGACACGTAGCTGCCGACGATCGAGTCGCGAACGCCGTGCATGTCGTGCGAGCGGTCGAGCGCGCCGCCCGCGAGGCGCAGCTCCGCCATTGCCAGCGGCGAGCCCGAGCCGGGGCCGGCATGCTCGACGAAGCTGGCGAAACCGTCGCTCGGCATGTCGCCGTAGACGCGCCCGTCGGCGACGTACGGGAGCGGGTCCTCGGGGTCCATCGCGAGGAAGCTGAGGCCGACCGGGTCGATCATCTCGACGGTGTCGATCGACGGGCCGATCGCCCGCAGCGGCGCGATCAGCTCCCGTCCGAACGCCTCGTCGCCGAGGATCGCGAACTGCATCGCCGCGAACGAGTTGCCGCGCAGCGGCTCTGGGATCTCAGGCAGCGGCGGCAGCTGCAGCAGCTTGGCGGTCGCGGTCACCTCGTCGGGCGCCATCAGCGCCCATTCGTGCCAGGCGTGGAAGACCTCGCTCGCGCGCTCGAACGGGAACAGCAGCGCGCCGGCGTAGATGTCGCTGACCGGGAAGAGGTCGAACTCGATCGCGGTCACGACGCCGAAGCTGCCGCCGCCGCCGCGCAGCGCCCAGAACAGCTCGGGCTCGTCGTCGTGGTCGACGCGCAGCATCGTGCCGTCGGCCGTGACGAGCTCGATCGCGGTGATCGCGTTGCACTGCAGGCCGTGCTTGCGTCCGAGCCAGCCGATCCCACCGCCAAGCGAGTAGCCGACGACGCTGACGTCGCGGGCGCTGCCCGACAGCGGCGCGAGCCCGTGCGGCGAGGTCGCGTCGCAGACCGCGCCCCACTTCACGCCCGCCTCAACGCGCGCGTTGCGCGCCGCCGGGTTGACCGTGAAGCCGCTCATCGCGGAGGTCTTCAACAGCAGCGTTGACGAGAGGTCGCCGAGGGGGCCGGCGTTGTGGCCGCCCGCCTGGGGTGCGACGCGCATGCCACGCGCGTTGGCGAAGCGAACCGCGGAGGCGACGTCCCTCGCGTCCTGCGCGAGGGCGATCAGCGCCGGGCGCTGGTCGATCGTGAGGTTGAACGTCTGGCGAGCGCGGTCCCAGCCTGCTTCGTCTGGGGCGATCACGGGGCCGGCGAAGCTGCTCCGCAGCGCGCCGACGTCGATCGGGCGAAAGCTGTTCATGGGTCCATTCCTCTGGTAAGTGGTCGTCGTGTGACCACGGTGGCCGATCGCCTGCCCGCCGATATCAGGGAACTCCCTTGTCTACACCTGGCCCCTGGCGCTGTGGCGCTCTGCTCCTCGATCCGGGCACGCCAAAACCCTTTTTCGGCAAGGCGGGCGCGCAGACGCGCCCAGATCGCGCCCACGCGTGCGGCGCGCCATCCTCTTCCCATGGCATCCCGCTCGCGCACCGGTCGTGGCAGCCGCCGCGATGACGCCGTGCGCTTCGCGGCGCCTCCGGTCGAGGTCCAGACGCCGTATGCGCGCGCGGAGGTGCTCCCCGAGCAGGGGCGGCCGTGGCGGCGGCTGCTGCGGCTCGACGGCGAGGACTGCTCGCACGTCGACCTGCGCGACCCGAGACGGATCGACTTCGCCTACGTGCGCCGGATCGCCGACCTCGCCGACGTGCTCGCGCCGCCGCGCCGGCCGCTCGACGTGCTTCACCTCGGCGGCGGCGGCTTCACGCTGCCGCGCTACATCGCCGCGACGCGGCCGGGGTCGCACAACGAGGTCGCGGAGATCGACCCGGGGCTGGTCGAGCTGGCGCGGGCCCAGCTCGCGATCAGAGAGATCCGCGGCCTGCGCGTCCGCGTCGCCGACGCGCGCGCAGTGCTGGAGAAGCGCGCGCCCGCGAGCGCCGACCTCGTCGTGCTCGACGCCTTCCACGGAACCTTCGTCCCGCAGCACCTCATGACCGCTGAGTTCGTCGCGCGCGCCGCGAGCGTGCTGCGGCCGAGCGGCGCCTTTGCGGCGAACGTGATCGACGCGCCGCCGTTGCCGGCCGCGCGGGCGCTCGCGGCGGCGGCACAGGAGGCGTTCGCGCACGTCGCGATCGTCGCGTCGCGCAAGGTCGTCAGAGGGCGGCAGGGCGGCAACGTCGTCGTGCTGGGCGCCGCAGACGCGGCGACGCTGCCGCTGAAGGAGCTGAGCCGGCGGGCGCTCGCCGGGCCCGTCCCCGAGCTCGTCGTCGGCGGGGAGGGCTTCGCCGCCTGGCTCGGCGGCGCCCGCCCGATCCACGATGATCCACCGCCATGCGGCGCATCACCTGGCTCGGACACGCCACCGTCCTGATCGAGACGGCCAGCGGTGCGCGCATCGTGACCGACCCGCTGCTGCGCGGCCGCGTCGCCCATCTTCAGCGCCACGTCCCCCCGGCGGCCGCGCTCGACGCGGTCGACGCCGTGCTGATCTCTCACGTCCACATGGACCACCTCGACCGACCGTCGCTGCGTCGCCTGGCCCGGCCGGGGACGCGGATCGTGGTGCCCGAAGGCGCGGCTGGGCCGGTGCACGGGCTGCCGTTTGGGACGGTGTCACAACTGCGGGCTGGGGATCGGGTGCGGGCTGGGGCTGATGTCGAGATCGAGGCCGTCCCCGCATGGCATCCGTCAAGCCGCTGGGGGCCAGTCGGGCCGAAGCTGGAAGCGCTCGGCTTCCTGCTCGACGGGATCTGGTTCGCCGGCGACACCGAGCTCGACGACGAGATGGAACGGCTGCGCGGCCGCGTCGACGTCGCGCTGCTCCCCGCGTGGGGCTGGGGCCCGTCGCTCGGCCCCGGCCATCTCGATCCCCAGCAGGCCGCTCAGGCGGTCGCGCTCGTCCAGCCGCGCATCGCGATCCCGATGCACTGGGGGACCTACCTCCCGTACGGCCTCCACCGCCGCCACGGGCATTTGCTGCGGACGCCCGGCCCGCAGTTCGCGGAGCATGTGAAACGGCTTGCGCCGGAGACGAAGGTCGAGCTGCTGAGACCGGGCCAGTCGGTCGAGCTCTAGCGCGAGCGAAGCCGTTCAACCGCGGGCGGGGCTAGGCCTTCCCGGGGGCCGCCGACGCCCGCACGGCCTCGTACGGCTCGTACCCCTCCTGCCCGAGCTGCGCCAGCCAGCCGCAGAAGATGCGATGGACGGTCGCTGAGCCGACGACCTCCTCAGCAGGCCACGCCAGCGTGCTCGGGTGCAGCACGAACGGACGCGACTGGGCTCCGCCGAGGCCGCCGTGCGAGCCGACCAGCTCCTCGAACGCCGCGACCTCGTCGACCGCTTCCCAATAGGCAGAGTTGACGACGATGTCGGGGCAGTGCGGGAAGGCGTCGCTGCGGCGGACGTGGTCGGCCGCGCGCGGGCCGAACGGCGCGAGCGGGTCCTCCCCCTCGACCACGCCCGTATCGAGCAGGTGCCGCCCTCTCGCGCCGAGCACGACTGCGCCGTGCGCCGTCGATCTGACGAGCACGAAGCCGATGCCCTCGTGGCCGCGCAAGGTGTCCAGCAGCCCAGGATGCGACTGCTCCAGCTGCTCCGACGTCACCCGCCCAGCAGCGCGCGGGAAGGAGATCAGGCCAAGGTTCCCCGACGCCATCACCGCGACCTCGGGCGGCTCCGAGCCCTCCGGCAGCGCCCGCTTCTGCTCCTGTCTGTCAGAGATCGCCTTCGCCGCGCGCCCCGCCACGCTCGGCCGCGTCCCTAACTCAGTCAGCCCGGCCTTCAGCTGGCCGCGGCTCTCGTCGGACTCGGCAGTCGCGGCGAGCACGCGCCCGGCGCCGCCGTCGTCGATCGCCCGCTTGACGAGCTGCTCGAGCGACTCGCCGTAGCGCTGCAGGAAGGTCGCGCCCTGGCTCTGGCCGTGGTCGGCGAGCACGACCAGCTCGTACGGGCGCGGCGCATGCTCGACCGCGGCGGCGATCCGCTCGATCGCGCGGTCGACCCGCCGCAGCACCGCCAGCGTGTCGGGCCGCTCGACGCCCGAGTGGTGGGCGACCTCGTCGTAGGCGAGGAAGGTCGTGTAGACGACCGGCCGCCCGCCGAGCACGTCAGCGGTGACGGCGGCGACCTGGAGGTCGAGCTGGATCACGGTCGCGAAGGCGCGCATCAGCGGGTAGGAGCCGCCCCGGTCGATTCGCGGACGCACGTCACGTCGGCGCTGCTGAACTGCCGACGCCTTCTCGGAGACGATCTCGCCGAGGCAGCGCATGAAGGTCAGCGCGACGCCGTACGGGCTTGCGAAGTAGGCGAAGTAGTCCTGCCCGAGGCGGCCCTGACGGCTACGGTCGAGCACCGTCGACATCGTCAGCATGCTGTGCGGCGCGTCGCCGGAGAGGATGTTCGCGCGGCTCGCGCCGTCGCCATGCAGCAGGCCGCGGCCGTCCGAGCGGCGTCTCTCAAGCTCCTGCGCGTCGCGCGGGTGGTTGGTGACGATCGGCTTGCCGTTGTCCTTCTCCCACCAGCGGAAGGCCGGCATGTCGTGGTTGTCGCCGTGCAGGATCCCCGCCTGGCAGGCGCCGGTCTGCGACGACCAGTCGGTCTCCCAGCGCGCGAGCCTGTGGCTGCCGCCATGCAGCCAGCGGGCGAGCGTCGGCGCGTTGCCGTCGCGCAGGGCGCGCTGGACGACCTCGTGCGCGAGCCCGTCGATCTCGAGGAAGAGGATCCCCGGCACGTCGCTCTCGACCGCGAGCTTCGTCCGCTTCAGCTGGCGCACGACGACGTGGCGGTACCAGAGGTCGCCGGAGTCGAGCGCGAGGATCGCGCTGGAGACCGCGCTGAGGGCGGTCAGCGCGAGCACGACGACCACCGCGGTGACGACGCCTTTGACGTGGACGCCCTGGTCGATCTGGGCGATCGCGAGCAGCACGACGCCGTTGAGCGCGAGCGCGCCGAGCCCGAGCGTCGCGACCGTGAACGGCAGCGCGACGCGTACGAGCAGCGGCCAGATCAGCGCGTTCGCGATGCCGAGCGCGACCGCGAGGCCGATCGCGGCGCCGAAGCTGTCGGTGCTGAAGCCCGGCAGGATCGCGGCCAGCAGGAGCAGCAGCAGCGCGTCGAGGATCACGACCGAGACGAGCCGGCCGAGCAGCCGTCCGAGCAGATGAGCCGAGCCGTTGCTGTGCATTCTGGTCCGAAGCATCGCGCATCGGCCGGGCGACGCAAGCGGGCGCTCAAGTCGAGGGGGCTTTCCGCCGAAGTGTTTCCTATGCCGACACATCACGACATGCCCTCGAACTGGAGTGCGGAGGCACGCCGGCGAGTGGCCGAGACGGATGCGGCGATCGAGCGGGCGCGCCTGGCGCGCGCTGCCACGGCGGAGGCTACGGCTTCCGGGCGCGGCCAGGCTGGCGACGGGGCGGCGCTTTCAGGCGCCGTGCCCGGCGGCGCGAGCGGAGTGCCTGGACGGCTGGACGAGCTGGCGCGCAAGCGCAGCGCCCGTCTCGCCGCCGAGGAAGCGCGCCGCCGTGCGATGAGCCACCAGCCGCCGCCAGGCCCACTCGCAGGCTGAGCGCCTGCGCCTGCGCCTGCGCGGGCGCGCGCGTGCGCCGTTCCGTCCGGTCGGGACGGCATCGTGATGAGCGGTGACACGACTCCTTCACACCGCCGACTGGCATCTTGGCCGCGCCTTCCATGGCGAAGACCTGATGAGCGCACAGGCCGCGTTCGTCGACTTCGTCGTAGACGCCGCTCGCGCCGAGCAGGTCGACGGTGTCGTGATCGCCGGTGACCTCTACGACCGCGCGCTCCCGCCGGTCGACGCGGTCCGGCTCGCCGACGAGGCGCTGTCACGGCTCGCCGAGGTCGCTCCGGTGCTCGTCATCTCCGGCAACCACGACTCGGCCGCCCGGCTCGGGTTCGGCAGATCGCTGTTCGCGCGAGCGGGCGTCCATGTCGCGACCGACCCGTCGCAGATCGGGAGGCCGGTCGCGCTCGGCGGCGCGCTCGTCTACCCGATCCCCTACCTCGAGCCCGACCTCGTGCGCGAGACGCTCGGCGCCGACGAGCGCTCGCATCAGGCCGTGATGACGGCTGCGATGGAGCGGGTGCGCGCGGACGCGGCGGCGCGCGGTGCCGGCGCTGCCGGCGCGGGCCGGACGCCGATCGTCGTCGTCGCCCACGCCTTCGTCGCGGGTGCGGCCGAGTCCGAGAGCGAGCGCGACCTCGCCGTCGGCGGCGCCTCCCACGTCCCGCCTCGGACCTTCGAGGGCGCCGACTATGTCGCCCTCGGCCACCTCCACGGCCCGCAGGTGCTTGCGGGAGGGCGCGGCCGCTACGCCGGGTCGCCGCTGGCCTTCTCGTTCTCTGAGGCCGGCCAGCGGAAGTCCGTCGCGATCGTGTCGCTCGATGGCGCGAGCGCGGGCGCTCCCGCCCGACCGGCGCAAGCCGAAGGCGCGAGCGCAGACGTCGCGGCGCGTGGCGCCGCGCGCGCCGAAGCCGAGCTGCTCCCCACCCCCCAGCCGCGCCCGCTCGCTACGGTGCGTGGGACGCTCGACGAGCTGCTCGTCGATCCGCGCCTGCGCGAACACGAGGGCGCGTGGGTGCAGGCGACGCTGACCGACCCCGCCCGGCCGAGTGACGCGATGGAGCGATTGCGGCGGCGGTTCCCGCACGCGGTCGTGCTCGCCTTCGACCCGCAAGGCGCACAGGGAGCGCCCGGCGACTCCTACCAGCGCCTGCGCGGCCTTGGCGATGACGAGCTGCTGCAGCGGTTCGTCGCCGACGTGCGCGGCAGCGGCGCCGGCGACGAGGAGCTGTCGCTGTTGCGCGACGCGCTCACTGCCCGCCGGATCGCGGAGGCCGAAGGCGAGCCCGCCGCGGCCGCCGCCTGACGCACGCCGTTCAGGCCGGTCCCTCGGCTACGTTCAAGGGCGTCCGATGCGCCTCCATCGTCTCCAAGTCACCGCGTTTCAGGCGTTCGCTGGCAGCGAGCAGGTCGACTTCGACGCGCTTGGCGAGGCTGGGCTGTTCCTCTTCCACGGCGACACGGGCGCCGGCAAGACGACGCTGCTCGACGCCGTGTGCTTCGCGCTCTACGGAGAGGTCCCCGGCGCGCGGGCTCGTGACGCGCGGCTGCGCTCCGACCATGCCGGGCCGGACGTGCGGACGGAGGTCGAGCTTGAGGTCACGCTGCGCGAGCGTCGCTTCAGAGTCGTGCGGCGGCCCAAGCAGTCGCGGCCGAAGGTCCGTGGTGAGGGCGTCACCGAAGAGGCCCACGGCTGCACGGTGCAGGAGCTGCGCGACGGCGAGTGGATGACGGTCGCCGCCCGGCCCGACGAGGCGAGAGCTGAGCTGGCCGACCCGCTCGCGATGACCTGCGAGCAGTTCTGCCAGGTCGTGATGCTGCCGCAGGGCGAGTTCGCCGCCTTCCTGCGCGCCGGCAGCGACGAGCGCTGGAAGCTGCTGGAGCGGCTGTTCGGCACCGAGCGGTTCGCCCAGGTCGAGTGGTGGCTGAGAGACAGATGGCGCGCCGCCCGCGGCGAGCTCAACGAGCAGCTGCGCGAGACCCGCGACGTCGTCGCCCGCCTCTCCCAGGTCGCCGAGCAGGCGCCGCCCGATCGCTGGGACGACGAGGTCGAGCTCGCCCGCGACTGGGCCGGCGCCCTCAGCGTGACTGCCGAAGCCGGCGCCGTCACCGCCGCCGAGGCGGCTGCCAGGGCCCGCGCCGCCCGAGCGGCATCCGAGTCGGCGCTCGCTGCAGCGGTCGAGCTGTCCGAGCGCCGCACGCGCCACGCGGCAGCCGCAGCCGAGCTCGAGCGCTGGCAAGCAAGCCGCTCCGTACGCGACGAAGCAGCGGCCGAGCTCACCCGAGCCCGCGCCGCCGCCCCTATCGCCCCACTGCTCGCGGCCGCCGAGGCGCGCGCGGGCGAGGCGGCTGAAGCCGCAGAGGTCGCCGAGGCGGCGATCGCCCTTTTGGCGGAGGGCGCGCCGGTCGACACGCCACCGGCGGACGAGAGCAGCGCCGGCTTGGGGGTCCCCTCCACCCCTACCTCAACGCTCCTCACAAGCGAGTCGGAGGACGTTGAGCCTCCGACGCTTTTCGACCTGTTCGACGACGCGGGACCGAGCGCAGAGCAGAAGCCTGAGGCGTCGACGGTCAACGATGATGTTGACCGCGAGCCCGCGACCGGCGCCGACACCGTAGGCGCGCCGCTGCGGGCCTACGCTGCCGGTCTGCGGAGCGAGGCCGGCGCGCTTGGGGCTTTGGTTGCGGTCGAGGAGCGGTTGGCGACCGACGAGCAGGCACTGGCGGCGCTCGCGGCGGAAGCGGAGCAGGCCGGCGCGCGGGCGCTGGCCGCTGCGCAGGCGTTGGCGGCGGGAGCCCAGGAGCGGACGCGGTTGGAGGTCGTGCTCGACGCGGCAAGACGCGCTGCCGAGCGAGCAGAGCCGCTGGCGCGCGAGGCGGAGACCGCGTCGCACCGCGCGCAGCAAGCCGCCGAGCGCGACCGCCTCGCGGCCGCGCAAACGCAGCTCGATGACGCTGTCCGCGTCGCGATCGACGCCGAGCAGCACGCCCATCGCACCTGGCTCGACCTGCGCGAGCGCCGCCTCGCCGGCATGGCCGCCGAGCTCGCCGCCGGCCTCGAGCCCGGCGCGCCCTGCGCGGTCTGCGGGGCGACCGAGCATCCGTCGCCCGCACACGTCGCTCCCTCTCCCCTCGATGCCAGCGCGCCCACAACCGCGCTGAAACAACACCAGCAGGCATCCCTCGCCGACCAAGAGCAGGCCGCCGAGGCTGCCCATAGCGAGCGAGCGCAACACCGCGCGAGCGCCGAGCGGGTGGCTGGTGAGAACGCGGCGCGGTTGGCGGCGGCGAGAGCGGTTGCGGGCGATGAGCCGGCTGAGGAGCTACGGGCGCAGGCCGAGCGGCTTTCGAGTGAGGCACAGCAAACGGCTGAGCAGGCTGCGGGACTGGCCAGCGCCGAGCGGGCGCTGCTTGCGCTCGGCACGCGCACGGTCGAGCACGACGAGCAGCGGCGTGCGGCGGAGCAGGCGCAGGCGACGGCGCGGGCCGCGCACCAAGAGCGTTCTGCCGCGTTGGAGGCCGACCGCGCGCGCGTGACACGCGGACGCGGCGACGCGCCGACCGTCGCCGCCCGTGCCCAGGCGCTCCGCGGGCAGGCGGACGACGCGGAGGCGGCCGCGAGCGCCCGAGAGATGGCTGCGCGCACCAAAGCGGCAAGCGAGCAGGCGCGCACCGCCGCCGAGCGCGCCGCGGCCGAGGCCGGCTTCTCAGACACCGCCACTGCCCACGCCGCCGTGCGCGACGAGCATGCGCTCGACGACCTCGACCGCCGCCTGCGCGAGTTCGACGAGGGGATCGCGAGACGGACGGCGCTCGTCCAGGACGAGGCGCTCAAGGCCGCCGCAGCCGCGCCGGCGCCCGACGTCGGGGCACTCCGCGCGGCCGCCGAGCACGCGACCACGGCAGACGAGAGCTGCCAGGGACGCCACACCGTCGAGCAGCGGCGCCTCGCCGAGACAAGGCGGCTCACCGTCGCACTCGAACGCGCACTCCAAGCGCTCGCGCCCGTTGCCGAGCACGAGCGAGTCCTGCGCGAGCTGTCCGCGCTTGCGGACGGCTCGTCGGCCTCAAACCGGTTGCGGATGCGGCTCTCCGCCTACGTGCTCGCCGCTCGCCTGGAGCAGGTCGCCGAGGCCGCGACGGCGCGCCTCGAGCGGATGTCCAACGGCCGGTACGCGCTGATCCACTCTGATGAGGGCGCGCGCGGCAGACGCCGCGGCGGCCTCGAGCTGCGCGTCGTCGACGGCTGGACCGGCCAGGAGCGCGCGCCCGCGACGCTCTCAGGCGGCGAGACGTTCATCGCCAGCCTCGCGCTCGCGCTCGGCCTCGCCGACGTCGTCGCCGCCGAGGCCGGCGGCAGCCGCCTGGAGACCCTCTTCATCGACGAGGGCTTCGGCTCGCTCGACGAGCGCACCCTGGACGAGGTTCTCGACGTGCTCGACGGCCTACGCGAGGGCGGCCGCGCCGTCGGCATCGTCTCCCACGTCGCCGAGCTGCGCCAACGCGTCCCCGCCAGGCTCCACGTCGTCAAGGGCCGCCACGGCTCCCACGTCGAGCAGTCAACCGCGCCAGCGGCGGCGTAGCGCGAGTCAGGCCGACCCGCTCAGCACGGCGACCGTGAGCTCGCGCCCAGCGACTGCTCCGCGCCGCGGGGCGCAACGCTGACCCGCGGCGAGCGGCGAGCTCGGCGCCGGCCGCTCCCGATCACTGCGCCCCCGCCACCGCGTCCGCGATCCTGTACGGGTTGGGCTCGACATGCCGGCCGTTGACGAAGACGGTCGGGATGCCGGTGATGCCTTTAACGGCGGCAGCGTCGGTGGCGGAGTCGGCCCACGGAAGGTGGGCGCCGGCGCGGACGCAGTCGGCGAAGCCGCCGCCGACGCCCGCCTCAGCACCCAAAGCGATCATCTGCTCGTCGCTCAGGCCAGCCGTGTTCTCGTCGGGCTGCTTGGCGAAGAGGGCGTCCTTGAACGCGGCGAAGCTGCCGGCGTCACTGGCGCAGCCGGCCGCCGCGACCGCCCGGGTCGAGTAGCGGGTCCCCTGCGAGAAGCGGTTGAGGAAGCCGACCGGGTGGTAGACCAGCGTCACCTTCCCCTCAGCCACGAGGCGGTCGAGCGTCGGGCCGCTGCGCGCCTCGAAGCGGCGGCAGTAGGGGCACATGAAGTCGATGTAGGCGTCGATCCGGACAGGCCCGGTGCCGAGGACGATGCCGTCGCCCTCGGGCGTTGCGCCATCGGGAGCGAGATGATTGGACGTCATAAGGATCAGCTCCAAGGAAGCGCCGCGCGCTCCTGCCAATAGGCTGCGGGGGAGCGCACGAGGCTAGCGAGCTGCGCCTCCATGCTGTCGCTCCACGCGACCGACGCCGCGGCGAGGTTGCTCTCAAGCATCTCCGGCGTCACCGCGCCGCTCAGCACGACGTCGACCCACGGCCGCGCCAACACGCCGGCGAGCGCGACCGCGTCGGGCCCGACGCCCACGTCGGCGGCGACGGCGCGCAGCTCGGGCGGCGCGCCGTGGGCGGTCAGCCGTCCGTTCGCGACCGCCTCCTTGATCATCACCGTCATCCCGGCGTCATGAGCGCGGGCGAGCGCCGGCCCGGCCGAGCGCTCGAACAGGTTCCACGTCGACTGGACTGCGTCGAAGCTGCCCAGCGCGACAGCGCGGTCGATCGTCGCCGCCTGCTCGGGCCCGGTCGTCGACAGCCCGACGCGCACACCCGTCGAGCGCAGCTCTCCCAGCAGACCGAGCACCTCGTCGTCCTCCAGCACGCCGCTCTCGACCGTCGCCGAATGGATCGAGTAGAGGTCGAGCTGACCGTCGAGCAGCGCGCGCGACTCCCCGAGCTGGCGGCGCAGCTGTGCTGCCGTCAGCTCCTTGCGCTCATGCACTTCGGCGTCCATCCGCCACGCGCCGACGTACGAGTAGCCCCATTTCGAGGAGACCGTGATCTGCTCGGGCGGGATCGCCCGCGATCTCAGCCAGCCGCCGAGGAACTCCTCGGCGCGACCGTAGGAACGCGCTGCGTCGACCCAGCGAACCCCCGCCGCCCATGCGGCGTCGAGCAGCTGCTCGGCCTCCGCGCGCATCGTGTCGACCGAGCGATCGTCACCGAGGTCTTCGTCGCGTCCGAGGTTGATGTAAGCCGGCCGCCCGATAGCGGCAAGCCCGAGTGCGATCTGCGCCATAACCTCACCCTTCCATACCCCGCTGTCGCCTGCTGTCACCGCGTCCACGCCGCGCCGCCCGCGCCGCCCCGCGCGCTCGGCCCGTCGCCGCTCCCCGCCCCGCTCTGCGATGCTCGCCAGCGATGAGTCCGCGTGCCTGGGCCGCCTTCGCCGCGATGTCGGCCCTGTGGGGGATCCCATATCTGTTCATCAAGATCGCCGTCGACGACGGCGTGCCGCCCGCGTTCGTCGCATGGAGTCGCGTTGTGCTCGGCGCGCTCGTCCTGCTGCCGCTCGCCTGGCGCATGAGAGCGCTGCACACGGTCCGCGGCCATTGGCGCTGGATCGTCGTCTACGCGGTCGTCGAGATCTCGCTGCCGTTCCCGCTGATCGCCTTCGGCGAGACGCGCGTCTCCTCCTCGACGACCGCGATCGCGATCGCAACAGTGCCGTTGATCGCCTCGCTGCTGGCGCTGCGCTTCGCGCCTGGCGACCGCCTCAGCGGCCGCCGCCTGGCCGGGATGCTGGTCGGCTTCGCCGGCGTCGCGGCGCTCGTCGGGATCGACGTCTCGGGCAGCGGCTCCGAGCTGCTGGGGATCGGCGCGATCGTGCTCGCGGCGGTCGGCTACGCCTTCGGCCCGCTCGTGATGTCGCGCGGGCTGAGCGCGCCGAACGCCTTCGCCGCGATCGGCTCCAGCCTCGCCGTCGCTGCCGTCGTGCTGGCCCCGCTCGCGGCGGTCGACCATCCGACCGCGGTCCCGCCTGCCGGCGCGATCGCGTCGATCGTCGTGCTCGGGCTGCTCTGCACCGCGGCGGCGTTCGTCGTCTTCTCGGTGCTGATCAAGGCGGCCGGCCCGACGCGATCGACGATCGTCACCTACATCAACCCGGTGATCGCGCTCGGCCTCGGGATCGCCTTCTTGAGCGAGGCCCCCGGCGCGGGCGCCGTCGCCGGCCTCGCCCTGATCCTCGCCGGCTCATGGCTCTCCACCGACGGCCGCCTCCCTGCCCGGCTGGAACGGCGGCTGGCGGGCGCGAGCGCCGAAGCCGAGAGCTGACCGACCCGGTTGCGGGGCGATTGCACGACGAACCGTGCGTATGCTTGCCGCATGCCCCCCGTTCCCGCCGTCAAGCGCGCGCTGAACGTGCTTGAGCTGCTCGCCCAGGAGCGCGAGCCGCTGATGCTGAGCGAGATCGTCGCCCGCACCGGGATCCCGACCGCGAGCTGTCACGCGATCGTCCACACGCTGCAGGAGGCCGGCTACGTGCAGCGCCGGTCGGAGGGCCGGACGCAGTACTGGGAGCCGACGCTGGCGCTGTTCCACCTCGGCTCGGCCGTCGTCTCGCGCTTCGGGGTCCGCGACGTCGCGCTGCCGCATTTGCGCGAGCTGTCGTCCGCGTTCGACGTCCCGGCTCACCTCGGCGTGCTCGTCGGCGACGACGTGATGTACCTCGAAAAGGCGGCCGCGGAGTCGTTCATCCAGTTCAACACCTTCCCCGGCAAGCTCAGCCCGTTCCACATCACCGCGCTTGGGCGGGCGATCGTCGCGTGGCTGCCGCGGGACGACCAGCGCGCCTTCGTGGAGAAGCTCGGGCGGCCCGTCGCGCGGCTCTTGAAGGAGACGCGCGAGCACGGCTACGCGGTCGAGGACAGCGAGGAGATCGACGGCGTCGGCTGCATCGCCGCGCCGGTCTTCGGCTTCGACGGCACGGTCGTCGCGAGCGTCGGCGTCACCGGCTTCTCGCGCGACCTGTTCCCCGACGGCGACCCGCCGGCCGTCCCGGCCGTGATCGACGCCGCGCGCGCGATCTCGGCCGAGCTCGGCTACCGCGCGCCGACAGCGCAGCCGGCGTAGGCAGCGCCACCCGCCAGTCGGGCTGCCTCGGAGGCGATCGACGCACCGCCGCTCCGCGGTGGCGACCGGCCATGCGCTGACGCGCGGCGATAAGTCGCTTGCGTTGGTGGCGCAGTTCTGTTTATCCTTATTTCGAATGTTGATTCGAAATACCGAATCAGATGTTCGAGGAGAGAGCACCGGAGTCGTCGTCACGGCAGGCGAAGCGCTGCTGCGGCTGGCGACGCCCGCCGGACAGCGGCTGTCAGACGCGCCCTCCCTCGACGTCCACGTTGCTGGCGCGGAGGCGAATGTCGCCGCGGGCCTCGCGCGCCTCGGCGTGCCGACGCGCTGGGTCAGCCGTCTGCCCGACAGCGCGCTCGGCCGGCGCGCCGCCGCGGCGCTCGCCGACGCCGGCGTCATCCTCGACGCGGTCGAGTGGGCCCACGACGGGCGCGTCGGCCTCTTCTTCTCCGACACCGGCGCGGGCGCGCGGCCAACGACCGTCCTCTACGACCGCGCCGCGTCCGCCTTCACCGCCCTGCGCACGCCGCCAGCGGGCGCGCTCACGGGCGCGCGGCTGCTGCACCTGACCGGCATCACGGCAGCGCTCGGCATGCGCGAGCTGCTCGACGCGCTGCTGGCCGAGGCCGCGCGCAGCGCCGTCCCGGTCTGCGTCGACGTCAACCACCGCGCGCTGCTGTGGTCTGCGACGGAGGCGCGCGAAGGCCTCACGCCGCTGCTCGCGGCAGCCGAGATCGTCGTCTGCGCCGAGCGCGACGCGCGCGCTGTGCTCGACCTCGGTGGCGAGCCCGAGGCACTGCTCAACGGCCTGCGCGACCGCTGGGCCCCACGCGCGCAAACACTCGTGTTGACGCGTGGCGCTGCCGGCGCCGTCGCGCTCGACGCCGACGGACAGGTCTGCGAGCAGCCCGCGATCCCCACGGCCACGATCGACCGCTTCGGGATGGGCGACGCGTTCGTCGCGGGGCTGCTG
The DNA here is from genome assembly GCA_036499225.1 of Conexibacter sp. GTDB lineage: Bacteria > Actinomycetota > Thermoleophilia > Solirubrobacterales > Solirubrobacteraceae > Conexibacter. The sequence goes on from DASYEC010000106.1 coordinate 43,942, forward strand.
TGGGGCCTGCTCGCGCAGGAGCCGCTTCCCTTCGCCCTGCGCGCCGGCGCGACGCTCGCCGCCCTCAAGGCGACCGTCGACGGAGACCTCAGCCGCACCGACGCGAACGAGCTGCGGGCCGCGCTCCGCTCTCAGCCTGAAGGGATCGTGCGATGACCGCTGCCGTGCTCGCCCAGCGGATCGAGCGCGAGCAGCTGCTCGCGATCGTCCGCGCCGACTCGGCCACCGCGACGCTCGCTGCGCTCGACGGCCTTGCCCAGGCCGGCGTCGCGCCGGTCGAGATCGCGCTCTCCAGCGACCATGCGCTGGACACGCTCGCGCAAGCGGTCGAGCGGCACGGCGACGCGATGACGATCGGCGCCGGCACGGTTCGATCGCTCACGAGCGCGCGCGACGCGCTCGCAGCAGGCGCGCAGTTCCTCGTCTCCCCCGGCTTCGACGCGGCGATCGCGGCGTTCGCGCGCGAGCGGGACCTCCTGCATCTCCCAGGCGTCTTCACGCCGACCGAGGTCGACGCCGCGCTCGCGGCACAGGCGCCGCTGCTGAAGCTCTTCCCAGCCGGCCGCCTGGGCCCCGGCTACATCCGCGACCTGCTCGGGCCGTTCCCGCAGGCGCGCTTCGTCGCGACTGGCGGCGTCGGCGCGGGCAACGCGGCCGACTTCATCAGCGCGGGCGCGGTCGCCGTCGCGCCCGGCGGCGCGCTGCTGCAGGGCGGCGAGCAGCCGACCGCGGCCGCCGTCGCCGCGCGCGCGGCGGAGATCCAGCTTGCCCTTTCCATGTCAGCGAAGGAGCGTCGTGCCAATTAGTGGAGTCCTGCCCGTCATCCCGACTCCGTTCAAGGATGGTGTCTTCGACCAGGAGAGCTTCCAGCGCCTGCTCGACCACATGCTCCCGTCTGTGGACGGCTTCACGTTGATGGGCAGCACCGGCGAAGCGCCCTCGTTGCCCGACGAGCAGCGCAAGCAGATCACCGCGGCGGCGATGGCGATGACGCCGCCGGACAAGACCGTCGTCGTCGGCGTCTCGCACACGAGCGCGGCGGCGAGCGCCGAGCTGGCGCGCCACGCGCAGGAGCTCGGCGCGCGCGGCGTCCTCTGCTGCTCGCCCTACTACTTCGCCAACTCGCCCGACGGGATTCGCGAGCATCTCGCGCGCGTCGACGCGGCGATCGAGATCGACCTCGTCCTCTACGACAACCCGTTCACGACGAAGACGCCGTTGCAGGCCGAGTGGGTCGTCGACTGGTCGCGCGAGCTCGAGCACCTGCGCTCGGTCAAGCTGACCGACCACGACCTCTCCAAGATCGCCGTCTGGCGCGACGCGGGGCTGAACGTGCTTGCGGGCGACGACCCGATCCTGTCGCAGTTCCTCGCCGCCGGCGTCGACGGCGTGATGGTGATCGCGCCGGCCGTGCTGCCGGAGTCGTTCGCGACCGTCTGGGCACGCACGAACGACGGCGACCTCGACGGCGCGCTGCAGGTGCTGTCGGCCGAGCTGACGCCGTTCCTGCACGCCTTTGGGATCGGCGACGAGATCGCCACGACGAAGGCGCTGCTCGCCGACATCGGCATCTTCGCCAGCGGCGAGCTGCTGGCGCCGCTGAAGGCCGTCCCCGACGAGCGCGTGCAGCAGCTGCGGCAGTCGTGGGAGATCGGCCGCGCGGCCGCGCAGGCGCGGGTCGCCGCCGGGAACGGGGTCCCCGCGCGATGATCGACTGCCACACCCACGTCGGCGAGCGCAGGCATTTCAGCGACGAGTTCGTCGCCGACATGGTGCGCGCGTGGGGCCCGCAGGCCAGCCCGGCGCGGTCGCTGGACGAGCATTGGGAGGCGGTCGCGCCCGTCGAGAAGGCGATCGTGCTCGCCTTCGCGGCGCCCCGGATCGGCTTCGACGTGCCCAACGAGTACGTCGCCTCCTACGTCGCCGAGCACCCCGAGAAGCTGGTCGGGTTCGCGAGCGTCGACGCGTCGAGCCCCGACGCCGTGGCGCAGCTGCGGCGCGCGGTCGACGCCGGCCCGCGCGGGCTCAAGCTCGCGCCCACCTACCAGGGCTTCGACCCGCTCTCGCCGCAGGCGCTTGCCGTCTGCGAGGCGGCGGAGGACCTCGGGCTGCCGATCCTCTGGCATCAGGGCACGACGTTCGTGCGCACCGCCGAGCTGCGCTGGGCGCTGCCGCTGCAGATCGACCAGGTCGCGATCCGCTTCCCCCGCCTGCGGATCGTGATCGCGCACATGGGCCATCCGTGGATCGACGACGCGCTCGTGGTCGTGCGCAAGCACCCGAACGTCTTCGCCGACGTCTCGGCGCTGCACCCGCGCCCGTGGCAGCTCTACAACGCGCTGATCAGCGCGCTCGAGTACGGCGTCGCCGACAAGCTGCTGTTCGGGACCGACTGGCCGTTCGCCCAGCTCGACGCGTCGGTCGCCGGGCTGCGCGCGGTCAACCGCTTCACCGACGGGACGGCGCTGCCGCGCGTGCCCGGCGAGGTGATCGAGGGGATCCTCGAGCGGCCGACGCTCACGCTGCTGGGGCTGGAAGGCGCGCAGGATGGCTGAGCTGCGGATCGCCGACGTCGAGGTGCTGATCCTCGACGGCGGGGTCGAGTACGGGCAGCCGACGCCCGGCGGCGAGCGCTCCGGCCCGCGCCACGCGTGCCTCGTGCGCGTGACGAGCGAGGAAGGGATCGTCGGCTGGGGCGACGTCGACTCGCACCCGTGGATCGTCAAGGCGATCGTCGACGCCCACCCGCACATCCCCGACTTCTGCTCCGGCCTGCGGGACGCCGTCGTCGGGCTCAGCGCCTGGGATCGCCACGTCGCGTGGGAGCGGATGTACAGAGCGAGCTGGTACCACGGCCGTCGCGGACCGGCGCTGCACGCGATCAGCGGGATCGACATGGCGCTGTGGGACCTTGCTGCGCGGGCCGCCGGCCAGCCGGTCCATGCGCTGCTCGGCGGCAAGCGCCGCGACCGCGTGCGTGCCTACGCCAGCACCCTCTTCCGCGAGACCCCCGACGCGATGCGCGCGGCCGTCAACGTATACGTTGACGCCGGCTTCCGCGCGATCAAGTTCGGCTGGGGCCCGTGGGGCGCCGACGCGCGGCGCGACTACGAGCTGCTTGCCGCCGCGCGCGAGGAGGCCGGGCCCGACGTGAAGCTGATGGTCGACGGCCACATCGCCGGCGACTTCGCGGCGGTGCGCGCGCACGTCCGCGCGCTCGAGCCGCTGCAGCCGTTCTGGGTCGAGGAGCCGCTGCCCGCCGACCGGCCAGCCGAGATCGCGCGCCTGGGCCGCGCGACCGGCCTGCGCGTCGCCAGCGGCGAGCAGCTTGGCGGGATCTCCGAGTACGAGGAGCTGCTGCGCGAAGAGGGCGTCTCCGTCGTGCAGCCCGACCTGTCGCGCTGCGGCGGCTTCACGGCGATGCAGCAGATCGCCGAGCTGGCCCGCGCGCGCGGCGTGCTCGTCGTGCCGCATGCGTGGACCTCGCACCTGCTGACCGCCGCGACGCTGCACGTCGCGGCGTGGCTGCCCGACGAGCCGTTCGTCGAGGTCAACGCGTCGAGCGCCCCGCTCGTCGGCGCGCTGGCCCCGCTCGACCTCAGGATCGAGGACGGACGCGTGTCGGTGCCCAGCGGGCCCGGCCTCGGCGTCGAGGTCGATCCTGCCGTTGTCGACCAGTACCGCGTCGCATGAGCCGCCCCGTCGCGATCGTGACCGGCGCGGCCGGCGGCATCGGCGAGGCGATTGCCCGCGCGCTGGCCGAGGGAGGCCACGACCTCGCGCTGATCGACCGCGACAGCGCGGCGCTCGACGCCGCCGCGGCGCGGTTGGCGGACGTGGCGACGCCGCCGGCCGTCGTCGCGCTCGTCGCCGACGCGACCGACCCAGACGCCGTCGCCGCCGCGCTCGACACGGCGCAGGAGCGCTTCGGCCGAGCGCTCGACGTGGCGGTCGGAACGGTCTCGCGCGAGACGCACGGCAGCGCGCTCGAGCTGGACCCCGCCGAGCTGCGCGCGAGCGTCGACGGCACGGCCGGCGCGGCGCTCGCGCTCGCGCTGCCGGCGGCGCGGCAGCTGGTCGCGGCCGGCAAGCCGGGGCGGATCGTGCTGATCGGCTCGCTCCACGCGACGCTCGCCTTCCCGGGCACCGCCGCGTACAACGCCGCCGAGGCGGCGCTGCTCGGCCTCGCCCGCTCGCTGGCGCGCGACCTGCTCGCACACCGGATCGCCGTCAACGTCGTCGAGCCGGGCTGGATCGAGACGCCCGGCGAGCGGCGCTTCCACTCCGCCGAGCGCCTTGCCGCCGCCGCTGCCGCCCACCCGTGGGGCCGCCTTGGCCGACCGCAAGACGTCGCCGCCGCCGTCGCCTTCCTCGCCTCGCCCGCCGCCGAGTACGTCACCGGCACGAGCCTGCGCGTCGACGGCGGGATGTCGCTGGCGATGACGGAGCTGCCCGGCGGCGACCCCGGAGGCGCGTCATGAACGTCGCCTGCGTCTTCGCCCATCAGGACGACGAGATGGCCTGCCTCGGGACGCTGCTGCGGCTGCGCGAGGAGCGCGGCGCGCGGATCACGTTCATCGCGGTCACCAACGGCGACAAGGGCGCGTCGTGGGACCCCAGCCAACCGCTCGAAGCGGTCGCCGCGATGCGCGAGCGCGAGATGCGCGCGGTCGCCGGCGCGCTCGACGCCGACTACGTCTGCCTCGGCGAGCCCGACCAGTTCCTGTTCGACAGCCCACAGGTGCGCGACAAGCTGACCGAGGCGCTGCGCGCGGCGCGGCCGGAGCTCGTCTTCACGCACAACGCCGAGGAGTACTCCGTCGATCACGACGTGACCGCGCGGCTGGCCTGCCACGCGGCGCTGATCGCGACGATCGCGTCGGTGCGGACCGACAGCCCCGCGCTCGCGCACGCTCCCGCGATCTTCCATACCAACCCCGGCCCCGGCCACGCATTCGACGGGACGCACTTCGTCGCGTTCGACGACCGCGTTGCCGACGAGAAGCAGCGGATCGTGCGCCTGCACGAGAGCCAGATGGCCGTCATGCGGGAGCTGCGCGGGATCGACTACGCCGACCTCGCCCGCGCTGCCGACAGAGCGACCGGCGCGCGCCTCGTGCAGCCGTACGCCGAGGTCTTCCGTCCCTGCCTGATGGAGCGCCGCATCCCGACGGCGTCGATGCTGCCATGACGGACGCGGCGAACAACACGTACGCCTCGCGCCACGGGCTCGCGCTCGAGCGCGCGGCGGCGGCCGGCGTCGAGCTGCTGCTCTGCGCCGACCCGGCGAACGTCCACTGGCTGACCGGCGTCGCCGCCGACGTCGAGACCGGGCCCAGCCCGTTCGCGCCCGGCCCGCTCGTCGTGCTCGCCCCGGGCGAGCCGGCGCTGCTCGTCGTCAGCGAGGACGAGCGGCCCGCGACGGTGCCCGACGGGATCGAGACGGTCTCCTACGAGGGCTTCACGACCGCGCCGTTGCGAGGCGCCGAGCATGCGGCCCGGCTGACCGCGAGCGCGCTCGGCGGCCGCTCGGCGGCGATCGACGGCGTGACCGCGCGCGGCCTCGTGAACGCCGCGCGCGCCGCGAGCGACGCCGAGCCCACCGCGCGCGCCACCGCGCGCGTCGTCGACGTCGCCGACGCCTTGCTCGACGCCCGCGCCGTCAAGGACGACCTCGCGCTCGCCCACCTGCGCGCCGCGATCGCCGTCGCCGATGCGGGCCAAGCGGCCCTGCGCGCCGCGCTGACGAGCGGCAGCGGCAGCGGCAGCGGCACCGGCCTCGCCGGCCGCAGCGAGATCGAGCTGTTCGGCGCGCTACGGACGGCGATGGAGACGGCCGCCGGGGCGCGCGTGCCGCTGCTCGCCGACCTCGTCTCCGGCCCGCGCACCGCCGGCATGGGCGGCCCGCCCGGCAGCCGCGCGATCGGGCCCGGCGACCTCGTCCTCTGCGACCTCGCCCCGCGCGTCAACGGCGTCTGGGGCGACTCGTGCGCGACCGTCGCCGTCGGCGAGCCGACCGCTGCGATCCGCGCGGCGCACGGCAAGGTGCACGACGCGCTCGAGCGCGCGATCGACGCGGTCCGCCCCGGCGTCGCCGTCGCGGAGCTCGACGCGCTCACCCGCGCCGGCCTCGACTACCCCCATCACACCGGCCACGGCGTCGGCGGCTCGTATCACGAGCGCCCCCGCGTCGTGCCCGGCGCGAGCGGGACGCTGCGCGAAGGGATGGTCATCGCGCTCGAGCCCGGCTTCTACGCGGACACGCAAGCTGGAGCGGACCGCCGCTTCGGGATCCGCCTCGAACACGTCGTGCGGGTCACCGCCGACGGCTGCGAAGACCTCTCTCGTCATCGGCTCGACCTCTAACCGGACCAGCCCGATGCGAACGATCCCGCCCATCACCTCTCACGTGCCTCCCCACCGCAACACGGCATCCGCGGATGCCGGCCGTGCTACTTCGCCCTGGAAGAAAGGACCTCGCACATGAAGCGCCTGGTTGCCTTATCACTGCCGGCGGTCGCAGCGCTCACGCTCACCGCGTGCGGCGGCGCTGGGGAGTCGCCGTCGAGCAGCGCCGACGCGGGAGGCGGCAGCTCGACCGCCGTCCAGACCACCTCCGGCTCCGGCCCCGCATCGACTGGCGGCACGCTGACGGTCGGCGCTGCCTCCGGCATCCCGCAGCTCAACCCGGTGCTGAAGGGCACCGCGTGGGAGGAGGCGCTCTTCCCGCTGATGTGGGACGGGCTGGCGAAGTTCACGCCCAGCGGCGACGTCGTGCCGGACCTGGCGACGAGATGGACCGCCTCGAGAGACAACCGCACATGGACCTTCCAGCTGCGCGACGACGTCAGATTCTCCAACGGCAAGCAGCTCACCGCCAGAGACGTCGTCGACACGCTCGACTACTACCAGGACCCTGACACCGCGACGCAGCTGAAGACGGCGCTCGCGCCGATCACGAGCGTCAGAGCGACGGGCCCCGACACGGTCGTCTTCAGACTGAGCAGCCCGAACGTGCTGCTGCCTGAGGTGCTCGTCCCGGTCAAGGTCGTCGACGTCGACTCGCTCAGAACGATCGACAGAGACCCTGCCGTCACCGGCCCCTTCACGGTCTCGGACTTCGTCCCCGGCGACAGCCTCACATTGAGAAGAAACCCGGACTACTTCGGCGATCCGGCGAAGCTCGACGAGATCAGACTCGTGAAGGCGGCCGACGCGACCTCGGCGGTCACCTCGCTGCGCTCCGGGGACCTCGACGCGCTCTGGTCGGTCCCCTCCTCCGACATCCCGCAGCTGGAGAAGGACTCAGCGCTGTCGATCGTCGAGCCCGACGTCACCGGCCAGTACGTCAGCTGGGAGATGGACCTCACCTCGCCGCCGTTCGACGACATCCGCGCGCGGCAGGCGCTCGCCTACGCGACCGACCGCGACGCGATCTTCAAGGCGGCCTACTACGACCAGGGCGTCGTCTCGCCGACGAACACGCCGCTGGCCGACAACAGCCCCTGGTTCGCGCAGGGGATGAGCGACTACAGCTACGACCTCGACAAGGCGAGAACGCTGTTCGCGGCGGCCGGCGTCAGATCGCTCACCTGGTGGGGCGTCGCCGGCCAGTACCCGGAGTGGAACACGAGCGGCCAGATCCTTCAGGAGAGCCTGAAGAAGATCGGCGTCGACCTCAGAATCCAGAACACGGAGCTGTCGAGCTGGCCGGCGAAGTTCTACCCAGCCGGCAGAAGATTCCCGGGCCTGATCGTGCCGAACTTCCAGTCGTTCGTCTCGGACCCGTACTTCCAGTTCGGCTTCCTGCTGAGAGGGCGGTGCGAGTGCAACTGGGACAGCCAGCAGTTCTCCGACGTCTTCGACCAGGCGGTCGCGACGCCCGACAGAACGGCGCGCAAGGCGCTCTGGGACAGAGCGCAGAGAATGATCAACGAGCAGGTGCCGATCATCGTCCCGGTGCAGTCGGCAGTCGCGACCGCGACACAGAAGGACGTCGTCGGCGTGTGGGTGGAGGGCGGCGGCCTGCCGCACTTCGAGTCGGCTGGCTTCGCGAAGTGACGTGAGCCGGTATGTAGTCATCCGGGTGGCGACGAGCGTGCTGATGCTCGTCGCCACGTCGGTCATCGTCTTCGCCGTCCTGCGCGCGCTGCCAGGCGACCCGGTGCTGACGCGCCTGGGCACGACCCAGGGCGTCTCGCAGGAGACGATCGACCGCTTGCGCGAGCAGTTCGGCCTGGACCACTCCGTCCTGTCGCAGTACGGCGACTGGGTCAGCGGGATCTTCCACGGCGACTTCGGCACCTCCTACTTCAGCCAGTACTCGGTCACGAGCCTGATCGGGCAGCGGATCGGGGTAACGCTCGAGCTGACGATCGTCTCGGTCGCGCTGGCGACGGTGATTGCCGTGCCCGTCGCGGTCGTCGCGGCGCTCAAGCCGCACGGCGCGATCGACCGCGTCGTCTCGGCGCTCTGCTCGCTGGGGATGGCCTTCCCGCCGTTCGTGGCGGCGATCCTGCTGCTGATCGTCTTCAGCGTCCAGCTCGGCTGGCTGCCGGCGCGCGGCTGGGTGCCGCTGTCGCAGAGCGTCGGGCAGAACCTGCAGCACATCATCCTGCCGGCGGTCGCGCTCTCGGCGGTCGCCTCGCCGCTGATCATCCGCTACCTGCGCAGCGAGCTGGTCGAGGCGCTTGCCTCGCCGTTCGTGCGCACCGCCGAGGGCAAGGGCGTGTCGCGCGCGCAGGTCGTGCTGCGGCACGCGCTGCGCAACGCGACGCTGCCGGCGCTGACCTCGGTCGGGCTGATCTTCGGCTACACGCTCGGCGGCGCGGTGCTTGTCGAGTACGTCTTCGGGCTGCCGGGGCTGGGCTCGCTCGCGGTCGAGTCGGCGCTGAGACGCGACTACGCGGTGCTGCAGAGCGTCGTGCTGCTGCTGTGCGCCGGCTTCATCCTGACGACGCTCGTCGTCGACCTCGCGGCGCGCGCGCTCGACCCACGGCTGCGGACGGTGCGCGATGCCTGAGCCGACGACGCCAGAGGTCCCGGCCGCAGGCGGCGCGCCCGCTGGCGCAGCCACGACCGTCGCCGCCTCCTTCGCGGGCGACGACGCCGCAGCGGCGGCGGCCGTCGCCGCGCGCGGCGCGCGCCGTCGCCGCCTCCCCCGTCCCACCATGCTCGGCTTCGCGACCACGGTGCTCGGCGTGATCGTCCTGCTCGTGCTGGCGGCGCCGCTGTTCGCCGCCGACCCGGACGCGCAGGACCCGATCAACGCCTTCGCCGGATCGAGCTTCGCGCACCCGTTCGGCACTGACGACCTCGGGCGCGACCTGTTCGCGCGGGTCCTCGACGGAGGCCGGCTGACGCTGCTGATCGCCGGCGGCGCGGTGCTCGTCGCCTTCCTGCTCGGCACGCTCTGGGGCTTCGTCGCGGCGAGCCGCCGAGGGATCGTCGACGAGCTGCTGATGCGCAGCGCCGACGCGCTGATGGCGATCCCGCAGATCCTCTTCGCGCTCGTCTGCATCTCCGCCTTCGGCGCCTCGCCGCTCAACCTGGCGCTCGTCGTCGGCGTGCTGCTGGCGCCGACGACGGCGCGCATGGCGCGCAGCGCCGCGCTGCAGGAAATGAGCCGCGACTACTACGCGGCCGCGATCGCCTACGGCGCCCGACAGCGGCGGCTGCTCGTCCGCGAGCTGCTGCCGAACACGACCGGACAGCTCGCCGTGCAGGCCGCGATCAACGCCGCCAGCGCGATCATCCTCGAGGCGAGCTTGAGCTTCGTCGGCCTGGGGATCCAGCCGCCCGACGCCTCGTGGGGCACGCTGCTGAAGGAGGGCTACGCCTTCCTCTACCAGCGCTACGAGTACGCCGTCTTCCCGGCGCTCGCGATCCTGCTGACGATCTGGATGCTGAACGTCGTCGCCGACCAGCTCGGCGGCCGCCCGAAGAGAGGCCGCGCATGACCGCCACCGCTCCGCCGCGCACCGCCCCCGCCCTCGCCGTCAGCGGCCTCAGCGTCGAGCTCGAGCGCGGGCGCGACGGCGCCGTGCCGATCGTCCGCGACGTCTCCTTCACCGTAGAGCGCGGGAGACGGATGGGGCTGGTCGGCGAGTCCGGCAGCGGCAAGACGCTGACCGCAATGGCGGTCATGGGGCTGCTGAAGCGCCCGCTGCGCGTCGCCGGCGGCAGCGTCAGGCTCGGCGAGACGGAGCTGCGCGGGCTGCGTCGGCGCTCGCTGGACCGCGTCCGCGGCGGTCGCATCGGGATGGTCTACCAGGACCCGATGCAGTCGCTCAACCCGTTGCACAAGGTCGGCGACCAGATCGCGGAGTCGCTGCGCCTGCACACGTCGCTCGACCGCCGGGCCGTGCGCGAGCGGGTCGTGGAGCTGCTCGACGACGTCGGCATCCACGACGCCGCCGCGAAGGCGCGCGCCTACCCGCACGAGCTCTCAGGCGGGATGCGACAGCGCGCGATGATCGCGATGGGCCTCGCGGGCGACCCCGAGGTGCTGCTGTGCGACGAGCCGACGACCGCGCTCGACGTCACGACCCAGCGCCGGATCGTTGAGCTGCTGGTGCGGATCTCGCAGGAGCGCGGCGTCGCGATGGTGATGATCACGCACGACCTCGGCGTCGCCGCCGGCTTCTGCGACGACGTCGCGGTGATGTACGCGGGGCGGATCGTCGAGCAGGCGCCGGTGCGCGACCTCTACGCCCGCCCCGCGCATCCCTACACCGAGGCGCTGCTCAGCGCCGCCTGCGACCTGACGCTGCCGCTCGACCGCCCGATCCCGACGATCCCCGGCCAGCCCCCGCTGCCCGGCCTGCTCGCGGGCGGATGCAGCTTCCATCCGCGCTGCCCTTACGCGCAGGAGGCATGCGCGCAGGAACGGCCGACCCTGGACGGCAGCGACAGGCGCCGCGTCGCCTGCCACTTCGCGCTGGCGAGCGTCGAGCAGACGGAGGCGAGCGATGTCTGAGACGACCCCGCTGCTCGAAGTCCGCTCGCTCGTCAAGCGGTTCGGCGGCAAGGCCGTGCTCGACGACGTCTCCTTCACGCTCGGCCGCGGGCAGACGCTCGGGCTGGTCGGCGAGTCGGGCTCGGGCAAGTCGACAACGGCCCGCTGCGTGCTGCGGCTGCTGGACGCGGACGGCGGCGAGATCCGCTTCGACGGCGACGACGTGCGCGCGCTCGGCGCCGAGCCGCTGCGGCGGCTGCGCCGCCGGATGCAGGTCGTCTTCCAGGACCCGCACGGCTCGCTCAACCGCCGCCAGACGGTCGCGCAGATCCTGCAAGCGCCGCTCGCGGCGCATGGCATCGGCGACGCCGCCTCGCGCCGTGCGCGGGCGGCCGAGCTGTTGGAGCTGGTCGGCCTGGCCGGCGGGTACGCGGACAGGCGGCCGCAGGAGCTGTCGGGCGGCCAGGCGCAGCGCGTCGCGATCGGCCGCGCGCTTGCGCTCGAGCCAGAGTTCGTCGTGTTGGACGAAGCCGTCTCGGCCCTCGACGTCTCGGTCCGCGCCCAGGTCCTCAACCTGCTCAAGCGGCTGCAGGACGAGCTCGGGCTGACCTATCTCTTCATCTCCCACGACCTCGCGATCGTGCGCTACATGGCGCATCAGGTCGCGGTGATGCACCAAGGGCGGATCGTCGAGGCCGCGACGCGGGAGCGTCTCTTCGAGCAGCCCGAGCACGAGTACACGCGCAGCCTGATGGACGCGATCCCGGTCGCCGACCCGGAGGCCGAGCAGCGCCGCATCCTGGGCTGAGCTAGCAGCACCGCGGGCCCGCGGCCGGCGCCGCTGCGGCTTGCGCCTCACGAGCACCGCGAAGCCGTGCTGACAGGCGGTCGTCGTTACGATCCATCCATGTCCGAAGCCTCTCCAGCTTTTCCCACAGCGACCGTCGAGTCGACCAAGAGACTGCTCAACGCGGTGCTTGTCGTCGGCATCATCGACCTCGTCCTCTTCGTCTTTCTGATCATCTCCGCCATCAACGGCAGCGGCGCCGTCCACGTCCTGGGCCCGGTTCACGGGATCGGCTTCCTGATCCTCCTCGCCCTCACCGGCAAGGGCGCGATGGACGGCCGCTGGGGGTGGTGGTTCCCGATCATCACGCTCGTCACCACCGGCCCTCCCGGCTCGATCGTCGGCGACCTGATCCTGCGCAAGCAGATCGCCGAGCAGGAGGCCGTCGGCCCCGCTTAAAAGCCCGCAGCCACCGACAACGGGGCTACTTGACCGACCCGGCCAGCATCCCCTGCACGAAGTAGCGCTGGAACGCGAGGAAGACGCACAGCGGGATCGCCAGCGACAGGAACGACGCCGGTGCGATCAGGTCGATGTTCGAGCCGAACTGGCGCGTCTGCGAGAAGATCGCGACCGTCAGCGGCTGCGTGTCACGACCGAACGTGAGGGCGACGATCAGGTCGTTCCACGTCCACAGGAACTGGAAGATCGCCAGCGACGCGATCGCCGGCAGCCCGAGCGGCAGGATCAGCCGTATGAAGATCCGCAGCTCCGAGGCGCCGTCGATCCGCGCGGACTCGAGAATGTCTCTTGGGATCCCCGCGAAGAAGTTGCGCATCAGGAAGATCCCGAACGGCAGCCCGAAGGCGACGTGGAAGAGGATCAGCCCGAGCACGGTGTCGAACAGGCCGGTGTCGTTGTAGAGCGAGAAGATCGGGATCAGCGCGACCTGCAGCGGCACGACGAGCAGACCGATCACGGCGACGAACAGCCAGTCGCGGCCGGGGAATCTCAGCCACGCGAAGGCGTAGCCGGCAAGCGCGGCGACGATCACGAGCAGCAGCGTGTTGCCGACGGCGATCTCGACCGTCGTCCACAGCGCGGTCATGATGTCTCTGTTATCGAACAGCGCCTGGTAGTTGTCGAACGTGGCGAGGCTCGGGTGCGCGACGACCTTCCACCAGCCGCTCGTCGTGATCTCGCTCGCGGGCAGCAGCGAGGTCAGCAGCAGCCCGATCGTCGGCACCAGCCACAGCGCGGCGACGAACAGCAGCAGGACGTTGAGCGGGCCGCGAGCTGCGATCCGCGCGATCCGCGTCGCGCGCCGCTCGGGATGCGTCGCGCGGGCGCGCCCGACCGGCACAGCCCGCCCCGCTGCCTGGCCAGAGGCTGACATCTACCCCTCCTCCCGCCTGAAGCGGCGGATGTTGAGCGCCAGCACGGGGATCACGAGCAGGAACAGGAAGACCGCGATCGCGGAGCCGAGCCCGAAGTCGTTGACACCGCCGAACGAGGTCCGCCACATCGCCAGCGCGATCACGTTCGCGTCGTCCTGCGAGGACTGCGGCGCGACCGACAGGATGATGTCGAAGACCTTCAGGACGTTGATGATCATCGTGATGAAGACGACCGACAGGACCGGCGCGAGCAGCGGCACCGTCACGCGCCGGAAGACCTGCCACTCGCTCGCCCCGTCGGTCCGCGCCGCCTCCAGCACCTCGCGCGAGATCGCCGACAGCCCGGCCGCGATCACGACCATCGCGAAGCCGGCCCAGACCCAGATGTAGGCGATCATCACCGCCGGAGTGATCAGCTTGGGCCCCAGCCACGAGACCCCCTCGAACGGCTGCGAGAAGGTCTGCGGCCCAACGGCCGCGCGGAAGGTCCCGCCCGCCTCCGCGTCGGCGAACGAGAACGACCCGTCGGCCGCGCTCGTCGTCGTCGCCGTGACCGCGCCGCTCGCGTCTCTCAACTCGACTGTCGCCCCGGGCAGCCCCTGCTCGCCCGCCTCCACGACGCCCGGTCTTCCACCGCCGGGCTTGAAGTCGCGCCAGACCGTGCCGGTGATCGCACCGGCTCTCGCGACCGGCCGCGCCGCCGCTCTCGCGTCGGCCGGGACCTCGGCGGGCGGGATCGCGGTCAGCCCCAGCACCGCCGTGTCGCCCGCTCTCAGCGGCGTTCTGAGCGTGAAGCCCGCCTTCGTCGAGCCGGTCAGCTGCGGTGTCGACCCCTGCCCCGCCGTCAACGGCCCGCTGCTGCCGAACGCGTCATCGACCGACTTGACCGCCGCGTTGATCGTCCCCAGGCTCGGGTCCTTGTCGTACATCACCCGCCAGATCACGCCGGCGGCGAAGAGCGAGATCGCCATCGGCATGAAGACCGCAGCCTTGAACGCCGTCGACCAGCGCACCCGCTCGGTCAGCACCGCGAAGACGAGCCCGACCGCAGTCACGAACGCCGGCACGACGGCGACCCAGATGACGTTGTTCTTGATCGCCGTCTGCAGCGTGTCAGTGCTGAAGATCTCCTTGTAGTTGTCGATCCCGACGAAGGTGCCGCCATCCTGGTCGAAGAAGCTGCGCACGATCGTCCAGACCGTCGGATAGACGACCCAGACGGCGAGAAAGATCAGCGCTGGGGCGAGGAACAGCAGCAAGACGAGGCGCGCGCGCCCGCGCCCCCACCCGTTCCTGCGCCTGACGGTCGCCGCCTCCACGGCCTATCTGAACGCTCTCGCCGCCGACGCCTCGAGCGCCTGCGCCGTGCCGTTCACGTCGGAGGGGTTAGCGAGGAAGTCCTGCAGGATCTTCCACTCGCCCTGGCCTGGCGTGCCGCCGAACGCCGCCGGCGCGAGGTCGGACATGTCGAAGCGGAACACTCTCGCGGTCGCGAGCGCGGTCGCCACTGTCGCGGTGATCTCGTCCGGGTAGACGTCGGAGCCGATCGTTCTGTTCGGGGAGGAGAAGCCGCCGCGCTCAGCCCACGCTCTCGCGCCGTCGGTTGAGGCGAGGAACTCGACGAACGCGCGGATCGCCGGCGTGTCGCGGAACGTCGTGATCGAGTCGCCGCCGCCGACGACGTTCTCGCTCGAGCCGTCGATGTTCGGGAACGGGTAGACGTTGAAGCCGGTGCCGGCTCTCAGTCTCGTCTGCTCGGCGACGACCCCGGGGACGAAGTCGCCCTCTATCACCTGCGCGCCTCTCGGCGGGTCGACGAAGACGTTCTCGACCGAGGCGGGGAACTCCGTCTGCAGCGCGCCCTGCGTGCCGCCGACGATGTTCGCTCTGTCTGACAGCACCTGCGCCATCGTTCTCAGCGCCGTTCTGACCGACGGGTCGGTCCAGGGGATTCTGTGCTCGCTGAGCTGGTCGTACTTGTCGGCCCCGGCTTGGCGCAGGTAGATGTTCTCGAACAGGTCGGTGAGCGTCCAGCCGTCGGCGCCGCCGATCGAGTAGGCCGGGACGCCGGAGGCGCCGAGCGTTCTCGCGTTTCTGAGGAACTCGGGCCAGTCGGCGGGATTCTCGACGCCAGCGGCTCTGAACGCCGAGACGTTGTACCAAACGGTCGATTTATTGGCGCCCTTGTACACGAACGAGTAGAGCTTGCCGTCGAGCGTCCCGAGCTTGACGAAGTCCGCCGGGTAGTTGGCCGTGACGGTGTCTCTCGTGTAGTCGATCGGCTTCAGCGAGCCTCTCGCCTCGAACTCTCTGATCAGCCCTGGCTGGGCGATCGTCGCGATGTCAGGCGGGTTGCCGCCCTGCACGGCGGTGCCGACGACCGTCGGCAGGTTGTCGCCGGCCGAGGTGTATCTCACGGTGACGTTCGGATATCTCTGGTTGAAGGCGTCGATGACCGCTCTGAACGATCTCTGCTCGTCACCGGTCCAGACGCCGACGACTGAGACCGAGCCTCTGACGTCGCTCGCCTGCGTCGTTGTGCCGCCGCCCCCGCCGGAGGTCGTTGTGCCGCTGTTCTCCTCGCTGCCGCAGCCGGCGATGATCAGCGCCGGCGCCGCGAGCGCAAGCGCCGCCGCCAGCGTTGGAAGTCCGAGCCGTCTCACGGGGTTGCTCCTTCCTCTGGGGCGTCATAGACCCCCAAGCCGCTGTCTGGGTCGAAGAAGTGGAGGGCGGCCGCGTCGACCGCGAGCTCGATCGGCGCGCCCTCGGCCGCACGCGAGCGCGGCGCCAGACGGCCGACGACCGTCGCGGTCGCCGCGCCGTCGCCCGCCGTCGCCGCGGCGCTTGAGTCGAGCGTCTCCAGCGCGTCGAGGCCGGTGTCGCGCTCGAGCTCCTCGACCTGCTCGGTGCGGGCCGGCCGTGCCGCGATCGTCGCGTGCACGTCGACCTCGGAGCCGAGCGACTCGCGCAGCGTCACCTGCGCGCGCAGCCGCCGGTCGGCCGGCGCGTCGGGCGCAAGCGCCGCGTCCTGCAGCGACTCGGGCCGGATCCCCAGCACGAGCGGGCGGCCGGCCCAGCCGCGCAGCGCCGGCCGCGCCGCCAGCAGCTCCGCGGGCAGCGACAGCAGATGGTCGCCGAGGCGCACGCCAAGCCGCCCGCCGTCACCATCCCCGTCAAGCTCCTCCACCGTCGCCTCGACGAGGTTCATCGCCGGCGAGCCGATGAAGCCGCCAACGAAGACGTTGACGGGCCGGTCGTACAGCTCCTGCGGGGTGGCGACCTGCTGCAGGCGGCCCTTGCGCATCACCGCGACGCGGTCCCCCATCGTCATCGCCTCGATCTGGTCGTGGGTCACGTAGACCGTCGTGACGCCGAGGTCGTCCTGCAGCCGTGCGATCTCGGCGCGCATCTGCACGCGCAGCTTCGCGTCGAGGTTCGACAGCGGCTCGTCCATCAGGAAGGCGCGCGGCTCGCGCACGATCGCCCGCCCCATCGCGACCCGCTGGCGCTGGCCGCCGGAGAGGCTGCGCGGCTTGCGCTTCAGCCACTCGGTCAGGTCGAGGATCCGCGCCGCCTCGCGCACGCGCCGGTCGACCTCTTGCTTGGGGACCTTCTTCAGCCGCAGCCCGAACGCGATGTTCTCGTAGACCGACAGGTGCGGGTAGAGCGCGTAGCTCTGGAAGACCATCGCGATGTCGCGGTTGCGCGACGGGACGTCGTTGACGACGGCCTCGCCGATCGACAGCGTCCCCTCGCTGATCTCCTCCAGCCCGGCGACCATCCGCAGCGCGGTCGTCTTGCCGCAGCCGGACGGGCCGACGAGCACCATGAACTCCTGGTCGCGGATCTCCAGCTGCATCGACGAGACGGCCCGCGTCCCGTCGGGATAGACCTTGGAGACGCCGTCGAAGCGCACTTCGGCCACGCGCAACCGTCCCTTCCCCACAGCGTTTACAAGCGCCGCTCAGAACGGCGGCGCTCACTCTCCTCACGTGTGGATTTACCCGCCATGCCGCAAATGACACAAACCAGCATGTCTGTGGATCGGCGTCGGGGCGAGCGTCCGGGCGCCGCGCGTCAAGGTTTGAGCGGGTCGTGTCGATCACTTCCAATGGGGACCACACCCGAGGAAGGACGTTTGTGCAGCAGAGTCTCACCCGGATGCCGCTGCGGCGGCTGCTCGCAGTGGTCACCGCGGTCGGGCTCGTCCTCGTCTTCGCCGAGGCGGCAACCGGCTTCGGCGGCCGCTTCGCGGACCAGGCGATCAACGACGGCGTTTACATCGCGCTCGAGCTGGGCGGAGCGATCGCCTGCCTGGTCCGCGCCGCGCTCGTCAAAGACCGCCGGCCGGCGTGGGTCTGCATCGGCATCGCGATCCTCATCTATGCGGTGGGCGACTCCGTCTGGGGCATAGCAGCCGACAGCGGCACGAACACGACGAGCTTCTCGTGGACGACCGACCTCGCCTACCTCGCCTTCTATCCCTTCTCGCTGACCGGCATGGCCCTGCTGCTCGCCGACGGGCGCGACCGCGTCGCCGCCCGCCTGTGGGTCGACGGGGTGATCGGCGGGCTGACCGTCAGCGCGCTCGTCGTCGCGTTCGCCTACGGGCCGATCGTCAACGAGGCGTCGGTCGACGTCCCCGTGCCGCACCTCGCCTACCCGCTCGCCGACCTCGTGCTGATCGCCTTCGTGCTGACCGCCTTCGCGACGCAGGCGTGGCGGCCCGGCGGCGTCTGGGCCCTGCTCGGGCTCGGCACGCTGATCTTCTCGGTCGCCGACACGCTCTACGCCTACCAGAGCGCGGCGCTAACCTTCGACGACGACAGCGTGATATCGGCGCTGTGGCCGACGGCGCTCGTGATCTTCGGCTGGGCGGCATGGCAGCCGTGGCGCCCGCGAGAGCATCGCCACACCTTCGGCCGCCAGGCGTTCGCGCTGCCCGCGGCGTTCGCGTCGATCGCGGTCGCGCTGCTCTGCTATGGCCAGTTCGTCCACATCCTCACCGGCGCCGTCATGCTCGCGACATGCGCGCTGCTGGTCGCGACGATCCGCGGCGGCTGGACCTTCCGCGAGAACACGCGGCTGCTCGTCGCGACGCGCGCGGAGGCGATGACCGACGGCCTCACCGGCCTCTCCAACCGCCGCCGTCTGATGAGCGACCTCGACTGGGCGGTTGCCAGCGCCCACCACGGCCACACGCAGCACACGCTCGCGTTCTTCGACCTCGACGGCTTCAAGACGTACAACGACGGCTTCGGCCACGGCGCCGGCGACATGCTGCTCGACCGCCTCGCCGGCCGGCTGAAGGGCGTCGTCGCCGGCCACGGCCGCGCGTACCGCCTCGGCGGCGACGAGTTCTGCGTGCTGCTCGACGGCAGAGTCCCGAGTGACGCGCCGCTGATCACCGCGGCGGTCCAGGCGCTGCAGGAGCAGGGCGAGGGCTTCCGCGTCGGCGCCTCGTTCGGCGTCGTCGCGATCCCCGACGAGGCCGACTCGGCGACCCACGCGCTGCAGCTCGCCGACCAGCGGATGTACACCGCCAAGGACGACACGCGCCAGTCGAGCCGGCGGCAGACGTGCGATGTGCTGCTGCAGGTCCTGCGCGAGCGCGAGCCCGACCTGCACGTCCATCTGAACGGCGTCGCCGCGCTCGTCGCGGGCGTCTCGCGCGAGCTCGGCCTGACCGCCGAGCAGCTCGACGAGGTGACGCGCGCGGCCGAGCTGCACGATATCGGCAAGATCGCGATCCCCGACGCGATCCTGCACAAGCCGGGCCCGCTCGACGCCGACGAGTGGAGGCTGATGCGCGAGCACACGGTCGTCGGCGACCGCATCCTCGGCGCGGCGCCCGCAATGCGGCCGGTCGCGCGGATCGTCCGCTCAAGCCACGAGCGGTGGGACGGCGGCGGCTACCCGGACGGCCTCGCGGGCGAGCAGATACCGCTCGGCGCGCGGATCGTCGCGGTCTGCGACGCCTACGACGCGATGACGAGCGAGCGCCCGTACCACGCAAGCCTGCCCCATCCCGACGCGATCGCCGAGCTGCGTCGCTGTGCCGGGTCGCAGTTCGACGGGCGCGTCGTCGAGGCGTTCTGCGCGGTGATCGAGCCGGTTGGGCCGCCGCAGCGCACGGCGGCGGCGCTCTCAGAAACGACGACGCCGCCGGCGGTCGATGCGACCGCCGACGGCGTCGTGTGAGCTGATCGCCCCGCACCGGCCTGTGGCCGGCGGGGCCGAGCTGGTGGCTCGAGCTACGCGGCCTTGACGGCCGATATGTCGAGCGAGAGCTTGACCTTGTCGCTGACGACGAGGTTGCCGGAGCCGAGGGCGGCGCTGAACTTCATGCCGAACTCCTGGCGGTTGATCTGGCCGGTCAGCGAGAGGCCGACGCGCTCGTTGCCCTGCGGGTCGGTGTCGGCGCCCTCGAGCGTCGCGTCGAGCGTGACCGACTTCGTCGTGCCGCGGATCGTCAGGTCGCCCACGATCTTGAAGGACTCGTCGTCGACCGACGTGATCTCAGTCGACTGGAACGTGATCTGCGGGAAGCTGGCTGCGTCGAAGAAGTCGGGCGACTTCAGGTGCTCGTCGCGCTGGCCCTCACGCGTGGTGACGGAGGCGACCTCGACGGTGCCGCTCGCGCTGGCCTTGCCGTCCTCGCCGATCGTCAGGCTGCCGGCGAAGTCGGTAAAGCTGCCCTTCACCGTCGAGATGCCCATGTGCTTGACCGAGAACTCGACGACCGAGTGAACAGCGTCGACGTTCCAAGTACCGGTGGGGACGGAGGTGACGGCTGTGGACATGTGGGTGTTCCTTCCTGAACGCGGGGGGAGAGTTGTTGCGTGCTCAACAACATACCACAAATGCTTGCGCACGCAACTGTTATCATCCCGCGACATGGCGACGTTCCCCGCGACACCCGTCGAGCGCATGCCGGCCCCCAGCGAGGTCGCGACAGAGCATGGCTCAGCCTGTGGCGCCAACGCGTGGGACCGTCTGAGCGCTGACGAGAGCGCCGCGTGGACCGGCTTCCTGCAGGCGCAGGCTGACATCGAGCTGGAGCTCGCCAACGAGCTGCAGGCGACGCACGGCCTTTCCTTCAGCGACTACTTCGCGCTGCTCGCTCTCGACCGCGCCCCCGAGGGCAAGCTGCGGATGCATGACCTCGCCAAGCCCGTGCGCCTGACGCGCAGCGGGCTGACGCGCCTCGTCGAGCGGCTCGAGAGGGCCGGGCTGATCGAGCGCTGGCGCTGCGCCGACGACGCGCGCGGGACCGAGGCGGCGATCACTGATGCT
Source organism: Conexibacter sp. (assembly GCA_036499225.1). GTDB lineage: Bacteria > Actinomycetota > Thermoleophilia > Solirubrobacterales > Solirubrobacteraceae > Conexibacter. Next base: position 64,379 of record DASYEC010000106.1, read on the forward strand.
GGCCGCGAGCTGCTCAGGGAGGCGTCTGCGACCCACCTCGCCGGCGTCCGCCGCCGCTTCTTCGAGCGCTTCTCCCCCGCCGAGCTGCGCCTCCTGGCCGAGCAGTTCGGCCGCCTTACCGCCACTTGAGCAGAGAGCGCGTCGCAGCGTCCGCGCGCGGGGCGCCGCCGCGCGCCGACGCCGAGCGCCGCGCCTAGCCCAGCGACAGCTCGCCGGGCACCGGCACGTCGGGCGTGCCGCCGCGCCTAGCCCAGCGACAGCTCGTTGGGCACCGGCACGTCGGGCGTGCGGGCGATGTTGAGCGCGAGCACGAGCAGCATCACGCCTCTCGGCAGCCCGCCGGCAGGCTGGTCGGCAGCTGCCGCGATGATCCGCTCGTACTCGTCCATCAACGCGATGATCGCCCGTGCGTGCGACGCCTGCGGCGAGTCGCCTGGGACGGCGCAAGCGAGCCGCACGAGGCTGAGCTGCTCCTCGTTTGGCCTGCCGGTCGCGATCAGCGCGCCGAACGAAGCCATCAGGAAGGTCGCGACGCGGTCGAGCAGCGCGTCGACCGCTATCCGCGGCGCCCCGAGCGCGCGGTGGCCGTCGAGCGGCTCCTCGCCGTCGAGCAGCCGCTGCGTCTGGGCGCCCATCACGTGCCGCAGGTTCTCGTCGTCGATCCCCGCCTGCATCCCGAGCCGCATGATCTCCAGCGCAGTCAGCGGCGTGCGGCCGTACGGCGCGTCGCTGGCGAAGAGGATCTGGGCGGTCGGCACGGTCGTGAAGAGCGCGAGCAGGTCGCTCGGCGTCCACCACGAGGTGTCGAAGTAGAGGTTCGGCAGCTCGTGCGCCTGGCGGCCGATCCAGGCGAGGTCGCTGATGCCCGCGTGCGCGAGGATCAGGCGCGCGCCGGGGTAGCGGGTCGCGACCTGGACGGCGTGCGCGCCGAGCGAGGGGATCCCGCGGCCGGCGTGGATGATCACGGGCGCGCGGCGCTCGTGCGCGAGCGCCCAGACCGGCTCCAGCCGCCTGTCGTCGAGCAGGAACTCCTCCCCGCGCGGGTGCAGCTTGATGCCGCGCGCGCCGGCGTCGAGCGTGCGGCGCGCCTCCTCCCCCGGGTGTCTCGCCGGGTCGACGCGGCCGAACGCGAACAGCCGCCCGTTCGACGCGCGGGCCGCCTCGATCACCGCGTCGTTGTACTGCGGGTAGCCCTCGGGCTCTCTCAGCGGGAAGACGACGCCGCGCGCGCCCGACTGCTCGAGGTGGGAGATCAGCTCCGCGGGGTTGCAGCGCATCGTGTCGGGGTCGTGCTCGCCGACGTGCGTGTGGACGTCGATCACGTCCGCGCCGATCCGGTCGCGCTCCTGCTCGTACCAGCGCAGCAGCGGCGCCGGGACGCTCAGGTCCGGCCGCGCGTCGACGACGGCCTCGCTGCTTTCTTGGGCCACGGCGTCCGCGACGCCCTCGCCCACCGGCTCGTCGCTCACGACGCGACGCGGCGGCGCTTGGCGCGGCGGGTCAGCGTGAACGTGAGCGCTCCGAGCAGCAGCGCGGCGACGCCCGCCACAAACGGCTTGCGCGAGGAGCCGGAGCCCGCTGGCTCGACCGGAGCGACGTCGTGGCTATGACGCGGTGCCGGCATCGCAAACTCCTCGGCGGCGAGCACGTCGTGGGCCGGCGCATCGGCGCCGCTGGGGTCGGCAGGGAGCTCGACCGGCTCCGTGCCGTGGATCGCCTCTCCGGGCGATGGACCGGGGAACTCCTCCGCGGCCAGCACGTCGTGCGGCTCGCCGGAGGCGTCCTGCTCGGCCGGTATCTGGTGCGGCTCGCGTTCGCTCATCACCGCAAATGCTCGCAGATCCCGGACCCATGGCCAACCCTAGGGGAAAACTCGCCCCTACATGAGCCGGTGTGCAAAACTTGAGCCACAGCGACTCACATCCATTGCAGATACCGCTCGCAGGTGTCTATACTCGCTTACTATTCGTAAGCCTCTCCACAGGAAGTGACGCAGCGCATGAGCCGACTCTTGCTCGTCCCATTGGAAGACGCCGTCGTCTTCCCCAACATGACGCTCACGCTGACCGTCGACGTCGGCAGCGAAGAGCGCGTCCTGCTCGTCCCCCGCCACGAGAACGACTTCGCGAACGTCGGCACCGTCGCCGACGTCGTCGAGCACGTGCGCCTCCCCGGCGGCGCCCGCGCCGTGACCCTCAACGGCCTCTACCGCGGCGTCGCCGGCGCCGCCCATACCGCCCCTGACGGCCAGCTCTACGTCGAGGTCGAGGAGCACCCCGACGACGAGCCCGTCGACGGGCGCACCCGCGAGCTGGAGCGCGAGTACCGCGCGATCGTCGAGGAGCTGCTCGAGCTGCGCGGCGACGACGGCCGCATCCAGGCGTTCGTGCGCGCGATCACCGAGCCGGGCACCCTCGCCGACACCTCCGGCTACTCGCCGGACATCTCGTTCGAGAACAAGGTCCGCCTGCTCGAGACGCTCGACGTGACCAGCCGCCTCGAGCTGGCGCTCGGCTTCCAGCGCGAGCGGCTCGCGGAGCTGCAGGTCCGCCAGCGGATCCGCGACGACGTCCAGTCCGGCGCCGAGAGACAGCAGCGCGAGTACTTCCTGCGCAGACAGATGGAGTCGATCCGCAAGGAGCTCGGCGAGGACGACGCCAACGTCATCGAGGAGTACCGCACGAAGATCGCCGAGGCCGGCATGCCCGACCACGCGCGCGAGCAGGCCGAGAAGGAGCTCGGACGCCTGGAGCGGCTCGGCGAGCAGTCAGCCGAGGCCGGGACGATCCGCAGCTACCTCGACTGGCTCGTCGCGATCCCGTGGAACAGAAGATCCGAGGAGAAGCTCGACCCGGTCGCCGCGCGCGCCGTGCTCGACGCCGACCACGCGGGCCTCGAGGACGTCAAGGAGCGGATCACCGAGTACCTCGCGGTCCGCAAGCTGCGCCAGGAGCGCGGACTCGACGTTCCGCGCTCCGACAGCCGCGGTTCCGACACGGCCGACGGCGCCGATGGCGCCAAGGGCGCGCGTCCGTCCGCGCGCGACGTCGCCGCGGCTGGCGCGATCCTGACCCTGATCGGCCCGCCCGGCACCGGCAAGACCTCGATCGGCGAGTCGATCGCGCGCGCCACCGGCCGCGAGTTCGTCCGCATGTCGCTCGGCGGCGTCCGTGACGAGGCCGAGATCCGCGGCCACCGGCGCACGTACATCGGCGCCCTGCCGGGCCGCTTGGTGCGCGCCCTGCGCGACGCCGGCACGATGAACCCGGTGATCATGCTCGACGAGGTCGACAAGGTCGGCGCCGATTGGCGCGGCGACCCGAGCGCGGCGCTGCTCGAGGTCCTCGACCCCGCGCAGAACCACTCGTTCCGCGACCACTACCTCGACCTCGAGCTCGACCTCTCCGGCGTGCTGTTCCTCGCGACCGCGAACGTCGCGGACACGATCCCCGGCCCGCTGCTGGACCGCATGGAAGTGATCCGCTTCGACGGCTACACGACCGCGGAGAAGACCGCGATCGCGCGTGGCTACCTGTGGAAGCGCCAGCTGGAGCGCAACGGCCTGCGCGAGGACGAGGTCGAGGTCTCTGACGAGCTGTTGGAGCAGATCGCGACCGAGTACACGCGTGAGGCTGGCGTCCGTCAGCTCGAGCGCACGCTCGGGACGATCCTGCGCAAGACGGCGACGAAGATCGCCTCCGGCACCGCGGACGCGCCGGTGACGATCGACATCGACGCCGTGCGCGACGCGCTCGGCCGCCAGCGCTTCTTCCAGGAGGCGGCGATCCGCACCGCCGTCCCGGGCGTCGCGACCGGCCTGGCCGTGACCGGCACCGGCGGCGACGTGCTGTTCGTCGAGGCGGTCCGGATGCCGGGCAAGGAAGGCCTCGTGCTGACCGGCCAGCTCGGCGACGTGATGAAGGAGTCGGCGCGGATCGCGCTCTCCTACGTCCGCGGCCACGCGGGCGAGCTCGGCATCGACGAGCACGTCTTCGACGACCACGGCGAGTTCCACGTCCACGTCCCTGCGGGCGCGATCCCGAAGGACGGGCCGAGCGCCGGCGTCACGATGGTGACCGCGCTGACCTCGCTGCTCTCGGGCCGCGCCGTCAAGCACACCGTCGCGATGACTGGCGAGGTGACGCTGCAGGGCCGGGTCCTGCCGATCGGCGGGGTGAAGCAGAAGGTGCTCGCCGCCCACGCCGCCGGCCTGACCGACGTGATCCTGCCGGAGCGCAACCGCGGCGACCTCGACGACGTGCCGCAGGACGTCCGCGAGCAGATGACGTTCCACTTCGCGATGACCGTCGACGAAGTGCTCGCCGTCGCCCTCGAGCCGGCCCGCGCCGGCGCCGCGGCGTAGCGAGAGCATGCGTATGCGGGCCGTGCGCCGTTGCGGCGCACGGCCCGCAGTGCAGGCTGTCCGTTGCGTCCCCTGCTCGCGCGCTAGGTTCCGAACGTTGCGTGTCGCTTGACAGCCCTACGAGCCGTGGAAGAGAGCAGACGTGAGCACGATCACCCCGTCGCAGGAGCAGGCAGTCATCGAGCGGGTCCCGAAGGGCTTGTTCATCGGCGGAGAGTGGCGTGACGCCACCGGAGGCGGCACGCTCGCCGTCGAGGACCCGTCGACGGCCGCGACGCTGACGCAGATCGCCGACGGCACGCCCGACGACGCGCTCGCCGCGCTCGCCGCCGCGCACGAGACGCAGAAGACGTGGGGCAAGCACCCGCCGCGCGAGCGCGGCGAGATCCTGCGCCGCGCCTTCGAGCTGATCCGCGAGCGGACCGACGAGCTCGCGCTCTTGATGACGCTCGAGATGGGCAAGCCGATCTCGGAGGCGAAGGGCGAGATCGCCTACGCCAACGAGTTCTTCCGCTGGTTCTCCGAGGAGGCCGTGCGGATCGAGGGCCGCTACGGGACCGCGCCCAACGGCGCCGGGCGGCTGCTGACGATGAAGCAGCCGGTCGGGCCGTGCGTCTTCATCACGCCGTGGAACTTCCCGCTGGCGATGGGCACGCGCAAGATCGGCCCGGCGATCGCTGCCGGCTGCACGATGGTCGTCAAGCCCGCCCAGCAGACGCCGCTGTCGATGCTCGCGCTGGCCGCGATCCTCGAGGAGGCTGGGCTGCCCAAGGGCGTCCTGAACGTCGTCACCTCGTCGAGATCTGGCTCGCTGATGGCGCCGGTGATCGCCGACCCGCGCGCTCGCAAGCTGTCGTTCACCGGCTCGACCGAGGTCGGCCAGAAGCTGATGGAGCAGGCCTCCGAGCAGCTGCTGCGGCTGTCGATGGAGCTCGGCGGCAACGCGCCGTTCCTCGTCTTCGCCGACGCCGACGTCGACGCGGCCGTCGAGGGCGCGCTGCTGGCGAAGATGCGCAACATGGGCGAGGCGTGCACGGCGGCCAACCGCTTCCACATCAGCGACAAGGTCGCCGACGAGTTCACGACGAAGCTCGCCGAGCGGATCGGCGCGATGAAGGTCGGGCGCGGCACCGAGGACGGCGTCCAGGTCGGCCCGCTCGTCGACGACAGACAGCGCGCGACGGTGCGCGGGCTGGTGCAGGACGCGCTCGCCAAAGGCGCGACAGCGGTCGTCGGCGGCACGGACATCGACGGCGCCGGCTACTTCTACAAGCCGACCGTCCTCTCCGGCGTCACCGACGACGCCGAGCTGCTGAGAGAGGAGATCTTCGGACCTGTCGCGCCGATCATCTCCTTCGACGAGGAGGAGGCCGCCGTCGCGGCCGCCAACAGAACCCAGTACGGCCTCGTCGCGTACGTGTTCACGCAGGACGTCAGACGGGCGCTGCGCGTCGCCGAGGGCCTGGAGACCGGCATGGTCGGCCTCAACCAGGGGATCGTCTCCAACGCCGCCGCCCCGTTCGGCGGCGTCAAGCACTCCGGCTTCGGCCGCGAGGGCGGGCGTGAGGGGATCGAGGAGTACCTCGACACGAAGTACGTCGCGATCAACCTGGACTGAGCCGTTCGCCCGCCCGCCCGCCCGCCCGCCTCGGCGCGGCGGGCGCGCGGCGCGCTGGCGCGGCGCGGCGGGCGCGCGCGCTGAGCCGCCCGCCTCCGCTTGACTTCAAGCGCGCTTGAAGGCCTAGGCTGGCCGGCGATGCCCGTCGCCAGCCGCCTCCTCCGCTTTCGCGCGCTCCTCAAACCCACGGCACGCGATCACCGGGATCCGCGGGTAGCGTGGGAATGCGGGGTCGTGCTTGGAGCGCTGACAGAGCGAGAAGACCGATCCGCGCGTATTGCGGATCATTCTTCGGTACCGGCATCTCTCGCACAGGCCTGCTGGGGGCGTGCCCATCCACGCCACTATACTTTTTGAAGCATGAGAACGTTCCGACGCCTCCTTGGATTTCTGCGCCCATATAGAGGCGGGGTCGGCGTCTCCTTTCTGCTCGCCGCCGCCGCGATGGGCGCGACGGTCGCGATCCCGTGGCTGACCGGCCGCGCGATCGACGCGACGCGCCGCGGCGACAAGGGCGACCTGATGCTGCTTGCCGTCGTGGTCGCGATCGCGGGCCTGCTGCGGCTCGGCCTCAGCGTCGGGCGCCGGCTGGTCGCGGGCAGAGTCTCGCTCGGCGTCGAGTACGACCTGCGCCAGGGCCTCTACACGCACCTGCAGTCGCTCGAGCTCGGTTTCTTCGACCGCCAGCAGACCGGCCAGCTGATGTCGCGCGTCACGGTCGACCTGCAGGCCGTCCGCTTCTTCCTCGGCTACGGCCTGATCTTCATCGCCCAGTCGGTCTTCACGATCGTGCTCGCCGGGATCGCGATGGTGCTGCTGCGACCCGAGCTGGCCGTGCTCGCGCTCGCCCCGGTCCCGTTCGTCGTGCTCGTCGCCTACCGCTTCGGCACGCGCACGCGCCCGGCGATGCAGGAGGTCCAGCAGCGGATCGCCGAGCTGACCGCGGAGACCGAGGAGAACGTCTCGGGCGTGCGGATCGTCAAGGCGTTCGCGCGCGAGCGCCGGCAGCAGGAGCGCTTCACCCACCGCGTCAGCCGGGTCTTCGACCAGTCGATGGTGACGACCCGCCTGACGGCGTTCTACGCGCCGTTCCTGGGCTTCCTGCCGAACATCGGCCTCGCGGCGATCCTGCTCGTCGGCGGGCGCGAGGTGATCTCGGGCTCGCTGACCGTCGGCGAGTTCACCGCCTTCTACGCGTACCTGCTGATGCTGATCTCGCCGATGCGCACGCTCGGCTACATGCTCGGCTCCGCGCAGCGCGCGACCGCCTCGGGCGCGCGCATCTTCCAGCTGCTCGACCGCGACCCGGAGATCGTCGCCAAGCCCGACGCTCAGCCGCTTCCGGCCGGATCGGGCCGCGTCGAGCTGCGCGGCGTCTCGCTGACCTTCGAGGGCTCGTCGCAGCGCGCCCTCAGCGACATCGACCTCGTCGTCGAGGCCGGCACGACGGTCGCGCTCGTCGGCCCGACCGGCTCGGGCAAGACCGCGCTCGTCTCGCTGATCCCGCGCCTCTACGACGTGAGCGAGGGCGCGGTGCTGATCGACGGCGCCGACGTCCGCGACGTCGACCCGCATGCGCTGCGCAGCGAGGTCGCGCTCGTCACCGACGACCCCTTCCTCTTCTCCGCAACCGTCCACGACAACATCGCCTACGCCCACCCCGATGCGACGCGCGAGCAGGTCGAGCTGGCCGCCCAGCGCGCCCGCGCCGCCGGCTTCGTCGAGGCGCTGCCCGACGGCTACGACACGCTGATCGGCGAGCGCGGCCTGACGCTCTCCGGCGGCCAGCGCCAGCGGATCGCGATCGCCCGAGCACTGCTCGCCAACCCCCGGATCCTCGTGCTCGACGACGCGACCTCCTCGGTCGACGCCTCGACCGAGCAGGAGATCAAGCAGGCGCTGCGGGAGGTGATGGCCGGCCGCACGACGTTCGTGATCGCCCACCGCCTCTCGACGATCGCGCTCGCCGACGAGGTCGTCGTGCTCGAGCGCGGCCGCGTCGTTGCCCAGGGCACCCACGCGGAGCTGCTCGAGTCCGACGACTTCTACGCCGAGATCGCCCAGTTCGGCCTCCCGCGCCGGCTCGACGAGCGCAAGGTGGCAGGGCTTTGAGCGAGAGGGACGTGAGAGCGAACGGCAGGCGCCCCGCGCCCGACCGAGACACGGCGCGCCGCGACGAGAACGGCGCGGCCGCGACGAACGGGACCCCGAGAGCGACCGACCGCCGCCGCTTCGCCGAAGGCGCCAGCGCGCTGGCGACCGGCGCGATCGGGCCGGACACGACCGCCGGCCACGAGGCCGACCGCCTCGCCGACCTGCGCCGCCGCTTGCGCCAGACGCGCGGCCGCGGGCGCAAGGTGCGCGGCCTCGTCGTGCTGCTGGCGCCGTACCGCACGCGGGTGATCCTGATGTTCATCGGCCTGATCGCCGCGACCGCCGCCGCGCTCGCGCCGGCGCCGCTCGCCAAACTCGCGATCGACCAGGGGATCCACCAGAGAGACACCGGCACGCTCGACTGGATCGTCGTCGCGTTCGTGATCTCCGCGCTCGTCTACTGGGGCGCGACCTACCTGCAGACGTACATGACCGGCTGGGTCGGCCAGCGCGCGCTGCAAGACCTGCGGATCCAGCTGTTCCAGCACATCCAGTCGCTGTCGCTGGGCTTCTACTCGCGCAACCGCGCCGGCGTCGTGATCTCGCGCATGACCAACGACGTCGAGGCGCTCGACACGCTCGTCAGCGACGGCGTCACGACGTTGTTCCAGTCGTCGCTGATGCTGCTCGGCGTGATCGCGACGCTGTTCATCTTCGATGTCACGCTCGCGCTCTACACCTGCCTCGCGATCCCGGTGCTCGCGGTTGGCGCCTTCGCCTTCCGCATCGCCTCCGCGGACGCTTTCCGCCGCACGCGCGAGCGGATCGCGGCGATCACCGGCTACCTGCAGGAGACGCTGTCGGGGATCCGCGTCGTGCGGGCCTTCGGCCAGGAGCGCCGCCACCTCGACCGCTTCGCAGAGCTCAACGAGGCGAACAAAGACGCGAACATGACGACCGTCTACCTCAACGCCGCGTACTTCCCGGCGGTCGAGCTGCTGTCGGCGCTGGTGACGGTCGCGATCCTGATCGTCGGCGGCTTGCAGGTGATCGAGGGCCACACCTCGACCGGCGTCGTGTTCGGCTTCATCGCCGCGCTGAACAACTTCTTCGACCCGATCCAGCAGCTGTCGCAGCTCTACACGACGTACCAGTCGGGGATGGCGGCGCTCGACAAGATCTTCGAGCTGCTCGACGAGGAGCCCGATCTGCGCGACGCGCCGGACGCGATCGTGCTGCCGCCGATCAGAGGCGAGCTGACCTTCGACCACGTCTCGTTCAGCTACGGCGACGCCGACGATCCCGACCGCATATTCGCGCTGCGCGACGTCGACCTGCGGGTGCCGCCAGGGCAGACGGTCGCGCTCGTCGGCGAGACCGGCGCCGGCAAGTCGACCTTCGCCAAGCTCGTGGCGCGCTTCTACGACACGACCGAGGGCAGCGTCTCGATCGACGGCTACGACGTGCGCGACGTGACGGCCGAGTCGCTGCGCGAGCAGCTCGGGATCGTGCCGCAGGAGAGCTTCCTCTTCAGCGGGACGATCGCCGACAACATCGGCTTCGGCAACCCCGAGGCAACGCGCGAGGAGATCGCCAAGGCGGCCGCCGTCGTCGGCGCCGACCGCTTCATCGGCGAGCTCGAGCACGGCTACGACACCGAGGTCGGCGAGCGCGGCTCGCAGCTGTCCGCCGGCCAGCGCCAGCTGATCGCGTTCGCCCGCGCGCTGATCGCCGACCCGCGCGTGCTCGTGCTCGACGAGGCGACCTCGAACGTCGACATCCACACCGAGCAGCGGATCGAGCAGGGCATGCGCAGGCTGCTTGCCGGCCGTACCGCGGTCGTGATCGCCCACCGCCTCTCGACGATCAGGCACGCCGGCCAGATCGTCGTGCTCGAGCACGGGCGCATCGCCGAGCAGGGCACGCACGAAGAGCTGATCGCCGCCGAGGGCCGGTACTGGGCCCTCTACCGCGACTGGGCCGAGCAGGCGGCGTAGCCCCAGCCCGCGCGTCGCTTCGCCGGGTCCGCGCCCGACCGTCTCACGGCGAACGCTGGTCATTAGGCACGAGCGCACCACTCAATGCGGCTTGAACTGACCTCAGCTGGGCATGCCTCACTGTGGCACGCTGTCGATCGCTGGAGGAGCGAGATGGCTGACATGAACAGAGGGGTCGTCTTCAAGGGCCCCGGCACAGTGGAGGTCGAGGAGATCGACTTTCCCGGCCTCGAGGTGAGAGACGGGCCGGGTGTTCCGCCTGGCAATGTAGGCCGCCAGTGCCCGCACGGCGTGATCCTCAGAATCGTTGCGACGAACATCTGCGGAAGCGACCAGCACATGGTGCGCGGGCGCACGACGGCGCCGGAGGGACTGGTGCTCGGGCATGAGATCACCGGCGAGGTGATCGAGGCCGGCCCTGGCGTCGAGTTCATCAGAAGAGGCGACCTCGTCTCAACGCCGTTCAACATCGCCTGCGGGCGCTGCCAGAACTGCGTCGAGCGCAAGACGCACATCTGCCTCAACGTCAACCCTGACCGGCCCGGCGCGGCGTACGGCTACGTCGACATGGGCGGCTGGGTCGGCGGGCAGGCGCGGTACGTGATGGTGCCCTACGCCGACTTCCAGCTGCTGAAGTTCCCCGACAAGGACCAGGCGCTGGACAAGATCCTCGACCTGACGATGCTGTCGGACATCTTCCCGACCGGGTATCACGGCGCCTTCTCGGCGGGCGTGACGACCGGCTCGTCCGTCTACGTCGCTGGCGGCGGCCCCGTCGGCCTGGCGGCCGCGCATGCGTCGCAGCTGCTCGGCGCGGGCGTCGTGATCGTCGGCGACCTGATCCCTGAGCGGCTGGAGCAGGCGCGCAGCTTCGGCTGCGAGACGGTCGACGTCTCCAGAGGCGAGCCCGGCGAGATGATCGCCGAGATCCTCGGGCGGCCCGAGGTCGACTGCGGCGTCGACGCCGTCGGCTTCGAGGCGCGCGGCCACGGCGCCGACGCGTCGACGGAGCGCCCCGCGACGGTGCTCAACTCGCTGATGACGACCACGAAGGCCGGTGGCGCCCTCGGCATCCCCGGCCTCTACGTGACGGGCGACCCCGGCGCGCAGGACGAGGCCGCGAAGGTCGGCTCGCTGTCGATCCGCATCGGCCTCGGCTGGGCGAAGGCGCACACCTTCACCACCGGCCAGACGCCGGCGATGAGATACAACCGCATGCTGATGAACGCGATCCTCGACGGACGCTGCCAGATCGCGAGAGCGGTCAACGCGACCGTCATCAAGCTCGACGACGCGGCGCAGGGCTACCGCGACTTCGACAGAGGCGCCGCGCGCAAGTTCGTGCTCGACCCGCACGGCACGCTGGCGGCCGCCTAACGGCTGTCGTCGTCGTCGGAGCGCTCCGTGGCGTCGCGACGCCCGGAGCGCTCCGCGTCGAGCAGCTGCTTGATCTCGCGCTCGAGCTCGTCGACGCGGTTGACGACCCAGTCCAGCCGCGGGTCGCGCTCCCCCATCGTCCGCCGCGCGCCCATCGCGTACGCGTACTCCATCGAGTGCAGCAGGCGATGGAGCTCCGCTCTCAGCTCCTCCATGCGGCCCATTGAAGGAGGCTTCCCCCTGCCGCCCTGGAAAACACGAAAGCCCCGCTCGAGCGGGGCTTCCTATGACTGCGGGACAGGGATTCGAACCCCGATTACCCGGTCCAGAGCCGAGTGTCTTGCCATTAGACGATCCCGCATCGATCGACCCGCAGGAGGATAGACGCTTCGGCCGCGGCGCGGCGCGTGACCCCCGGGCCCTCGCAACGCGCCATGCATGGCGCGCGCGAAGCAGCCGTTCGGGCCTTACGCGGCGCCGACGGCTGCGAGGTCGGCGCTCACGTCGGCGAGCGCCGCGATGTCGCTTTCAGGCAGTGGCTGGCGGGCGGCAATCAGGCGGCGGGCGGCGTCGAGATCGCTGCTGCGGCCGACGGACAGCGCGCCCGCGACGACGCCGCCGTCGAGGTACCAGAGGCTGAACTCGTCGTCGTCGAGCGAGCCGCGGACGACCTCGCGGTCCCATCTCTGCGCCGGGCCGACGTATTCCAGCGACGCCCAGTCGGCGAGGTCGGAGTAGAAGTACGGGACGACGTCGTGCGGCACGTCGCGGCCGAGCATGTTGCGCGCCGCCGTCTTGCCCATGTTGAAGGCGACGTCCCAGTGCTCGACGCGCAGCCGGCGGCCGTGGACGACGCTGTCGTAGGAGGCGATGTCGCCAGCGGCGTAGATGCCGGGCGCGGAGGTCTGCAGGCGGCTGTCGCACAGCACGCCGCCGCGCTCCTCGTCGAGCTCCAGTCTTGCGGCGCGCGCGAGCATCACATCCGGCATCACGCCGGCGCCGATCACGACCGCGTCGGCGTCAACGGAGACTCCGTTGCCGGTGATCACGCGCGAGACCCGGCCGCTCTCGCCCTCGAACCGTCCGAGCGAGTCCTCGGCGATCACGCGGATCCCGTGCTCCTCCAGCTTGCGCTGGAAGAACCGCCCGGCCTGCTGGCCGAAGCCGCGCTCGAGCGTCACCTGCTCCTGCATCACGATCGTCGCCTGCGCGCCGATCGCCGTCAGCGACGCGGCGACCTCGCAGGCGATGTAAGAGCCGCCGCACAGCACGACGCGTCGGCCGGCCCCATCGGCTCTGATCGCGTCGGAGTTGCCGAACGCGCGCATGTAGTGGATCCCGTCAAGCTCGCTGCCGTCCGCCTGCAGGCGGCGGACGTTGGCGCCGGTCGCCAGCAGCGCGGTGTCGAACGAGACGACCTCCTTGGTCGAGAGCGTCGCCTCCTTCGCCGCGGCGTCGAGCTTCATCACGCTCGTGCGCGTCTTCAGCTCGACGCGCTGCTCGTCCCACCAGGGATCGGGCCGGAAGTAGACGGCGTCGCGCTCTTCCTTGCCCTGCAGGTAGCTCTTCGTCAGCTCGGGGCGGTTGTACGGCGGGTCGGACTCGCGCCCGACGAGCAGGATCTCGCCGGTCGCGCCCTCCTCGCGCAGCCAGCGGGCGCAGTTGGCGCTCGCCATGCCGCCGCCGATCAGCAGGTGCGCGACGTGACGGTCAGCCATCAGGCAGCCGCCGCGCTCTGCGTGAACTGGGGCGTGATCGCCGACTCCAGCCCCGGATCGAGGATCAACAAGACCTCGTCGCCGGCCTCGATCACCGTGTCGGACTTCGGCACGAAGCCGCCGCCGTCGCGCAAGACGGAGATGATCAGCGCGCCGTCAGGCAGCGCGACGTCCTCGACGCGCTGGCCGGAGGCGGGCGCGCCATGGACGACCTCGAGCTCGATGATCTCCAGCCGCTCGCCCTCGAGCGCCAGCAGCTGGACGAGGCCGTACTGCGGCACCTCGTGCTCGATCAGGCGCAGGATCAAGTCGGTCGCGGAGACGGCGGGCTGGATCCCGAGCAGCTTGAAGTGCTGGAGGTTGCGCGGGTTGTTGACGCGGGCGACGATCCGCTGCGTCAGGTACTTCTCCTTCGCCATCTGGCAGATCAGCATGTTGTCCTCGTCGTCGCCGGTGACGGCGATCACGAGGTCGGCGCGCTGGATCCCCCCGCGCTCCAGCACCCACAGCTCGGTCGCGTCGCCGTACTGGACGGCATGCTCGAGCTCCTGCTCGACGATCAGGTACTTGCGCCGGTCGTTCTCGATCAGCGTGACCTCATGGTCCTTGGCGAGCAGCTCGCGCGCGAGGTTCCAGCCGACCTTCCCTGCACCGGCGACGATGACGTACACGTCAGCTCCCCTTCCCGGCCTCAGACCGGGCTCAACGCCGCTTGAGCGACGAGGTCGATGGCGTGCTGCGTCGGGCAGATCGTCTGCAGCCCCTGCTCGGCGTACCAGGCGGCGCGGGCGGGGTCGGCGACCCGCACGACTACCCTCGGGACGTTGAAGCGCTTCTGCGCGATCTGGGCGACGACGAGGTTCGTGTTGTCGCCGCGCGTGGAGGCGATGAAGACGTCCGCCTGCTCGATCCCGGCCTCGACGAGCGCGTCGACCTCGAGCGCCGTGCCGACGGTGAAGCGGCCGCCAGCGTCCTCCCACGTGTCGACGAGGTCTTTGTCGAGCTGCTCGTGCGAGAGCGGGTCCTGGTCGAGCACGGAGACCTCGTGGCCCGCCTCAAGGGCTTGCTTTGCGACCGCGGAGCCGACACGCCCCGCGCCCACGATGAGGATCAGCATGTTCGGAACACTAGCGCGGCTGCTGCCCGGCCCGGTCCGCCGGGCGAGCGCGCGGCCGCGGCGGCTGGTCGGCCGCCGGGGCGGTCAGGATCACGCGGCAGTCGGCCTTGCGCAGCACGTACTTGGTCGCCTCGCCGACGAAGTTGTCGAGCGGCCCGCCCGAGCCGCCCAGCAGCGCGCCGCCGCGCACCCGCGAGGGCTCCTCGGCGGCGAGCACGATCGCCTCCACCCCACGGCGCTTCGCCTCGCTGACGATCCCCTGCCCGGCGCGGCGCGCGCGGATCATCGCCGTCTGCACCTGGACCCCCTCGTACTCCTCCCCGACCGCCTTGGCGCGGCGCAGAGCTTCCTGAGCCCGTCTGACCTGGCCCTCGGGCAGGCGCGCGTCGATCGGCAGCGCCATCGGCACCTCGAAGACCCAGACCGCCTCGATCGTCGCGCCGTTCTCGTCGACGTCGTCGCGGACCGTGCCGGCGAGCCGCCCAGCCGTCTGCATGATGTCGTCGTCAAGCGGCTCGCCGAAGATCGGCACGAGGATCGAGCCGAACGACTCGTCGTCGTCGTGGCGGTCGAGCATCAGCGCCTTCTCGGGGATCGTCACGCGCTTGAACAGAGAGTTGCCGTCGACCCGCCGGTAGACCACATACAGCGCGACCCCGCCGATCAGCCAGGCGAGGCCGACATACCGCGCGCCGGTGTGGAGCACGAGCACGCTGATCCAGCCGCCCGCCGACAACAGCGCGCCAAGCACTGCCGGAAGCGGGATCGAGCGGCCGTTGACCTTGATGTTGAACGGGACCCGGTAGGGGCGCTCGCGGTCTGGCTCTCTGAAGCGCAGCGCGATGATCGACACGTGGGCGATCGTGAACGCCAGCAGCGCGCCGACCGCGTAGATGCCGACGAGGAAGTCGAGGTCGGCCGGGATCACCAGCGCGATCGCGATCAGCGCGGCAAGCCCGATCAGCACGTACGGCGTGCCGAAGCGCGAGTGCAGCCGGCCGAGCGGCGCGGGGATCTGGCGGTTGGTCGCGAGCGCGTAGGAGAGCCGTGACGTGCCGAGCATCGCGCCGTTGCACGCGGCGATCAGACCAGTCACGGCGGCGAGCGCGACGAGCGGCTTGAGCACGTCGGAGAGCCAGCGTGGGTCGAAGGCGCCCGCGACGCCGAGCAGCGGCGCCTGGATGTCCTCGTCGGTGAAGGCCCCGGCGCCCTGCGCGACCGGCAGCGCGCTGACCGCCACGATCGCGATCCCGACGTAGACGATCACGATCGACAGCACGCCGGGGCCGGCAAGGCGCTTGAGCCCCTTGCGCGAGGCGCTCGACTCGCCCGCGAGGCTTGCCGCGGCTTCCAGGCCGGTGAACGCGATCGTCGCGATCGTGAGCGCGAAGACGACGTCGCTCCACGCTGGCGTCGCGCCGACGTTGATCGTGTGCAGGACCGCGTGCGGATGGACGATCAAGATCAGCCCGAGCACGATCAGCAGCACCTGCACGAGCAGGTCGCCCAGCGCGACGACGATCTGGCGCTGAAGCTGCCTGATCGTCACCCCGATCACGTTCCAGACGGCGACCGCGGCGACGATCGCGATCGCGACGAGCACCTCCGGCACGCCTCTGCCCAACGGCGACCAGAACTGAGCGAGGTAGTTCGTCGTCGTGAAGGCGGTGACGGCGATCAGGATCGCGTAGTCGAGCAGGATCGACCAGCCGGCGACGAAGCTGACGAGCTCGTTGAAGGCGTAGCGCGCGAAGACTGACGAGCCGCCGCGCTCGCGGTGCAGCGCCGCGCCCTCGACGTAGCTCATCGACGACAGCGCGAAGAAGAGGCCGGCGACGAGGAAGACGACCGGCGTCAGGCCCAGCGCGCGGTGAGCGACGACGCCGAGCGCGAAATAGACCGAGCTGACGGAGGTCGTGTAGACGAGCGCGAACAGCGCGCGCGAGCTGAGCGTGCGAGCGGCCGGCGCGTGGCCGTGCGTCGGGCTCGCGAGCGGCGGCCGGGAGCCTTCCATCAGCTCTGTCTCCCGCCTCTGCGCGAGCCGGAGCGCGAGGAGCGCGAGCGCGACAGCGTCAGGTAGAAGCGGCCACCGCCGGCGAGCACGAACAGCACGCCGAGGATCAGTCGCACCGACGCCGCCCCGCCGCCCGCGGCGATCGTCTGCACGACCAGCACGACGCCGATCACGACCATCAGCGCGGACATGAACTGGGTCGAGGAGCGATGCAGCTCGCGCCCTCTCGGTCTCCGCGCCATCAGTGCAGCGCTCCCGCCGCTTCGCGCACGGCCTCGCGCCGCTTCCCGCGGCCGGACTCGATGATCACGCGACAGGGCCGCTCGGCGAGGACGGTCTCCAGCGTGCGGCCGAAGATCGAGCCGCCGCCCGTCCGCACCGGCAGCGGCATCACGATCGCGCGCGCCTGGATCTCCTTCGCCTCGTCGACGATCCGCCGCCCCGCCTGGCCCGGCCGAACCTTCTCCCAGTGGCCGGTGACGCGCCGCCCGCCCTGAACCTTCGCCTGCTCGATGATCGACTGCGCGGCGAGCTCCTGCTCAGGCATCGCGGCGTTGATCGGGCTGGTCGGCGGGACGGTGATCGTGACGATCACGTGGATCCCGCGGTGTCTGCGCGCGGCGAGCTTCTCGGCTGTCAAGAGCACGTCGGGGACGTACTCGCGCTCGTCGAAGGCGACCAGCACCGACTCGTACTCGGCCTCGTGCTCGATCACGGGCTTGTGCACCGCGACGCGCGCCGTCGTCGTCAGGTCGAGGCCCTGGCGCTTGCGGAAGGTGAGGAAGACGACAACGCCGATCACAAGCCAGGTGATGCCCGTGATCGCGACGTCGAGGTAGAGCGCGGTCACGACAACCCATGCGAGCGCGGTGAACAGCCCGCCGAAGACGGCGAACAGCGGGATGTCGTGGCCTCTCCATCTGACGTTCAGCGGCCCGCGATAGGGGCGCGTGGCGTCGGGATACTTGATCCGCAGGCGCACGACCGCGGCGTGGGCGATCGTGAACGACAGCATCGCGCCGAACGCGTAGAGGTTGCCGAGGAAGGTCGCCTGGCCGGGGATCATCGCGATGCACGCGACGATCGAGAAGATGATGATCCCGACCCACGGCGTGCGGAACTTCGGGTGCAGCTGGCGCAGGATGTCGGGCATCTGCCGGTGGATGCCCATCGAGTACGTCAGGCGCGAGACGCCGATGATGCCGGCGTTCGTCGCGAGGAAGAGGATCGTCGCGGCGAGCAGGCCGACGTAGATCTCCGCCGCGTGCTGCAGCGGCCCGAGGTTGAAGTGCTCGACGATCCCCAGCACCGGGTCGCCGGAGAAGCCGCCCTGGCTCTCGGGCAGGCCGAGCAGCGTCGTGCATCTGCCGTCAACGCATCTGACCGGCAGCGCGGAGAGCGCCATCGCCGGCAGCAGGGCGTAGATCGCGAAGACGGCGACGACGACGCGGTTGATCGCCTTGGGGATCGTTCTCGCCTCGTCCTTCGCCTCCTCGGCCATGTTCGAGATCGTCTCGATGCCGGTGTAGGCGATCATCGCGACCGGGATCGCGACGATGAAGTCGCCCCACGTCGGCGCGACGCCGAGTTGGACGTTGTCGATCAGCGTGTGCGGGGAGAAGACCAGCACGATCCCGAGCAGGACGAGCAGCAGCTGCGTCGCGAAGTCGGTCACCGCGAGCGTGATGTTGAGCCCGGCGGTCTCCTTCACGCCGAAGACGTTGATCGCGGCCAGCGCGGCGACGCAGCCGCAGCCGAAGATCACGTCGCCGGGCGAGTGCTGCAACGGCGCCCAGAACAGCGACCCGACGTAGTGCGGCACGAAGAACGCCGAGATCGAGATCGTGATCGTGTAGTTGAGCATCTGGCCCCACGCCGCGAAGAACGACCAGAACTCGTTGAAGGCGTGGCGCGCGAAGCTCGACGACCCGCCGGCTTCGGGGTACATCGCGGTCGCCTCTGCATAGGTGGCAGCGGTGAGATAGAAGATCACGCCCGCGATCACGAAAACGATCGGCGTGAGCCCGAGCGCGAACGAGGCGACAAGGCCCAACGCGTAATAGATCGACGAGCCGACGTTGCCGTAGGCGGTCGAGAAGAGCGCGTTTACCCCGAGCACGCGCTCGAGGCCTTGGAGACGACGTCGTGCCATCGAGAGGGTCCTAAAAAGTGATGCTAGACCGCTGCCGTCGCGTTGGTGGCCGCATCCCCCGGCGGCTCGGCGGCAGAGGCGGGCGGGGGCGTGAGCGCGGCGGCGACGACGACGAGCGCGAACGCGACGAGCCGGACGGTCAGGCCGAAGGCGTCGTTGGGCATCGGCTCGCCGAAGACGATCGGCCCGGCGGCGATCGTGCAGAGGTTCGCGGCCGCGCTCGTGACGGCGATCACGGGGACCGCGTCGCCGAGCTGAAGCGACTTGGCGGAGACGAGCAGGCCGACGAACGAGGCGAGGAAGACGATGATCGACAGCGGGTGCAGCGCCGCGTGCAGCACCCCCTCGTTGTCGAGCTGGTTGCTGAGCGCCTTGATCGACGTGTCGGAGGCGGCCCACAGCAGGCCGGCGGAGAGCGCGAAGCACGATGCCACCGCGAAGCCGCCGCGGCGCGCGGCCACCAGCGCCGCGACGACGCCGGCGAGCGACAGCGCGCCGACGAAGATCAACAGCGTCGAGGTCGTGTAGTCGGAGTGGGCGTCGTCAGCGCCGCCGCTCATCGTCGCGGCGAGAAAGGCGAGACCGGCCGCCGTCAATCCGACGCCGATCCACTCGCGCTTGGTGACGCGCTGCCCGAACAGCTTGTCCGCCGCGACCGTCAGCAGCACCAGCCCGCCGGCGATGACGGTCTGCACCAGCGAGATCGGTGCCAGCGCCAGTGCGCCGACGTGCAGGAACCACCCGCCGAGCGCGACCGCGATCCCCACCGAGTACCAGCCCGAGCGGAACAGCACGAACGTGCTGTAGACCGGCCGCTTCCAGTCGACCTGCGGCGCCTCCTGCGCCCCGCGCGCCTTGTAGAGAAAGCCGATAACGCTCGTGAACGCAGTCGCGAGCGCCAGCAACAGGCCAAGTTGGACAGAAAAGCTCACGGGCGGCTGCGCAGCGTACTACCGACCGGAGACAAGGCGCCCGCGGTGGCTCTGGGCGCGCAGGGCACCAGAGCGGCTCAGGGGCTCAGCAGGCCGCCGAGCAGGCTGGTGACCGAGCGGGGGTCGACGCCGTGCTTGGTCTCGAACTTCTTCGCCTCGCTGTCGGAGGAGAGGGCGAGCACGAGCTCCTCGCGGCTGACGCCGAGACGACACGCGCCGGCGTCGATCAGCTGCAGCGCGCGGTCTTGGAGGAAGCCGGTGATCCCGCCCGAGCCGGGCAGGCTCCCGCCCTCGCACGGGTTCGCGAGCACGACCGGCTTCGGCGCAATCGAGTGATGCAGCCCGGCATAGGCGGCTGGCACCGCGACCGACAGCGCAAGCGCCGCGGTCACGGCGGCGGCGACGGCTGGGCGAGCGCCGGACGGCCGGTGGCGCTCGACGGTCGCTGCGGCGGCAACCGCTGGGCGGGCGCCGGACGGCCGGTGGCGCTCGGCGGTCGCTGCGGCGGCCACGGCTGCGCGAGCGCCGGGCGGCCGGTGGCGCTCGAGGATTGCGGCCTCGCGCGCGGCCTCCGCGTCGGCTGCTCTGTCGCGGGCGAGGATCAGGAGGAGGGCGGCGAGCATCCCAAGGCTTCCGGCGATCACGAACGCCCAACGGAAGGCCTCACCCACGGCCGTCACGAGCGTGTCGTCGACGCGTGTGGCCAGCTGGTTGTAGACGGCGCGCTCGTCGCCGCTGAAGTCGCTGCGGTGGGCGTCGAGCGCCTTGTCGAGGCCGGCGCGCGGCTGCTGGGCGTCGACGCCGGAGAGCAGTTGCGGGCCGAGCTTCAGCTTGTCCTGCGGCGGCAGCTTCGCGTCGAGCACGAGCGCGATGCCGCGCAGCTGAGCGCGGTCGGTCGCGCTGCTCAGCTGCGAGGAGATCAACGGAGCCAGCGCGATCAGCACGAGCGCGATCCCGACATGGCGGATCGTCAGCAGCCGCGCGGCGTCGTGCGGCGTGTGCTCGGGCAGCAGCTCGCCCGCGAACGCCGGCAGCGCCATCCCCATCCCCGCCCCCGCCAGCATTTGCGGGACGAACGTCCACGCGACGTTCGCGCTCGGCAGCCACGCCAGCGCCAGCACGCCGCCGCCGACCAGCAACGCCCCCGCCGCCGCCCGCACCCTCGGCGGCCCGCCCGCCCGCGCGCCGACAACAGCCGCCAGCGGCAAAACCGTCACCGTCGCGGCAGCCGCCAGCGGCGTGATCGCCCAGCCGGCGACGAGCAGCAGGACCAGCAGGAAGAGGACGGCGGTGAGCGCGGCCGACAGCAGCGCGAGCGCGACGGCCGGCAGCCAGCGGACCCGCTCGCCGACACGCTCGTGGCCGGCGAGCGCCGGGGGCGAGGCGCTCGCCCCGCGCGCGCCCTCACCCGCTGACCCCGGTGCGGCGAGCTCGCCTGGCGCAAGCGACCTGGGACGCGTCGCGAGCGCCGTCAGCGCGGCTACCCCCGCGATCGGGATCTGCACGATGAAGATGGCGCGCCAGTCGAACGCTTGGGTGAGGGCGCCGCCGAGGGCTGGGCCGATCGCGGCGCTCAAGACCGCCGCCGCGAGCCAGTGGCGGCGGCCGGCGGGAGCGCCGCCGTCGATCAAGGTGAAGGCGGCGACGATGCCGGCGGCGCCGCCGAGCGCCTGGATGCCGCGGGCGATCAGCAGGACGGTCAGCGAGTCGGCGCTCGCGCAGATGACGGAGGCGAGCGCGAACAGCGCGAAGCCCGCCGCCCCGAGCGTGCGCGGGCCGACGCGGCGCATCAGCCGCTCGGCCGGCAGCAGTGCCGCTGCCAGCACGATCGTGTAGACGGCGATCACCGCGGCGACGCCCTCGACGGTCGTGTCGAGCGCGCGCAGCAGCTCGGGGAGCGCGAGCGTGACGACCGACGCGTCCGCCAGCACGAGGCCAGCCGCGACGGTGACGACCGAGAGGCGGAGCTTCATTGGCTGATGTCTAACCGACACGCGCCCCAACGCCTAGAGGTGGCAGCCCCCCAAAGGCGGAGGACCGAAGGATTGCTGTCTCCAGCAATGTTGACCCTTCGGTCCCCCGGGCGTGGCGAGCGGTGCGGCGACCCCCTACGTGATCAACGGGATGATCAGGATCGCGACGATGTTGGCGACCTTGATCATCGGGTTGATCGCCGGCCCGGCGGTGTCCTTGTACGGGTCGCCGACGGTGTCGCCGGTGACCGCTGCCGCATGCGCCTCCGAGTTCTTGCCGCCGAAGGCGCCATCCTCGATCAGCTTCTTGGCGTTGTCCCATGCGCCGCCGCCGGAGGTCATCGAGACGGCCATGAAGAGGCCGACGACGATCACGCCGATCAGCAGCCCGCCGAGCGCCTGGACCGACAGCAGCCCGACGGCGAGCGTCACGACGATCGGGATCAGGGACGGCAGGATCATCTCCCGCTGCGCTGCTTTCGTGACGATGTCGACGCAGGTGCCGTACTCGGGCTGGTCGGTTCCCTCCATGATCCCCGGCCGCTCGCGGAACTGGCGGCGGACCTCCTCGACGACCGCGCCGCCAGCACGCCCGACCGCCTCCATCGAAAGCGCCACGAACAGGTAGACCATCAGCCCGCCGATCAGCAGCCCGATCAGCACCGACGGGTCGCCGAGCACGAACGTCACGGGCGCCTTCCCCTTCGACACCAGCTCCGTGCTCAGCTCCGACTCAAAGGCGCGGAACAACACCAGCGCAGCGAGCGCCGCCGAGCCGATCGCATAGCCCTTCGTGACCGCCTTCGTCGTGTTGCCGACCGCGTCGAGCGGGTCGGTGACGTTGCGGACCTCCTCGGGCAGGTCGGCCATCTCGGCGATCCCGCCGGCGTTGTCGGTGATCGGCCCGAAGGCGTCGAGCGCGACGATCAGGCCGGTCAGCGACAGCATCGCCATCACCGCGACGCCGATCCCGTAGATCCCTGCCAGCTCGTTCGCGCCAAGGATCCCGAGCGCGATCACGAGCGCGGGAGCGGCGGTCGACTGAAAGCCCTGCGCGAGCCCCTGGATGATGTTCGTGGCGTGGCCGGTCTCCGACGCTCTCGCGGTCGAGCGGACCGGCGGGAAGCGCGTCGAGGTGTAGTAGTCGGTGATCACGAAGAGGCAGGCGACGATCGCCAGGCCGATCAGCGAGCAGAGGTAGAAGTCGCCGACACCGGGGAGGTCGCCGCCCGGCGCGCGCGGGACCACGCCGTCCATCATCCAGTGCGTGATCGGGTAGAAGGCGCCGGCCGCGAGCACGGCGGAGACGAGCAGCCCCTTGTACAGCGCGCCCTCGACGTTGCCCGCTCTGGAGCGCACGAAGTACGTCCCGATAATCGAGGCGAGAATCGAGACGGCGCCGAGCACGAGCGGGTAGAGCGCGACTGAGGTCGACTCCTGGAACGTCAAGACGCCAAGCAGCATCACGGCGACGGCGGTCACGGCGTACGTCTCGAACAGGTCGGCTGCCATGCCGGCGCAGTCGCCGACGTTGTCGCCAACGTTGTCGGCGATCACCGCCGGGTTGCGCGGGTCGTCCTCGGGGATGCCGGCCTCGATCTTGCCGACGAGGTCGGCGCCGACGTCGGCGCCCTTCGTGAAGATGCCGCCGCCAAGGCGGGCGAAGACGGAGATCAGCGAGCCGCCGAAGCCGAGGCCGATGAGCGCGTCGACCGCCTCCTTCGGCGTTTTGCCGACCCACGACGTGAGGATCCCGTAGTAGGCCGAGACGCCTATCAGCGCGAGGCCGACGACGAGCATGCCGGTCACGGCGCCGCCGCGGAAGGCGACCCGCAGGGCCGACGGCACGCCGTCGCGAGCGGCCTCGGCGACGCGCGAGTTCGCCCGCACCGAGACGTTCATGCCGATGTAGCCAGCGGCCGCTGAGGAGAAGCCGCCGATCGCGAAGCCGATCGCGACCCAGATGTCCTGGATGAAGATCAGCCCGACGAAGAGCACGACGCCGACGGCGGCGATCGTCGTGTACTGACGGTTGAGGTAGGCGCGCGCGCCCTCCTGGACCGCGAGCGAGATCGTCTGCATGCGGTCGTTACCAGGCGACAGCACGAGCAATTGACGCACGGTTACCGCGCCATAGAGCAGCGCGCAGGCCGCACATATCAGTGCGACAACGACGCCATGGTCGGTCAGGAAGCTGGACAAGACGCGATCCTCCAGATTCTGTCGGACGACGTCGGCGCGCCCGTGCGGGCGCGCCGGCTCACTGTCGAGGCCGGAGTCGCGAGAGGTTCGACGCAGACCTCACAAGCGGGCGCGAGCCTATCGCACCAGACCGCAGTGCGGTCAAGTCAAGAACCGGAGCATCGTCTCCCCGCGCCTGGCTTTGTCCTCGTTCGCTTGTCGGCCGGAGCCCACAGCGCTCCCTGCGTCCGCGCCAGCCACGACGCTCGAGCGCCGGTTTGTCCGGTTAGCCGGCTACTGTCCCGGCACCCAGAGCCGGCCGCTTCTCTGCGCGGGCCCGCTCTGACCCGGTCTCGCCGGCGGCTGCTGTGGCGTCGCTCCCGGACCGCCGCTCGGCGCGCCGCCTGCCGGCCCGCCGGCCGCTGGGCCCGCGCCGGGCTGCCCGCCCCCGCCCTCTTCCTCGGCTGCCTGGACATACGCAAGCTGCAGCTGGGAGAGCGCGTCGCGCAGCGGTCTCGCCTGCTCGCCGGAGATCAGCTCGACGAGCGGCATCAGCGCGCGCACCGCCTCGATCCCGACGCGCACCTGCTGAAGGTCTCTCTCGTCCTCGCTGCCGGGCACCAGCCCGGCGCGCATGACGGCGATGTTGAGGATCGAGACGGCCGACTCGAGCACCATCTGCTCGACGCGGACCTCTCTCAGCTGCGCCTCCAACGCGGCGCGCATCTCTTCCTCGGTCGGCTCGCGGCCTGGGCCTGGTTCCTGGGTGCTCACACGATCACCTCCTGGGCGTACGTTCCGCGCGTCTCCCGCACGGTTGCGGCGTAGACCTCATCGATTCCCGCGCCTGCGTCGATCAACCGTCGCTGGCGCTGGGCGCCGTTCAACTCTGGCAGCGCGACCTCGAGGCCGAGCTCGGCGCGCATCGGCGCCGTCCAGGCGAGGAGCCGGTCAAGCGCGCCCGCGGCAGGGTACTCGACGACCCGCTCGAGGTCGACAAGCGTGCCGTCGAGGCCATGACGGATCGCGCGCCACATGTTCTCCTCGACCAGCCGCGGCGCCGGGTCCGAGAACGGCACGCGGTCCTCGACGTCGCGGGCAGCCTGGGCGACGCAGGCGGCGATCAGCGCGGCGAGGCCCTCGGACTCGCCGGCCGTCGACTGCGCGTCGCAGATCCGCACCTCGACCGTGCCGTAGGAGAGGTGGGGGCGGACCGACCACCACACCTGCGTGTACTCGACGATCGAGTTCGTGCGGCAGAGGAAGTCGAGGTAGTCCCTGAACGACTGCCACGAGCCGTAGGCGTCCGGGACGCCGCAGCGCGGGAACGACTTCGTGAACGTCTGCGTGCGCGCCGTGTGCAGGCCCGAGTCGCGCCCGTCGAGATACGGCGAGTTAGCGGAGATCGCCAGCAGCAGCGGCAGCACCGGGCGCAGACGGTCGCAAACCTGGACGGCGCGGTCGGCGCCGCGCACGCCGACGTGGACATGCAGCGAGAAGGTGTTGTTGCGCCACGCGACGTACTTGAGGCCGTCCTCGACCCGGTGGTAGTGGTCGGTGTCGATGACCTGCTGGTCGCGGTAGTCGGAGAAGGGGTGCGTGCCGGTCGCGCCAAGCGCGATGCCGAGGTCGGCGGCGAGGCCGAAGAGGCGGCGGCGATGGTCGCGCTGTCTCGCGACCACCTCCGCGAAGTCGGCGCCGCGGCCGGAGCGGATCTCGATCTCGGAGGAGATCAGCTCGCCCGCGATCGCGTCGGCGAGATGCGGGTCGGCCCTGCCGGCCGCCGCGAGCTCTTCGTAGCGTGGCGCGAGCGCGAGCGTCGCGGGGTCGAGGACGGCGAACTCCTCCTCGAGCCCGACGGTGAAGTCGGTCGAGCGCTCGAAGACGTCGCGGGCGTTGTCGTAGTCGATGCTCACGTGTGGGACGGAGCTAGAGGGCGGATGCCGGCGAGCTCGCTCAGGTCAGGTAGAAGTACAGCGCGTAGAGCAGATCGACCGCGGGGCTGGACGTGTGCACCGTCACCTCGGGCGGGACCTGCAACAGCGCCTCAGAGTAGTTGAAGATGATCTTCACGCCGGCGGCGACGAGGTCGTTCGCGAGCGCCTGGGCGGCGGCGGTTGGGACGGCGAGCACGGCGACGACGATGTCCTCGTCCTCGACGACGCCCCTGAGGCCGCTCATCTCGCGGACCGGCTGCATGCCGACCAGCTCGCCGACCTTCGCGGGGTCGTTGTCGAAGATCGCGACAACGCGGAAGCCGTGGTCGGCGAAGATGTCGGAGCTGGCGATCGCGCGGCCGAGGTGGCCGGCGCCGAACAACGCGATGTTGTGCTGGCCGGAGGTCCGCAGGATCTTGCGGATCTGCGAGACGAGCGAGTCGACGTTGTAGCCGACGCCGCGCTTGCCGAACTTGCCGAAGCCCGAGAGGTCACGCCGGATCTGCGTCGAGTTGACGTGCGTGTAGTCGGACAGCTCCTGGGAGGAGATCGTCTCCTTCCCCATCTTCTTCGCCTGCGTAAGGACCTGCAGGTAGCGCGAGAGACGAGCCGCGACGCCGAGCGTCAGTTTGTCGCCGACCCTCCCGAAGGGGCTCTCTTCGGCGTCGTTCTCGATCGTGGAGCTCATCTCACTTCACTGTACCGGCGCGCAGGCGCGGGCCGTCCGCTGCCTGTCACGTGGCCAGCATGCGGCGCAGCTCGTCTGCATCGACGAAGAGCTCGAATGCCTCGGCCCCGTCGAGCGTGACGACCGGAATCCGCTCCAGATAGGCGCGATGGAGCGCGTCGTCCTGCTCGATGTCGCGCTCTTGCAGGGCGAACGGCTGCTCGGCGCGCACCTGCTCGATGATCGCGCGGGCGTCGTCGCAGAGGTGGCAGCCAGGGCGGCTGTAGAGGACGACCTCGTGCGTGCTCACCACGGCCGCTCGCCCGACGAGTAGGCGTCGAGCGAGAGGTACTGCGGGAACGGCAGCGGGTCGAGGTACCGCGCGGCGGAGCCGATCATCGCGGCGTTGTCGGTGCACAGCTCGCGCGGCGGGACGTGCAGGCCGGGCACGAGCCCGCGCATCCGCTCGCGCAGCGGCCCGTTGGCGGCGACGCCGCCGCCGATCGCGAGGCGCTCGATCCCGGTCTGGTCCAGCGCCCGCTCGACACGGCGCGCAAGCGTCTCGACGATCGCCTTCTGGAACGAGGCGGCGAGGTCGGCGCGGCGGCGGTCCGTCTCCTCCTCCCCCAGCTCTCTGACCTTGTAGAGCAGCGAGGTCTTCAGCCCCGAGAAGGAGAAGTCGAGCCCGGCGACCTGCGCGGCGACCGGGAACTTGAACGCCTCGGGGTCGCCCTCCGCCGCGAGGCGCTGCAGCGCCGGCCCGCCGGGATAGCCGAGGCCGAGCAGGCGGGCGCCCTTGTCGAACGCCTCGCCGGCGGCATCGTCGAGCGTCGCGCCGAGCACCTCGACGCCGCCGCTCTCCCAGCCGGCGTGGTCCTTCACGTGCGCGAGCAGCGTGTGGCCGCCGCTGGCGATCAGGATCAGGAACGGCGGCTCGATCGGGTTGGGCGCGAGAAAGCTCGCGGCGACGTGGCCGTGGAGGTGGTCGACGGGGATCAGCGGCAGGCCGTGGGCAGTCGCGAGCGCCTTCGCTGTCGCGACGCCGACGAGCAGCGCGCCGACGAGGCCGGGGCCCTGCGTGACCGCGATCGCGTCGAGCTGCTCAAGGGTTGTGCCCGCCTGCGCGAGCGCGTCGCTGACGACGGCGTCGGTCAGCTCGAGGTGGTGGCGCGAGGCGATCTCGGGGACGACGCCGCCGTAGCGGTCGTGGATCCCTTGCGAGGAGATCACGTTCGAGCGGATCTCGCCGCCCTGCGTGACGACTGCCGCGCACGTGTCGTCGCAGCTGGTCTCGATCGCGAGGATGCTCATATCGCGGCGTTCGGCACGTCGTCGAGGCGGCCGTCCAGCGTCGCGGGCGTGCGCCACATGACGATCGCGTCCTCGCCGTTGTCCTGGTAGTAGCGACGGCGACGGCCGGCGGAGAGGAAGCCGAAGCGCTCGTAGAGGACGATCGCGCCGGCGTTGGACGGGCGCACCTCGAGCGTGATCTGGGCGCCGCCGCCGTTGCCGCCGACGCGCTCGATCAGCTGGCTGAGCATCGCCGAGGCGATCCCCTCGCGGCGGGCGGCGGGGTCGACCGCGATGTTCATGATGTGCCAGACGGTGTCGTAGCGGGAGCAGATCAGGTGGCCGACGAGCTCGCCGTTGCGCACGGCGGCGAGGCAGACGCCCGACGACTTCGACAGCTCGAGCACGAACATCGCCAGCGACCAGGGGGTCGGAAAGGCGCGGCGCTCGAGCGCGATCACCTGCGGAAGGTCGGCGTAGGTGAGGCGGCGGATCTTGAGGAGGTTCGACGTTGCTGTCACTGGCTCACTCCGAGCGGCCGCGCTGACGCAGTGTCAGCTCGGCATCGGGAAGGCGGAGATAGGACGGCAGCACGTCTTCGCGGGCGGTTGGCTTGGCCGCCGCACCGAGCCTGCAATGCGCGACGGCGTCGACCCGGTGCAGTGGAGAGCCTTCCGCCGGGACGACGGCCCCGGCCGCTTCCAACTGCTCACGAAACCTTAGCGCCCCGTCACCGGCGGCCAGCGGCGGCGTCGACAGCGACTGGACGGCCGCGACGAGCGCGTCGGGCTTGAGGGCTGCGGGCTCGAGGATCGGCGGTGCGCTTGGGTCGTGCGCGTCGGCGGCGCTCCAAGCAGCGGCGAACGCCTCGCCGCGTCGGGCGTCGAGGACTGGGAGGATCAGGCTGCGCGGGTGGTCGGGGCTGGCCTCGGCCGCCTGCAGCGCGAGCGCTTGGAGGGTCGAGACGCCGACGAGCTCGATCTCGTGGGCGCGCGCGAGGCCGCGGGCGGTCGCGACGCCGATGCGGAGGCCGGTGAACGTGCCGGGGCCGATCCCGACGGCGATCCGGTCGAGCGCCGTGAAGCCGAGCCCCGCCTCGTCGAGCAGCTCGACGACGAGCGCCAGCAGCAGCGACTGGTGCCCAGGCCGCTCGCCAGCGGCCGGATCGTGCCTGCGGGTCGACATGGTGCCGTCGTCAAGCGTGAGCGCGACGGCGGTCGCCGGGGTCGCGGTGTCGAAGGCGAGGATCGTCACGATCCGAGATCGTCGCACGCGGGGTTCGCGAGCGGCAGTTACCCGGCGTCGCGCGCGGATCGCGACCGGGAGCCAACCAGCGTCCCGCGCTCCCGGCCGGGTATGCCGGCGGCCAGCGTGGGGCGGTCGTGCGACGAAGCACAGCAACGCGCCAGCATTTATACGGAAATAGCGGCATTTGCGAAAGTTCGCACAACTTTGTGACGTTTCGGTCCGAGCGCTCGCTTAGGGTCGCCGGCACCGATGCGGCTGCCGACGGATCGCTCCCACCGACGATTGCGCCTGCGCCACATCGCAGCCCTCGTGCTGGCCGCCGCGCTGCTCCTCCCCGGCCTTACGTCGGTCGCGGCAGCGACGACCGTCGCGCATCGCACGGCGGCCGCGAGAGCGCATCGCCATGACGCGTCCACCCATGCAAACGGGCGAAAACGACATCCATCGAGAAGGTGGGAGTCGAGGCGCCACGCGCATCCGCGCAAGCCGCACCTCGCTGCGCGCTGCAGCCGGGCGGGGATCCTGAGGATGCACGGGACCTCGCGGGTGGAACGGGAGGTGCGATGCTTGCTGAACCAGCGCCGGGCGCGTTTCGGGATGCGGCCGCTGCGCTACAACCGCTGCCTCGACCTCGCGGCGGAGCGCCATGCGCGCGACATGGTCGCCCGGCACTACTTCGACCACTCTTCCAGCACGGGCCGCGACCTCACTCAGCGCGCCCGCGCCGCCGGCTACGTGCCGCGCGCCGGAAGCTGGCGGGTCGGCGAGAACCTCGCCTGGGGCGTCGGCCCAGGATCGACCGCGCGCGGAGCCGTGCTCGACTGGATGCGCAGCCCGCCCCACCGCGCCAACGTCCTCCAGCCGAGGTACCACGACGTCGGCGTCGCCGTCGTCCACGGCGCCCCGGTCCCCGACGCGCTCGGCAGGCTCGCCCGCGCGGGCGCCGCGACCTTCGTCGCCGAGTTCGGCGCCCGCACCGCCGCCCACCGCTGCGGCCGCTGACCGCTACCCCGGCTCGACCGTGATCTCGCGCCCGTCGCCGCCGGCATGCTCGATGCGGACGCGGGCGGCGATCGTGACCTCGGCGTCGTCGAAGACGGGCGCCGCCGCTTGCGGCCATTCGACGAAGGCGACGCGGTCGGGGCCGAGGTAGTCGGCGAGCAGCGCCGGGTCCTCGTCGGCGAGGTCGCCGAGGCGGTAGAGGTCGAGGTGAGAGACGGGCACGTTGCCGTTGTAGCGGCGGCCGATCGTGAAGGTTGGGCTCGTCACCGGGCCTCTCACGCCGAGCGCGCGTGCCGCGCCGCGCACGAACGTCGTCTTGCCCGCGCCGAGGTCGCCGACCAGCAGCACCACGTCGCCGGGCAGGAGCGCCGCGGCAACGCGCGCTGCGAGCGCTTCGGTGTCGGCTGCGCCGGCGCTCCGGTGGACGCCGGTCGGAAGCGGCTCGCGCCGCCCGGTCACCGCGCCGCGTTGGCGGTCGCGGGCTGCCCCAGCGCGAGCCCGCCGGCGATACGCGTCGGCTCGACGGCCGTCGCGGAGCCGGACGTGAGCGAGCCGACCGCGAGCGCCAGGCGCGGCATCGCGGCGGCTGCTGTGGAGGGCGCCCCAGCCGCATCGCCGAGCGCGCGGGAGCGGAGGCGCAGGCCGGCGCCGGCCAGCAGCAGGCCGCCGCCGGCGAGCAGCGTCAGGTAGACCTCGGGGCCGGTCCGCGGCAGCGCGGTGGCGGGCGGGGTCGCGGTCACGGGCGGCGCCTCGGCGAGCAGCTGCTGCGGGTCGCCGGCGTCCGCGATCAGCGTCTTGTCACGCGCGGCGAGCGGCGCGTGCTCGAGCGAGGGCGCGTCCTGCGGGACGGGCGCTGAGGTCATCGGCGCGGCGTCCGCGAGAACGTCGGCGATATCGGCGGACGCGATCGCGGTCGGCGCCTGGTGGGCTTCGGCGGCCGCCGGCAACGACAGTGCGGCGGCAAGCGCGATGGTGGTGATCTGGTGGGAACGGCGCATCGGGGCGCGGAACCATAACCCCGAATCCGTCGCCGTCGCGCGCCAGTTTCCTGCAACGTGCGGAGAAATCCCGGCCGCCGCGCGTTTCAATACGGTTCCGCGATGGCCGCAGCGTCTGCACCTCCCCCGCGCGAACGCGCCAGCGGCCTGTCCGCGCGCGTCGAGGCGCTGCGCAGCTCGGACGTCGGCAAGGCGTCAGGGCTGGCGATCGCAATGATCGTCAACAACGTCATCGCGCTGCTGGCGACGGTCCTTTTCGCCCGCGTTCTGGACGATTACGGCTCGCTCGCTGCGCTGCTGTCGTTTGTGTTGATCCTCTCCGTCGTCGGCCAGGCGATGCAAGTCGCGACCGCGCGCGAGGCGGTCCTCGGAACGCTCGGCACCGGCCCGGTGCTTGCCGCGACGCTGCGAAGCTGGACGCGCACGATGCTGATCGCGACGGTCGTCGCGGCCGTCATCGGCGTGCTGGTGCGCGACCCGATCGCCTCCGCCGTCGGTGTCGACGAGCGATGGGCCGCGGCCGCCGGGCTGCCGGCCGGCGTCCTCTGGCTGCTGCTCGCGACGCTGCGTGGCGGGCTGCAAGGCGTTGGCGACTATCGCGCGGTCGGGGTCAGCCTGATAGGCGAGCAGGTGATGCGGCTGGTCTTCGGCGTCGCGCTCGCCGCGATCGGGCTCGACGTCACCGGCGCCTTCCTCGGGACGCCGATCTCGCTCGGCCTGCTGGCGATCTGGTGCGGTCTGGAGCTGCGCAAGCGGATCGTCGCGAGCGGCGCGGAGCGGCGGCGGGAACGCCGCAGGCGCGCGCGGCTGCGGCCGCTGCGACGCGGCCCGACGGCAGCCTCGGCCCCGCCGTCCGCCTGCGCGACCACATCACGAACGCGTGGGCGCCGATCTGCGGCCTGATCGTGATCGCGGTGCTGCAGAACATCGACGTGATCGGCGCCAAGCACCGCTTCTCTGACGACATGGCGAGCTCGTACGGCGCGACCGCGGTCGCCGCAAAGGTGCTGATCTGGGTCTCGATGGGCGCGGGCTTCTACCTCGTCCCCGAGACCTCGCGCCGCCACGCCGAGGGGGAGGACACGCGGCCGGTGCTCGTGCGCGCGATCGGGATCGTGCTCGTCTGCGCGGTGCCGGTGCTGTTGATCTTCATCGCCGTCCCGAGACTGCTGCTGAGACTCGCCTTCGGCGCCGACCGCCTGCTCGCGGTCGACGCGCTGCTGCCGCTCGGGATCGCCTTCACGCTGCTGGCGATCACCTACCTGGCGATCCAGTACCTGCTGGCGCTGCGGCGCACGCGCTTCCTGATCCCGCTCGGGATCGTCGCGGCGGCTGAGCCGGTGCTGCTGATCGCCGCCGCGCCGAAGGACCCGAGCGGCTTCGCCGCGCTCGTGCTCGGGATACAGGCAGTTGCCGTCGTCGTCGCGCTCGCGATCGCCTTCAAGCGCCCGGAACCCGGTCTGCCTCCAGCACCGTCGCAACCCGCTCCGCAGCAGCCCGCAGCCGCCGGAAATACGCCGCGCGGCTGAGCGACAGCTCGGTCGCCGCCTGCTCGTGGCTGACCGCCGGCTCGAGGTACCCGCGCACGAGCACCCGCCGCAGCAACTGCTCGTTGGGCGTGTCGCCAAAGGCCCGCTCGGCCGCAGTCCTCAACGACGTGCGAACTGACTCGGCGCGCTCTTCCAGCGTGCGTCCGGTGGCCAGCGGGCTGCCCGCGAGCTTGTGCGGGACGCCGAGGTTGCGCAGCGCCTCGCGGACGTCTTCGCTCGTGAACGGGGCGGCGCTGGCCGCTGGCGGCGTGCCCGAGGCTTCGCCGGCGCTCGCGGGTGGCGGATGTGCGCCAGGCGCTCCGGCATTCCCTACGAGCGGCGCGTCGGCTGCGCCGGCTGGCGACCCAGGCGCTGTCGCGAGCACCGTAGGCTCGACCTTCGCCGGCTCCATCGCCAGCTCGGCGTAGATCAGCGCCCGCTGCGCGCCGAGCAAGCCCTCAGGGCCGTAGTCGAGCACGTGGCATTCGGTCGGATGGCCGGCGAAGGCGCGGTCGAGCGCCGGGATGTGCTGCGCGCCGGCCGCACGCGCGAAGGCGAGCGCCGCCGGCATCCGCGGGTCGATCGGCAGATAGGCAAAGCGCGGGTTCTCCAGGCCGGAGCGAAGGATCCCCGACATCCCCAGCATCGCTTGGACCCGCGCGCGCGGGTCGCCGGTGAAGTCGACCGCCGCCTGCCAGAGGACCGCGCCGCCGTCGGCGTCGTGCTCGCGCGCGTGCTCGAGCCACGGCCCGAGCAGCGGGTCCTCGCGTGAGACCGCAGGCGCGTTCGCGATCGTCATCGACAGCTCGAAGCCACGGATCCGGTCGTCGAGGTCGCGCACGACGACGATCCGCTCAGGCGCGGCATCGAAATACGGCGCGGCATGGTCCCAGCGCTCGGGCACGCCCCGCTCGGCCAGCAGCGTACGTATCTCCTGCGCGTCGCCAGGCCGAACGTCGTCGATCCGGTACTCGCCGGCGCCCTCCCACGAGAAGCCCCAGCGGATCGCCTCGTTCTCGACCAGGTGGGCGAGGTCGATCGACAGCAGCTGATGGCCTGCGCGGGCGCGGGCATAGAGGTGGTCGGCGATCCGCCTGCGCAGGTCTCGCTCGCGCGCGTGGTCGCGATGGCGCAGGTCGGCGTGAAGCGCCTTGCGGACGAGGTCGTGGAGCGCGATCCCCTCCCCGAGCGGCTCGGCGAAGCTACAGCTGCGCAGCCACATGTATGCGTCGACCGCGCCGGAGTCAGGCAGGACGGCGCGCAGCAGGTCGATCGTCGTGACGCGGGCGATCGCGGCGACCGCGAGCGGGCCGAGATGCGGCCCGTCCATCTCCGCCTCGGCGAGCCGGCGGATCAACGCCCGCACCAGCTCCGGCCGCTCGGGCCCCTCGGCGCGGCCGGGGACGATCGCGCCGAGCGGGTCGGCGGCCGCGAGCGCGAGCGCCAGCGGCGAGCCCTCCGCCCAGCCGACCAGCTCGCTCATCTGCCGCTCGTCGTCGATCCCGTGGCCGCTCAGCAGCTCGCGCGCCTCGCCGGCCGACAGCCCGCGCAGCTCCAGCTCGACGGCGACGCTCTCCCAGCCGCCCTCCAGCCAGCCGCGGCTCGGCGCCTCGCGCCCGGCTATCACGACGAGTGACCTCGCTGGCAGGCTCGGCACAACGGTCGTGCGCAGGTAGCCGTCGAGCGCGGTCATCTGCTCGTAGGTGTCGAGCAGGATCAGCGGCGCCTCGTCCTCGCGCGCTGCGGCAAGCGCGGCGTCGAGCGCGCGCGGCGATGGCGGCAGCTCGCGGCCTTCGACGAAGTGGGCGCGGCGGCCGGCGGCGCCAGCTCGACGTGCCAGCTCGCGCAGCAGCGTGCTCTTGCCGATCCCGCCCGGGCCGTGGACCAGCACGACGCTCGCGGCGTCGCCGTCGAGGCAACGCGCGAGGAATGCGAGCTCCGACGCGCGACCGACGAACCGCCGCCGCT
Organism: Conexibacter sp.; assembly: GCA_036499225.1. Lineage (GTDB taxonomy): Bacteria > Actinomycetota > Thermoleophilia > Solirubrobacterales > Solirubrobacteraceae > Conexibacter. The sequence goes on from DASYEC010000106.1 coordinate 98,554, forward strand.
CACGTTCGGCGATCCGGGCTCCGATCGTCGACATCGCCCAGCACGATAAGGGGCGCCGCGGCGCCAAGCGAGCGCGCCTCGGCGGATGTCTGCAGCGGCTGCGCGCAGTGGCGCGTCGGCGTCCTTCGCGGCTGTCGCCGGCAGGGTCAGGCGGGAGCAGGCTCGAGCCGGGTCGCTGCCGTTCCGAGCGGCGACGGCGGTCCAGCACGAGCTCGCTCAGAAGAGCCCGAGCTGCTCCGCGTCGGGCTCCGCGGGCGCCAGCTCGTTCGGCTGCTCGCCGGCGTGCTCGCCCGCAGTGGCCGCGGCGCACGCGTCCTCGCTCGCAGCGGCGGCGGCGACCTCGTCGGTCACCGATCCCTCAACACCCGGCGCCTCGTCGAACGTCTCTTCTTCGGGCTCGGGCAGCGGCTCGAACGCCTCAGGCGCGGGCTGGGGCGGCGCGGGCGCGGCGAGCAGGTCGGGCAGCAGCGCGAAGTCGGCGCGCAGGGTGTCGAGCATGCTCGGCGTGTAGAGCGCGGCGGCCGGGTGATAGATCGGGAAGACCGTCACTGCGCGGCGGCCAAGCACTCTGACCTCGGCCTGCCCGTGGACCTTCGAGATGCCGGTCACGTCGTCGCGCAGCAGCTTGGTCGAGAAGTTCCCGAGCGTGCAGATCACCTTCGGCTCGATCAGCTCGACCTGGCGGTGGAGGTAGTCGCGGCAGGTCTCGATCTCGATCGGACGCGGGTCGCGGTTGTTCGGCGGGCGGCACTTGAGCACGTTCGCGATGAAGACGTCGTCGCGGTCGAGGCCGACCTCGTGCAGCAGTCTGTCGAGCAGTCTGCCGGCCTGGCCGATGAACGGCAGGCCGCCCTTGTCCTCGTTGGCGCCGGGCGCCTCGCCGATGAACATCAGGTCGGCGTCGGCGTTGCCGGCGCCGAAGACGACCGTCGTGCGGGTCTCCGCCAGCGCGCACTTCGTGCAGTCGCGCGCCTCGAGATAGACCTCTTTGAGCGCTTCTCGCCGTTGCTCTGCGGTGCTCATCGCTCCCGATGGTATTGGCGCGGACGGCGGGGTGTGTACTACCATTCGGCTTGCCGTCACCCGTCTTGGGGATGGACCGTTGTGCCACCGTCGTACCCAGCCAACTCGACCGGTATCTCCCATGCGGGAACTGGAACGGGAATCGGATCTTCTTGATCTCACGCGCATGCGTTGCGCGACCGTCGGAGCCGGCCGGCTTGGCCGGGCGCTCACGGTCGCTTTGCATGACGCCGACGTGCCCGTCGAGGGCCCGTTCGGGCGCGGCGCCGACGGCGGTGACGCCGAGATCGTCCTCCTCTGCGTCCCCGACAGCGAGATCGCCGCTGCCGCACGTGCCATCCCCCCGCGTGCCGGCCGCCTCGTCGGCCACTGCTCCGGCGCGACGACGCTGGCTCCTTTGGCGCCGCATGAGGCGTTCTCGCTGCATCCGCTGATGACGGTGCCGGACTCGGGCGCGGTGGCGCTGGGCCTGCTCGGCGCCGGCGCCGGCGCATCGCCGTCCCCCTTCCCCGGTGCCTCCGCAGCCATCGCCGGCACCACAGACCGCGCGCTCGCCGTTGCCCGCTCGCTCGCCACAGCGCTGGCCATGACCCCCTTCGCCGTCGCCGACGACGACCGCGCCGCCTACCACGCGGCGGCCTCGATCGCCTCGAACTTCCTCGTCACCTTGGAGGCTGCCGCGGAGCGGCTTGCCGCCAGCGCCGGGGTCGAGCGCGCGGCGCTCGTCCCGCTCGTGCGCGGAACGCTTGAGAACTGGGCGGCACTCGGGCCCGATCAGGCGCTGACCGGTCCGGTCGCGCGCGGCGACGAGGAGACGGTCGCGCGGCAGCGAGCGGCGGTGCAAGCGCGCGCGCCCGAGCTCGTCGGGTTGTTCGATACCCTCGCCGACGCGACACGCGCCCTGGCGCGCGGGCCGCAGGAAGCGATCGCAGTCGGTCGCGGAGTCACGGAGGAGGAGCGATGAGCCTGCGGATCGTGCGAACGGTCGCGGAGCTGCGCGCCGCGCTGGAGCCCGCGCGCCGCGAAGGGCAGCGGATCGGGCTCGTGCCGACGATGGGCGCCTTCCACGACGGGCACCGATCGCTGATGGTGCGCGCCGCCGAGACCTGCGACGTCGTCGTCGTCTCGCTGTTCGTCAACCCGACGCAGTTCGCCCCGACCGACGACCTCTCGCGGTACCCGCGCGACGAGGGACGTGACGCCGAGATCGCAGCCGAGGCCGGCGTCGACGTCCTCTTCGCGCCCGCGCCTAAGGAGGTCTACCCCGACGGCTTCGCGACGACCGTCACCGTGCGCGGCGTCGCGGAGGGCCTTGAGGGCGACCACCGTCCCGGCCACTTCGACGGCGTCGCGACCGTCGTCGCCAAGCTGCTCAACATGGTGCAGCCGACGGTCGCCTTCTTCGGCCAGAAGGACGCGCAGCAGGCACGCGTGATCCGCCAGCTCGTGCGCGACCTCAACATCCCCGTGCGGATCGAGGTCTGCCCGACCGTGCGCGAGCCCGACGGCCTTGCGATGTCGAGCCGCAACGCCTACCTCGGCCCCGTGGACCGGTCACGCGCAGTCGCGCTACGGCGCGCGCTCGTCGCCGCCGAGCAGGCGATCGCAGCTGGCGAGCGCGACCCCGAGGCGGTCGCCGCCGTTGGGCGCGCGGTGCTCGCCGGCCACGGCGTCCAAGCCGAGTACTTCGCGCTCGTCTCTGAGCAGACGCTCGTCCCCGTCGCGTCGATTGACGGTGACGTGCTGATCACCGTCGCAGCGCGCGTCGGGCCCGCCCGCTTAATCGACAACGCCCTCGTCACCATCGCCAACGGAGTCCCGGAGCAGACCGCATGATCCGCACGATGCTGAAGTCGAAGATCCACCGCGCGACGGTGACCGACTCGGACCTTCACTACGTCGGGTCGATCACGATCGACCCCGACCTGCTGGAGGCCGCCGACATCCTCGAGCACGAGCAGGTAGCCGTCGTCGACGTCGACAACGGCGCCCGCTTCGAGACCTACACGATCGCCGGCGAGCGCGGCTCGGGCGCGATCCAGGTCAACGGCGCCGCCGCCCGCCTCGTGCATCACGGTGACACGGTCATCGTCATCTCTTACGCCCAATACAGCCAGGACGAGCTGGACCAGTACGTGCCCAGAGTCGTTCATGTCGATGCGGAAAACCGCATCGTCACCGTCGACAGCGCGGTGGCGACCCTCCTCAGTTGAGGGCGCCAACCGCCAGACAAGGAGGAAGGGCCATGTCCGCAGCACCCACCCACAACGTTCCCGCCGCAGCAGCCGCGATCGACCGCCTGCCGGTGACCTTGCCGCAGCTGGCGGAGAAGAAGCGGCTCGGCGAGCCGATCGTGATGGTGACCGCGTACGACTACCCGTCAGCGGTCGTTGCCGAGCAGGCCGGCGTCGACGTCGTGCTGGTCGGCGACTCCGGCGCGATGACGGTCCTCGGCTACCCGTCGACCGTCCCGGTCTCGCTCGACGAGATGATCATGCTCGCGAAGGCGACCCGGCGCGGGCTGCGCACGCCGCTGCTCGTCGCCGACCTGCCGTTTGGGTCGTTTGAGACCAGCGACGAGCAGGCGATCGCGACCGCGATGCGGTTCGTGCAGGAGGCCGGCGCCGACGCCGTCAAGATGGAGGCGAACGGGGTCGCCGCCCGCCGCGCACGCGCGATCGTCGACGCCGGGATCCCGGTGATGGGCCATGTCGGGCTGACCCCGCAGACGGCGACCGCGCTCGGCGGCTACCGGGCGCAGGGCCGCACCGCCGAACGCGCGCTCGACGTCGCGCGCGACGCGCTCGCCTTCCAGGAGGCCGGCTGCTTCTCGATCGTCTTCGAGGCGATCCCGGCGCAGGTCGCTGCCGTGCTGATGGAGCGGATGGAGATCCCGGTCATCGGGATCGGCGCCGGCGGCTCCACCGACGGTCAGGTGCTGGTCTTCCACGACCTGCTCGGCATCCGCGACGGCGTCGGCGCGCGCTTCGTCAAGCGCTACGCCGACATCCAGAACGAGATGGTCGCCGGCGTGCGCGCCTACGCCGACGACGTGCGCCACCAGCGCTACCCCGAGGCCGATCACACCTACTCGATCGACCCCGGCGAGCTGAGCGACTTCCGCAGCCAGCTCGGCTGATCGCGACCGGCCGCGCGCGGGGCCTCGGCTCTGCGCGCGGCTGTCGTCCCTGACGCGCGCGGACAGCTCGCGCGGGCACGCCGCCACTCGTCGAGTGGCGCGCCGCAACGGTCCGCCCGCGCAAATCTCTACACTCCCGCGCGCCGTTCACATTTCGTGCACGACTTCTTCACATATGGCGCGTCTTTCACAGCTCTTCTCCCCCCGCGACCGCGAGTTCTTCGACCTGTTCGAAGAAGCGGGCCGCAACGCTCTCCGAGCGGCTGACCTGCTCGACCAGATGCTGCGCAACTACCCCGACACCGCGGGGCTGTCGCGCGACATCCTGATCTGCGAGCAAGAGGGCGATCGGATCACGCACGACATCGTCCAGAGGCTCAACCACACGTTCGTCACCCCGATCGACCGTGAGGACATCCACAAGCTTGCCTCCGCGATCGACGACGTCGTCGACATCACCGAAGAGGTCGCCGACTACCTCGGCCTCTACAAGATCGAAGCGCCGATGGAGCAGGCGCAGCGGCTTGCGCACATCCTCTTCCAGTCGACGCGCCAGATCGTCGAGGCGCTCCCGCGGATGCGCGACTTCAAGGACATCTCGCACTACACGGTCGAGGTCAACCGGCTGGAGAACGAGGGCGACCGGGTTGTGCGCGACGCGATCGCGTCGCTGTTCGACACCGGCATCGACCCGATGGTCGTGATCCGCTGGAAGGACCTGTTCGAACGGCTCGAGGACGCGATCGACGCGACGGAGACCGTCGCGAACGTGCTCGAGAGCATCGTCATCAAGAACTCGTGAGCAACGACATCATCCTCGTGATCGTCGTCGCGACCGCGCTCGCGTTCGACTTCACGAACGGCTTTCATGACACCGCCAACGTCGTCGCCACGTCGATTTCGACGCACGCGATGGCGCCTCGCGTTGCCGTCGGCCTTGCCTCGGTGCTGAATTTCGTCGGCGCGTTCCTGTCGCTGCAGGTCGCCAGCACGATCGCCAACGACATCGTCGACCAGGCGGCCGTCACGACAACGATCGTCTTCGCCGGCCTGATCGGCGCGATCGTCTGGAACCTCGTCACGTGGTACTTCGGGCTGCCGTCGAGCAGCTCGCACGCGCTGATCGGCGGGGTCGTCGGCGCGATGCTCGTCGCAGTCGGCACCGGCGCGATCAACGGCGCCGGGATCGTCTCCAAGGTGCTCGTGCCCGCGCTGATCGCGCCGCTGCTCGCCTTCGTCGCAGCCGGCGCCGCGATCGTCTTCTGCTATCGCATCGTCGGGAGGCTGGCGCCCGGGCCGGTAAGCCGAGGGTTCCGCGTCGGGCAGATCTTCTCCGGCGGGCTGCTCGCGCTCGCCCACGGCACGAACGACGCGCAGAAGACGATGGGCGTGATCACGCTCGCGCTGATCTCCAGCGGCCACCTCCACCACGACGCGACCGTGCCGACGTGGGTCGTCGTCGCCTCCGCGACGGCGATCGCGCTCGGGACCTACCTCGGCGGCTGGCGGATCATCAAGACGATGGGCAGCCGGATCATCAAGATGGACCCGGCGCAGGGCTTCGCGGCGCAGGCGTCGGGCTCGGCGGCGATCCTCGCCGCGACCCACTTCGGCTACCCGCTCTCGACGACCCACACGATCTCCGGCGCCGTGATGGGCGCCGGCGCGGCGAAGCGGCTCTCGGCGGTGCGCTGGGGCGTCGCGGGCAACATCCTCTTCGCGTGGCTGCTGACGCTGCCGTGCTCGGCGCTCGTCGGTGCCGTCGTCTACGGGATCACGCGCCTGTTCGGCACCGGCGCGGTCGGCCCGGTCGTCGTCGCCGCGGCCGGCATCACGCTCGTCGGCTACGTCTTCGCGCGGCGGCTGCAGAGGGGCGCGGCGATCACGTCGACGGCGACGGAGACGCGGTGATGGGGCTGCTTGGCGGCGCAGCCGTGCCGCTCGCCGCTGAGCTGGTCGACTGGGGACAGCTGCTCGACGTCGTCGCGGTCGGCCTGTTGGCGGGCGTCGGGCTGAGCATCGCCTTCTCGCTCGTGATCCTCGGCGGCGTCCGTGCCGGCGAGCGCCGCGCCGAGTCGCGGGCGCTCGCGGCGACGCTCTACGGCACGCTCGCGATCGCGGCAGCCGCGGTCTGCGTTGGCGCGATCGTCTTCGGCGTCAGCACGATGCTGGCGAAGTAGCCGCCGGTCCCGGCTCCCGAGCAGCGTCGGCGGAGCGCCTGCGGCGGCGGGCAATCGCCTCGGTGGCCGGCCGCGGCGGCGGGCCGTCGCCTCGGTGGGCCGCCTGTGGCGGCGGGCAGTCGCCTCGGTGGGCCGCCTGTGGCGGCGGGCAATCGCCTCGGTGGGCCGGCCGCCGGGAGCGGACAAGGGGGCTTGCGGCGCGACCTAGCGCCCCGGGTACTCGACGTTCTTCAGCACTCTCGCCGGCGCGCCGGCGGCGATCGTGAAGGCGGGGATGTCGGTCGTGACGACGGAGTTGGCGCCGATGACGGCGCGCTCGCCGATCGTCACACCGCTGGTGACGACGACGTTGGCGCCGCACCAGACGTTGTCGCCGATCCGCGTCGGGCCCTTTGACGTGAAGCCCTGCCAGGTGATCGGCAGGTCCGGGTCGTCGAAGCGGTGGTTGGCATCAGTGACGAAACAGCCGTTGGCGAACATGCAGTGCTGCCCGATCTCGACCAGCTCGAGCGCCGCGACCATCACGCCGAGGTTCAGGAACGTCCCCGCGCCGATGTGGATTCGCGCCTTGTCGGGCGCGGTCAGCCAGACGCCGGGCTCGAACAGCACGCCCGGCCCGATCTCCAACCGCCCCTCGTCGAGCGCTTCAAGCACGTTGCCGTGGAGCGGCCAGCGCGCGAACGCCTCGCGCCGCATCAGCTGCCAGTGGATCCGCGCGCGGTTCCACGGCAGCTCGTTGCGCTGATACCAGCGCCACTTCTGCCCCCACAACCGCGCGGCCGACAGCAGGTCGGTCGCGCCAGCCGTCTCCACGGCGGCCGCTGCGGCCGCTGCTGCCGCTGCCGCTGCCGCCTGCCCGCCTGCCGCACGCCCCCCAGTCGCCTGCCCGCCGGCCGCGTCCTCCGGCTGCCCAGCGGCCAGGTCGTCCTGCCGCCCGTCGGCCGCCTCATCCGCGTTGCTCATCGGCGGGACGCTATCGCGCGCGCCGCGCTCGACGCGCCCGCTCACGTCACGCCGCGGCGGCGACCTTGCGTCTGGCGCGTCTTCTCGTCGCGGCGGCTCTCGGGACGTGGCCGTTGGAGCGCGGGTCGGCGAGCACTTGCGCCATGAACGACCCCGTCACGGAGCCGGGCGTCGCCGCGATCTCCTCGGGTGTGCCGGTGCCAAGCAGCATGCCGCCCTCGTCGCCGCCCTCCGGGCCCATGTCGATCAGCTGGTCGGCCGTCTTGATCACGTCGAGGTTGTGCTCGATCACGACGACCGAGTTGCCCTGATCGACCAGCCGTTGCAGCACCTCCAGCAGCCGCTGGATGTCAGCGAAGTGGAGGCCGGTCGTCGGCTCGTCGAGGATGTAGAGCGTTCTGCCGGTCGCGATCTTCGCCAGCTCGGCCGCCAGCTTGACGCGCTGCGCCTCGCCGCCGGACAGCGTCGTCGCCGGCTGCCCGAGCCGCATGTAGTCGAGGCCGACGTCGTGCAGCGTCTGGATCCGCCGCCGGATCTTCGGGATGTTCTCGAAGAAGGTCAGCGCCTCCTCGATCGGCATCTCGAGCACGTCCGCGATCGACTTGCCCTTGAAGTGGACCTGCAGCGTCTCGCGGTTGTAGCGCTTGCCGTGGCACTGCTCGCACGGGACGTAGACGTCCGGCAGGAAGTGCATCTCGATCTTGATCTGGCCGTCGCCCCTGCAGACCTCACAGCGGCCGCCCTTGACGTTGAACGAGAACCGCCCGGCCTTGTAGCCGCGGGCCCTTGCCTCCGGCGTCTTGGCGAACAGGTCGCGGATCTGGTCGAACAGCCCGATGTACGTCGCCGGGTTCGAGCGCGGCGTCCGCCCGATCGGCGACTGGTCGACCTGGATGATCTTGTCGAGCTGGTCCAGCCCGGTGATCCGCTTGTGCGATCCCGGCCGCTGCTTCGCCCGGTGCAGCCTGTTCGCCACGGCCTTGTAAAGGATCTCGTTGACGAGCGTCGACTTGCCCGAGCCCGACACGCCAGTGACCGCGGTGAACGTCCCGAGCGGAACCTTCACCGTGACGTTCTTGAGGTTGTGCTGCGACGCGCCCTCGATCGTCACGTAGCCGCTTGGTCTGCGCCGTCTCGCCGGCACCTCGATCCGCCGCGTGCCCGCGAGGAACTGACCCGTCGCCGACTCCGGCACGAGCTCGACGTCGGCCGCCGTCCCCTGCGCGACGATGTGCCCGCCGTGCTCACCTGCGCCTGGGCCCATGTCAAGCAGCCAGTCAGCCGCCCGCATCGTCCCCTCGTCGTGCTCGACGACGAGGACGGTGTTGCCGAGGTCGCGCAGCCGCTCAAGCGTCTTGATCAGCTTCTCGTTGTCGCGCTGATGGAGGCCGATCGACGGCTCGTCAAGGATGTAGAGGACGCCGACGAGCGACGACCCGATCTGCGTCGCGAGCCGGATCCGCTGCGCCTCGCCGCCCGACAGCGTCGCCGCCGCCCGGTCCATCGACAGGTAGCCGACGCCGACGTTCTCCAGGAACGCGAGCCGCTCCTCGATCTCACGCAGGATCAGTCGCGCTATCCGCCGCTCCTGCTCGCTCAGCTGAAGGTCGCGCACCCACGCGAGGGCCCGCCGTGCCGGCATGTGCGTGTACTCGTGGATCGGCGTGCCGCCGACGAGCACCGCCCTCGCCTCCGGCCGCAGCCGCGCCCCTCTGCACTCCGGGCACGGCACGACCGACATGTACTCCTCGATTCTCTCCCGCGCCCACTCGGAGTCGGTCTCGCGGTAGCGCCGCTCGAGGTTGGAGATGATCCCCTCGAAGCTCGTCGTGTACGAGCGCCTACGGCCGAAGCGGTTCTTGTACTCGATGTGGACGCGGTCGCCGCCGGTGCCGTAGAGGAAGAAGTCACGCGCCTCTTCGCTCAGATCCTCCCACGGCGTGTCGAGGTCGACGTCGTAGCGCTCCGAGATCGACTGCGTCAGCTGCTCGTAGTAGTTGGAGGCGCTTGCCGACCACGGCGCGATCGCGCCCTCGCCGATCGACAGCGACGGGTCGGGCACGACCAGCTCCGGGTCGATCTCCATCTGCGAGCCGAGGCCGGTGCAGCGCGGGCAGGCGCCGTGCGGCGCGTTGAACGAGAACAGCCGCGGCTCCAGCTCCGGGAACGAGATCCCGCATTCCAGGCAAGCGAACTTCTCCGAGTAGGTGCGGACGTCGCCGCTGTCGACCAGCTCGACCTCGACGATCCCGTCTGCCAGCGCGACTGCCGTCTCGATCGAGTCGGCCAGCCGCTTGCGCAGGTCCGGCTTCATCACCAGACGGTCGACGACGACGGAGATGTCGTGTCTGTACTTCTTGTCGAGTCTGATCTCCTCGTCGAGCCGCCGAAGCTCGCCGTCGACCTTTACGCGCGTGTAGCCCTCCGCGCGCAGCTCCTCGAACTGTCTCCCGTACTCGCCCTTGCGCCCGCGCACGATCGGCGCGAGGACCATGAAGCGCGTCCGGTCCTCCAGGTCCATCACCTGGTCGATGATCTGCTCGGCCGACTGGCCGGCGATCACTCTGCCGCATCTCGGGCAATGCGGCTTGCCGACGCGCGCCCACAGCAAGCGCAGGTAGTCGTAGATCTCAGTGACCGTGCCGACTGTCGATCGCGGGTTGCGCGAGGTCGTCTTCTGGTCGATCGAGATCGCCGGCGAGAGGCCCTCGATCGAGTCGACGTCCGGCTTGTCCATCTGCCCGAGGAACTGCCGCGCATACGCGGACAGCGACTCGACGTACCGCCGCTGCCCCTCGGCGTAGATCGTGTCGAAGGCAAGGCTCGACTTGCCCGAGCCGGACAGGCCGGTGATGACGACGAGCGCGTTGCGCGGCAGCGCAACGGTGACGTCCTTCAGGTTGTGCTCCCGGGCACCGGAGACGACGAGCTGATCGGTTGGCGGCATCGTCAAATCACTATAGAAGGGCGAACGGACGTTCGGGTGAAGGCGAGGCTGGCCAGAGCCGTCCCTGCAAGCCGCGCGCGCGCCGTTGCGCAATGGTCTCGGGCGCGCCGGCGCGCGGCTCCGCCACTTACCGGGCCCGCGGCGATGAGCCCAGCGATCTCGGCGAGCCGCAGCGTCCCACCCGCCCGTCTCGGTAACGTGCTTCCCATGCGCCGAGACGACGTCATCTTCGACTCGTGGGGCGAGCGTTGCGCCGCGTGGCTCTACCGGCCCGCTGCGAGCACGACGGCCGGAAACGGCGCGCCTGCCGCGTCCGCGGCGGGCAACGGGATCCCCTGCGTCGTCATGGCGGCCGGGTTCGCTGGGGTGCGCGAGGCACGCCTCGACGCCTTCGCCGAGCGCTTCGCGGGGGCCGGTCTTGCCGTGCTGCTGTTCGACTACCGCTGCTTTGGCGCAAGCGAGGGCGAGCCGCGGCAGCTGCTGTCGATCTCGCAGCAGCTCGCCGACTGGTCCGCGGCGGTCTCCTACGCGCGCACGGTCGACGGCGTCGATCCCGAGCGGATCGTGCTGTGGGGCAGCTCGTTCTCCGGTGGACACGTGCTCGCGACCGCTGCCCGCGATCACCGGATCGCAGCGGTGATCTCGCAGACGCCGTTCGTCGACGGGCTGCGGCAGGCGCTGGCGCAGCCGATCCCGCACGCGCTGCGGCTGACGGGGCATGCGCTGCGCGACGAGATCGGCTCGCGGCTCGGGCGCCCGCCGCATATGGTGGCGTCGGTCGGTGAGCCAGGCTCGGTCGCGGTGATGACGACCCCCGACGCCGTGGCTGGCATGCGCGCGAGCCTGCCCGCCGGGTCGACGTGGCGCAACGAGGTCGCAGCGCGTGTCTGCCTGCGGCTGACCGGCTACCGCCCTGGCCGCACGGCGAAGCAGGTCCGCTGCCCGTTGCTCGTGACGATCGGCGACGCCGACCTCGTCACGCTGCCCGAGCTCGCCGAGAGAGTCGCGCGCGCCGCGCCGCACGGCGAGCTGCTCCGCTACGCCGGCGTCGGCCACTTCGACGTCTACGTCGGCGACACGTTCGAGCGCGCCGTCGGCGACCAGCTCGCCTTCCTCACCCAGCACCTGCTGGCAGCCCCAGCCGCCGCCCCGCCTACGCCGGCCGTGGCGTAGGCAGGGTTGCAGTCACGCGAGCCAGCGTGCTGCCGCCCGGAGCGGACTGCGGCGCGCAGGCTCGCGCGAAGCGAGCGGGCGCGCCGTTGGCGGCTTTAGCCGCCTATCGAGGCGTAGACCTCGTCGAGCAGGGCGTCGCGGTTGGCGACGGTGAAGTGCTCGGCGAGGTAGCGGTCGGTCTCTTCGCGGGGCGTGCCACTGAGCGCCATGTCGAGCGCGACGAGGCGCGCGCCCGCGTCGCCTTCGCCTGAGCCGGCCGCCGGGGGCGCCGGAGTCGGAGTGGGTGCGGACGGCGCCGGCGCGGCCGCGGCGGGCGGCCCGTCGACGGTCGTGTTCACGGCCGGGGCGTCTGGGTCGGGGACGAGCCGGTCTGGGTCGACGACCCCGTTGCCGTTGCGACGGGGCTGGTCGGGGTCCTCGACGCCGAGACGGGCGCCGCCGCCGCGCGGGACGGGCGCGGTGTCGGACGGCTCGGGCTCGAAGCGCGGGCGGCCGGCGACCGCTGACAGCTCGCCGAGGTTGCCCTCCAGCAGCTGGAGGTCGGCATGGACGCGGTGGGCGCCGGTGCGGAGGGTGTCAAGCAGCGTGTTCAGCTCGCCCTGCATCGCATCGACGCGCTGCAGCAGGGACGAGGTCGCCTCCGCAACTCTGCCGACGTAGTCGTGCGCGGCGTGGTTGGCCTCCTCGCGCGTGCGCGTCGCCTCGGCGCTCGCGTCGTCGCGGATCTCGCGCGCCTCATGCTCGGCTGAGCGGACGATCTCCGCAGCGCCGGCCTCAGCGGCGGCGAGCACGGATCGGACCTGCTCGCTCGCCGTCGTCGCGACCGTCTCGGTCCGCTGGCGGGCGGAGCGCTTGAGCCCGTCGACCTCGTCCGCGACATCGCGCAGATGGGCGTCGACGGCCTCCGGGTCATACCCGCGTCGACCGATGGGAAAGTCCTTCTTCTCGATGCTCTGGCGGTCGAGGGCCACGCGGGCGTACCTCCGTCGGGGGTCGGAAACAGCGGCTCGAAGCCTACCGAGCAGGGCCGGCGTCCAGCGCGCGGATGGACAGCCCTACGGCAACCGCGCCGACGCCCCGTCGCGAACGACGAGGCCGTCGCGCTCTAGGCCCGCCATGGCGCGTTGGAAACGCTCTGCTTCGATGCCGGTCGGGACCTCCTCGCCGGCGGCGAGGGCCGCGACGATGCGGCCGCGGACCCAGCGGTCGGTCTCCTCGAAGCGGACAGCGGGGCCGCGGCGGGCCGTCGGCGAGACGGTGAGCGGCCGGCCACGTGAGCGGCACGACGCCGCGGGGCAGGCGTCGCAGGCGGCAGCGCGCGCGGTGCAGACGGTCGCGCCGAGCTCCATCATCGCCTGGTTCCAGTCGGCGGCGCGACCGTCGGGAACGATCTGCTGCGCGCGCTCGGCGAGCGCTCGTGGTCTGTGGACCGCGGCGTCAAGCCGCTCGATCACTCGCTTGACGTTCGTGTCGACGGCCGCGACCTGCTCGCCGAAGGCGAACGACGCGACCGCCGCCGCGGTGTACGGACCGATCCCCGGCAGCGCCAGCAGCCCCTCGGCGTCAGGCGGCCAGCCGTGCTCGGCGACGGCCCGCGCGCATGCCTGCAGTGCCAGCGCGCGGCGGTTGTAGCCGAGGCCGCTCCACTGCCGCAGCACGTCGCCGGTCGGCGCCTCGCCAAGCGCCGCCTCATCAGGAAACCGCTCGAGGAACGCCTTGTAGTACGGAACCACGCGCGCGACTTGCGTCTGCTGCAGCATCACCTCGGAGACGAGGATCCGATACGGATCCCGCGTCCGCCGCCACGGCAGGTCGCGCCTCACGGCGCCGTACCAGGTGAGAATCGCGTCGTGGTCGACAGGCACGCCGCGCACGCTACCGCGCGCAGCGTCCGCCTATGCCTTCGCTGGAAGGGCCTTCTGCTCCGACACCGCGATGTCGAAGTCGCGGCGCAGGGACTTGATCTCGTCGCGGAGCTTGGCGGCGTACTCGAAGCGCAGCTCCTCGGCGGCGGCGAGCATCTCTTCCTCGACCTCGACGATCAGCTTCTCGATCTCGGCCGGTCTCAGCTGTCTGCCTGCGTCGGCGCGGGCGCGGCGTCTGCGGCCCTTCGGCACCTTCGACTCGGCCTGGAGGAACTCGGCGATGTCCGAGATGCCCTTGACGATCGACTCCGGCGTGATCCCGTTCGCCTTGTTGTAGGCGAGCTGGATCTCACGGCGGCGGTCGGTCTCCTCCAGCGCGATTCTCATCGCCTTCGTCTCTCTGTCGGCGTACATCAGCACGGTGCCGTCGACGTTGCGGGCGGCGCGGCCGATCGTCTGGATCAACGACGTCGCCCCGCGCAGGAAGCCCTCCTTGTCAGCGTCGAGGATTGCGACGAGCGAGACCTCTGGCAGGTCGAGGCCCTCGCGCAGCAAGTTGACGCCGACGAGCACGTCGTACTCGCCGAGCCGCAGCTCGCGGATGATCTGGATCCGCTCGATCGTGTCGACCTCGGAGTGGAGGTAGCGGACCTTGAAGCCCATCTCCAGCAGGTAGCCGGTGAGGTCCTCCGACATTCTCTTCGTCAGCGTCGTCACCAGCGTGCGCTCGTCGCGCTCGACCCGGGCCTTGATCTCGTTCATCAGGTCGTCGATCTGGTTTCTTGTCGCGCGAACGTCGATCTGCGGGTCGATGATGCCGGTCGGGCGGACGATCTGCTCGACGATCCGCGGCGAGTGCGTGCGCTCGTACTCGCCCGGCGTCGCCGAGACGAAGACGATCTGCGGGACGACGGTGAGGAACTCCTCAAATCTCTGCGGGCGGTTGTCGAGCGCGCTCGGGAGCCGGAAGCCGTAGTCGATCAGCGTCTGCTTGCGCGAGCGGTCGCCCTCGTACATGCCGCCGATCTGCGGCACCGTCTGGTGCGACTCGTCGATGAAGCAGACGAAGTCGTCCGGGAAGAAGTCGAGCAGGCAGAACGGCCGCTCGCCCGATCTGCGCCCGTCGAAGATCCGCGAGTAGTTCTCGATCCCCGAGCAGAAGCCCATCTCGCGCAGCATCTCCATGTCGTACTGCGTGCGCTGGCGCAGGCGGTGTGACTCGAGCAGCTTGCCTTGTCTCTCAAGCTCGGCGCAGCGGTCGTTCAGCTCGACGCCGATCTGCTGTACGACGTCGCCGATCTCGTCGTCGTCGATGTTGTAATGCGACGCCGGCCAGATCGCGACGTACTCCATGTCTTCTTCGATCAGCTCGCCGGTGAGCGGGTCGAAGTGCTGGACCTCTTCGATCTCGTCGCCGAACAGCGTCGCGCGGTACGCGGACTCGGCATACGCCGGGAAGACCTCGAGCGTCTCGCCCCGCACGCGGAAGTTGCCACGCTGCAGGACGGTGTCGTTGCGCGTGTACTGGATCGAGACGAGCTTGCGGAGGATCTCGTCGCGGTCGACCATCTCCCCTCTTCTGAGGATCAGCATCTTGCGGTCGTACTTCTCCGGCGATCCCAAGCCGTAGATGCAGGAGACGGAGGCGACGACGATCACGTCTCTGCGCGCGAACAGGCCGGCGGTCGCCGAGTGGCGCAGCCGCTCGATCTCGGCGTTGATCGCCGAGTCCTTCTCGATGTAGAGGTCCCGGCTGGGGACGTACGCCTCCGGCTGGTAGTAGTCGTAGTAGGAGACGAAGTACTCGACCGCGTTGTCCGGGAAGTACGTGCGGAACTCGTTGCAGAGCTGGGCCGCGAGCGTCTTGTTGTGGGCGATGATCAGCGCCGGGCGCTGGACGGCCTCGATCGTCGACGCCATCGTCATCGTCTTGCCGGTGCCAGTGGCGCCGAGCAGCGTCATGTAGCGCTCGCCCGCCTCGATCCCCTCGGCCAGCGAGGCGATCGCCTTGGGCTGATCAGCAGTCGGCGCGTAGGTGGAGTCGAGACGGAAAGGCGGCATACAACAAGCCTAGCGGCGCGTTCGGACGAACATATGTTCGCTCCAGCGCATGGGCCGGCGCGGCCCGCGCGGGACGCGCCAAGCCGCACCGCCGCTCAGCCGATGCCGAGCTCGCTCGGGTACGTCTTCGCGTACTCGCGTCTGGCCTTCTCGACGCGCTCGACGTAGGCGCGCGTCTCCGGGAACGGTATGTCGGCGGCGGAGAACGCTCTGCCGTTCGCCTGCGCTTGCTCGACCCACTTGTCGACGTTGCCGATCCCGCCGTTGTAGGCGGCGAGCGCGCGCACCTCGTCACCGTCGTAGAGCTGCAGCAGGTAGCGCAGATACCAGCTGCCATAGGCGATGTTGACCCCAGGCGTCGACAGGTCGTCGATCGTGAAGGCGGTCCCGCCCGATCTCTGCGCGATGAATCTCGCTGTCTCCGGCATCAGCTGCATCAGCCCGAGCGCGCCAGCCGACGAGGTCTGGTCGACGAACTTCGACTCGGTGAAGATGACGCCTGCGATGAGCGTCGGGTCCAGCCCCTTGTCCGCCGCCTGTCTGCGGATGTCAGAGGCGTGGTTGAGCGGGAGGCCGAAGCTCTGAACCGCCGTTCTGAACTTCGGCGCGATCACGGCGACCGCGATCACGACCGCCCCGACCGCGGCGAGCAACAGGTACGCGCGACGGCGGCGCCGGGCGGCGCGCTGTCGAGCGGAGGCGCGGCGCGCCCCCTGGGCCTGTGCGGCGGGTGGAGTCATCTGCTCAGCTTCGCAAGGACCTCCGACAGCTTCGCTTCGAGCTGCTCGGGAGATCCGTCGTTCACGACTGTGTACGTCGCGCGGGCCGCCTTCTCCTGCTGAGAAAGCTGACGCGACTCGCGCTCAGCGACGGCGGCATGGCCGCGCGCCCCCGCGCGCTCGGCGCGCAGCTCCTCGGGCGCGACGATCGCGATCGTCGCGTCGAAGCCCGCCGCCATGCCGGCCTCGAACAGCAGCGGCACCTCGTTGACGGCGGCCGGTGGCGGCGGGACCTGTGCCAGCACCTGCTCTCGCCACGCCGCGATCCGCGCGCCGACGCGCGGCCACAGCATGCCCTCAAGCCACGCTCGCTCTTCTGGCGTGGCAAAGGCGTGGGCGGCGACCGCGGCCCGGTCGACGATGCCGCCGGGCGCGACCTCCTCACCCCAGCGCGCGACGACGAGGTCGCGCACCTCCGACGAGGCGTACAGCTCGTGCACGACCGCGTCGGAGGAGATCACAACAGCGCCGAGGCGCTCAAGCGCCGCGAGCGCCGTGGACTTCCCGGCGGCAATGCCGCCGGTCAGCCCGACGAATGGGACGCTCGCGGCTGCGATCGCTCGTTACGCCTGCGACTCGGCGTCGTCCGCCGGCTGCTCGCCGGCGCTCTCGTCCGTGGCCTCGACGACGGCCTCGGTCTCGACCGGCGCCTCAGCGTCGACCGGCGCAGCGGCCTCAGCCTCGACGGCCTCGACCGGCGCGGCAGCCTCGGTCTCCGGGTCGCTCTCAGCGGCCTCGGCAACCTCGGCGACAGCGGCGTCCTCAGCGGCGGCTTCGGCAGCCTGCACCTCGGCGACGACCTCCGGGGAGGTCGCGACGTCGGTCGGCTCGTCCGCGGCAGCGGCCGGCTCCGCCGGCGCAGCGGGCGCGCCCTCGGCGAACACGTCCTCCGACAGGCCCAGGTCAGGCACGTTGTCGTAGTTCGCGGCCTCAGCCTCGTCGCCCTCAGCCGGCGGCGGAACCTCGGCGCCCTCGCGCTGCAGCGGCAGCACCTGGCCCTCGACCCGCTTGATCGACAGTGAGAGCCGGCGGCGCTCGGAGTCGATCTCGAGGATCTTGACCATCACCTCGTCACCCGGCTGGATGATCTCGCGCGGGTTCTCGACGTGGTGCTGAGCGAGCTCGGAGATGTGCACGAGGCCCTCGACGCCGTCGAGGATCTCGACGAAGGCGCCGAACGTCACGACCTTCGTGACTCTGCCTTCGAGCTCGTCACCGACGTTGTAGGTGTCGACGACGCGCTGCCACGGGTCCTCCTGGGTCTGCTTCAGACCGAGGGAGATGCGCTGGCGGTCACGGTCGATGTCGAGCACCTTGACGCTGACGGTGTCGCCGATCGAGAGGATCTCGCTGGGGTGGTTCACATGCGACCACGACAGCTCTGAGATGTGGATCAGGCCGTCGATCCCGTCGAGGTCGACGAACGCGCCGAAGTCGACGATGTTGGAGATCGTGCCCTCGACGATCATGCTCGGCTGCAGGCGGTCGAGGATCCGCTCCCGATCTTCCCTACGCTGCTCCTCCAGCACTGCGCGGCGCGACAGCACCACGTTGTTGCGCGAGCGGTTGAGCTCGATGACTCTGCACTCGATCGTCTGGCCGAGGTACTCGTCCAGGTGCGGCACGCGGCGAATGTCGACGAGCGAGGCGGGCAGGAAGCCGCGCACCCCGAGGTCGATGATCAGGCCGCCCTTGACGACCTCGATGACCGTGCCGTCGACGGGCTCGCCGGACTCGGCAGCGGCCTCGATCCGGCGCCAGGCCTTCTCGAAGCGGGCGCGCTTCTTGGAGAGGATCAGGCGGCCGTCCTGGTCCTCCTTCGTGAGGACGAGGGCGTCGACCTCCTCGCCCATCTCGACTTCGTCCTTCGGGTCGACCGACTTGCGGATCGACAGCTCGTTGGACGGGATGACGCCCTCGGACTTGTAGCCAATGTCGACGAGGACTTCGTCCTTGTCGATGCGGACGACGTGGCCAGTGACAACGTCGCCCTCCTCAAATGGGGTGAGCGTCGCGTCGTAGTTCGGGACGATCTTGCCGTCGATCTCAAGCAGAAGGCCATCGGAGCCCTCCACGATCTTGGCTGTGGGCTGAAGGTCGATAGTGGACATAGGGGAACCGGTAGGGAACAGAAGGTGAGCCGAAAGAGGGTACCTGAGTCTCCAATGCGCCGAAGTGCCACGGCTCGCCGCTGAAGCGAGCCGTAGAATCACCCGCCTATGCCGAAGCGTGCAACCAAGCGCGGCGCCGAGCGAACCCCGCTCTCCCGCGATGCCGACGTCCTGATCTGCGGCGCGAGCTTTGCCGGGCTCGCGGTCGCGCGCGAGCTGGCCGGCAGCGGCGCTCGCGTGCTGCTCGTCGACCGCTACGAGGTCGGCGAGCGCCAGACCTCCGCGTGCGGCGTCCCGACCGACTGGCTGCGCAACCTCGGGCTGATGGGCGCCCACCGCCAGGAGTTCGGCGAGCTGGTGATTCACACGCCGCACACGACGGTCCGCTACGACCTTCCCTGGACCTTCTCAACCTTCGACTACCCCGAGCTGTGCGCGCTGCTGCAGGAGCAGGGCGACGCCGACTTCGAGATCGCCAAGGTCGACGGGCGCACCGGCGACGTCGTCCACACCGACCGCGGCGACCTGACCGCCCCGCTGATCGTTGACGCTCTGGGGTGGCGGCGGGTGCTCGGGTCGGGCGCGAGAATCCAGCCGCCGGACGCGTTTTTGTCCCGCGGCCTCGAGGTCCATCCGAGCGGGGCTGGCTCGGATCTGGAGATCTGGATCGACCGCTCGTATGTGCCGGCGGGCTACGGCTGGAGCTTTCCCGCGCGCGACGAGGTGCGGATCGGCGTCGGCTCGTTCGACCCGCGCTTCCACGTGAAGGAGCCGACCGTGCGGCTGACCGCGGACCTGTCGGCCTCGCCCGACGGCTTCCAGGGCAACTGGATCCCGCACAAGCTGCGCCCCGCGACCGACGACGGCGTCTTCATGGTCGGCGACTCGGCCGGGCACTGCCTGCCGCTGACGGCCGAGGGGATCCGCACCGCCTTCTACTTCGGGCTGGCCTGCGGACGCGAGCTGCGCTCGGTCGTGGCGGGCGATCAGACGCGCGAGCAGGCGCTCGGCCGCTACCACGCGTTCAGCGCCGGCCACAGATTCGCGTTCGACTCGATGCTGAAGGTGCAGAGACTCGTCCCGCGCGTCCCGCCGAAGGCGCTTGCGCCGGCGCTGCGAGCGATGGGCTCGAAGCGCTTCGTCGACTGGTCGTTCGAGCGCTACCTCCACGTCGCGCATCCGTCGTTCGCGCTTGGGGCGCCGCGTGGGGCGACGTTTGCGGCGGGCGGCGGCGGCGCGGTTGCTCCGGTTGGGGCTGCGGCCTCGGTCGCGGCTCGGTAGCGGCGCCTGCGCCCTGCGCGCTCCGGTCTGCTTAGAAGCCGCGGCGCTCCTGCTCGTGATGCAGCTCTTGGTCGTGAGGGCCGGCGTGCTGCGCGCGGGCGTTGAGCAGCGCGTGGATCACCCACAGGACTGAGAGTACGATCACGCCGATCGTCAGCCAGACGACCTCGTTCGTGCCGAACGCGCCGAGCCCGAGGAAGAAGACGTACGCCACGATCACGCCCGCGGCGAGCGCCCAGAACGCATGCGCAACACCGCGCCGCGTCGCCGCGATGCGCGGGTGCCCTTCGACGGGGCGCAGGCCGGACATCGACCGCTCCTCTCGGTCCAAAAGCTGGTGCTTCGTGCCGGTTGTTGCCTACCCTGCGCATGAGGCGGCGACACCTCTCAAGGGTCGGCGCGCGGGGCCGATAGCCGGGGAAGGATGACCACTTACCGTTCACTGCTCAGTACGGCCGGAGCGGCGCTGGCCTGTGCCGCGGCGCTCGCGCCCGCCGCGCCGGCGCTCGCCGACGGAAAGCCGACCGTCCGCTGCGTCGGCGGCAGCGACTTCTGCACCGCGACCGTCGGGATTGCCGACGGCGCTAACGACAAGGCCGTCACGGTCAGGCTGACCGACCCCGACCTCAGACTGGTCAAGGTCACCGCGCTCAACGCGCTCGACGAGGAGCCGTACGCGATCGACGACGCCTCGACGCGCCATCACGGCTCGCAGTTCCACTTCACGCTTGACGCGCCGAAGGCGAACCCGAAGGGCGCGCGGCTCGTGCTCCAGTTCGCCGCCGGCCGCAGACTGCCGCTGCAGGCCCCCAGCCTGCTCAGATCGTGGCGCACCCAGCAGGCGACCTTCAACGTCGGCAAGGGCATGAAGGTGTCGATCCAGGGCGGGGGCGCGAAAACCAGCAACTGCTCGCGCGACGAGACCAACGAGACGTTCACGACGACGGGCGATGGCGACCGCCACACCTACGGCTTCTACTCGGTCGGCAGCGGCAGCTGCTTCTACGAGATGAGCTGGAGCAACTTCGTCATCACCGTCAAGGACCCGTCCGGAGCGGTGATCGGCTCCGGCACGATGTCGTATGGCCAGGGAACGACGTACGGCGACTACAACGCGCGCTGCGACGACCCGTGGAGCAAGGGCTGGAAGGGCAACGTCACCTGCGACCTGACCAACGGCCAGATCACGATCGATCGGATCTACTGATGCGCCGCTTGACGAGCACCATCGCCACCGGCGCTGTCGCGCTGCTGGCAGCTGCCGCGCCGGCCGCCGCCTCCGCGGCCGAGCACCAGACCCTCCACTGCGGCGGCACGTCCGACGGCTGCGGCGTGACGATCCCGATCGCCCACGGCGCCAAGCACGAGGTCGTGACGGTGAAGCTGACCGACACGAACCTGAGGCTGGCGAGCATCACCTCCGTCAGCGCGGTCAAGAACGGCTACGAGATCTCGAAAGAGAGCTACCGCGACGGCGGCAGCGAGTTCCGCTTCACGCTCGACGCGAAGGAGAGCAACCCGAAGCGGGCCCGGCTCGTGCTCGTCTTCTCCGACCCGGGCGATCCGCCCCCGCCGGGGCAGGGCATCACCCTCCAGGGCGGCTGGAAGTGGTTCGACGCCGTCTTCAAGGTCCCGGTCGGGCTGAAGGTGACGATCACCGGCGGCGGCGACGGCACGAGCATCTGCACCCGCGAGGAGACCTCCACGACCTTCGTCACCACCAGAAGCGAGCAGTCGGAGAGACTCGTCTACTACTCCAAGGGCGACGGCGGCTGCGCAATGCAGCTCAGCTACAGCCAGTTCAAGGTTCAGATCAGAAACTCGGCCAATCAGCTGATCGCCTCGGGGCGCCTGTTCTACGGCCAAAAGTACGTCGCCGACGACTACGTCGTCAGCTGCAGCTCCGGCCCGTGGGCCGGCGCCGGCTGCCAGGTGAAGGAAGCGCCGGGCGGCGGCCCTGGCGCGCTGATCACGATGAGCTAGCTCCCTCCCCGCCGGCTGCGTGTGCGCGCGGCCGGCGCGGCGGCGTGCGCGTTAGGCGGCAGCGCCGGCGCGGCAGCGGGAGCAAGTGTCAGGCGGCGCTCGGCGGCGTGCCGAGCATGCGCCAGCGGGCGCGACGGGCGGCAAGGCGCTCGGCTCGGTCTCGGGCGAGCAGCGCCGACAGCTCGGCGGCGAGGGCTGCGGCGACGCGGTCGATGAACCCGGTCGGGTCGACATGCGCCGGCGCGGGCTCGGCGACGATCGTCTCAACGATGCCTGCGTCAAGCAGTTGCCACGAGGCGCCGCCCTGGGTGGCGGCAAGCTCGGGCGCGTGGTCGAGGTCGCGGTGGAGGATCGCCGAGGCGCCTTCGGGGGCGATCACGCCGAGCGAGGCATGCTCGGCGCAGATGACGCGGTCCGCGAGCAGGAAGGCGAGCGCGCCACCGCTGCCGCCCTCGCCAAGCAGGAGCGCGAGCGTCGGGACCTCAACGCTGCCGAGGTCGGCGAGGCAGCCGGCGATCTCCGCCGCGAGCCCGCCCCGCTCCGCCTCCGCGCTCAGCTCAGCGCCCGGGGTGTCGACGATCGTCAGCAGCGGCAGCCGCAGCTCGGCCGCGAGCGCGATCGCGCGGCGCGCCTTGCCGTAGCCCTCTGGTTTGAGCGCCGGCGGTCTTCCGTGACCGTCTCGCCGTTGAGCGATCACAACCGCTCGCCAGCCCTCGATCCGTGCGAGCGCCACGTAGCAGCCCCGGTCGTCCGGTCGGCCCGTGCGGTCGCCGCGCAGCTCGGTGCGGTCGCTGGCGAGCGTGTCGAGGACGGCGTCGGCGCCGGGGCGAGCGGGGTTGCGGGCGTGGGCGAGCGAGGTCCAGGCATCGCAGCGCGCGGTTCGCCCTGGCACCGAGGGAGCGCGGCCGGAGGTGGGTGGCTCGAACGTGGCGGGCGCAGTGCGGCCGTCGCGGCGCGGGGCGGGCGCGGTGGCGTCGAGGGCTCGTCCGACCGCTGCTCGTGCTTCTGAGGGGTCGAGCACGGCGTCGATGAGCCCACGGGCGAGGAGGGTTTCGGCGCGTTGGACGTCGGCGGCGAGCGGCGCGCCGGTGAGCAGCTCGACGACGCGGGGGCCGGCGAAGCCGATCAGCGCATCTCTCAACGCGAAGGTGACAGTGCCGAGGGAGCCCCACGAGGCGAGAACGCCGCCGGTCGTCGGGTGGGTCAGGCAGACGATGTATGGCAGGCCGGCGTCGCGCAGCGTGCGGGCAGCAACGGCGAGCTTTGCCATCTGGACGAGCGCGAGCGTGCCCTCCTGCATCCGCGACCCGCCCGTCGCCGGCAGCGCCACGAGCGCAAGGCGCTGCTCGATCGCTCGCTCGAACGCGCGCGCGATCCGCTCGCCGGTCGCGACGCCGATCGAGCCGCCGAGGAAGCCGAACTCGGCGGCGACGAGCGCGACTGGGCGGCCGGCGACCGTCGCGCGGCCCGTGAGGACCGCCTCGCGCAGGCCGGTCCGCCGCTCAGCCTCTGCCAGCCGCTCGCGGTAGGGGCGGACGTCGGTGAACCCGAGCGGGTCGTTGGAGACGACCTCCGTGTCCCACGGCTCGATCGAGCCCGGGTCGACGACAAGCGCCGCCCGCTCCCGAGCGCTCGACAGCTGCGTATCCCGAGCCCCTGACACACGGTCGATCGTAGAACGCCGCTCGCGCCGCCAGCCCCGGCTCGCCGCCCATCTCCGATTTCCACCACCGCGAGCTCGGCGTCAGGGCCGTTCAGGCGGCTCGTCGGGCTGGTGGTCGAGCGGGCCGGGCATGTCGACGCCCGGCGGCATCTCGACCTGCGCCGCTCTGCGGTACTCCCACCACTCTCTCATCCCGATCTGGATCGAGGCGGCGGCGGGGATCGCGAGCAGCGCGCCGATGATCCCGAACAGCGTCGCGCCGAACAGCACCGCGACAAGCACGACGAAGGCGTGGACCTCGACCGCGCGTCTCTGGATCTGCGGCTGGATCAGCGTGTTCTCGACCTGCTGATAGACGATCGCCCAGACGACCCAGATGATCGTCACGACGGGGAAGTCGTGGAAGGCGGTAACGATCCCGACGAGCACGGCGGCAATCGTCGCGCCGACGAGCGGCACGAGGTCGAGCAGGCCGGTCAGCACCGCGAGCGGCGCGGCGAACGGCACGCCGAGGATCGTGAGGACTATGAACGTCGTGATCCCGGCGATCATCGCCTGCAGCAGCGCGCCGCCGACGTAGTTGCCGACCGCCGCGGCTATTCTGTCCATCGCCCGCCCCAGGCGCGCCTGATGCTCCGGTCTCGCGAAGCCGATCGCGCGGTCGACCCAGCGCCGGCCGCCGGCGACCATGAAGACGCTGAGGATGAAGATCGTCACGCCCGCGAACAGCGAGCTGACGATCGTCGAGCCGACGCTTGAGAGCGTCGAGGCGGCGTCGTCGAAGTGGCTCGGCAGGCCCTGCGCCGCGTCTCTCAATCTTTGGACGATGTGGTACTCCTGATTGAGGTGCCGCAGCTGGTGGTTGTCGTTGACGAATCTCTGCAGGTCCTGCACGTACTCGGGAACGTGGTTGGCGAAGTTCGTTCCCTCGCGCACGAGCGGTGGCACGATCACCGCGACGACCCCGGCGGGGATCAGGATCAGCCCCAGATAGGCGAGCGCGATCGCGATGCCGCGCGGCATCTTGCGGCTCAGCAGGTTGACCGGGCCTGACAGCGCGACCGCGATGAAGAGCGCGATCACGAGCCAGCTGATCGGCTTGCGCAGCCGGTAGACGACGTACAGCGCCGCGACGACGATCAGCACGACGAGGACGGTCCGCAGGATCGCGCGGACGCCAATGTCGATGCCGCGCAGCGGCGGTGGCTCAGGGGGCGGTTGGGAGGGGGAAGACGGCGGAGTCAGAAGGGGCGGCGAACCGCTCACTTCGCGTCCAGCCAGTTGGCCCCGACGCCCGCGTCCACCACCAGCGGCGGGTCGAGCGCGAGCGCCTCGACCATCTGCGGCACGACGATCGCGCAGGCCTGCTCGGCCTCTTCCGCGGGACCTTCGAACAGCAGCTCGTCATGGATCTGCAGGATCAGCCTCGTGCGCAGGCCCGACTCGCGCAGCGCGTGGTCGGCGTTGACCATCGCGAGCTTGATCACGTCCGCCGCGGTGCCCTGGATGACGGTGTTGACCGCGAGCCGCTCGCCGAGCTGGCGCATCTGGAAGTTGCGCGCGCGCAGCTCAGGGATCTGGCGGCGCCGGCCCATCAGCGTCGTCACGTAGCCCTGCTCTCTTGCCTGCTCGATCGTGCTCGCGATGAAGGCGCGCACGGCCGGGAAGCCGTCGAGATACCGGTCGATGAACTCCTGCGCTTCCTCGCGCGGGATCTGCAGCCGGTCAGCGAGGCCGAACGCGGAGAGGCCGTAGACGATCCCGTAGTTGACCATCTTCGCCTTTGAGCGCGAGCCGGCGTCGAGCTGCTCGCGGTCGACGCCGAGGATCGCTGCGGCGGTCGCAGTGTGGACGTCCTCCCCACGGCGGAAGATCTCCTTCAGCACCTCTTCGCCGGCGATGTGCGCGAGCACGCGCAGCTCGACCTGCGAGTAGTCGGCAGAGATCAAGACGTTGCCCGGCTCGGCGACGAAACATGCGCGGATCTCGCGGCCCAGCGGCGTGCGGATCGGGATGTTCTGCAGGTTCGGGTTGATCGAGGAGAGCCGCCCGGTCGCCGCCGTCACCTGGTTGAACGTCGTGTGCAGGCGTCTGTCGACGGGGTCGATCAGCAGCGGGAAGGCGTCGAGGTAGGTCGAGGCGAGCTTCGTCAGCTCGCGCCACCGCTCGATCCGCTCGATCACCGGATGCTCGTGGCGGATCGCCTGCAAGACACGGGCGTCGGTCGAGTAGCCCGTCTTGCCGCGTCTCTTTCTCGACAGTCCCAGCCTCTCGAACAGCACTGCCCCGAGCTGCTGCGGCGAGCCGATCATGAACTCCTCGCCGGTCAGCTCGAAGATCTCGCGCTCGAGCGCGGCGGCCTCGTCCATCACGCGCGTGCGGATCGTCGCCAGCAGCTCGGTGTCGAGCATCACGCCGATCGTCTCCATCGCGCGCAGCACGCGTACGAGCGGCAGCTCGATGTCCTCCATCAGCGGGATCAGCTCGCGCTCGGCGAGCTGGACGCGCTGGGCGGCGGCGAGCGCGTGGACGCGGATCGCGTCAGCGGCTGCCGGGTCCTCGACGTCGGTCCCGATCCCGCGCTCCTCGGTCAGCTCGTCGAGCGGGTAGGCGCGGCGGGCGGGGTCAAGCAGGTAGGCGGCGATCAGCGTGTCGTGCGCGAGCCTTGCCGGGACCGCGCGCAGCGCCTTCGCGTCATGGGCGATCGCGGGGCGGTCGCCGAGCGCTTCCGCAAGCGCCTCGGGCCCGGCGCCGTCGGGCCCGCACTCGCCCACAAGCGCCTCAGCGCCGCCGGCCCAGGCGCCGAACCGCCATGCCTCGCCCTCGCCGAACAGCGCGTCGTCGGGCTTCTCTGGCGCGCGCACGGCGAGCGCGACCTCGCCGTCGGCCGGCGCGAGCGCGGCGAGGTCGGCGGGCATCCCAGCGCGCACGGCGGCGCTGAACGACTGCTCGGAGGCGGCGCGCGGGACGGCTTCCTCGCCGTGGTCGTCGAACGCCTCCTCCAGCCGCCGCAGCGGGTCGCGCAGCTCGAACTCGCGGAAGGTCTCGCGCAGTCTGGAGCGGTCGGGCTCGGCGGTCGCGACGGCGGCGAGGTCGACCTCTATCGGCAGGTCGCGGCGCATCGTCGCGAGCTGCTTGGAGACCCGCGCGTCTTCGGCGTGGTTGATCAGGTTCTCGCGCCGTCTCGTCGCTCTGATCTCGGGCGCGTGCGCGAGCACGCCCTCCAGGTCGCCGTACTCCTGCAGCAGCTGCGCCGCCGTCTTGTCACCGATCCCGGGAACGCCTGGGATGTTGTCGGAGGTGTCGCCTTTGAGGCCGATGAAGTCCGGCACCAGCTCGGGCGGTATCCCGTAGCGGTCGATCACGCCCTGGCGGTCATACGTTCTCGTCTCGGTGATCCCGCGCGAGGTCGCCATCACCTCGACGCCGTCGCCGACGAGCTGGAAGGAGTCGCGGTCGCCGGTCACGACCTTCACGCGCAGCCCGGCCGCCTTCGCCTGCTCGGCGAGCGTCGCGATCACGTCGTCGGCCTCGAAGCCGTCGAGCGAGACGTTCAGGTAGCCGAACGACTCGACCAGCGGCTCGAGGTGCGGCCACTGCTGCTTGAACAGGTCCGGCCGCGATGAGCGCTGGGCCTTGTACTCGGGATAGACCTCTCTGCGGCCGGAATGGCCGCGGTCCCACGCGACGATCGTCGCTCTGGGCCCGTACTCGGTGAGGATCTTCACGAGCATCGAGGCGAAGCCGAAGATCGCGTTCGTGGGGAAGCCGGTCGACGTCGCGATCGACTCGGGCAGCGCGAAGAAGGCGCGGTAGGCGAGCGAGTTCCCGTCGATCAGGAAGAGCTCGTCAGGCGTGTCCGGCGGTGTTGCCACGGCAGGAAGAGTAGGGACCGGCCCGGCGTGGAAGCCCGCCGGGAAAAATTTCCGCGATGCGGAATGCGGACACCGAAGAGCGGTATCATGCCAGCGTCCATCGATCCTCAGGAGGGTCTGACCAATGCCGTCCACGCCCAGCGCCCAGTACTCCCTCACGATCCGCGTCGAGATCGCGGACCGTCCCGGGATGCTCGGACTGGTAGCCACGGCAATCGGGCAGGCCGGCGGGACGATCGGAGCGGTCGACCTCGTCTCCGTCCACGACGGCAGAACCGTCCGCGACATCACGGCGATCTGCGCCGAGCAGTCGGAGTGGGCCGGGATCACCGACGCGATCGAGCAGCTTGACGGCGCCCACGTCGCCGAGACGACCGACCGCACCTTCCAGATGCACCTCGGCGGCAAGATCGAGCAGCACAGCAAGTCGCCGCTGAAGACGCGTGACGACCTCTCGATGGCGTACACGCCCGGCGTCGCGCGCGTCTGCCAGGCGATCCACGACGATCCCGACAAAGCGTTCCAGTACACCATCAAGCGCAACACGGTCGCCGTCGTCTCCGATGGAACCGCCGTGCTCGGGCTCGGTGACATCGGCCCCGCCGCGGCGATGCCGGTGATGGAGGGCAAAGCCGTCCTGTTCAAGGAGTTCGCGGGCGTCGACGCCTTCCCGATCTGCCTTGACACGAAGGACCCGGACGAGATCGTCGCGATCGTCAAGGCGATCGCGCCGACCTTCGGCGGGATCAACCTCGAGGACATCTCCGCCCCGCGCTGCTTCGAGATCGAAGACCGGCTCGCCGCCGAGCTCGACATCCCCGTCTTCCACGACGACCAGCACGGCACCGCTGTCGTCACGTTGGCGGCGCTGATCAACGCGGCGAAGCTGACCGGGCGTCGACTGGACGAGGTCCGCGTGCTTGTGACGGGATTGGGGGCCGCTGGCGTCGCCGTCACGAAGATCCTGCTGGCGGCGGGCGTGACCGACGTCATCGGCTGCGACTCGCGCGGCGCTGTCCACGTCGATCGCGCCGACTACCTCGACGGGACGATGAACCCGGTCAAGCGCTGGTACGCGGAGACGACCAACCCCGACCGGCTCGACGGCCGCCCGGCCGACGTGATCGACGGCGTCGACCTGTTCGTCGGCCTCTCGGGCGCGCGCGTGATGCCGCCTGAGGCGCTCGCGCGGATGGCGCCTGACCCGATCGTCTTCGCGATGGCCAACCCGAACCCGGAGGTGTCGCCCGAGGAGGCGGCGCCGTACGTCCGCGTGATGGCGACTGGCCGCTCGGACTACCCAAACCAGATCAACAACGTCCTCTGCTTCCCCGGCATCTTCCGCGGCGCGCTCGACGTGCGCGCGACGCACATCACCGAGGCGATGAAGATGGCCGCGGCAGAGGCGATCGCGGGGATCGTCGCCGACGACGAGCTGCGCGAGGAGTACATCATCCCGTCGGTCTTCAACCGAGACGTCGCCCCCGCGGTCGCCGCGGCGGTCGAGCGGGCCGCGCGCAACGCTGGCGAGGCGCAGGTCTCCGGCGACGAGCTCGGCTTCGCGCGCACAGACGACCTGCGCGTCGCGGCCGGCTGAACGTGGCGGCGCGCGGCGGTGCTGGCCGCCGCGCGCTCCGCCGCTGGCCATTCGACGTGCCTGCCGATCTGCCGCGCGCTCCGCCGCTGAGCAGCCGCCCCCCGCCGGCGCTGAGCCAACCCAGCCGCTGCCGCGTAGCCTCTCCGTGAGGGTGGTTCCACGACGCGGGAGGTTGGGATGCAGGTGACGCTCACCGGCGCGACCGGCTTGATCGGGCGCAAGCTCGTCGCCGCGCTGCTGCGGCGTGGCGACGAGCTGACCGTGCTCACGCGCAAGCCCGGCAACGCTCAGGTCAGACTCGGCGGCCGCGTCGACGCGGTCGCGTGGGACCCGCTCTCAGAGCCGGCTCCGGCAGCGGCGCTGTCAGGCCGCGACGGCGTCATCCACCTCGCCGGCGAGCCGGTCGCCCAGCGCTGGAACGACGCGTCGCGCGAGCGGATCCTCGCAAGCCGCGAGCGCGGGACCGCGAACCTCGTCGAGGGGCTGCGCGCGGCCGACCCGCGCCCAAGCGTGCTCGTCTCGGCCTCCGCGGTCGGCTATTACGGGCCGTGCGGCTCCGAGGAGGTCAACGAGCAGACGCCGCCTGGCCGCGACTTCCTCGCCGATGTCTGCGCCGCGTGGGAGCGCGAGGCGAAGGCCGCCGAGCAGCTCGGCATGCGCGTCGTGACGATCCGCACCGGCCTCGTGCTCGACCCCGACGGCGGCGCGCTCGCGAAGATGCTGCCGCCGTTCAAGCTCGGCGTCGGCGGGCCGGTCGCGGGCGGCCGGCAGTACATGCCGTGGATCCACGTCGACGACCTCGTCGGCCTCTATCTCGCCGCGCTCGACAGCGACGACTGGAGCGGGCCGGTCAACGCGACCGCGCCGACGCCGGCCACCAACGCCGACTTCTCGAAGGCCCTCGGCGCCGCGCTCAACCGCCCCGCGATCGCGCCGGTCCCGCGCCTGGCGATGAAGCTGCTCTACGGCGACATGGAGCAGATCGTCACGACTGGACAGCGCGCCGTCCCGACCCGCGCGCTCGCGCTCGGCTACAGATTCCGCCACCCGCAGCTCGACGAGGCGCTGCGCGCGGCGGTTGGGTAGCGGCGGCTCTCGCGCGGGCGACGGCGCGCGTCTCGGCAGCCGCGCCGAGCGCGACGCTCGCCGCGCTCAGCCCACGAACGAGCGCACGTAGTGCAGCCTGCCCGCGACGATCCGGTAGGCGCCGAAGCGGTTGAACGTCGTGTCGCCGTTTCTGAGGATCTCGTAGTCGCCGAGCACGGTGGCTCTGCGCTTCGTGCCGCGGAAGGCGCGCACGACGTCGCTGCGGTCCAGCGCGCGGTCGCCTGAGGTTCTCGCCGCTCTCGTGACGGCGGCCAGCAGCGCCCGCATCGCCTCATAGCCGTACAGCGCCTCGGGCGCGGGCGCTCTCCCATACTCCGCCTCGAATCTTCTGGCGAAGCGCGCGGCGGCGGGCGGGTAGCCCGTCAGCGGCAGCACCGGCCGCGTGACGTACGTGGTGTCGCCCGACGCGCCGACCGCCGCGAGGAATCTCGCATCGACGAGGGCGCCCGGCGCGAACACCTTCACGTCAGGATCGGCGACCGTCAGGCCCTGCCACAGCGGCCCGACGCTGTCGTGCAGCTCACCGGCGTAGAAGACCGCGTCAGGCCTCGCCGCGAGGATCTTCTCGACGAGGTCCTTCGGGTCCTTGTTGTGCGGGTCGATCTCCTCGCGGTCGACGACCGTGATGCCGCGGTCGCGGGCGAGCGATCTGAACGAGTTGGAGTAGCCGACGCTGGCCGGGTCGTCGTCGCCGACGAGCACGAGACGGCGGACGCCCTCGGCTCGCATGTAGTCGGCCTGCGCGACCGCTTGGTCGCGGTCGTCGGGCACGAGCCGCGCGAAGGTGCGGCCGTACTGCTCGGCCTTCGGGTAGTACTTGACCGGCGAGTCGGGGACCGCGAGCGATCTCTGCGTCAGCGCCGTCGCGGTGTCGGTCGGGCTGATCTGCAGCACGCCCTCCTCGTTGAGCAGCGGCACCGAGATCGCCGACGCGCCGGAGTCGAGCTCGCCGATGTAGGCGATCGTGGCGGGGTCCTTCGCGGCTCTGCGCGCGTTCAGCGAGATCTGCGCCGGGTCCCAGCCCTCGGGCGTGTTGCTCGTCGGCGTGAGCGAGTCGAGCGAGACGAGGTCGATGCGATAGCGGCCGACGCTGGCGCCGGCCTCTCTGAGCGCGAGCCGCTCGGCGTCGACGACGTCCTTCGCCGCGTCGCCGTCGGGCCCGCTGAGCGGCATCGAGGTGTAGACCGCCAGGCGCGTGCCGGTGACCGCTCTCGCGGCGGGGTCCTCAGACGAGCAACCGGCGACGGCCAGCGCAGTCAACCCTGCGGTCAGTCCCAGCAGTGAGCCTCGAACACGACGAGCGAAACGCGTTGCTGTGAAGAGGCCGTGACGAGACAAGCGCGACGATTGTACGACCGTCGCCCGATTTTGCGCTGCCCCACAACGACGACGGGCGCCCAGCGGGCGCCCGTGAACCGCCTCAGGTGGCCGGTATTACCAGCCGCCCTGGGGCGATCGCCCGTGGGCGCGTCTTCTCGTTGGGGCGAAGCGGCTGAGCGCTCTTATGCCACCGGTGATCAGGACGATCGCCAAGGCGACCAACATGCCGTCGAAGCCTGAGATGCCCATCGCCCAGAGGAATATCCAGACGATCATTGCGAAGCAGGCGGAAAGTGCGAGTCCCATTTGAGCGGATGCTATCGCAGGGCGTCGGCCATCGCCCGCACCAGCTCGCGGACTTCGTCTGCGGGCGCTTCGGACTCGGCGGCGGCGCGCACGAAACGGCTGCCGACGATCACCCCAGCAGCCCCCGCGTCGGCTGCGGCGGCCGCCTGCTCAGGGGTCCCGATGCCGAAGCCGACGGCGACCGGAACGGTCGTCGCCGCGGCCGCGCGGGTCAGCACGCCGCCGAGGCGGTCGTCGATCCCCACGCGCTCGCCGGTCGTGCCGGTCACCGAGACGGTGTAGAGGAAGCCGCGGGCGCGCTCGCCGATCCGCTCCAGGCGCTCGTCGGGCGTCGTTGGCGCGACGAGCGGTACCAGCGCGACGCCGCGCGCGTCGCATGCCTCCAACAGCGCTGGCGCCTCCTCGAGCGGCAGGTCGGGGACGATCAGCCCGCTGATGCCGTGCGCGACGAGCAGCTCGACGAACGGCTCGAAGCCGCGCACGTAGATCAGGTTCGCGTACGCCATCAGCACGACCGGCAGCCGCTCCGACAGCGCGCGCCCGACCTCGAGCACGCCCGCGAGCGTCGCGCCGGCTGCCAGCGCCTGGGTGCCAGCGGCGTGGATGACCGGGCCGTCGGCGAGCGGGTCCGAGAACGGGACGCCGAGCTCGACAAGGTCGGCGCCGCCGTCGGCGTATGCCTCGCCGATCGCGAGCGATCCCGCCATGTCGGGAAAGCCACCCATCAGATATGGCATCAGCGCCGCGCGCTTGCCGCTCTGCTCAAACGCCAGCGCGATCCGCTCGACGCCGGTCTGCGTGCCCGTGCTCACTGCCCCGTCTCCCCGTCGCCCATACCGAGCATCTCCAACGCCTGCGCCAAGTCCTTGTCGCCGCGCCCGGAGAGGCAGACGACGTCGAGGTCGCTGTCGCCGTTGGCGAGCGTCCACGCGAGCGCGTGGGAGGACTCGAGCGCCGGGATGATCCCCTCCAGCCGCGTGACGCGCTTGAAGGCGGCGAGCGCGTCGGCGTCGGTGACCGCCTCGTAGCGCGCTCGTTTGGTGTCGCGCAGGTAGGCGTGCTCGGGCCCGACGCCCGGGTAGTCGAGCCCGGCCGAGATCGAGTGCGCCTCGAGGATCTGCCCGTCGGCGTCCTGCATCAGCGCCGAGAAGGCGCCGTGGAGGATCCCGGGCTTCGCGTTCTTCGTGAGCGGGGCGCCGTGGCGCGGCGTGTCGAGCCCCTCGCCGGCCGCCTCGACGCCGATCAGCTCGACTTCCCGATCGCCCATGAACGCGGTGAAGATGCCGATCGCGTTGGAGCCGCCGCCGACGCAGGCGATCACCCGCTGGGGCAGCCGCCCCTCCTTCTGCAGGATCTGCTCGCGCGCCTCGTCGCCGATCACCCGCTGCAGCGAGCGCACGAGCGCGGGGAACGGCGCGGGGCCGGCGGCGCTGCCGAGGATGTAGTGGGTCGTTCCGACGTTCGTGACCCAGTCGCGGATCGCGGCCGAGGTCGCTTCCTTCAGCGTGCGCGTGCCGGCGTCGACCGGCGAGACCGTCGCGCCGAGCAGCCGCATCCGCTCGACGTTCGGCTTCTGGCGCCGCATGTCCTCGGTACCCATGTAGACCACGCACTCGATGTCGAGCAGCGCGCAGGCGGTCGCGGTCGCGACGCCGTGCTGGCCGGCGCCTGTCTCGGCGATCACGCGCTGCTTGCCCATCCGCTTGGCGAGCAGCGCCTGCCCGAGCGCGTTGTTGATCTTGTGCGCGCCGGTGTGGTTGAGGTCTTCGCGCTTGAGGTAGACCGGCCGCCCAGCGACCTCGCTGATCCGCTCGGCGAGGTACAGCGGCGAAGGCCGGCCGACGTAGTCGCGCAGCAGGTCGTGCAGGCGGGCGCGGTACTCCGGGTCGCGGTTGGCCTCCAGCCACGCCGCCTCGAGCTCGGCCAGCGCGGGCATCAACGTCTCAGGGACGTACTGCCCGCCGTAGGGGCCGAAGCGATGCTCGACGGACGTGATCATGCGGCGCTCCCCTCGCTTGCGGTGAAAGCCGTCGCCGACGGCGACGCCCCGTTGCCGTCGGCCTCAGCGCTGCCGGCCTGCCCCTCCTCGCCCTCGCCCTCCGGGCCCGCGTCAGCCGCTCTAACGGCGGCGCTGAACGCGTCCATCTTCGCGTGGTCCTTGATCCCCGGCGAGCGCTCGACGCCGCTGGCGACGTCGACCGCGTACGGGTACGTGGCGGCGATCGCCTCGCCGACGTTGTCGGCGTTCAGCCCGCCGCTGAGGATCACGGGGCGGTCGCGTCTGTGCAGTCTCACGAGCTCCCAGGCGAACGTCTCCCCCGTCCCGCCGGGCGCGTCGGCGACGTAGGCGTCGAGCAGGTGGTAGTCGGTGCGGAAGGCGCGCAGCGCCTGGACGTCGGAGGCGCCGCGCACGCGTGCGACCTTGATAACTCTCGCGCCCGTGCGGCGCGCCACCTCGGTGCAGAACGACGGGCCCTCGTCACCGTGCAGCTGGATGAGCGAGAGGTTGAACTCGTCGGCGCGCGTGACGACATGGTCGAGGTGGGCGTTGACGAAGACGCCAGCGACCTCGGCGCGACGGTGCAGCGCGGCGCCGATCGCGGCCGCGTCAGCCGGTCTGCAATAGCGCGGCGAGCCCGGCCAGAGGATCAGGCCGACGGCCCACGCGTCGAGCGTGACCGCGTGCTCGGCGTCTTCGAGCCTGGTGATGCCGCAGAACTTGATCCGTGTGGCCATCCAGACATCGTAGGCGGTGGTCGGGGTCCTCATCCCCGCGATGGCGCACCGTCTTCCGGCATGCGCGCTCGCGCCCGTCCGGCGCGCGCGGCGCTAGGGCCCGGGGGAGGCGGCGGCGGTGTCGGCCGGGAGCTGCTTGGGCGCCTTGCCGACCGTCACCGTCAGCTGCATCGCCATGTCGTTGCGCAACACGCCGAGCTTCAGCTTGTCGCCGGGGTCGCAGCGCGCGATCAGCGACGAGAGCTGGTCCATCGAGTCGAGCGTGCGACCGCCGACCGAGGTGATCACGTCGCCGCCGAGCTGAAGCGAGACGCCGTCGACCTGGCTCTGCACGTCGCCGCCGCGGACGCCCGCATTGGCCGCCGGGCTGCCCGGGTAGACGGTCTGGACGAGCACGCCGTGGCGAGTTCTCGGCTCCATCCCGGCGAGGCGGGCGTCGATCGTCATGCCGCGGATGCCGAGATAGCTGTGCGTCACGTGGCCGGTGCGCTTCAGCTCCGAGAGCGTCCGCTTGGCGGTGTCGATCGGGACCGCGAACGCGATCCCGCTGCCGCCCGCGACCTGGGTCGTGATCCCGATCACTCTGCCGCTCGCGTCGATCAGCGGGCCGCCGGAGTTGCCAGGGTTGATCGGCGCGTCGGTCTGGATCACGCTCTGGATCGTGAAGCCGTTGGGGGCGGTCAGCTCGCGGTCGAGCGCCGAGACGACGCCGGTGGTGAGCGTGTGCTCGAGGCCGAACGGGTTGCCGATCGCGAGCACCGAGTCGCCGACATGGGCGGTCGCGGAGTCGCCGAGCGTCAGCGGGTGCAGCGACACGCCGGCCGGGTCGATCTGCAGCAGCGCGAGGTCGTTGGCCGCGTCCTCGCCGACGACGCGGGCCATCGCGCTCTCGTGGTCGTTGAGCTCGACGCGGACCGAGCGGGCGTCCGCGACGACGTGGTGGCTGGTGAGGATGTGGCCGTCGGCGTCGATCACGAAGCCGGTGCCGCTCGACTGGCCGCCCTCCGACAGCGAGGAGTTGGAGGCTGAGGCGCTCGCTCTCGCGCCTGTGGCGGCACGGACGTAGACGACGCCGGGGGCGTCGCGGTCGTAGATCTCGCGCGGCGTCGGCGCCTCGCGCTGGGCGCTGGCGCTGCTGGCGGCACCAGCCGGAGCCGTCTGTAGGACGGTCGTCGTGGTCGAGCCGCCGCCGCCGCGACCGACGACCAGAAGCACGACCGCGACGACCGCGCCACCTGCGAGCGCAGAGACGAAGGGGGATCGAACGAACGCTCTCATTCGCTGACCCGAGTGTCGCCGTGAGCGCTGAACCGCAGCTAAACCAGTGTCAGCCGGGCGCTTACAGCCCGTCGTCGTGGCGCGTCAGCGCGCGGCAGGCCGCTTCCATGTCGGGCGAGCGCATCAGCGCCTCGCCGACGAGGACCGCGTCGACGCCGACGCGCTCCAGCTCGTCGAGCTGCTCGCGCATCGTGATGCCCGACTCCGAGACGACCGTCTTGCCGGCCGGGACGTCGGCGAGCAGGTCGAAGGTCCGCTGCACGTCAACGCTGAAGTCGGTCAGGTCGCGGTTGTTGATACCGATCACGTCGGCGTCGACCTGCTCGAGCGCGATCTCGAGCTCGCGCTCGTCATGGACCTCGACGAGCACGTCGAGGTCGAGCGACAGCGCCTCGCCGTAGAGCCGGCGCAGCTCCTTGGGCTCGAGTGCCGCGACGATCAGCAGGATCGCGTCGGCGCCAACCGCCGCCGACTCGTAGACCTGGTAAGTGTCGACGACGAAGTCCTTGCGCAGCACCGGCAGGCGCGATGCGGCCTTCGCCGCGCGCAGGTCGTCGAGCGAGCCGCCGAAGTGCTGCTGCTCGGTCAGCACCGAGAGAGCGGCCGCGCCGGCACGCTCGTAGGCGCTGACGACCTCCTCAACAGTCGCGCCCTCGCGGATCTGCCCGGCAGACGGCGAGCGCCGCTTGTGCTCGGCGATCACCGAGATGCCGGGATGGACAAGCGCCTCCGCGAACGGACGGTCCTCGCCGCGCGCCAGCAAGGAGCGCTCCAGCTCGGCAAGCGGGACCTCGCTGCGGCGGTGCTCCACGTCGCGTCGGGTCGAGTCGACGATACGGTCGAGCACGTTGCTCATGCGATGGCCAGCTCCTGGGTCTGAGTCACGTAGTTGTTCAACGTCTCGCGGGCGGCGCCTGAGTCGATCGCGTTCTCGGCCAGCCGCACGCCTGCTTCCAACGTAGCGGCACAGCCACCGGCATAGATGCCAGCGCCCGCGTTCAGCACGGCGACGTCGCGCGGGGCACCGCGCTCGCCGTCGAGGATCCGCCGCGTGATGTCCGCGTTCTCGGCCGGCCCGCCGCCCGTCAGCTCCTCGTAGCGAGCGGCGTCGAGGCCGACGTCAGCGGCAGTCACGGTGAAGCGCGACAGCGCGCCGTCGCGCACCTCGATCACCTGCGTCGGCGCGACCGTGCTGAGCTCGTCGAGGCCGTCGTCGGAGGAGGCGATCAGCGCATGGATCGCGCCGAGCTGCGCGAAGGCGCCGGCGATCACGTCGAGGTAGCGGCGGTCGCCGACGCCCGTCAGTTGGCGCGTGACGCCAGCCGGGCTCGTCAGCGGGCCGAGGAAGTTCATGATCGTGCGCACCCGCAGCTCTCTGCGCACGGGGATCAAGTAGCGCATCGCCGCATGGTGCGTCGGCGCGAACATGAAGCCGAAGCCGACCTGCTCGATGCAGCGCGCGACCGACTCGGGCGTGATGTCGATCCGCGCGCCGAGCGCCTCCAGCACGTCAGCGGCGCCGGAGAGGCCGGTTGAGGAGCGGTTGCCGTGCTTGGCGACCCTGCAGCCGGCGCCCGCGGCGATCAGCGCCGCTGTCGTCGACACGTTGAAGGTCTGTCTGCCGCCGCCGGTGCCGACGACGTCGAGCAGGTTCTCGCAGTCGACCTCGACATGGCGCGCGAGCGCGCGCATCCCGCGCGCGAGGCCGGTCAGCTCCGCGACCGTCTCGCCCTTCGTGCGCAGCGCGATCAGCACCGCCGCGATCTGAGTGTCGGAGGCGTTGCCGGTCATCATTTCCGACAGCACAGCCTCGGCGGCCGCGGCCGACAGGTCGTTTCCGGAGGCAAGCTCGTCGATCGCGCGCGTCAGCAGGTCGCCGCTCATCAGGCCGCCGCTCTCTGCGCCTGAGCTCTGAAGCCGTAGAGGAAGTTGCGCAGCAGGTCGTGGCCGTTCTCGGTCAGGACCGACTCCGGGTGAAACTGGATTCCTTCGGCCGGCAGCGTCTTGTGGCGCAGCGCCATGATCACGCCGCCGCCGCGGGCGGAGACCTCGAGCTCGTCGGGCAGGTCGTCCTCGGCGACGACGAGCGAGTGGTAGCGCCCGACGGTCAGCGGCGAGTCGAGGCCGGCGAAGACGGTCCGGCCATCATGCTCGACCGGCTCGGTCTTTCCATGCACCGGCTTGTGGCGGATCACCGTGCCACCATACGCCTGCCCGAGCGCCTGGTGGCCGAGGCAGACCCCGAGGACCGGCACGCCGGCCGCGGGGAAGCGGCGCAGGACCTCGAGCGAGATGCCCGACTCGTCGGGCGTGCAGGGGCCGGGAGAGACGATCACGCGATCGTAGCCGCGCAGCAGCAGCGATTCCACGCTCGCGTGGTCGTTGCGGACGACCTCGACCTCCGCGCCAAGCTCGCCGAGGTACTGGACGAGGTTGTACGTGAACGAGTCGTAGTTGTCGACGACGAGGACGCGCATCAGGGCCACTCCGGCTGGGCTGCCGCCAGCTCGATCGCCTGCATCACGGCGCTCGCCTTCGCGACCGACTCGCGGAACTCGTAGTCGGGTCTCGCGTCGGCGACGGTCCCGCCGCCGGCCTGCACGTGCGCGACGCCGTCCTTCACGACGACGGTGCGGATGTGGATGCACGTGTCGAGGTCGCCGGTGTAGGAGAGGTAGCCGATCGCGCCGCCGTAGCCGCCGCGCTTGACCTGCTCGAGCTCGTCGATGATCTGCATCGCGCGAACCTTCGGCGCGCCGGACAGCGTCCCTGCCGGCAGCAGCGAGCGCAGCGCGTCGAGCGGCCCGATCCCCTCGCGCAGGCGGCCCGAGACGCGCGAGACGATGTGCATCACGTGGCTGTAGTGCTCGATCTCCATGTAGCCGTCGACGCTGACCGAGCCGTAATCGCTGACGCGGCCGACGTCGTTGCGCGCGAGGTCGACGAGCATCACGTGCTCGGCGCGCTCCTTCTCGTCGGCGAGCAGGTCGGCGGCCAGTCTCGCGTCCTCCTCGGCGTCGGCGCCGCGCGGGCGCGTGCCGGCGACCGGGCGGGTGCGGACGATCCCGTCCGTGACGGTCACGAGCGGCTCGGGGCTCGCGCCGGCGATCTCGAAGTCGCCGAAGTCGATGAAGTACATGTACGGGCTGGGGTTGACGGCGCGCAGGCCGCGGTAGATCGAGAAGGCCTCGATCCCGACCTCAGCCGACCACCGCTGCGAGGGGACGACCTGGTAGGCGTCACCGGCGTGGATGTACTCGACGATCCGCGAGACCATTCCCTCGAACTGCTCGCGCGGCATGTTGCTCTGGAAGTCGGTCGGGCGGTCCGCGGCGCGGGCCGGCGGGCGCTCAGGGCGCGGCACGGGGCCCGACAGCTTCCAGCGGACCTCCTCGATCGCCTCGACCGCGGCGGCGTAGGCAGCGTCGAGGTCGCCGGTCGTGGTGTCGACGTTGGCGAGCACGTGCAGCTCGTGGCGCAGGTGGTCGAAGGCGACGATCGCGTCGGTCAGCATCAGCGCCATGTCGGGCAGGCCGACCGGGTCGGGGTTGGGATCGCCGATCGGCTCGACCGTGCGCACGAGGTCGTAGCCGAAGAAGCCCATCGCGCCGCCAGAGAACGGCGGCAGGCCCGGCAGCTGCGCCTGTCTGGCCTTCGCCAGCTCCGCGGCGGCGAGCGCGTACGGGTCGCCGTCGTCGCCGAGCGACCAGCGCAGCACGCTGCGCGGGCGGAAGCCGAGGAACGACCAGCGCCCCATCCGGCCCTGCTCAGCCGACTCGAGCAGGAACGACGGGCCCTCGCCGCGCAGCTTCAGGTAGGCCGAGACCGGCGTCTCGATGTCGTCGACGAAGGTGTGGCGCAG
Source organism: Conexibacter sp. (assembly GCA_036499225.1). Taxonomy (GTDB): domain Bacteria; phylum Actinomycetota; class Thermoleophilia; order Solirubrobacterales; family Solirubrobacteraceae; genus Conexibacter. The sequence goes on from DASYEC010000106.1 coordinate 137,803, forward strand.
CGGGACGAGCGTGTGCTCGCGCGCGAGCGCGCGGACCTCCTCCAACGAAGGCGCGACGCGCAGACCGGTCGTCGGCTCCGAGCTGTGCGCGGAGGACGGGCTCATGTCAGCGGCTTCGCTCGTCGAGGACGCGCTGCGCGTCGCCAAGGCTCATCCCGCGGGTGCGCAGCAGCACCGTGAGGTGGTAGATCACGTCCGCGGCCTCGTTGGCGACGCGCTCGTCGCTCTCCTCGCGCACGGCGCGGACGACCTCCTCGGCCTCCTCCTCGACCTTCGCGCCAGCGAGCGCGGGATCGGCGAGCAGCTTCGCGGTCCACGAGCCGTCCGGTCTCTCAGCGGCACGCGCGGTGATCGTGCGCTCGAGTCTCGGCAGCACCTCGTACGGCGCGCCGGTGTCGACGTCGCCGGTGAAGAAGCAGGTCCGCTCGCCGGTGTGGCAGGCCGGGCCGGTCGGCTCGACCAGCGCGACGATCGCGTCACGGTCGCAGTCGACGCGCAGCGCGCGGACTCTCTGCGTGTTGCCCGAGGTGGCGCCCTTGTGCCACAGCTCCTGGCGCGAGCGGCTCCAGAAGTGAATCTCCCCGGTCTCCTGCGTCAGCCGCAGCGCCTCCGCGTTCATCCACGCGAGTGTGAGCACCTCGCCGGTGCGCCAGTCCTGCATCACGCATGGGACAAGACCGCTGGCGTCGAACGCGACGTCTAGATCGTCTGGCATTGGTCGATGAATTGTACGGGGGTTTCCGCGCGGGGCGCGGCGCCCTACTCGATCCCGAGCCGGTCGAGCAGGCGCTCGTCCGTACGCCAGCTCTTGCGCACTCTGACCGTCAGGTCGAGGTGGACGCGCGTGGCGAGCTCGCGCTCGAGCTCTCTGCGCGCCGCCGTCCCGATCGCTCTGATCATCCTGCCGTTGGCGCCGATCAGGATCCCCTTCTGCGAGTCGGTCTCGGCCCAGGCGACCGCGCGCACGAAGACGAGGCCGTCCTCGCGGTCCTCGATCTCGGCGACCTCGACCTCGACCGAGTGCGGGACCTCCTGCCGCGTTCGGCGCAGCACCTGCTCGCGCACGAGCTCGGCGAGCAGCACGTGCTCGGACTGGTCCGATCTGTCCTCGGGCGGGAAGAAGAACGGGCCCTCGGGCAGCATCTGCGCGAGGTGGTCGATGAGCGCCTCGACGCCCTGGCCGCTGCGCGCGGAGATCGGGAAGATCTCGCCATCGAGGTCGAGCTGGCCCGCCGCGCTCAGCGCCGCGACCGTCTCTGCCTTGCCGCAGCGGTCGATCTTGTTGACCGCGATCACGATCGGCAGCTTGGCGAGGCGCAGCTGGGCGGCGATGAAGCGGTCGCCGGGGCCGACGCCCTGCTCGGCGTTGATCAGCATCAGCGCGGCGTCGGCGTCGCCCATCTCGGAGACGACCCGCCGCTGCATCCGCTCGGTCAGCGCGTCGCGCGGGCGCTGCACGCCCGGCAGGTCGACGAGGATCAGCTGGTGGTCGGCGCGCGTGCGCACGCCGCGGATCGCGCGGCGCGTCGTCTGCGGCTTGTCGGAGACGATCGCGACCTTCGCGCCGACGATCGCGTTCGTCAGCGTCGACTTGCCGACGTTCGGCCGGCCGGCGAGCACGACGAATCCGCTCCTGGTCTTCAGCGCTGCGCCGGTCACGGCTTCACCCACCGCAGCAGCTCGGCCTGCAATGCAAGCATCTCGCCCTCGTCGACTTCGTGGTCCATCCCGGTCAGGTGCAGCGCGCCGTGGACGACCGCCTCGGAGAGGTCTTCGGTCTCCGGCGGGCAGATCACCACGTCGCCAAGCTCGCGCGGGCCGTGGACGACCTCGTCCTCGAGGCCGTCGATCGGAAAGGAAAGGACGTCCGTCGGCGCGTCTCTGCCGCGATGGTCACGGTTCAGCTCCTGGATCGTGTCCGGGTCGACAAAGCTGACGGCAACGTGGCCGTCCTCGATCCCGGCGGAGGAGAACGCCAGCCCGCACAGCTCTTCGACGTCGAGCGCCGTCAAGCCGTCCAGCTCGCCGTCCTCGAGCCCAATGACTTCCACCTCAAGCACAGCGGCCTCAGGCGCGCTTGAGATCGGCGGCGGGACGCAGCTCAGGGGTGAGGCGCTCTTGGTGCTCGGAGTACGCCTCGACGATCCGTTGCACCAGTCTGTGGCGGACGACGTCCTCGCCGCCGAATCTGACGAACTCGATCCCGTCGACCGAGTCCAGCACCTCAGCGACCGTGACCAGCCCGGAGCGCTGCTCGCTCGGCAGGTCGATCTGGGTGACGTCGCCGGTGACGACCATCTTGGAGTTGAAGCCCAGGCGCGTGAGGAACATCTTCATCTGCTCGGGCGTCGTGTTCTACACCTCGTCAAGGATGATGAAGGAGTCGTTGAGCGTGCGGCCGCGCATGAAGGCGAGCGGCGCGACCTCGATCACGCCGCGCTCAAGGTGCGCGGACACTCTCTCCGGGTCGATCATGTCGTGCAGCGCATCGAACAGCGGCCGCAGGTAGGGGTCGACCTTCGCCATCAGGTCCCCGGGCAGGAAGCCGAGGCGCTCGCCGGCCTCGACGGCCGGGCGCGTGAGGATGATGCGGTTGACCTCGCGCCGGGTCAGCGCGGCGGCCGCCATCGCGACCGCAAGCCACGTCTTGCCGGTGCCGGCCGGGCCGACGCCGAACGTGATCGTGTTGTTGCGGATCGAGTCGACGTAGCGCTTCTGGTTGACGGTCTTGGGCGCGACCTTCGTCGAGCGGTGGCGCCAGACGACGTCTTCCAAGACCCTGCTCGGCGACTCGTGGGCGCGCAGCGCGCCCTGGATCGCCTGGATCGTGCCGGGCGCTATCTCATGGCCGCGCGCGACGAGGTCGGAGACCTCGCGCACGACCTGCGCGGCGGCGTCGACGGCGTCGGCGTCACCGTCAAGCGTGAGGATGTTCCCGCGGAGGTAGACGTCGCAGTGGAGCTCGCTCTCCAGCGTGCGCAGGACCTCGTCCTGGGCGCCCGCCAGCTCTGCGGCGACCGCGTTGTCCAGCTCGAGCTTGCGCTTCACGTGCGTCCCGTCGGGCGATGCGCTCGTACCGGGCACTACGACGCCAGCGCCTCCCGCACGCGCGCCGAGACGCGCTTGCCGTCGGCGCGGCCATCGACACGGGCCATCGCGGCCTTCATCACGGTGCCCATCTCCTTCGCGGAGGTGGCGCCGGTCGCGGCGACCGCCTCGGCGACGATGCCGGCGAGCTCGCCGTCGGACAGCTCGGCGGGGAGGTAGCGGGCGATCAGCTCAGCCTCGCCGGCCTCCTGCTCGGCGAGCTCAGTGCGCCCGCCGTCACGGAACTGCTCGGCCGCGTCGAGCCGGCGCTTGCGCTCACGGCGCAGCACGGCCAGCTCGTCGTCGCTTCCTTCCTTGGCCGCCTTCTGAAGCTCGGAGAGGACGAGGCGCAACGCGCTGACGCGCCCTCTCTCCCCCGCCTTCATTGCGGCGCTGATGTCCGTTCTGAGCTGCTCTGCGACTGTCACTGTCATCAAGGATAGCCGCCGGGGCGGCGCCCTCCGGCGAACGGCCCGACGTTCTCCGGCCGGTGTCCCGCATGCCGCGGTGGTCTTCTCGCAAGCGGCGGAATTGGCCCTGTTCGATAGCGAACCACCCTCATAGCCTGCGGACCATGTCAACGACCTCTCCCACCAGCACCGATCCCGTCGTCCCGCCCGTCCGGATGGCGATCCGCGACGTCGCGGCTGATACCTACCGCCGGCTTCTCGCCCTCTCCGGCGCCGTTGAGCTCGACAGCGGGCTGCGCGACCTGATCAACGTCCGCGTGTCGCAGATCAACGGCTGCGTGTACTGCCTCGACACGCACAGCAGCGAGGCGCGGGAGCACGGCGAGCGGCAGGCCCGGCTCGACACGCTGCCGGCGTGGCGCGAGGCGCCGTACTTCACCGCGCGCGAGCGGGCTGCGCTCGCGCTGACCGAGGCGGTCACGCTCGTCGCGAGCACGCACGTCCCGGACGAGGCCTATGACGAGGCCGCCCGCTGGTTCGACGAGCAGGAGCTCGCGCAGGTGCTGTTCGCGATCATCGTGATGAACTCGTGGAACCGCGTGGCGATCTCGACGCGGATGGCGCCGGCGACGCGCTGAGCGACGCGGTGCCAGTGCCGGTGCCGACGCTTTCGCCGCTGTTGGCGCTGGCGCCGCCGCCGCTGCCGGCGCTGGCGTGCTCGCTGCTCAGCTCGGGGGGGTTGCCGATCTGGCCGACCTCGGCGGTGTCGCGCGCGAACAGCAGCCCGACCGACCAGTCGACCAGCAGCCGTGTCTTGCGGTGCCAGCCGGGGACGAACAGCAGGTGGTAGCTGCGGGCCATGAACCAGGCCGGGAAGCCGCGCCATCTGATCCCCAGCGTCATCGCGACCGCCTGGTGGCGGCCCATGTCGACGAAGACGCCCTTCGTTCTGTAGGTGAACGGCCGCACGCGGCCGCCCGCGCCGAGCTCGGCCGCGACGTTGCGCGCGGCCCGTCTCGCCTGGCGGATCGCGTGCTGGGCGGTCGGCGGCGACAGCTGACCCTTGCGGGCCGGGTCAGGGACGGCGGCCGCGTCGCCGACCGCCCAGACGTTGCGCTGCCCGCGCACGCGCATCGTCGGGTCGGTGTCGATCCGGCCGCTTCTGCCGTCGAGCGGGAAGCCGAGCCTCGCGACGACCGGAGAGGGCATCACGCCGGCCGTCCAGGCGCAGGTGCGGGCGGGGATCAGCTCGCCGCCGCTGAGCGTGACCGAGCGCTCGTCGAGCCGCTCGATCGTCGTGTTCGTGCGGATCTCGATGCCGCGGCCGCGCAGCTCGCGGGCGGCGAAGGCGGCGAGCGACGGCGCGACCTCGGGCATCACCCGGTCGCGCGCCTCGACCAGCATGAAGCGGACGCCCTGGACGCGGCAGCGCGGGTAGAGGTCGATGATGTCGGTGACGAAGTCCTGCAGCTCTGCCATCCCCTCAAGGCCCGCGTAGCCGGCGCCGACGAAGACGAAGGTCAGGTACTCGGCGCGCTGGGCGGAGTCGTGGACGGTCTCGCCGATCTCCAGCATCGAGATCACGCGGTTGCGCAGCGCGATCGCCTCCGACAGCGTCTTGAAGCCGACGGCGTGCTCGGCGAGGCCTGGGATCGGCAGCGTGCGCGAGATCGAGCCGAGCGCGACGATCAGCTGGTCGTAATGGAGCTCGTGCCGGCGGCCGTCAAGCGAGTCCACGATCAGCTCGTCTCTTGCCGTGTCGGTACCAGTCACCCTGCCGAGCCACAGGTCGGTTCTTCTCAGCAGGTCGCGCAACGGCACGACGACGTGGCGCGGCTCCAGCGTGCCGGCGGCTGCGCCGGGCAGCAGCGGCGTGTAGAGCATGAAGTTCACGTCGCTGACGAGCGTGATGCGGGCGGAGTTCTGCGGCAGCTTCTTCTCGAGCGTGCGGGCGGCGTAATACCCGCCAAACCCACCGCCCGCGATGACGACGTCCCAGGCCATGGGGACTGCTATGCCCGTTGGGGTCCCGCGACAAGCGAGCCGCTCGCCGATCTGGTTGGCTTGCCGGCCATGCGTGACGTGCGACTGCTCTTCTTCGGCGACTCCTTCACGGCGGGCGCCGGCGACCCGCTCGGCTGCGGCTGGGTCGGGCGCGTCGCGGCTGCCGCGATGCCGGTGACGCCATACAACCTCGGCATCCGCGGCGAGACCTCGCTTGACGTCCTCGTGCGGTTCGAGGAGGAGGCTCGCCGGCGGATGCGCCCTGGCGTTGCGTGCGGCGTCGTCTTCTCGGTCGGGGCGAACGACGTGTGCGACGAGGCGGACGTCGCGTCTGCCCAGACCGCGCTCGGGGGCGGCGCGGAGTTAGCGGCTCGCGGTGGGGCCGCGCGCGGGCCCGGGCCGCGAGTCGGCGCTGCGCGGTCAGTTTCGGCGCTTGGCGAGCTGCTGGACGGAGCGGCCGCGCTTGAGCTGCCGGCGCTCGTGGTCGGGCCGCTGCCGGTTGGCGAGCCGGTCCCGGACGCGCGCGTCGCGCCGCTCGACGCCGCTTTCGCCGCGCTCTGCGTCGAGCGCGGCGTGCCGTACATCAGCGTCGCCGCGGAGATCGCCGCGTTCGCACCGTGGCACGAGGAGGCGCGCGCCGGCGACGGCGTCCACCCCGGCCGCGCCGGCTACGACCGCCTCGCCGAGATCGTCCTCGCCGGCGGGCTCACGGCGTGGATCGACGGCTTAGGGCGCCTGCAGTAACAGCGCGGCCCACTCGCCGAGCTCGCGGCGGTCGCGCTCGACGAGGCCGTGGCGCTGCTGGAACGCCGCGGCGATCTCGTCGGCTTCGGTGACGAGGAGGCCGGAGGCGATCAGGCTGCGCGGCGGCTCAGCCATCGCGGCGCAGTAATCGAGCAGCAGCGGGCGCAGCAGGTTGGCGAGCACGGTCGGCGCGGCCGGCATCGGCTCGTTGCGCAGGTCGCCTTGACGGACGTCGAGGACGACCCCGTTGACTTCAGCGTTACTGCGCGTCGCGTCGACCGACAAGGGGTCGTAGTCGACCGCGATCACCGGCTCCCAGCCGAGTCTCGCCGCCGCGATCGCAAGCACGCCCGATCCGCAGCCGATGTCGGCAAGCAGGCCACGCGAGCCGCGCTCGCCGAAGCTCGTCGCGCGGGCGGCCCCGCCGCTCGCGTCGCGCCCGGCGCCGACGCTCGCCGCGCGGCTCTCGCCGACGTCCGCCGCGCGGGCGGCGCTGCTGCTCGCGTCGCGCCCGGCCAACGCGAGCAGCAGCTCCAGGCAGAGCCGCGTCGTCGCGTGGGAGCCGGTGCCGAAGGCCTGGGCTGGGTCGATCACGAGCTCGACGGCGGTCTCGATCGGAGCCTCCCACGGCGGGCGAACTGCGAGCTCGGAGCCGAGCACAAGCGGCGTGTGGAACGCCTTCCAGCGCTCGTTCCAGTCGTCGGGCAGCTCGCTTGTCGTCACCTCGACGAGCGCGCCGCCGACAGCCGCGCGCAGGTCGGGCAGCTCCGGCAGCTCGCCGGGCGCGCCGTAGACGGCGTACTCGACGACCGCGCCGTGGTCGACCTCCTCGACGCCGCTCGGCGCCAGCTCCAGCAGCTCGGCGAGCGCGACCTCCGCGTCCTCGCGTCGCACTCTCAACGCGAGCCGGATCATGCGCCGAACGCTCGCTTGAGCTTGGAGAAGACGCCCTCGTCGGAGCGGAGGTTCTCTTCGCCCAGCGAGTCGGCGAACTGCTCCATCAGCTCGCGCTGCGCGTGCGACAGCCTACGCGGGGTGACGACGTTGACGACGACGCGCAGGTCGCCCCTGCGGCCACGGCGCAGCGCCGGCATCCCTCTGCCGCGCAGCGTCAAGGTCTCGTGCGGCTGGATCCCGGCCGGGATCTCGAGGTCCACCGGCCCGTCGAGCGTCGGCACCTCGATCGAGGTCCCGAGCGTCGCGAGCGGCGACGCCACGTCGACAACGGTTACAAGGTCGTCGCCGTCGCGCATGAAGCGGTCGTCTTCCTGCACGCGGATCAGCACATAGAGGTCGCCGGGCGGGCCGCCGTGCTCGCCGGCGTGGCCGCGGCTGGGGATCCGCATCCGCTGGCCGTCGGCGATACCGGCAGGGACGTCGACGCTGACGGAGACCTTCTCGACCTTGCGCCCGCGCCCGCCGCAGGTCTTGCACGGCGAGGTCGGGACCCTGCCGTCGCCGCCGCAGACGTCGCAGGCGGTCGCGCGCACGACCTGGCCGAACGGCGTCCGCGTCACGGTGCGCAGCTGGCCGGTGCCGCCGCAGGTCGAGCAGGTCTCGATCGGCGTGCCCGGCTCGGCGCCGTTGCCATGGCAGGTCTCGCACGTGACGACCGCGTCGAAGGAGACCTCGACCGGCTTGCCGGTCGCTGCCTCGGCGAGCGTGATCGTCGCGTTGACGGCGACGTCGCCGCCCTGCACCGGCCCGCCTCGCCCGCCGCCGCCGCCGAAGACGTCGCCGCCGAAGAAGGCGTCGAAGATGTCGGAGAAGTTGCCGAAGCCGCTCGGCTGGAAGCCGCCGTTTCTGAGGCCGTCGGCGCCGTAGCGGTCATAGGTGGCGCGGCGATCGGGATCCGACAGGACCTCGTACGCCTCCGCCGCCGCCTTGAACTTGTCCTCGGCCTCCGGGTCGTGGCTGTTGACGTCTGGGTGAAGCTCCCGCGCGAGGCGCCGGAAGGCCTTCTTTATCTCTCCGGCGTCGGCATCGCGCTCGACGCCGAGACGCTCGTAGTAATCGCTCGCGATCGGCACCTGCTCATGGTAGGTGACCGGCGCCGGAATCGGCGCTGGGCGCCCGCCGCGCGAGGGGCGCGGCCACTACTCCTCGTAGACCTCTTCGACGAAGCGCGAAAGCTGATGGGCGGCGGCGCGGACCGAGCGGATCGCGTGGTCGTAGTCCATCCGCAGCGGCCCAATCACCGAGACGGTGCCAAGGCTGCGGCGCGGCAGGCCGTAGCTTGCCGCGACGAGGGCAAGCGAGTGCAGCGCCGGCGCCTCGTTCTCGCTGCCGATGCGGACGTAGACGTCGCGCTCGGCAAGGGCGGCCTGCAGGACGCTCAGCAGCGAGACGCGCCGCTCGAGCATCTGCATCACGTCGTTGAGCTGCGCGACGTCGGGGAACTGATAGGTGCTGACGAGGCGCGCGGCGCCGTCGACGTAGAGCGTGTGCTCGGCCTCGTCGGCGAGGTCGGTGAAGACCGGCGCGACCGTGTCGAGGAAGCCGCGCTCGCTGGCGCCGAGGCTCGGGTCGGCGAGCCGCAGCTGCAGCTTGCGCGCGCCGAGGCCCATGCCGACGAGCTGCTCGTTGAGGAAGCTCGTCGCCCAGTTGGCGAGGCCGGCGTCAACGGGTGTGTCGAACGTGAAGACGCGCTTGGTGACGCCGCCGGTCGAGGTGATCACGACGACCATCAGGACCTGTGGCTGCAGCACCAGCAGCTCGATGTGGCGGATCGTCGCCGTCTCAAGCGGCGGCGCGGAGACGATCGTCAACAGGTTCGTGACCTGCGAGAGCGTCTCGGTCGTCACGCGCATCGCCTCGTCGAGCTCGCGACGCACGAGCGACAGCGACAGCGGCGGCGCCGCCGGCAGCGGCGCGCGGTCGCTCAGCAGGCGGTCGACGAAATAGCGGTAGCCGGAGTCGGTCGGCACCCGTCCGGCCGAGGTGTGCGGGTGCGCGAGCAGGCCGTGCTCCTCGAGCATCGCGAGCTCGTTGCGGATCGTTGACGGCCCCCACTCGACGTCCACGGCGAGCGCCTTGGAGCCAACGGGCTGCCCGGCGTCGAGGTAGCCCTCGACGACCTTGCGCAGGATCAGCTCTTGCCGAGGCGTCAACACCCTGTCGATTCTAGGGACGCGCCCAGCGGCGCCCTGCCGGGGCACGAGCGCCGATAGGACAGCTTTGCCTCAACCACTCAAGGTTTTTCTCATCGCGCGCGGACGCCGCCGCCCAACCCTGCCTCCCCGCCGCGAGATGAGAGGACGCTCATCCACGAGTCACACGGCGGCGACAACTAAGTCAAGGCGCCCTTGCAAGCTCGACAGGTCCCCCGGCCTTCCCTCCCCCTCAACAGGTCCCCCAGCCTTCCCTCCCCCTCGACAGGTGCCCATGAGACTCCCTCCTTCGCGGGCGCGGCCCGTCAACCGCCGCAGCTTTCTCAAGCGCTCGGCTGTCACGCTCGGCGCGACTGGCCTGGCAAGCGCGACGGCCGTCGAGCTGACCGGCGGCAATGCGCTGGGGGCAGACTCCGCCAGCCTTGAGACGCTCGAGCGCGACTCGCTGCTGAACAGAGTCGCCTACGACGGGCCCCACCAGCCAGGGATCCTTCAGCCGGCCGCCGCGTTTGCGACGGTCGCCGCGCTCGACTGCGTCGCCGCGGACGCGTCGCAGCTCGTGCTCGGCCTGCAGGCGCTGACCGTGCGCGCCCGCCAGCTGACGCAGGGCACGACGATGCCCGACCAGGAAGTCGACGAGCCGCCGGCCGACTCGGGGACGCTCGGGCCAGTGATCCTGCCCGACGCGACGACGGTCACGGTCGCCTTCGGCGCCACGCTGTTCGACGACCGCTATGGGCTGAAGGGGAAGAAGCCCGTCCACCTCGCGCCGATGGAGCCGTTCGCCAACGACGACCTCGACCCGGCGCAGACGGGCGGCGACCTGCTGATCCAGATCACTGCCCAGCACCGCGACACAGTGGTCCACACGCTTCGCGAGCTGGTCAGAGTGGCGCGCGCGCAGTTCGTGCTGCGCTGGACGGTCGACGCCTTCCAGAGCGCCGACCGCGGCCCGACCAGCAGAAGCTCGCGCCGCAACCTGTTCGGCTTCCGCGACGGCACGTCGAACCCGGACACGACTAGCGCCGACGACATGAACCGCCTGATCTGGGCCGGTTCTGAGGAGCCCTCATGGGCCGGCGGCGGCACCTACCAGGTCGTCCGCACGATCCGCATGCACGTCGAGTTCTGGGACCGCGTCGGCCTGCGCGAGCAGGAGGACATGATCGGCCGCACGCGCGACACCGGCGCCCCGCAGGGCGGCACCGGCGAGTTCGACGACCCGCGCTTCGACGTCGACCCCAGAGGCGAGCGGATCCAGCTCGACGCCCACATCCGCCTCGCCAACCCGCGCACGCCAAAGACCGACGACGAGCGGATCCTGCGCCGCGGCTACAACTACCACCGCGGGATCGACGCGGCAGGCCAGCTCGACCAGGGCCTGCTGTTCGTCGCGTTCAACCAGAACCCGGAGCGCCAGTTCAAGGCGATCCAGAGACGGCTCGACGGGGAGCCGATGGTCGACTACATCACCCCCGTCGGGGGCGGCTACTTCTTCGCGCCTCCCGGCACGAGGGACGGCGCTGACTGGATCGGCTCCGGCCTCTTCGGCTAAGGCGAGATCGATGACCGCTCGCTTCACCCTCCCGCGCGCCCGCCCGTCGCTCGCCGCCGCGCTCGCATGCGGCGCGCTGATCGGGACGCTCAGCGGCTGCGGCGGCAACGACTCCGCGTCGTCGTCGTCCAGCGGCTCGATCGCGCCCTCCGCGAAGGCCCCCGCGAAGGTCCTGGGCGCCGTCTACGGCACGAGAATGACCCCGCAAGAGGCGGCTGCCGAGGCGTCGCTGAAGCCGACCGCATCCGGCATCCGCTCGGAGGACCCGCCGCTGGACCCGAAGGTCTTCGACAAGCCGATCGCGCAGTACCGCGCCTACGCGACGCGAGAGGCGATCGCGATGCGCCGGCCGGTCGCGGCGCTGATCGCCGCGCTGCAGCACGGCGACCGCGACGCCGCCAAGCAGGCATGGGGCGACGCGTATGACCGCTACCTGCTGCTCGGCGCCGCCTACGGCGCGCTCGGCGACCTCGACGTCGCGATCGACGGCACGCCCGGCCACCTCGCCGGCGGCGTCTCAGACCCCGGCTTCACCGGCATCCACCGGATCGAGCACGACCTCTGGACTGGCAAGCCGCTGCCCGGGATCGTCACGTTCGCGAAGGGCTTGCAGAGAAACGTCGACAAGCTGCCGCACGCGCTGAGAACGGTCGAGATCACGCCGCTCGACTACGCGACGCGCGCGCACGAGATCATGGAAGACGCCCAGCGCGACATGATCAGCAACGTCGCGGCGCCGTGGAGCGGCGAGGGGCTGCGCGCGACGGACGACGGCCTGCTCGCGACCGGCGTCGTGCTGCGCACGCTCAGCCCGATCCTCGACGGCCGCGGCGACGCGCTCGCCCAGACCACGTCGTACTCGCAGCAGCTGGCGATGCTGATCGCCCAGCTGAAGCGAGCCCACGGCGGCCAGATCCCGACGCTCGACCAGCTGACGCACACCGAGCACGACGAGGTGAACGCGTCGCTCGGCGCGCTGCTGGAGGCGCTCTCGGGGATCCCCGGCTCGCTTGAGACGCAGCTCGCTCCTGGCATCCCCTCGATCGCCAGCCAGGCGAGAGCCGCCGGCAAGGCGAGCGACACGAGCGCGCCGTAGGGGGCGCGCTCGTCGGCGCGGCGCGCTCGTCGGCGCCGCGCTCCCGCGGGGCGCGACGCGCGCGGTCAGTCGCTGAGGGCGACCTCAGCCCGCGCGTTGCGCACGATCCGCGTCTCGCCCTGACGCGCCTCGGCGGCGACGACGGCGACGCCGTGCTCGACCGACTTCACCGTGCTCGTCACGACGACCTCCTGCTCGAGCACGCCCATGCCGCGGAACTGGACCGAGAGCGACTTCAGCTTCTCAGGCCCGCCGGCCGCCTCGGTCTGCGCCCGCGCGACCTGCGCCATCGACCACAGCCCGTGCAGGATCCGCCCTGGCAGCCCGACCGACTTCGCGAACTCCTCGTCGATGTGGATCGGGTTGAAGTCGCCGGAGGCGCCGGCATAGCGGACTGTCAGAAAGCGGTCCGGCGTCGTCTTCAGCTCGGGCAGCTCGACGCCAGGCTCATAATTCACCATAAATCTCAGCTCCCTCGCACGAGCATCTTCCAAATGCCGGTCACGACCGTCGCGCCGGTCTGGTCCGATGTGACGACCTCGAAGTCGTAGAAGCCCATCCCGCTCTTCTCCGAGACCGCCTTCACGGTCGTCGCGGTCATCAGCTCCTCGCCGGCGACGACGACGCGCTCCCATGCGAACTCCTGGCCGCTGTGGACGAGCATCGCGAAGTTGATCCCGATCTCAGGGTCGAACAGCGCCGGCATCACCGACGGCGACTGGTAGACGACGGCGAACATCGGCGGCGCGACGACGTCGGCGTAGCCTGCGGCGCGGGCCGCAGCGGGGTCGAGATGGAGCGGGTTCGTCTCCCCCGTGGCGGAGGCGTACTCCTTGATCTTCTCGCGCCCGACGGCGTACACGACCGGCGCGTACGACTTGCCGACGGCGCTGGTCTGAACTGGCACCAGGCCCCTTCCTGCTTCGATTGACGGGAGGCGGCGAGTCTCCCAGACTTGCTATCTGGTGTCGCCCAGTTCGAGCACGGCGAGGAACGCCTCTTGGGGCACCTCGACCCGCCCGACATGCTTCATCCGCGCCTTGCCTCTCTTCTGCTTCTCCAGCAGCTTGCGCTTGCGCGAGATGTCACCGCCGTAGCACTTGGCGACGACGTCCTTGCGGTACGCCTTCACCGTCTCACGCGCGACGACGCGCGAGCCGATCGCTGCCTGGATCGGCACGTCGAACTGCTGGCGCGGGATCTTCTCCTTCAGCTTCTCCGCCAGCACCCTGCCGACGTCATGCGCCTTGGAGCGGTGGACGACCATCGACAGCGCGTCGACCGGGTCGCCGGAGAGCAGGATGTCGAGCTTCACCAGATCGCTCGCCCTCAGCCCCGTCAGCTCGTAGTCGAGCGAGGCGTAGCCGCGCGTGCGGGACTTCAGCTGGTCGAAGAAGTCGAGCACGATCTCGGCGAGCGGCAGGTCGTACTCAAGCTGGACGCGGTCGGCCGACAGGTAGGTCATGCCCGCGTGCGTGCCGCGCTTGTCCTGGCACAGCTCGATGATCGTGCCGACGTACTCCTTCGGCGTGAGGATGCTCGCGCGGATGTACGGCTCGCGGATCTCTCTGATCTTCGTCGGGTCGGGCATGTCCGACGGGTTGTGGACCGGCACGATCTCGTCGTTGGAGAGCTCGACTTCGAACTCGACCGACGGCATCGTCGTCATCAGCTCGAGGTCGTACTCGCGCTCCAGCCGCTCGCGCACGATGTCCATGTGCAGCAGGCCGAGGAAGCCGCAGCGGAAGCCGAAGCCGAGCGCCTCCGATGTCTCGGGCTCCCATGACAGCGCGGCGTCGTTCAGCGTCAGCTTCTCGAGCGCGTCGCGCAAGTCCGGGTAGTCGTCGGAGTCGATCGGGAAGAGGCCGCAGAAGACCATCGGCTTGACGTCCTGATAGCCCGGCAGCGCCTCCTGCGCGGCGCCGCGCTTCGTCGTCAGCGTGTCGCCGACGCGCAGCATCGTGACGTCCTTGACGCCGGTGATCAGGTAGCCGACCTCGCCCGGGCCCAGCTGCCCGACTGCCGTCATGCGCGGGTTGAAGAAGCCGATCTCGTCGATCTCGGCCTCCGTGCCCGCCGCCATCGCGCGGATCGCCTCGCCCTTCGTGAAGGTGCCGTCGACGACGCGGATGTAGGCGATCACGCCGCGGTACTGGTCGAACTCGGAGTCGAAGATCAGCGCCCGCGGCGGGGCGTCGGGGTCGCCGGCGGGCGGCGGGACCTTCTCGACGAGGCGGTTGAGCACGTCGGACACGCCCATGCCGGTCTTCGCGCTGATTCGCAGCACGTCGTCGGGGTCCTCGCCGAGCAGCTCCGAGACCTCGCCGGCGACGCGCTCGGGCTCGGCGCCTGGCAGGTCGATCTTGTTGAGGACCGGGACCAGCTCCAGCCCCGAGTCGATCGCGAGGTAGGTGTTCGCGAGCGTCTGCGCCTCCACGCCCTGGGAGGCGTCGACGACGAGCAGCGCGCCCTCGCACGCGGCCAGCGAGCGCGACACCTCGTAGGAGAAGTCGACGTGGCCGGGCGTGTCGATCAGGTGCAGCTGGTACGTCTCGCCGTCGGCGGCGTCGAACATCACGCGCACGGCCTGCGCCTTGATCGTGATCCCACGCTCTCGCTCCAGGTCCATCGAGTCGAGCAGCTGCGCTCTCATGTCGCGCTGCTGCACCGTCTTGGTGACTTCCAAGATGCGATCGGCCAGCGTCGACTTCCCGTGGTCGATGTGGGCGATGATCGAGAAGTTGCGGATCTTGGACTGGTCGGCCATGGGCCGGTACAGGTTAGGCGCCCGGCGACCCGCACGGCGCGCGCCCATGTGCCGCTACGTGGTCTGCCTTACGGCGTAAGCGGTCCGGCGCTGAGGAGTAAGGCCTCACGGCCCGCAAGACACGGCATCCGCCCGATGTGTCCGCTCTGCCTCAGCCATACCGTCGAATGAGGCAAAAGCAGCAACACCAGGAGCCACCATGCACCCCGCCCTCACCAACATCCAAAACTCCGTCCGGGCGGCCGAGCTGCACGACCGCGCTGAGCGCGACCGCCGCCAGCGGATGCCGCGCCGCCACCGGACGCCGAGCCCCGAGCAGGCCGAGACGGGCTCGCGCCCGGCCCGCGCCCCGCTGTTCGGCCAGATCTTCGGCACGCACGGCTACTTCGGCCGCGAGCACGGCTCGCACGTCTAGGCCTTTTCGAGCTTCGGGCGCCAGCACGCCCGTCGACACGCAACTCGCCCGTCCGCCCGTCTTCCTCGTCAGGGCGGGCGGGCGCGTGTCGTTCTAGGGGTGGGCGCGCCGCTTCGCTCGCGAGCAGGGGCGTCAGCGCGGCGGCCGCGGGCCGCGGCCGTTCTGCTGCGGCGGGCGGCGGCGTGGCGGGGTCGCTCCGCGCGGGCGGGCGTGCTTCGGGGCTGGCCGTCCGCGGCGGGCGGAGAGGCGGCTGTTGATCGCGCGGAAGATCTGCTCGGCCTCGACGACTCTCCACTGCAGCACCAGCGCCATGAAGAAGCAGGTGCCGGTCACGATCGACAGGCCGACCGAGATGATCTGCGCCGGCAGCGATCGGCCCAGCGCGCTGTCGAGGCCCCACCAGACGAACCAGCAGACCGCGCCGAGCACGACGGAGGCGATCGTGATCCGCGTGACCGCGGCGATCGTCCGCGGCGCGTCGAGGTCGCCGTTCAGCAGTCTGCGCACGCCCCACGCCTGCCCGGCCGCCATCGCGATGTTCGAGACGACGGTGCCGATCACGAGGCCGGCAACGCCGAACGGCTTGTACAGCCCGACGCTCACGATGATGTTGACGACGAGGCTGCCGAGCGCCATCGCGGTCGGGACCCACGGACGCTGAAGCGAGAAGAAGGTCCGCGACAGCAGCAGGTTGATGCCCGAGAACGGGAGGCTGAAGGAGAACCAGAAGAGCGCGGTGGAGACGAGCTCGGTCGAGTGGTCGTCGAACGCGCCGCGCTGGTAGACGAGCCGTGTGATCGGCGTCGCCAGCACGATCGTAATCGCCGCGGCGGGGATCAACAGCAGGCAGATCTGGCGCATGCCGGTCGACATCGTGCGGCGCAGGCCGTCGATGTCCCTTTGCGCGGCGAAGCGGCTGAGCGTCGGGAAGAGAACGGTCGCGACCGCGACGCTGAACATCCCCTGCGGCAGCATGTAGATGCGGAAGGCCGCGTCGATCGCGCGCGGCGCCTCGTCGGAGACGAGCGTCCCCAGCGACGAGTTGATCAGCAGGTCGAAGTTGATGATCCCGAGGCTGATCGTGACCGGCAGCATCAGCCTGAAGACCTGGATGATCCGCGGGTCGCGCCAGTCGAAGGCGAGCTCGAAGCGGAAGCCGACGCGCGGCAGCATCGGCAAGGCCATCAACAGCTGCACGACGGTGCCGGCCAGCACGCCGAGCGCGTAGGCGTACATCTCGTGATCGCCGTGGAAGAACGGCTTCGCTATGACCAGCACGACGATGATCACGACGTTCCACACCAGCGGCGCTATCGCTGGGATCGTGAAGTGCTCGTAGACGTTCAGGATCCCGACGACGAGCCCGTTCACCCCGAGCAAGACGACGATCGGGAACAGCACGCGGCTGAGGCCGATCGTCAGCTGGTTGAGGTGCGGGGTGAACGTGTCCGCGGTGAACAGCGGCATGATCACGCCGGCCGCGAGGATGAACAGCGCCGTGATGATCCCGAGCGCGATCAGGATCACGAAGCAGAGCGTCGAGGCGAGGCGGAACGCCTCTCTCTTTCTGCCTCTCTCCAGCAGCTCCGCGAAGACCGGCACGAAGGCTGCTGACAGGGCCGCGTCGGCGAACAGGGAGCGCACCAGGTTGGGGACCTGGAAGGCGATCGTGAAAGCCGAAAAAGCCCCGCTCGTGCCGAAGAAGCTCGATGCGACGATCTCGCGAATCAGGCCCGCTATGCGAGACAGCCCGGTGGCGATCGAGAAGATCGCTGTGTTGCGCGCGATCCGTCGGCGGTGATCGTTCTGCGGCGCCGCAGGTTGGGACGCGGCGGCGCGCTCTTCGTCTGCTGTCTCGGTTGCCACGAGCGCGCTATAGTACGACGCCGCTGCGGCCCTGACCGTGGCCAAATTCTTATGGCCAACATTCATTCCCAGAAGAAGCGCATCATTCGCGCTGAGCGTGAGCGGCTCGAAAACCGCCGCTACACGTCGAAGATCAAGACCACCTTCCGTCGTCTCGAGGCGCTTGTCTCGGGCGAGGGCGACAGAGCGGACGCCACCCCGGTGCACCGTGAGCTGGTCCAGACGATCGACAAGGCCGTCAAGCGCGGCGCGCTCCACCGCAACACCGGCGCCCGTAAGAAGGCGCGCGCAGCCCGCATCTTTGCGGGCCGCGGTGGCGAGGCGTAGGCGCTTCTCCTCCAAAACGTAAGAGCAGGACCGTTGGCGAGCCGTGCGAAAGCGCGGCTCGTTTGCGTGGGCGGGCAGGGATCTCCTGTTGTCGGCGTGCGCGGGGTGCGGCTCATGGCGGTTGGGCGCGCGCGATGGCGCAATGCGTCCGCCGAGAAGGCGCGTGGGCGGTCCTAATCGGTCGCGCTGCAACGGCCTTTGCAGCGGCTGTCACGCGTGCGCGAGCGCTTCGGCGTTCGGCGTCGGCGCGACAGTCGTTTAGCCGCGCTCGACGGCTACGCGGCGATGCGGGCGATCGCTTCGATCGCGAGCGTGTCTTCGCCGAGCTTGGAGCCGGCGCCGCCGCGGGAGGCGAGCTCGAGGTCGGCGACGACCATGAGCGCCTCGCGCAGGCCGGTGACGTCGGTTCTCTGCACGTCGGCGACGAACCGCTCGGCGGCCTTCGGCGGCATCCGCAGGCTGCGGCGGACCTGTGAGGGCGACTCCCCTGCCTCGATCCGCTCCGCGACGTCGAGAGCGTCGCGCAGGCGACGAGCGATCGTGTAGAGCAGGCCGGCAAGCCGCTCGCCCTGCGCGCGCAACTCGAAGTAGGCACGTGTGGCGGAGGCTCCGTCGCGCGCAACGAGCGCGTCGGCGAGCGTCCAGCTCTTGCGCTCGGCGGAGTTGGCGGTCATCTCCTCGATCTGCTCGAGGTCTATGCGCGCGCCGTCACCGAGCTCGAGCGCGAGCTTCTCCAGCTCGCGCAGCAGCCGCTGCTGACGCTCGCCGACGTGCAGCACGAGCGCTCTGGCGGCGGCGGGATGCAGCTCGAGCCCGAGCGAGCGCGCCTGCGCGACCGCCCATCTCGGAAGGTCCCACGGCTTCACCGTCGCCTCGGTGCTGATGTCCCCGCCGATCGCTCTGACGGCGGCGACCAGCCTGTCGGGGACCTTCGCGCGCCCCTCCTCGCGGCCGAAGAAGACGACGGTGGTGTCGGGCGCGAGCGTTCTGAGCGCCGGCTCGACGACGGCCATGTCGGCGGCCTTCCACTTCTCGACTCCGTCGATGATCAGGAAGCGGCGACCGATCGCGAAGGTCATTGCCGACAGCGCCGCAGCGACCGCTTCGGCCGTCGCGGTCTCGCCTTCGAAGACCTCGATCCCCTGCGACCCGCTCTCCTGCTCGGCGAGCGCCCGCAGTCTCGCCCGCCGCTCCGCGATCCGACCGTGGTCGTCACCGTGGATGAGGTAGGCAGGCTTGAATCTCGGCGGCACGGCGCGAGTGTAGTTCACCGCTACGTCGCTCGACTGTTGCGCCGGAGAAGCGCAATGCCAAGGGCGAGGGCGGCGTAGATCGCGATCAGGGCGGTGAGGCCGGGGATCGCGACGGCGATGCTGGCGTGCGGCACCCCGGCGCTGGTGTGGGCGACGGCGCCGACGTAGCCGAGCAGGTACCCGTTGAGCGTGTTGAGCGGGATCGCGAGCGGGGCGGCGAGCTGCCCGAGCGCGGCAGCGATCATGCCGAGCCACATCAGCGGCGCGATCGCGGGCGCGGCGAGCATGTTCGCGGCAAGCGAGACGAGCGAGAACTGGGCGAAGTCGTACGCGATCAGCGGCGCCGTGCCGAGTGTCGCGGCGAGCGACATCGCCGCCGCGTCGGCGACCGGCGCCGGTACGCGCCGTCGGCGCAGCCGCTCCGAGATCGCCGGCGTCGCCAGTGCGATCGCGACGACCGCGGCAAAGCTCAGTTGCCAGCCGGGGTCAGCCGCGGCGCGCGGGTTGAGCAAGAGCGTCACGGCGGCCGCGAGCAGCAGCGCGTACCAGCGTGACGGCGCGCGCCCGGCGAGCGCGGCCGCCGTAGTCGCCGCGCCCATCACGCCCGCGCGCTGGATCGACGGGCCGGCGCCCGCGAGCGGGACGTAGAGCGCGATCAGCCCGAGCGCGACGGCGAGCCGCCGCCGCCAGCCGAGGCCGGCGAACGCAAGCACCGGCAGCGCGAGCGCAAGCAGCAGTGCGACGTTCTGGCCGGAGGCAGCCAGAACGTGACTGAGTCCGGCTGCTTGAAACTCGTCGCGCGTTGCTTCGTCGAGCGCCTCGTCCTGCCCGAGCACCATCCCGCGCAGCAGCGCCGCCTGCGGTCTCGCGAGCCCGGCCGAGAGCGCCTGCTCCGCACGGCCGCGAATGACGTCGACCAACCGCCACGGCCCGCCGCGGTGCTGGCCAGTCGCCGCAGCCGTGTCGAGCGATATCGCCGCATGCGCGCCCTTGCGGGCGTAGTGCTGCTCGAACGGCCCAAGCGCCCGAAGCCGGCCGGTCACCCGCACGACCCTCCCGGTCGCCACGGCCGGCCAGACGGTTCTCGAGAGCAGCCGCAGCATCACTCGCTCTCCATCGGCGGCGGGCAGCAGCGGCCGGCCTGATGGAGCAACCGCCCGAAGCTGCGCGAGCGCCGTCGCCCCGTACTGGACAGGCCGCGGCTGCTCAAGCAGGACCGCGTCGGCGACCACCGTCGATCCGAAGTACGGCGGCAACACCGTGCGGTCGAGCGCCGCGAGCCGCGCCTGCGCGCCAATCGCCCCAGCGAGCACCGCAGTCACCGCCAGCAGCGCGATCAACGGCCGCCCGGCCAGCGCCGCCGCGGCCAGCGCCACCAGGACGACGTACGTCGGCGCCAGCGGCATCGCGAGCAACCCCGCGACAAGAGCGCCGAGAACGATGTGGCGTGGGTACTCGCGCAGCTGCGCGAGCCGCCCGCCGAGCCAGTCGCTCATCGAACGGTCATCTGCCCAGTTGGGCGCGTATCGCGGCGAGCTTGGCTTCTCCGATGCCGGAGACCTCGTCGAGCTCGTCGATCGACTTGAAGCCGCCGTGGAGCTGGCGGTACTCGAGGATCTTGGCCGCGGTCGCTGGGCCGACGCCGTCGAGCTGTTCCAGCTCCTGCTCGCTGGCGGTGTTGATGTCAATCGAGAGCGGGACGTCCGGAGCGGCCGCAGCTTCGCTCTCCCCCGCGCCGGCAGCGCTCGACGACGGCGGCGCCACCGTGCCGCGCGTGGCGCTCATGCCGGGCGCGCCGCGTCTGGGGACGACGACCTCGCCCCCGTCGGTGACCGGAGCGGCGAGGTTGACGCCGAGACGATCGGCCGCGTGGGTCATCCCGCCGGCCCGACGCACGGCGTCGAGCGCCCGCGAGCCCGGCGCGAGGCGGTAGACGCCGGCATGGCGCACCGCGCCCTTCACGTCGACGACGATCTCGGCCGCGCCGCCGGCACCGTCCTCGCCCGCAACCGCTGCGGACTCCCCAGCGCCTTCACCGAAGCCGCTGGTCCCCGCGTCCGATCCCGTGCTCCCGCCGTCCGCCCCCGCACCCCCGTCGAGCGACCCCGAGGCGTCGGCGCCCGACGCGCCGGCTTCGCCGGAGCCGCCCGCGTCCAGGCCACCCGCCCGGCCCGAGCCACCCGCGCCGTCCGACCCATCCCCGCCTGACTCCCCCGCCACCAACCCGCTCGTAGTCCCCCCACCCCCGCTCGCGTCGTCATGACTACGCAGGAAGCGCGCTCCGATCAGGAGGACGGCGATTGCGAAGGCGGCGTAGATCGCCAGTTGGGGCTTCGTCGGCTGCGGCATGGGGGCCGACGCTATGGCCGGCCCCCGCGACGGCGCTACGCGCGTGCGTCACGCCATCGCAACGCCACGCCTACTTCTTCGGCAGCACCGCCTCGCCATATGGCAGGAGGCTGACCGGGCCGATCAGGCCGTAGTTGACCGGCTTGTTTTTGCCGAACACCGCCGGGTTGCTGACCCGCAGGCGGTTGTTGAGCGTCGAGGCGACCTCGACCAACAGCGTGTTCTTGCCCTGCTTCAGCGCGTCGCCCACGTCAACAGTCGTGTTGAGCTGGTCGAGCGGCCCGAGCGACTTGCCGTTGACGAACACCCGGAAGGTGTCGTAGACCTCGCCGAGGTCGAGCAGCGCGCCGAGACCGTCGTTCCAATCCTTCCCGAGCGTGACCGTCGTCGTGTAGCGGCCGATCCCGGAGGCGTTCTCCAGGCCCGGGATCGCAACCCATGGAGCGAGCGCCGAGAGCGCGATCGTTCTGCGCGGTCTGATCGTCTCCCACGGCTGCGTTCCCGGCTGCCAGTCCTCGATCTCCAGGGACCATGAAGCCAACGGCATCGCCGCCGGCACGTCCGGGATCGTCGCCTTCACTGTGCGGCCATCCGACAGCGTCGTCTTGTAGCTGCCGCCGACGGAGGAGCGGATCACGAGCCGCTTTCTGTCCGCGCGGACCGAGCTCGCCTCCGTGCTTGTGACATGGGCCTCCTGGCCCTCGAGCAGCCGGTTCCACCACGTCTGCCCGGCGAGCGCGACGATCGTCGTCTGGCCCGGCTTGAGCGTGACGCGCACCGTGATCTTGCCGTCCGCCTCGCTGTACTGCGGGATCGGCGTGACCTCGCCCGACCACGCGTCGAGCGTGAACGGCGCGACCTGGCCGCGCGCGGTCGGCGTCAGCGTGATCTCGTCGTCGACGACTCTCGCCGGGTCGGAGTTGACGAAGTAGAAGTAGTCAACGTCGTCGTTGACGCGGTGGGCGTTGAGCAGCAGCGATCTCGTCGCGTACTCGACGTCGCGCGGGATCCCGAGGGCGGTCAGGCCGTCGATCACATTCGGGCGGTCGACGACGTTCTTCACGTTCGGCAGCGCGAGCAGCTGGTCGACCAGCGTCTTGAGCTGTGCGAGCTCCGCCGGCGTGGAGTAGCCCGGCGTTACCGGAGCGCTCCAGTTGCCGATCACGATCATCGGCAGGCCGGCCTTTGCGAAGGAGAGCAGCAGCTGCGCCGAGTCGAGCTGCAGCGCCGGCTCCTTGCCGACGAAGGCGTCGCCCTCGAAGACGAGCACCTTGTAACTCGGCGTGTCGGGCGCGAGCCGGCCGCTTCTCACCTGCATGCTCGGCAGGTGCAGCAGCCGCGGCGCGAGGAAGTTGTGCGTCCAGCCGACCTGCACGCCGTCGGTCGTGAACCAGGCGGCGCCGAAGCCGGAGCCGACGTAGCCCTTCTGGCGGAAGAAGGCCGCGTCGACCTGGTTGACGCCGAGCTGCAGCACGTGCTGGGTGCGCGTCAGGTAGCCGGCGATGTCCGGCACGTGGCCCCACGTCGGCTGGCGCGGGCCCCACGCCTCGCCGTAGCCGGGCGCGCCGTCGTACGGGCTGAAGGCGGCGTAGCCGGGCCACGCGGCGCCCGGGTAGTCGCGGTAGGCGAAGCCGTGGAAGACCGCCTGGTTGACGCCCGCGGAGTACTGCGGCATCAGTCTCTTCAGCGTCACGTCCCAGGCGACGCTGTACGCCGCGCCGGCGAGGCCGGCCGCCTCGTTGGAGACGATTCTTCTGCCGCCGACGTCGCGCGGGCCCGCGAGCGACTTGTAGTCGTCGAGGTTCTTGAAGCCGAGCGACTCGCCCTCGGGAATGTCGAGCAGCGCGGCGACCATCATCGCGTCGGTCTGCAGGCCGTAGGGCTGGACGCGCATCTTCAGCCCGAGCGAGTGCGCCCACGGCTGCAGCACGCCGATGTGGTGATCGATGTAGAGCTGCGAGAGCGTGTCGTTGTAGTCGTTGCGGAAGCGGACATGCGTGCCGTCGTCGAAGTCGAAGACGTACTTCTCGTCCTGCTCGATGCAGGAGGCGATCACCGGCATCACGTCGTAGCCGAGGTGGTCGCTGAACGCCTGCGCCATCTTCGGCGTCCACAGCGTCGCGTCGGTCTCGATCTCGAGCGAGTCCTCGAACAGCGTGCCGCCGACTCTCTGCAGCAGCTTTCTCACGGTCGGCGTGAGAATCCGCTGCTCCCACGTGTCGATCAGCGCCTGCGACCCGGCGTTGCTGAAGTGGTCGATCACGTACGCGGTCGGCGTCGCGAACGGTCCGGCCTCAGGCTGCTGGCCGGAGCCGCGCTCCCAGTAGGAGACGAGCACCCACTGCGCGCCGGTGGTCGGGGCGGTGAACGCGATCGTGCCGTCCGCTCTGACGGTGTCCGTCAGGTCGGTGAGCGTCGCGCGCTGGATCGCGACCGGCCGTCTCGTGACGTCTCTGCCGGCGACGACGCAGGCGGCCTCGACGCGGATCAGCTTGCGTCTCGTCGCCGCGGCGACCGGCGCGATGACGGGGTCGGGGACCGGGCCGCTGTACGCCTGGCCGGGCGTGAGCACGACGAGGCCGTGCGCGAGCTCCTTGATCGCGCCGTCGCTGTCAGGCGTGATCGTTGTCGCGGCCGCGGGCCAGCTCGGGCCCGCGGTCACATCGACCGTCATCCCGCGCTTCTGCGCCTGCGCGAGCGCGGTCGCGACGGCGGAGGTCCAGCGCGGCGAGCCCCAGCCAGAGCTGGCGACGTCCATCGGGGTCTTGACGCTGCGATGGACGTCGGCGATCTCGACGCCGCCGAAGCCCGCGTCGGCGATCTCGTCGATCTCGCGCGCGATCTCGTCGTCGTCGACCTCGGCGTTCGGCCACCACCAGCGGAACTTCGGCTGGACGGCGCGGTCGGGGTCGCCGAACCCCTTCGTGCCGGGCAGATGGCCCGCGTCGACGTGGAGCGGGTCGAAGATCCCGCCGAAGATCCCGTCGACGCCCTTCGCCTCAGCGCTGGCGCCGCTTGCACCGAGCGCGCCAGCGCCTGCGATCGCGCCGAGCTGCAGCGCCCGCCGCCGCGAGATCGCGCCGCGCGGCTCCGCAGCAGGCTCGCCGTCGGCCGCGCCATCCGCGCCATCGTGGCGCTTGCCCGGCTTGCTGCCGGCACCGTCGTGCCGTCGTTCCATCGTGTCTCCTCTGCCGACCTCTCACGCGGAGCGAGGGCCCCGCCAAGTTGGTGGGACCATATGGTCGGTTTTGGTTGAAGTCAATCGCGTGTGCGCGCTTTCGCGCACATCTGCACGCTAAGGCGCTGCTAATGCGAACGCGACCGCGTCGGCTGGATCGTGTGCGACGAGGATCGTCGCGTCAGTCTCTCCCGCGCGCGAGAGCTCCCAGGTCCCCAAGCCGACGACCCGCTTCCCCGCCTTCAGCGCGAAGGCGATCTCCGACAGCGTTCCGAACGCGCCGCCGACTGCGATCAGCGCGTCGGCCGCGCGGACGACCAAGCCGTTGCGCAGCTCGCCGAGGCCGGTCGGGATCGCAACGTCGACGAACGGGTTGGAGGCGGAGCGGTCGGTCCCGGGGAGGATCCCGATCGTGACGGTCTTTTTTGGAGCAGCGGCCTTCGCGCCCCGGCACGCCTCCTCCATCACGCCGCTGCCGCCGCCGCAGACGATCACCGCGCCGGCGCGCGCGAGCAGCTCGCCGACCTCGAAGGCGCGCGCCGCCTCCTCAGGGGACGGCGCGGCCGGGCCGATCACGGCGATGTGCGGGCGGTCGCGCACCGCCCGGCCAACCGCTAACGGACGACGAGGTTGACGAGCTTGCCCGGCACGACGATCACCTTGACGACTTCTCTGCCGTCGAGGTGGGCTACAACGTTCGGGGCCGTGCGGGCGAGCTGCTCGAGCTGGTCCTTCGTCGCGTCGGCGGGCGCGATGAGGCGGTCACGGACCTTGCCGTTGACCTGCGCGACCAGCTCGAAGGTGTCAGCGACGAGCATCTCCAGGTTGGCCTCCGGCCACGGCTGCTCCCAGACGCGCTCGCCGGTCGTCAGCTCGTAGACCTCGCTCGCCGTGTGCGGCGCGAACGGGAAGACGAGCGACGCGCCGGTCGCGGCGGCGAATCGCAGGATCTCGGCGGAGGCGGTCTCGCGGTGGCGGTAGCACTCGTTGACGAGCTCCATCACGGCCGAGATCGCCGTGTTGAAGGCGAACCGGCCGCTGATGTCGGCGGTCACCTTCTCGATCGCCCAGTGCGCCTTGCGCGCGACCGCGGCGTCGGCCTCGGACATGCCGGCAAGGTCGGCCGGCGACGGCGAGCCCGACGGGCCGGCTCCGAGCTCGTGGCCGAGGCGCCAGAGGCGGGCGAGGAAGCGGTTGACGCCCTCGACGCCCTCGTCGGACCAGTCGGCGTCCTGGTCGGGCGGGCCGATGAACAGCAGGTAGCAGCGCGCGGTGTCGGCGCCGTATCTGTCGACGTAGGTCGCCGGGCTGATCACGTTGCCCTTCGACTTCGACATCTTCGCCCCGTCCCGGGTGATCATGCCCTGGGTGAAGAGGCTGGCGAAGGGCTCCTGCACGCCCAGCACCCCGATGTCGGTCAGCGCCTTGGTGAAGAAGCGGGCG
>DASYEC010000107.1:0-60032 GCA_036499225.1 Conexibacter sp.
GACGCTCGTCTCGCAGGTCGACTCGGCGTACGGCGGCAAGACCGGCGTCGACCTGCCGAGCGCGAAGAACTACGTCGGCGCCTACCACCAGCCGTCGTCGGTCGTCGTCGACGTCGAGACGCTCGCGACGCTGCCGCGCGAAGAGGCCGCCGCCGGCTACGCCGAGGTGCTGAAGACCGCGCTGATCGCGGGCGGCGACCTGTGGCAGCGCGTGCGAACTGGCGACGCGCCCGACGAGGAGATGATCTTCGCCTGCGCCCGCACGAAGCTGGCCGTCGTCGCGATGGACGAGCGCGACGGCAGCGTGCGCCAGGTGCTCAACCTCGGCCACACCGTCGGCCACGCGATCGAGACCGTGACCGCCTACGCGAAGTACCGCCACGGCGAAGCGGTCGGCCTCGGCCTGCTCGCGGCGCTGAGGCTCTCCGGCCAGGACGCGCTGCGCGACGAGGTCGCCGCGCTGCTCGGCGCGCAGGGGCTGCCGACGCAGCTCGACCCGGCTGAGGTCGACCTCGACGCCGTCGTCGCCGCGACGGCGCGCGACAAGAAGCGGCGCACCGGCGCGCCCGTTCCGTTCGTGCTGCTCGACGGCCCCGGCGCCGCGCGCCCCGGCTGCCAGGTCGGCGACGAGGACCTGCGTGCCGCGGTCGCCGAGCTCGCCCGGGCTGGGAGCACCCGGCGATGAGCCCGCGCGGAGTGCGCGTCTTCGTGCTGCACGGGGTCAACCTCGACCAGCTCGGCCGCCGTGACCCCAGCCACTACGGGACGTTGACGCTCGACCAGCTCGAGCGCACGATCACCGGCTACGCAGACACGCTCGGGCTGCGCGTGCAGTTCTTCCAGACCAACCACGAGGGCGAGTTCGTCGAGCAGCTCCACCGCTCCCGCGAAATGGCTGACGCGCTGATCCTCAACCCAGGCGCGTGGACCCACTACTCGTGGGCGATCCGCGACGCGCTCGAGATCGCCGGCCTGCCGGCCGTCGAGATCCACCTCTCCGACGTCAAGGCGCGCGAGGAGTGGCGCCAGCACTCGGTCCTCCGCGACCTCTGCATCGCGACGGTTTCCGGGATGGGCCCGGCCGGCTACCGCGACGCGCTGGAGCGGATACGCGAGGCGCTGGACATCAGACAGCAAGCCGAGGCCGCGTCGCGCGAGACCCACTAAGGAGAAGCAGGCATGCCCACAACTGCCAGCACGACCGGCCGCGCCGACCGCCTCGCGGAGCTGCTGCCCGCGCGCGAGCTCGACGCGCTGCTCGTCACCAACCTCGTCAACGTCCGCTACCTCACCGGCTACACGGGCTCCAACGGCCTCGCGGTCGTCGGCGAGCGCGTGCGCCGCTTCGTCACCGACTTCCGCTACGTGACGCAGGCGCAGGATCAGGTCCACGGCTTCGATCGCGTGATCGGCGAGACCGACCTGCTCGACCAGGTCGCGACCGGCCTGCCCGACGGGCCGCTGCGGCTCGGCTTCGACGACCAGACGCTCTCCGTCCGCACGCACAGACGGCTGCGCGAGCTGCTGCCCGAGCGCGTCGATCTCGTCCCCGCCGGCGGGCTTGTCGAGGAGCTGCGGCTGGTGAAGGACGCGGCCGAGGTCGCGCAGGTCCGCGCCGCCGCTGTGCTGGCCGACGAGGCCGTCCGGACGGTCGTGATGGAAGGCGGCCTGATCGGCCGCACGGAGCGCGAGGTCGCGCTCGCGATCGAGCACGAGATGCAGCGGCTCGGCGCGCAGGCCGCGGGCTTCCCGACGATCGTCGCGCACGCTGGCCATGGCGCGCTCCCGCACGCGACGCCGCGCGAGGTCAAGATCGCCGCCGGCAGCCTCGTCGTCGTCGATTGGGGCGCCGAGCTCGACGGCTACTTCTCGGACTGCACGCGCACGTATGCCGCGGGTGAGGTCGACGCGCAGGCGCGCGAGGTCTACGAGCTGGTCCGGACGGCCCAGCTCGCCGGGCTGGCCGCCGTTGGGCCGGGGGTCACCGCCAGAGACGCCGACGCCGCGGCACGCGACCTGATCGAGGCCGCTGGCCACGGCGAGCGCTTCGGCCACAGCCTCGGCCACGGGGTCGGGATGGAGATCCACGAGGGGCCGCGGCTGTCGAAGCAGTCGACCGCGACGCTCGCGCCCGGCTACATCGTCACGGTCGAGCCGGGCGTCTACCTGCCCGACGTGCTTGGCGTGCGGATCGAGGACCTCGTGCTCGTGACCGACAACGGCCACGAGGTGCTGAGCGGGCTGCCGAAGGACTTGACCGACGTCGGGTAGGGCGGGGGCGGGCGGCCACCGCTCGGCTGACGCCCTCCTGCGGCGCCGGCTAGCCGGCCGTGCTCAGCTCCTGACCGCCCGCTCGCGCCCCAGCTCGCGCGTCTCGCGCGGGACGAGGCCGAGCAGCAGCACCGCGCCGGCCAGCAGGCCGCCGACGACCATCACGCTCTGCGCGCCGAGGTGCTGCGCCAGCAAGCCGACGACGACGTAGCCGATCGGCAGCAGCGCGAGCGATCCCATCCAGTCGTATGACGTGACGCGCGAAAGCGCCTGCGGCGGGACCCGCTCGGCGAGCGCCGTCTGCCACCAGACGCCGAACAGCGCGACGCCGATGCCGGTCAGCGCGCCGAACGGGAGGATCGCGGCGAGCGGGATGCCGGCCGCGAAGGCGGCGAGCATCAGGCAGAACGGCAGCGTCGCGAGGATCCCGAGCGCGACCGGCCGAGCTGGCCTCCAGCGCAGCGCCAGCAGCGAGCCGATCGCGGTGCCGAAGCCGACGCTCGCGGCCAGCCAGCCGTACAAGGCCGGGTCGCCGTACTGCTGCTCGGCGACGGTCGGGCCAAGCACCACGTATGTCGCGTAGCCGCCGAGCAGCTGGAATGAGAAGACGGCGATCGTGACCCACACCCATGTGCGGCTGCGGACCTCTTCGAAGCCCTCGCGCAGCTCTCTCAGGACAGAGGCGCGCGGGCCCGACGCGCCGCGCGGGCGCGGCCGCACGAGCGCCAGCAGGCCGGCGCTGACGAAGAACGTGGCGGAGTCGACCGCGAAGGCGGCGCCGGTCCCGACGGCCAGGACAAGGCCAGTCGCGAGCGCCGGCCCAGCGAACTCCGCGATCGTCTGCGTGAGGCTGTTGAGCGCGTTCGCCTCCTGAATGAGCGGCTCGGGGACCGTCTGCGGGATCAGGCCGCTATAGGCGGGGCGGAAGAACGCCTCGGCGGCCCCGAACAGCGTCTCGATCACGATCAGCTCCCCCAGCGTCACGCTCCCGGTCAAGACGAGGACCGCCAGCAGCGCGTGAAGCGTCCCGCGGATCAGGTCGGTGCTGAGCATGATGCGGTGGCGGGGGAGGCGGTCGGCCCAGACGCCGCCGAGCAGCAGGAAGGCGACGTTCGCGGCGGTATACGCGGCGAGCACGATCCCGAGATCGGCGGTCGAGCCGGTCTGCTCGGTGACGAGGAGCGCCAACGCGACAAGGACGATCCGGTCGCCGGTCGTCGAAACCGTCTGGCTGAGAAACAGCCAGCGGAAGTCCCGATACGCCCAGATTCGCGAAAAGCGGTGCATTCGTGTCGTGCCGCCGTCTCCTACTGATGACCATCGCCCGATGACTGCCGAGCTTGAGTCCCGCGGAGACGATCCGCCTGCCTCGCTTCGGCGAGCTCAGCTTCGACGCGAGCGTCGGGCTGCCCGGCACACGACGATCTGCGGTCAGGCGGTGCGGGCCCCGCCGCATCTGCCGAAGATAACCGATGCGCTGAACGGTGAGCGCATTTCAACCCATTCAGCGCGCGGGCGCCCTGCCGCGGACCGCCGCGCTCTGCGGCAGCGAGGCGTGGAGGGCGCCGAGGAGGGCCGCCATCAGCAGCGCGGCGAGGCCGACGATCGTCACGCAGGCGGCGGCGAAGGCGCCGTCGACGCTGGTCCAGTCGACCGCGCCCGCACGGCCGGCGGCGGCGAAGGCGAGCGTCGCCAGATACCCGGCGCCGACGAGCAGCGCGCCGACGAGCACCGACCCTCGCGCGGGGGAGGCGCGGCGCCAGCTCGACGTGTCACCACGGCGGCGGACGGAGCGGGCGCCGACGAGCGCGATCACCGCCGCCCAGCCGGTCACGACGAAGAAGGCGCCGGCGACGTCGCTCGGCCGATGCCAGCCGGCCGCGACGACGGCGATCCCAACCGCCGCCCCGTACAAGACGGCGAGGAACGCGACCGGCTTGCGGACCGTCGCGGGCGCGACCAACGTCGCCGCGACGCCGATGGCGAAGGCGATCGTCGCGTGCCCGCTGGGGAAGCTGTTCTCCCACAACCGCCCGTCGACGACGAGGTCCGGCCGCAGCAGCACGTCCTTGAGCACCTGCGTCGTGACGATCGAGCCGCCGAGAACTGTCCCGGCCGCGAGCGCGAGCCCGATCCGCCGCCGCAGCAGCGCCTGCACGACGAGCACCGCCACCGCGATCACGAGCGTGCCGACGGAGATCGTCGTCAGCAGATGCTGCGCGGCGTCGTGCGCGGTCGCCGTCGCCAGCGCGCGGCCGTCGAAGGCGCCCTGGTCGAGCCGCTGCCCGTGGCTCGTGCGCACGAGCAGCTCGTAGGTCGCCGCGACGCCGCCGGCAGAGGCGAGCGCGAGCAGCACCAGCGGCAGGGGGCGAGCGGAGCGCACGTGCCAAGGCTAGCCTCGCGCTCGATCGGACACCTGCCGCTCCCAACGCGCGACGAGCTCCGAGAGCGGCATCTCCAGCCCGGCAGCGATCCGCGACATCGTCCGCAGCGTCGGCTCGACGTCTCCCCGCTCGACCGCGGCGAGATAGCCCTCGTCCACGCGCGTGAAGTCGCTCAGCTCGACGAGCGAGATGCCCGCGCGGCCGCGCTGCTCGCGGACGGTCCGGCCGAAAGCCCGGCGCTCCGGCGGTGGGGTTGATCGCAGCGGTCGCGTCATCGAACATATGTTCGCGTACGGGGCGGACGGACATGCGGCGCGCCGGCCGTGCGCTGCCGCCCGCTGCTCTCCCTACAATCCCCGTTCGGATGATTTCCACGAACCAGCTGAAAAACGGCAACCACATCGAAGTGGACGGGACGATCTTCAAGGTCCTCGAGTTCCAGCACGTCAAGCCCGGCAAGGGCGGGGCCTTCGTCCGCACGAAGCTGCGTCGCGCCAGCGACGGCAACGTGATCGACCGCACCTTCCGCGCAGGGGAGAAGTTCCGCGCGGTCCGCGCAGAGGTGCGCAAGATGCAGTTCCTCTACTCCGACGGCGCTGATGCCCATTTCATGGACGCCG
This sequence comes from Conexibacter sp., assembly GCA_036499225.1. Lineage (GTDB taxonomy): Bacteria > Actinomycetota > Thermoleophilia > Solirubrobacterales > Solirubrobacteraceae > Conexibacter. Next base: position 5,276 of record DASYEC010000107.1, read on the forward strand.
AGTCGTTCGAGCAGATCGCGATCCCAGAGGTGACGCTCAGAGAGGCGCTGCAGTGGACGCGCGCCAGCGACGAGGTCGACCTGCTGTCGATCGACGGCACGCCCGCTGACATCCAGCTGCCGAGCGCCGTCGACCTCGAGGTGACCGAGACCGAGCCCGGCCTGCGCGGCGACACCGCCTCCGGCGGCGGCACGAAGCCCGCGACGCTTGAGACCGGCGCGCACGTCAACGTCCCGCTGTTCGTCAATATCGGGGACAGAGTGCGGGTCGACACCCGCACCGGCGAATACGTCTCGCGCGCGTAGCCCCGATCGTGGCTCGCCGAAGCGATCAGCGACGGGAAGCGGTCTTCGCGCTGTATCAGCACGACCTCACCGGCCGATCGCTGGAGGAGACGCTCCCGCGCAGCGCTCCGCCCTTCACGCGCGCGCTGGCGCAAGCCGCCCTCGCCCGCCAGCCCGAGTTCGACGAGCTGATCGGCCGTCATGCCGAAGGCTGGACGCTGCAGCGGATCGCGCCGTTGGAGCGCTCCATCATGCGGGTATCGCTGCAGGAGATGCTGCACCCCGGCGACGTCCCCGGTGAGAGGCCGATCCCGCCCGAGGGCGCGATCGACGAGGCGGTCGAGACAGCGAAGGCCTACTGCGGCGCCGATGCGCCGTCGTTCGTCAACGGCATTCTCGCCGCGATCCTTCGCGAGCAGCGCGGCCAGGGCACGACTCCAGCCAAAGACGCCGCGCGATGAGCAGCATCGACCAGCTCGAGCACGTCAGCCGCCAGCTCGAAGAGGCCGCCGCACAGCTGCGCGGCGGCGAGCTCGAGCCTGAGCAGGCGGCGCGCCTCGTCGAGGAGTGCGCGCGCCTTGCCGGCGACGCCGCCGGCGAGCTCGACCGGCGCGTGCGCATCCCCGCCGACCCGCCAGCGCCCGGCCAGACGACGCTGCCGACGAGCTGACGCCGAGATGAGCGCCACCGCCCCCGCCTATCCCGACGAGCTGCGCGAAGAGGTCGAGCACTACCTCGACGGCCTCGCCTTCGCGCAGGCAGAGACAGTCGGCGTCGAAGGCCTCGTCGAGGCGATGCGCTACTCGCTGCTGGCCGGCGGCAAGCGGATACGCCCCGTGCTGTCGCTGGCAACCGCCCGCGCGACCGGCCGCGACGCCCGCGACGTGATGCCGTTCGCGGCCGCGCTGGAGCTGATCCACACCTACTCGCTGATCCACGACGACCTGCCGGCGATGGACGACGACGACCTGCGCCGCGGCAGACCGACCTGCCACCGCGTCTACGGCGAGAACGTCGCGATCCTTGCGGGCGACGGCCTCTACGCCGAGGCGTTCCGGCACGTGCTAGAGCAGCAGAGAGGCGAGCCGGCGGCGGTCCTTGCCGCGCTGCGCGAGCTGGCCGCGGCGACCGGCGTCAACGGCATGGTCGGCGGGCAGTTCCTCGACGTCGCCGACGCCGCTCCGGCCGGCGCGGAAGGCCTGCGGCATGTCCACGCGCTGAAGACCGGCAGGCTGATCGGCGCGTCGATCATGTGCCCGCTGCTGCTCGACCCCGCCCAGCGACCTGCCACAATCACTGCCTTCCGCCGCTTCGCGAGCGAGCTTGGTGTGCTCTTCCAGATCGTCGATGACATCCTCGACGTCGTCGGAGACGACGACGCATTGGGTAAGACCAGTGGCAGTGACGAACGGCTCGGGAAGCGCACGTACGTGAGCGAGTTCGGCCTCAAGCGGGCACGTGAGCTGGCGGCCGAGTCCCATCGCGGCGCGCGTGACGCGTTGAGCGAGGCGGCGCCTGGCGGCGCCCCAGAGCTGGCCCAGATCACCGACTTCATCTACACGCGAACCTCATGAGCGAACCGATCCTCCCGCGCGTCGACGGCCCCGCCGACCTCAAGGACCTCACCGACGAGCAGCTGCAGCAGCTCGCCCAGGAGGTCCGCGAGCACATCATCGACACGGTTGGGGAGATCGGCGGCCACTTCGGCGCCAACCTCGGCACGTGCGAGCTCGCCGTCGCGCTGCACTCGCTGCTCGACTCGCCGCGCGACAAGATCCTGTGGGACGTCGGCCATCAGGCCTACCCGCACAAGATCCTCACCGGCCGCCGCGACCGGCTCTCGACGATCCGCAAGTACGGCGGGCTGTCGCCGTTCTGCGCGATCAGCGAGTCAGAGCACGACATCATGGGCGCCGGCCACGCCTCGACCTCGATCGGGTACGCGGTCGGGCTCAAAGAGGCGATGCGCCACGGGCAGGGGGAGGACGGCGCGGTCGTCGCCGTGATCGGCGACGGCGCGATGACCGGTGGCGTCGCCTTCGAGGCGATCCACCAGGCCGGCGGGCTCGGCACCCCGATGGTCGTCGTGCTGAACGACAACGGCATGTCGATCTCGCCGAACGTCGGCGCGCTGTCGCGCTACTTCAACCGCGTGCGGCTCAACCCGAAGCTGTGGAAGGCGCGCGAGGGCGTTGAGGACAGCCTGACGAAGCTGCCCGGCGTGATCGGCGAGCGCTTCGCCCACCTGGGCCCGCAGCTGAAGGAGTCGATCAAGGCCTTCTGGGCGCCGGGGATGCTCTGGGAAGAGCTCGACTGGGCGTACATGGGCGTGATCGACGGCCATGACGTGAAGGCGCTGCGCGTCGCGCTGAGAGAGGCCGTCGCCGCTGGTCGCCCGGTCGTCGTGCACGTCTCGACCGTCAAGGGCAAGGGCTTCGCGCCGGCTGAGGACGGCGGCCTGGAGGGCATGGAGAAGTGGCACGCCGCCAAGCCGAAGTCGATCGCCAACGGCGCGCCCGTGCCGTCGGCGCCGGCAGCGGCGAAGCCGTCCAACGGCGCCGCGCCGCGCAAGCCGCCGGCGTACACGCAGGTCTTCGGCGAGGCGCTCGTGCGCGAGGCGCGCCGAGACGAGCGCGTGATGGGCATAACGGCCGCGATGAACTCCGGCACCGGCCTCAACATCCTGCAGAGAGAGATCCCGGAGCGCTACTTCGACGTCGGCATCGCTGAGCAGCAGGCGATCCTCTTCGCCGCCGGCCTCGCGCTGCAGGGCGCCAAGCCGGTCGCCGCGATCTACTCGACCTTCCTGCAGCGCGCCTACGACCAGGTCGTCCACGACGTCGCGCTGCAGAGACTGAACGTCGTCTTCGCGATGGACCGCGCCGGCCTCGTCGGCGACGACGGCCCGACGCACCACGGCGTCTTCGACATCGTCTACCTGCGCTCGCTGCCCCACATGGTGCTGATGGCGCCGCGCGACGAGGCACAGCTCGTGCACATGCTGCACACGGCCCTGCGCTACGACGACGGGCCGATCGCGCTGCGCTACCCACGCGGCGAGGCGGTCGGCGTCGCGCTGCCGCGCACGCCCAGCGAGATCCCGATCGGGACCGGCGAGATCCTGCGCCAGGGCGGCGCGAAGGTCGCGCTGCTCGGCTACGGCAGCGGCGTCGGCAAGGCGCTGGAGGCGGCCGACCTGCTCGCCGAGCACGGGATCCTCGCGACCGTCGCCGACGCCCGCTTCGCGAAGCCGCTCGACGCCGGGCTGATCGCCCAGCTGCAGGCCGAGCACGAGCTGCTCGTGACGGTCGAGGAGGGCGTCCTCGCTGGCGGCTTCGGCACCGGCGTCTGGGAGACGCTGTCGGACTCTGGGATCCCCTCACGGATCCTCCGCGTCGGCCTGCCCGACGAGTTCGTCACGCACGGCGCCCCGGCGCTGCTGCACGAAGCGGTCGGCTTCACCGGCAGAGCGATCGCCGACCGCGTGCTGGCGGCCGTCGGCAGCACGCACCGGATCACGTCGACCAAGTAAGCGCGCGGGCGGCGGCGCCGCCCGCGGCAGCTCCCTTACGACACGCGCCTCCGCCGCGTTGCGTCGGCCGAGCGCGAGCCCGGCCGACGGCCCAGCGACCGCGTCCCTACTTCGGCATGTTGAAGTTCGCGTTCTTGATCAGGTCGAGCGCGTAGCTGAGCACGAACTCGCCGGTCGCGGCGTCGGTCTTGCCGCAGGAGCCGGCCGAGCGGCCGGGGTTGCCGATCCAAAAGAGCCCGTCGAGGCGCGGGAACTGCGGCGGCACGCTCGAGGTCGGTCTGGGGCCGAGGCCGCGGTCGGGGGCGTTGCAGCGGATCGAGTTGCCGAGCCGCACGCGGCTCTTGGGCCGCAGCGCGCCCTTGCCGTTCGTGGCGGTGTTGATCACGTAGTGCTTGCCGCCGATGCGGCTGGAGATCTTGTTGTCGTACTTGATCTCGCGCGCCGTCTTGTTCTGGTGCGTCGCGTTCGTGAAGAAGCCCTGGATCCGGTCGACGCCGACCTTGCGCAGCAGCTTCGCCATGTTCGCCGCCGGGCGCGCGTCGCTGGCGCCGGCGTCGACGTAGACGACCGCGTGGGGGAGGGTCGACAGCGAGCCGATCGCCGAGCGCATCTCGTCGATCCGCGTGTTCAGGCCGTGACTCGAGAGGCACTTGGCCGTGATCAGCGCGTCGATCTCATAGAAGACGACGACCCTCTGGTTGCCGATCCCCTGCGCGAACTTCGCGTACCACTTCTTGTACGCGGCCGCCTGGGCCGCCGAGTCGCTGACGCCGCCACAGCTGTGGTGCTTGAGGCGGTAGGTCGCCAGCAGCGGTATCTCGTTCGCGTTGTGGTGGTAGGCGGCCGAAAGCCACTGCCCGACCGCATAGCCGGGCTGCTTGTTCCAGCTCCCGAAGCGCTTCGTCTCCGGCTGGTCTGCGATCACCGACAGTGCTCTGGCGGCAGCCGGCGCCTTGCGGCGGATGCTGTGCGCGACGGTGCCCGCGAGCGTCTTGCCCGGGTTCGTGTAGAAGACCGCGCCTTGCAGCGGGTTGGCGCCGGGCGGCGCGGGGTTGATCGCGAGCGGGTTGGCGGCGTCGCGCGGCTCGGTCGAGACGGAGTCGTTGTCGTCGATCGTCAGCAGCGCGCGGTCCGGTCTGCCGACCTTCTCGGGGTAGGTCCCGTAGATCCCGACGGCGATCGTCTCATGACCCTCGACGAGCGGGTCGTCGACGATCGGGACCGAGAACGACCCCTCCTTCTGCCCGATCGCGAGGTCGACGCGCCCTCTGACGGGCGTGTAGTCCTCAAACGGCTGGGCGCTTCTGTGCCAGGCGCCGTAGCGGACCTCGCCTCTGCGGCTGGCGTCGTCGCGCACGAACGTTATGACGGCGTTGCCGGCACCTTCGTTGACGCTGAATTTACTTGAAGTAAGTCGGACGGATGCCTGGGCGATCGCAGGAGCGAACGCGAGCAGGGCAAACAATGGCACGGTGAAGAGCACGGCACGACGGCGCATGATCGACGGCCTCCCAGCGTCGTTTTCGCCGCGAAACCTACCCGTGCCCGCTTCGCGCCGATGTCAGCGCGCTGACAACCTCCCCACCGCTTTCGTGTGCGATGAGGAAGTTTGGGTAGTCAGCGTCAGCTCTGAGTAAACGGGTAATCGAAGCCCGGCGCGTTCACGTGATCGAGAAATTGGCGTTACCGATCAGCCGGATCGCGTACTGCAGCCAGAAGGCGCCCGTGGGCGGGATCTTCTGGCCTGGGTAGAGCTTCTGCGCGCACGGTCCGGCCGAGCGGCCGGGGTTCCCGATCCAGACGAGGCCGTCGAGGTGGCGGTACTTGGAGGGCACGTCGGAGGTCGGTCTCGGGCCAAGGCCGTTGTCGGGGGCGTTGCAGCGGTAGGAGTTGCCCTCCGCGACGCGGCTTCTCGGGATCGACGGCCCCTGGCCGTTGCCGGACGTGTTGATCACGAAGTGCGGTCTGCCGCCAAGCCGCTTGATCAGCTTGCGGCCGTACTTGATCTCGTGGCTGGTCCAGTCCTGGTGCGTCGCGTTGGTGAAAAAGCCCTGGATCTTGCTGACGCCGACCCGTCTGAGCATCCATGCGATGTAGCTCGGCGAGTGCGCCAGCGCGCTGCCGGCGTCGACGTAGACGACGGCGTGGGGCAGTCTGGAGAGCACGTCGATCGCGTAACGCAGCTCCTGCGTGCGGCGGTTGAGGCCGGTCTTCGACAGGCACTTCGAGGTGATCAGCGCGTCGATCTCGTAGAAAAGGACGATTCTCTGGTTGCCGATCCCGGCGGCGAACTGGTCATACCAGTGCTCGTAGCCGGCGACGTCGGTCGGCGAGTCGGACACGCCGCCGCACTCAAGGTGCTGGAGCCGGTAGGTCGCCGCCAGCGGGATCGAGCCAGGGTCGGTCTCCTGCACGCGCTGCAGGTAGGTCGAGATCTCGAAGCGCGGGTCTCTGGTCCACGTGCCGAAGCGCTTGGTCTCCGGCTGGTCGGCGATCACGCCGAGCTTCGCGGCGAAGCCAGGCGAGCGGGTGCGGTACTTCGCTATCGCCTGCTCGGCGAGGCCCCACTCTCTGTCGACGAAGAAGCGCGCGCCTTGAAGGGGGTCGCCGTTGGTCGGCGCGACCTCGAGGCCGAGCGGGTTGACCGGGTCGCGGTCGGCGGCGACGGCGTCGTTGTCCTGGATTGTCAGCACGGCGCGCGAGACCACGCCGAGGCTCATCGGGTGCGGCCCGTAGATGCCGACCTTGACGGTCTCCGGCGCCTCGACGATCGAGTCGTCGGTGACTGGGACGTAGAAGGTGCCCTCGCTCTGCCCGGGGGCGAAGTCGATCCGGCCGTTGACCGGCTGGTAGTCCTGTCTGGGACTGGCGCTGCGGTCGTACCAGACGCCGTAGCGGACCTGGCCCTCGCCGCTGGCGTCCGAGCGCGTGACGGTGATCGCGGCGCTGGCGTCCCCCTCGGTCGTCGTGAACGTCGTCGAGGTGAGCTGGACGGTGCCGTTGGCGGCGGACGCGGACGCGGCAGTGGCGGGGACGATCGCGACCGCGGCGAGCGCGGCCAGCGCGAAGCGCGCGGGGAGTCTGAGCATGGAGGTGAGGGGTTGGGCCGGGGCCGGGGGAAGGAGGTCGTGCTGCCCCTGGGAATCGGCCGCGGGCGCCCTTGGAGTGAGCCGATTGGCCGGCCGGCGGACGGATCGTCGAGGCCGTGGACGGATCTTCGAGCGGGTAGACGGATGGTCGAGCCGGTAGCGTTTCGCGCGGTGACGACGAAGATGCGACTCGACACGCTGCTCGCGGAGCGAGGCGTCTTCGCCTCTCGCTCGCGCGCGGCCGCGTCCGTTCTGGCCGGAGAAGTGATGCTCGGCGGCGAGCGCCGACGGGCCGAGAAGCCCGGCCAGCTGGTCCCTGACGACGTCGAGATCGACGTCGCTGTGGCGCCCGCGTTCGTCTCGCGCGGCGGCCGCAAGCTCGCCAACGCGCTCGACGCGACCGGGCTGGACGTCAGCGGCCGCCACGCGATCGACGTCGGCGCCTCGACCGGCGGCTTCAGCGACTGCCTGCTGCAGCGCGGCGCCGAGCATGTCGTCGCGCTCGACGTCGCCTACGGCGAGCTCGACTGGAAGATCCGCAGCGACGAGCGCGTGACCGTGCTCGAGCGCGCCAACGCGCGACGCCTGTCGCGTGATGACTTGCCGTATGCGCCCGACCTGCTCGTCGCCGACGTCTCGTTCATCTCGCTGACGAAGGTGCTGCCAGCGGTGCTCGGGACGATGGCGGAGACGTTCGACGGCCTCGCGATGGTCAAGCCGCAGTTCGAGGTCGGGCGTGAGCGAGTCGGCAAGGGCGGCGTCGTGCGCGAGGCCGCCGACCGTCGAGACGCGCTCGTCGCGGTCGGCGCCTGCGCGCGGGAGCTCGGCGCGGCTGTGCTCGGGTATGTGTCGTCGGGCCTCCCGGGGCCCAAGGGGAACAGGGAGACATTCGTGCGACTTGCCGAAGGCGGGCGCGCGGGCGCGCTCGACGATCTGGAAGCAGCGGCTCGGGAGGTCGAGCGATGAGCGAGCGCAGATTCGCGACGGTCTTCACCCACCGTCGCCCGATCGAGACGAGCGCGGCGCTCGGCGAGCTCGTCGCCGCGGCGCGCGCCGCCGGCTACACGCTGCGCTTCTCGGCGGAGGAGACCGTCAAGCACGACCTGCACGAGGAGCCGGGGATCGAGGTCGATGCGCCGGTCGGGCCGGAGGCCGACCTCTGCGTCGTGCTCGGCGGCGACGGCACGATCCTGCATGCGCTGCGGGCCTACGCCCGGACGGGGATCCCCGTCTTCGGCGTCAACTTCGGCGAGGTCGGCTTCCTCGCGACGATCGAGCCCGACAACGTCGCCGAGGGGCTGCGGCAGGCGTTCAGGGGCGAGTTCGAGGTGCTGTCGCTGCCGGGGATCGAGGCGCAGACCGGCGGCGGCGCTTGGCTGGCGATGAACGACGTCTCCTTCCACCGCCAGCCCGGGTTGCGTGTCGCCGACCTCGCGGTCGAGGTCGGCGAGGAGGAGGTCGCGCGTGTCCGCTGCGACGGCCTCGTCGTCGCGACCCCCGCCGGCTCGACCGGCTACAACCTGGCGAACGGGGGCCCCGTGATGGCGTGGGGCGTGGAGGGGCTCGCGGTCTCGTACATCGCGCCCCACTCGCTGACCGCGCGGACCTTGGTCGTCGCGCCGGCTGATCCGATCACGATCCGCAACCGCTCCCGCGAGGAGCCGGTCGACGTGAGCGTCGACGGCCGCCCGATCTGCGAGCTGCCGCCCGGCGGAGCGCTCTCAGCCCGCTTCAAGGACGACATCGGCACGCTCGCCCAAACCTCAGGCGCCAGCTTCTACCACCGCCTGCGCGAGAAGTTCGGGCGGCTGGCGAGCGGGGCTTAGAGTCTCTTTCAGAACGAAAGAGGCTCTTAGGCCCCGGCGCCCGGGAGCCAGCGAGGCGCTGGGCGGCCGCGTTGGCTCAGCCCTCCGGCTCGTAGCTCGCCGCGACCGCGCCGGCGGGGAAGCAGCGCGCGCCGGTCAGGCGCAGCCCGAGCGGCCCTTCGAAGATCCGCTGCCCGCTGGTCCCGATCGCGACCGGGTGGATCGAGAGCCGGTACTCGTCGACGAGCCGCTCGCGGATCAGCGAGCGGGCGAAGGAGGCGCCACCGTGCGCGAGCAGATAGCCGCCGTCCCCGTCCTCGCGCTTGAGCGCGGTGATCCCTTCGGCAAGCGCGTCGCCGCCTTCAAGCACGCGCGTCGTCGCCCACGTCGCCTCCAGCGGCCGCTCGGCGAAGGCGACCTTCGGGATCTCGTTCATCAACGCCGCGATCGGCCCGTCCGAGACCGGCCAATGCGCGGCCATGTCGCGGTAGGTCGCCGCGCCCATCAGATGCGCGCTCGCACCGCCCAGCACGCCGAGCGTGTGCTCGGTCAGCCCGTCGTCAAACTGCGGAAAGATCCACTCCAGCTCGCCATCCTGCCGCGCGACACATCCGTCGAGCGAGACCTGCATCATCAACACAAGCTTTCGCATCGTCCTCTCCGTCGTCCGGTGGTTTGCGGTTCGTGCAGGAGAGACCCGGGGCGGGCGCGAAACTCATCGCATGCGAACGTCTGTTCTGTCCGACGGAGATGATTCGATGCCTCGCATGCTTCATGAGCTGCGTGTCGAGAACCTTCTGCTGATCGAGCGGGCCGAGCTGCGCCTCGGGCCCGGGCTGAACGTGCTGACGGGCGAGACGGGTGCGGGCAAGACGATGCTCGCGCATGCGCTCGACCTGCTCTTGGGCGGCAAGGCGCGCAGCGCGATCGTGCGGCCGGGGGCGGCGGAGGCGTACGTCGAGGGCGTCTTCGACTTCCCGCAGCGGCTGCGCGAGGCGCTCGGCGAGCGGCTTCCCGACGACGCGGAGGAGCTGGTGCTCGCTCGGCGCGTCTGGCCGGACGGGCGAACGCGGGCCTACCTGAACGGGCGCTCGGCGACGGTCGGGGAACTGCGCGAGATCGGCGGCGAGCTGCTCGCCTTCTACGGACAGCACGAGCATCGGCGGCTCGTGCTCGCTTCCGCCCAGCTCGAGATCCTTGACGGCTTCTGCGGCCCCGAGCAGCGCGAGCGGCGGGCCCGCGCAGCGGCGGCCCACGCGCGGCTGCGGTCGCTGACGAGACGGGCCGAGGAGCTGGGGGCGATCGGCGGCGCGCGCGAGCGAGAGCTCGGGCTGCTCGAGTTCGAGCTGAGCGAGATCGACGAGGTCGACCCAAGCGAGGAGGAGCAGGCGGAGCTCGAGCGCGAGCGTGAGCGGCTGCGGCATCTCGAAGGGCTGCGCGGCGCCGCGGTCGCGGGTGCCGAGGCGATCGCGCCGGAGAGCGGCGAGGCTGGCGCCGGCTTGCTGCTGGCAAGCGCGGTCTCCGCGCTCGACGCGCTGACCGGGGTCGACCCCGAGCTTGACGAGCTTGCCCAGCGCTACCGCGCCTTGGTGCTCGAGGCTGACGACCTCGGGACCGAGCTGCGCGCGTACGAGCAGGGGATCGAGGGGGAGCCGGGCCGACTCGACGAGGTCGAGGACCGGCTCGCTGACTACGCGCGGCTGGAGCGCAAGCACGGCGGCACCGTCGCGGCCGTGCTTGCGCATGCCGCCCACTGCCGCGCTCGGCGTGACGAGCTGACCGGCGCCGAGGCGGCGCTGGAGGAGACGCGCGTGGAGCTCGACGGCGCGCGGTCGGCGCTCGACGCCGTTGCGGGCGAGCTGCGCGCCGCCCGGGAGGCGGCGGGGCCCGGGCTTGCCGAGGCGGTCCGCGAGCGGCTCGGAGAGCTGGCGATGGGCGGCGCGACCTTCGAGGTCGCGCTCGGCGAGCGCGACGAGCCCAACGCGACCGGCAACGACACCGTCGAGCTGCGGATCGCAGCCAACCCCGGCGTGCCGGCCGGGCCGCTGCGCGACGTCGCCTCCGGCGGCGAGACCTCGCGGGTGATGCTGGCGCTGCTCGGCGTCGCGAACGCCAGCGTGAACGACGGCGCTGGGTTGCTGGTGTTCGACGAGATCGACGCGGGGATCGGCGGGCGCACTGCGCACGCGGTCGGCTCGCAGCTGCGCGCGCTCGCGGCCGGCCGGCAGGTGCTCTGCATCACCCATCTGCCGCAGGTCGCCGCCCACGCCGACCGCCATTTCCGGATCGAGAAGGACGGCGGCGGCGAGACCGCGACGACGACCGTCACTGACCTCCACAGAGACGCCGTCCTCGGCGAGCTGGTGCGGATGCTCGGGGCCGAGGAGGACGACAGAGCGGCGCGGAGGCACGCGCGCGAGCTGCTGAAGGCGGCCTGACTCGCGCTCGACGCCTGTGGCTTTGTCCTCGGTCGCTTGCGGGCCGGGGCCCGCCGCGCGCGCTGCGTCCGCGCCAGAGGCGACGATCGCTTCGTCACGATGTTTGTGGCAGCTCGAAGTCTCGCTCCGTAAACATGCAGCATGAACATCCACGGGGACCCGTAGAATGCTGCCTTCGTGGCCGTATTTCCCCCCACCGCGTCGAGGCGTGACGCGGCAAGCGCCGAAGTCTCCGGGATCGCCCGGATCGGACGGCGCACCAAGCATCTCGTCAAGAGGCTGCGCCCCGGGGACATCGCCATCATCGACCATCGCGACCTTGACCGGGTCTCGGGTGAAGATCTCGTTGCCTGCGAGATCGCCGGCGTCGTCAACTGCTCGCCCTCGTCGAGCGGCAGCTACCCGAACATGGGCCCGCTGCTTGTCGTACAGGCCGGCATCACGCTGATCGACGCGCCCGGCGCCGACCTGATGGAGACGCTCGAGGACGGCGACCCGATCGTTCTCAGAGGCGGCCAGATATGGCGTCGCGACGAGCTGATGGCCGAGGGCAACGAGCAGGAGCTCGAGAACGTCGAGGCGCTGACCGCCAAGCGCCGCAACGAGATCGGCGAGGCGCTCGAGGCGTTCGCGGCCAACACCGTGCAGTACATGATCGAGGAGCGCGACCTGCTCTCCGGCAAGATCCCGCTGCCGCAGTTCGAGACCGACTTCCGCGACCGGCCGGTGCTCATCGTCGTGCGCGGCGTCGACCACAAGCGCGACCTCAAGGCGCTGCGCGCCTACATCCGCGACGTCAAGCCGGTCCTCGTCGGCGTCGACGGCGGCGCCGACGCGATCATCGAGGAGGGCTTCAAGCCCGACATGATCGTCGGCGACATGGACTCCGCGACCGCGCCCACGCTGCGCGCTGGCGCCGAGCTCGTCGTCCACGCCTACCCGGATGGCCGCGCCCCCGGCCGCGAGTACCTCCAGGAGCTCGGCCTCGACCATCAGATCGTCCCCGCGCCCGGCACCAGCCAGGACATCGCGATGCTGATCGCCGCTGAGAAGGGCGCCGAGCTGATCGTCTCCGTCGGCTCGCATTTCAACCTCGTCGAGTTCCTCGACAAGAACCGCAAGGGGATGGCGTCGACCTTCCTGACGCGGCTGCGGGTGGGGGAGATCCTCGTCGACGCCAAGGGCGTCAGCCGCCTCTACAGACCGCAGCCAGGCCTCGCGCCGGTGCTGCTGCTCGCGGGCGTCGGCGTCATAGCGCTGATCCTTGTGATCCTTTTCACGCCGGCCCTGCACGACGTCGCCGACCTGCTGTGGCTGAAGCTGCAGGTCCTGCTCGGCATCGACGCGTAGCCCGCCGCCCGCCAGCCCGCACAGCCGCCGCAAGCCGCAACCGCCCGCCACAGCATCAGTCCCGCAACCGGTCACGCCCATGCTCAGCTTCCGCTACCACGCTCTCTCGCTCGTCGCCGTCATCCTCGCGCTCGTGATCGGGCTGCTGCTCGGCGTCGCGGTCGGTGATCGCGGCCTCGTCTCCAGCGCGGAGAGAGAGGTCCGCGCCTCGTTGCGCAAGGACGTCAGCCAGGCCCAGCATGAGCGCGACGACGCCCGCGACGAGCTCGACGACCGCAGGGATTTCGAGCAGGACGCCTACCCGGCGATCGTCCAGGACCGCCTCAACGGGATGCGGATCGCGCTGATCGAGCTCGGCAGTCCCTCCGACAAGATGTGGGGCCTGACCAGAGACGCGCTCGAGGGATCGGGCGCGAGGCTGACGTCGCTGTCGGTCATCAAGGAGCCGCTCGACCTCGACGCGCTCGCGAAGGCCGCGAGAGGCACGCGCTACGACAGGCTGAACGAGGATCCGTCGCTGATACACCCGTTCGCGACGCGCGTCGGGATCCAGTTCACGCAGGGCGGCCCGCTGCTGAGAGACGTCAGCTCCACGCTGCTGGACCAGGGCAGCGGCACGCTCGACGGCGCTGACGGCGTCGTCGTCGTGCGCGACGACGAGCAGTTCGACGACCCCGACCAGCAGAAGGAGGTCGACGACTTCGAGCACGGCCTCATGCGCGGGCTGCGCTTCAACGACGTGCCGGTCGTCGGGATCGAGACGACCGACAGCGACCCGTCGCAGATCTCCTGGTTCAAGGATCGCGACCTCTCCAGCGTCGACGACGTCGACGACCCGATCGGCCGCGCCGCGCTCGTGTTCGCGCTCTCCGGTGAGAGAGGCCATTACGGCGTCAAGTCCTCTGCCGACGGCGGCAGACTCCCACCAGTCCTCTAAGCGCGCCAGCATTCCCTGGCGCGCCCGCAACGTCCGGCGCTTTACCAGCTCGACGCCGCTCCCGCTGTCCGCCGCGCCCGCTACCTTCCCTCCACGTGCAAGCCCTTCCGACCCTCGTCGCGCTCGCTGTCGCGATCATCGTGACGCCGTCGATCCTGCGGCATCTCGCAGCGGAAGGCCTGACCCGTGAGAACTACCGCGACGCGCGCCTGCCGTTCCCCGGCGGCGTCGCGATCGTTGCCGCGGCCGTCATCGCGCTCGTCCCGCTCGCGCTCTTGCAGCAGCTCGCCGACTCAAACGTCTTCCGCCCGCAGCTCGGCCTCGTCGCGACCTACGCGGTCGGCGTCGCGCTGCTCGGGCTGATCGACGACCTGCTGGCTGGCAGACCGCGCGGCTGGCGCGGCCATGGCCGCGCCGTGCTCGGCGGCGGCTTCAGCACCGGCGCGCTGAAGGCGGTCGGCTCGCTCGGCCTCGCGCTGTTCGTGCTGCTCGACCTCGGCTGGAGCGACGGCAGGTACCTGCTCGCCGTCGCGCTGCTCGTGCTCACCACCAACCTCTTCAACCTGCTCGACCTCCGTCCCGGCCGCGCCGCGAAAGCGTTCGTGCTGCTCGGCGCCGCGCTCACGCTCGGCGCCTGGGACGGCCGCCCATTGGAAGCGCTCGGGCTGTTCGCTGCGCCGGTCGCCGTCGCCGGCTTCTTCGACCTGCGCGAGCACACGATGCTGGGCGACACCGGCGCCAACCTCATCGGCGGCCTGGCCGGGCTTTGGCTGATCCTCACGCTCGGGACGCTCGGGCAGGCGATCGCCCTCGCCTGCGTCCTCGCGCTGACCGTCTACGGGGAGTTCCGCTCGCTCTCGGCGGTGATCGAGCGAACACCCCTCCTGCGTGATCTAGACTCGATCGGAAGGACCCCGCATGTCTGACGCCTCGCCCAGCGGCTCGACCCGCTTCATCTTCGTGACCGGGGGAGTCGTCTCCTCACTCGGCAAGGGGATCGCGGCGGCGTCGATCGGCCGGCTGCTCGTCGCGCGCGGGTTCACGGTCCAGCTGCAGAAGCTCGACCCGTACATCAACGTCGACCCGGGCACGATGTCGCCATACCAGCACGGCGAGGTGTTCGTGACCGAGGACGGCGCTGAGACCGACCTCGACCTCGGCCACTACGAGCGCTTCACCGACGCCAACGCGCGCCGCGGCTCCAACGTGACCGCCGGCGGGATCTACAACGCGGTGATCCGCCGCGAGCGCCGCGGCGACTACCTCGGCGGCACCGTCCAGGTGATCCCGCACATCACCGACGAGATCAAGCAGCGGATCAAGCTGATGGCCGACGCCAGCGACGTCGACTTCGTCATCACCGAGATCGGCGGCACGGTCGGCGACATCGAGTCGCTGCCGTTCCTGGAGGCGATCCGCCAGTTCCCCGCGGATGTCGGCCGGCGCAACTGCATGTACATCCACCTCACGCTCGTGCCGTACATCGGCCACGCGGGTGAGCTGAAGACCAAGCCGACGCAGCACTCGGTCAACGAGCTGCGCCGCATCGGCATCGGCGCCGACATGCTGATGTGCCGTTCCGAGAGCCTGCTGTCGAAGGACATCCGCAGAAAGATCGCGCTGTTCGCGTCGCTGCCGACGGAGGCGATCGTCTCCGCGCTCGACGTCGACCACATCTACCGCGTCCCGCTCGTCTACCGCGAGCAGGGCGTCGACGACTTCGTGCTCGACCACTTCCGCATCGACGACGCCCCGGTCCCGGACCTGTCCGGCTGGGAGGCGATGACGACGCGCGCGGTCGAGGCGAGACAGCGCGTGAGAATCGCGCTCGTCGGCAAGTACATCAAGCTCGAGGACGCCTACCTGTCGGTCGTCGAGTCGCTGCGCCACGCTGGCATCGAGCACGGCACGCAGATCGACGTCGACTGGATCGACTCCGAGCAGCTCGAGCACGACGCGGCCGCCCAGCGGCTTGCCGGCGTCGACGGCGTGCTCGTCCCCGGCGGCTTCGGCGGCCGCGGGATCGAGGGCAAGATCGCCGCCGCGAGGGCCGCGCGCGAGCAGGGGATCCCGTACCTCGGGATCTGCCTCGGCATGCAGGTCGCCGTCGCCGAGTTCGCGCGCCACGCCGCGGACATGCCGGGCGCGAACTCGACCGAGTTCGATCCCGAGACGCCCTACCCGGTGATCGACCTGCTGCCCGAGCAGAAGGAGATCTCCGACCTCGGCGGCACGATGCGCCTCGGCGCGGACCCGGTCAAGCTGCACGAGGGCACGCGCGTGCGCGAGCTGTACGGCGAGGCGGTCATCTACGAGCGCCACCGTCACCGTTACGAGGTCAACAACCACCTGCGCCGCCGGATCGAGGGCGCCGGCCTGATCTGCTCGGGCACCTCGCCCGACGATCAGCTGGTCGAGGCGGTCGAGCTGCCTGAGAGCGTCCACCCGTTTTTCGTCGCCTCGCAGTACCACCCCGAGTTCAAGTCGCGCCCGCAGCGCCCGGCGCCGCTCTTCCGCGGCTTCGTGCGCGCCGCGCTGGACCGTGCGGTGGCGCGCGGGACGGCGGACGGCTCCGCGGCCGCCTTCGTTGACAGCGCCAGCTCCGACGGCACGGCCCAGCAGGTCGGGGCAGGGCTCGACGGGGCCGGCCTCGACGCGTGAGGCGCTCCGACGAGCGTGAGCGAGCGGCGCTGGGCGCGCTGTTCGCCGAGCTGTGCGCGATCGAGAGCCCGTACGGCAACGAGCGTGCCTGCGCTGACCGCGTCGCCGCCGAGCTGCGCTCGCTCGGCCTGACCGTCGAGGAGGACGGCGCCGGCGCCGAGGTCGGCGCCAACGCAGGGAACCTCTACGCGCGGATTCCAAGCCGATTCGAGGCCCCTGGCCGAGAATCGGCCGCGATCCTGCTCTGCGCCCACCTCGACACCGTCCCGCTGACCGGGCCGGTCGAGCCGGTGCTCGTGGACGACGGCTGGGAGAACAAGCACGAGGCGATCCTCGGCGCTGACAACAAGGCGGCGATCGCCGTGATGCTCGCGGTCGCCAGACGGGCCGTCGCGGAGCCTTTCGCAGTCGGGATCGAGCTGCTGTTCACCGTCAGCGAGGAGTACGCGCTCGCCGGCGCGAAAGCGTTCGACGTGGGCAAGCTGACGAGCCGCTTCGGCTTCGTCTTCGACCACGCAACGCCGATCGGCGAGGTGATCGTCGGCTCGCCGACCTACCACCGCATCACGGCCGACTTCCACGGCGTCGCCGCGCATGCTGGCCTCGAGCCCGAGAAGGGGCGCAGCGCGATCGTCGCCGCGGCGAAGGCGGTCGCCGCGATGCCGCTTGGCCGCATCGACGAGGAGACGACGACGAACGTCGGCACGATCCACGGCGGCTCCGGGATCAACGTCGTCCCCGACTCCTGCCGGATAGAGGCCGAGGCGCGCTCGCTCGACGACGCGAAGGTCGAGGCCGCCGTCGCCGAGATCGTCGACCACATCCACGACGGCGCCAACGCCGCCGAGTGCGACGTCGACGTGACCGTCGAGGCGCTCTTCCGCGGCTACCGCATCAGACCGTCAGCGATGGAGCTGTCTGCCGCCGAGGCGGCGCTGCACTCATGTGGTTACGTCCCGCGCCGGATCGTCTCCGGCGGCGGCTCGGACGCAAACGCCTTCATCGCCGCCGGCTTCCCCGTGGTCAACCTCGCGAACGGGACCGAGCGGGCCCACCAGGTCGACGAGCGCGTCTCGGTCGCCGCGCTGGAGGGGATGCTCGACGTCGCGCTCGCACTGGTCAGCGAGAGCGCGGAGCTGCTGTGCTGAAGCTCCGTCGCGGGACCGTCATCGCGCTTCGGGACGAGGCCGATGCGCCGTGGCAGCGGGTGACGGTGCGGGTCGGGGCTCCTGACGAGATGGGCGGCGGGCCCGCCGTCCAGCCAAGCGGCGCCGGCAGCACAGGCGAGGAGCGCCCGGCGATAGCCGACACCGCGCTCGTCGGCGGCTGCGCGTTCGGCGACGAGGTCGTCGTCAACGTGCAGGCGCGGGACCTCGCGCTCGGGTCGGGCGGCTTCGACGTCGTTCACGTCAACCTCACGCGCGGCCTGGCGGGGGAGGGGGTCGACGGCGCCCACGTGATGAAGCTCAACTACACGAGCCTCCAGCACGCGGTCCTGCCGGTCGAGGGCGAGACGCTCGAGCTGCCGCTCGCCAAGCCCGTCGCCGTCTTCCCGCTGCACGGCCATCTCGCGCCGCTCGCCTGGTCGCTGGCACAGGCGCGCCCCGGCACGCGAGTCGGCTATGTGCAGACGGCCGGGGGCGCGCTCAGCGGCGCGATGTCGCGCACAGTCCACGACCTCAGCGAGCGCGGCCTGCTCGCCGGCCACCTGACCGCCGGCCCAGCGTTCGGCGGCGAGGCCGAGGCGATCACGACGGCAGGCGCGATCGAGCACGGCCTCGCGCACGAAGGCTGGGAGACCGCGCTCGTCGGCCCCGGCCCGGGGATCCTCGGCTCGGGCTCGGCGCTCGGCCATGGCGGCCTGATCGCGCTCGACTCCGCCCACGCCGCACTCGCGCTCGGCTGCCAGACCGCCCTTGTCGCGCGGATGTCCTCAGGCGACCCCCGCCGGCGCCACCAAGGCCTCTCGCACCACACCCGCACGGTGCTGCAACTGCTGCTCTCCCCGGTCACCCTCCCGGTCCCCTTCGGCGCGAGCGACCCCGGCTTCGCTGCCGCCCGCGCCCACGGCCACCTCGTCCACGAAGCCCACGCCGACCTCGCCGGCTACAGCGCCAGCGGCCTCCCTGCCCGCACGATGGGCCGAGAGCTTGAGGACGACGAGCCCTTCTTCGCCGCCGCGCTGGCGGCCGGCACGACCGTGGCGGGGATGGTCACGTGATGACGGAGGGAGCTTCATGAGCAGCAGGTTCGAGCGGATCGGGATCGAGCCGATCTGGAGAGGGCATGTCGTCGAGGTGCGCGTCGAGCGCTTCCGCCACGAGGACGGCGCGATCGTCGAGCGCGACAACATGCACCACCCCGGCGCGGTCGCGATCGTGGCGCACGACGACGCGCACGTCTGGCTCGTCCGCCAGCCGCGCGAGATCTGCGGGATACCCGACCTGCTCGAGATCCCCGCCGGCAAGCTCGACATCGCCGGTGAGGCGCCGCTCAAGACCGCCCACCGCGAGCTCGCGGAGGAGGTCGGCAAGGCCGCCGAGACGATGGAGCCTCTGACGGCCTTCTTCACGAGCTGCGGCTTCAGCGACGAGCGCCTCCACCTCTTCCTCGCGACCGGCCTGCGCGACGTCCCGCGCCCACCGGTCGACGAAGACGAGCGGATCGAGATCGTCCCCTGGCCGCTCACCGACCTCGACGGCGCCATCGCCGCAACCCACGACGCCAAGACCCTGATCGGCCTGATGCAGCTGCGCCATCGGCTCGGCGCCTGAGGCGGCGACGAGGGGGCGCAGCGACGAACGCCGCTGCGCCCTAGCAGTGCTCAGCTCGGCCGCGTTGGCCCTTCGCCGGCACCGGCCTGCTCGATCGCGGTCGCGATCTCGGTGAGGTCGGCGTCGGTAAGGGCGAGCGTCGCGCCAGCGATGAAGCCGTCGATCTGGTCGGGACGACGGGCGCCGACGATCGCGCCGCTCACGCCGTCCCACGCGAGCGTCCAGGCGACCGCGACCGCCGCGGAGCTCACGCCGTAGCGCTCGCCGACCACAGCCATCGCGCGCTGCACAGCGAGGTTGGCGTCGAGCTTCGTCGTGAAGTCGGGGTGGCGCTTGCGCCAGTCGCCGTCGTCCAGCCCGGCGACGCGCTCGGCAGAGAAGGCGCCGGTCAAGAGGCCCGACTGCATCGGGGAGTAGACGATCACGCCGGTGCCGTGCTCGCGGCACCACGCGATCTCCTCAGCCGCATCGCGGTGGATCGCCGAGAACGGCGGCTGCAGCGAGTCGACGTGGCCGATCGCCTCTGCCCGAGCGAGCTGCTCGGGGTTGTGGTTGGAGAGGCCGATCGCGCGCAGCTTGCCCTCGCTGCGCAGGTCGACGAGCGCCTGCCAGTACTCCTCGACCGACGTCTCCGCCGCCGGCCAGTGCACCTGGTAGAGGTCGATCGTGTCGACGCCGAGCCGTCTCAGCGATCCCTCGACCTGGCCGCGGATCCCGTCAACGGCCATCGAGCGCTGCGGCGCGGCGGAGCGGTCGTCGGGGTTCCAGACGAGGCCGCCCTTCGTGAACACGTAAGGCCGGTCGCCGTCGGGGATCCCTTCCAGGGCCTTGGCGACGACCTCTTCGGAGTGGCCGAGGCCGTAGACGGCGGCGGTGTCGATCCAGTTGACGCCGAGCTCGAGCGCGTAGCGGATCGCGGCGACCGAGTCGGCGTCGTCCTGCGCGCCCCAGCCGAACGTCCAGTCGCCGCCGCCGATCGCCCATGCGCCGAACCCGATCGGCGTCAGGCGCAGGTCTGTCGTCCCGAGCCGGCGAGCCGGCTCGAGCGTCGTTGCGTCGTTCATGTGAGCTCCTGGGTGGTGGGACCACACATACTGCCGATCGCCCCCGCTGCACTTCCTTCAGGCCCACCGACCGCACGCGCCGGCGTGGGCGCGCGCTTGCGGCCAGGAGGACAGCGCCGCCCCGAGGAGAACCCAGTCGACGATGCAGACGACGCCGACGCTCGCTCCCCTGCGCTCAGGCTCCTTCGAGGACCTCGTGCTGGACTTCATCGCGTACCTCGAGCTGGAGCGCGGCCTCAGCCGCAACACGCTTGAGGCCTACCGATCCGACCTGCTGCAGTTCGGCGGCTACCTGCGGCGGGCGGGGAGGGACGCGCTGCACGTCGAGCACGGCGACCTCGCCGGCTTCGTCGCCGAGCTGACCGACGGCGGCCCGGGAAGACCGGCGGCCGCCGCCACGACGGTCCAGCGCAAGGTCGCCTGCCTGCGCTCCTTCTACCGCCACCTGCGCCGCGAGGAGATCCTCGACCGCGACCCGACCTCCGAGCTGAAGGGCCCGCCGCGCGGCAAGAGACTGCCGAAGGTCCTCACGCGCGACGAGGTCCACCACCTGCTCTCGCAGCCGAGGGGCATGGGCCCCGCTGCGCTGCGCGACCGCGCGCTGCTGGAGCTGATGTACGCCTGCGGTCTGCGCGCCTCGGAGGCGGTCGACATGCAGCTCGACGAGCTCGACGTCGACGGCGGCGTCCTGCGCGCCAACGGCAAGGGCAACAAGGAGCGGCTCGTCCCGGTCGGCTCCAAGGCGCTTGACGCGCTGCGCCACTACCTCGAGCGCGGGCGGCCCCAGCTTGTCGGCCTGCGCGAGGAGCGCAGAGTCTTCGTCAACCAGCGCGGGCATGGGCTGACGCGCCAGGGCCTCTACAAGATCGTCCAGCGCCACGCGAAGAGAGCGGGCCTCGGCGACAAGATGAGCCCGCACACCCTGCGTCATACCTTCGCGACCCACCTGCTCGCGGGCGGCTGCGACCTGCGATCTTTGCAGGAGATGCTGGGGCACGCTGACATTGCGACGACGCAGATCTACACGCACCTCTCGGCCGAGCGGCTGCGCGACGTCTATTTCGACGCGCACCCACGCGCACAGCTCGACCCCGACGAGCGGTGAGCAGACGGGCGTTCGTCGTCGTCCTCGACGCCGTCGGCGCCGGCGCCCTGCCGGACGCCGCTGACTACGGTGACGCGGGCACCAACACGCTCGCGCACCTGGCTGAGCTGGCCGGCGGCCTGAGCCTGCCCAACATGCAGCGGCTCGGCCTTGGCTCGATCCTGCCGCTCGAGGGCGTGCCGCCGTCGCCCTCGCCGGTGCTGCACGGCCGCGCCTACCCGCTTGGCCCGGGCAAGGACTCGACCAACGGCCACTGGGAGCTGATGGGCGTCGTCGCCCGCGCGCCGCGGCCGACCTACCCCGACGGCTTCCCGCCTGAGGTGATCGACACAATCGAGCGCGCAAGCGGTCGCGACGTCGTCTGCAACGAGCCCAGTGACGGCCTCACGGTGATCGACGAGTACGGCGAGGCGTCGCTCAACGGCGGCGCGTTGATCGTCTACACCTCCCAAGACTCCGTGCTGCAGATCGCCGCGCACGTCGACTCCGTCCCGGTCGCCGAGCTGCACGACCTGTGCTCGCGGATCCGCCGCGTGATGGTCGGCGAGCACGCGGTCGGGCGAGTGATCGCGCGGCCGTTCGCGGGGGAGCCCGGCGACTTCGAGCGGACGCTCGACCGCCGCGACTTCGCGCTCGCGCCGACGGGCCGCAGCCATCTCGAGGAGATGCAGGAGGCGGGGATCGCGACGCACGCGGTCGGCAAGGTCGGCCAGCTGTTCGCCGGCGCCGGCTTCGACGTCCAGCACCCGGGCGCCACGAACGCGGCCGCGATCGAGCAGACGACCGCGCTGCTGGAGTCGCTCGACGAGGGCTTCGTCTTCACCAACCTGATCGAGACCGACCAGCTCTTCGGCCACCGCAAGGACGTCGCCGGCTTCCACGGCGCGCTGCGCGAGATCGACGACGCTGTCGGACGCTGGGAGACGCTGATGCGCCCCGGCGACATGCTCGTGCTGACCGCCGACCACGGCTGCGACCCCTCCCACGCCGGCACCGACCACACGCGCGAGCACGCCCCGTTGCTCGCGCTCTTCGACGGCCACGGCGGCCGCCGCCACGACGGCCCGCTCGCCGACGTGGGGGCGAGCACGCTGCGCTGGCTGACCGCGCTCGACGCGCCGTCGATCCCAGGCACGTCGTTCGTCGGCTGAGCGCCGGGCGCCTACCCGTAGGAAAGAGGTCAATCACCGCGGGGCGCGAAGATTCCACCTGATGTTCTGGCGGTGGCTGAGACACCACGTCACGGAGGGACACGCGGGCAACGTCGTCTATGGCTCGATCGTCGTCTTCGCGCTGGTGCTCGTGCTCGACCACGAGCATGCCTCGCCGGTCACCGCGATCGTCTCGATCGCCGGCGCGGTCTTCGTCGTCGCGGTCGCCGAGGCGTATGCCGAGTTCCTGCAGGAGATGATCCAGCTCCATCGCCAGTTGAGAAGACGCGAGCGCAGCGGGATCTTCGCGGGCATCGCCGTCCACGTCGTCGCCGCGATCGCGCCGATCGTCTTCTTCGTGCTCGCCGCGCTCGGCGCCCTCTCGCGCGACGCCGCCTTCACGACCGCGAAGTGGTTCGGCGCCGGCGTGCTCGGCGTCTACGCCTTCGCCGCCTACCGCGCCGCCGGCGTCTCGCTCGGGCGCAGCGTCGTCGCCGGCGCCTCCTTGACCGCGATCGGCCTGCTGCTCGTCGCGCTCAAGGCTGTGCTCGGGCACTAGCGGATATCTTCAAACGCCGTGCCCGAACTGCCTGAAGTCGAGACCGTCCGTCGCCAGCTTGAGCCGCGCCTGGTTGGGCGCATGCTTGTCGCGTACAACGTCAGCGACGCCCGCTGGACCGCGCCACGCTCGCCCAACGAGGTCGTCGCGCCCCTGCTCGGCCGCAGAATCGAGGGCTTCCACCGCCGCGGCAAATACCTCATCTATGAGGCGGAAGAGGAGCTGTTCCTGCTCATGCACCTGCGCATGACGGGCAACCTGCTCTACGACGCGCCGGAGAGAACGCCGTACACGCGCGCGCATTTCGGCTTCGACGACGGGCATGACCTGCGCTTCGTCGACCCGCGCCGCTTCGGCACCGGCTGGCTGCTCGCCGGGCAGCCCGAGCTCGACGCGTACCTTGACGCCCGCCTCGGCGTCGAGCCCTTCTCCGACGGCTTCACGCCCGAGCACCTGAGAGCGCTGGCGAGAGGCTCGCGCGCGCCGATCAAGGCGTTCCTGCTCGACCAGAAGAAGATCGCGGGCGTGGGGAACATCTACGCCGACGAGGCGCTCTTCCGTGCGCGGATTCACCCGCTGCGCCAGGCCGGCAGAGTGACGACCGCCCAATGGGAGCTGCTGCGCGACGCGGTCATCCAAGCGCTTGAGGCCGGCATCGACGCGAGGGGCGCCTCGATCGACGACTTCCGCGACCTCGACGGCGCGCGCGGCTCGTTCCAGGACCGCTTCCTGATCCACCGCCGCGCCGACGAGGGCTGCGCGGAGTGCGGGCGAGTGGTCCGCAAGATCCTCGTCGCCGGCCGCGGCACGTACGTCTGCGAGGCCTGCCAGCCCCGCCCGCGCGGCGCGAGAGTCGTGCCGATGTCGCGGTAGTCCGTCAGCGGCGGCAATGGACGAAGCGGTCCACCCCCGGTGCTACGTTGAAGGCCATGCAGTCGGTCCTCTTCGACACGGCAATCGGACGCTGTGGGCTGGCGTGGGGCGAGCACGGGATCGTGGCCGCCTCGCTGCCTGACCGCAGCGACGCGGCGCTGCGCACGCGGCTGCGCGAGATGGCGCCCGAGGCGGTCGAGGTCGCGCCCGACGCCCCGAGCGTCCCACAAGAGATCCGCACGGCAATCGAACGGGTCACCGCGCTGCTCGACGGCGCCGACGACGACCTCGGCGACATCGCGCTCGACATGGATTGCGTCGCTGAGTTCAACCGCCGCGTCTACGCGGTCGCCCGCGCGGTCCCACCCGGCGCGACGACGACCTACGGCGCGATCGCGGACGAGCTGAGAGCGGAGAGAGGGGCGGCGCGCGGGGTCGGCCAGGCGCTCGGCGCCAACCCGTTCGCGCCGATCGTCCCCTGCCATCGGGTCACCGCGGCGGGCGGGAGAACGGGCGGCTTCTCAGCGCCCGGCGGCGTCGAGACGAAGCTGCGGATGCTTGAGATCGAGCGTGTGCACGCGCGTGGCGTGCCGACGCTGTTCTAACGGGCGGGGCGGCGAGGCTACGCCGCCTGGAAGCCGTCCGCGAGGGCCCTACGCCGCGACGAGCTCGGCGAGCTTGCCGCTGCGGTCAGCGGCTGCGAGCTGGTCGTACCCGCCGAGCGGGTGCTCGTCGATCACGATCTGCGGGAAGGTCATCATGCCGGTGAGCTCGACCAGCTTCGCGCGTCCGTCGGGATCGCGTGCCAGATTGATCTCTTCGAACGGCAGCGCGCGCTTCTCCAACAGGTGCTTCGCGCGGACGCAGTACGGGCAGGCATCGGTGGTGTAGAGCGTGATCTTGGCCATTACTTCAGTGAATATAGCGGCGCCCATCGAAATGTCTGACGGTCTGAAAAAAGCAGTGGCTGGCACATGAGCACGTCACGCTCCCTGCGCACCGAGGCGATCGTGCTGCGCTCGATCCGCTACGGCGAGGCCGACCGCATCCTTCACCTCTACACGCCCGAGCACGGGCGCGTCGGCGCGATCGCGAAGGGCGCGCGCAAGACGCGCAGCCGCTTCGGCGCGCGGCTGGAGCCCTTCTTCCACCTCAGCGTCAACCTTCACCTCAGCCGCGGCGACCTGCACACGGTGACAAGCGCCGACACGCTCGACCCGCACGGCCCGCTGCGCGAGCGCGCCGACTCGCTCGACGCCGCTGCCCGCGCCTGTGACGCCGTCGCCCGCCTGTTCGAGACCGACGACCCGAGCCCGCCGGTCTTCCACCTGCTCGCCAACGAGCTGCGCCTGCTCGACAGCGACCCAGGCAACTCGCGCACCGCCGCCCAGCTTGCCTTCCGTCTCAAGCTGCTCGTCGCCGGCGGCTTCACGCCGCAGCTCGCCTCCTGCGCCTCATGCGGTGAGAGCGACCACCTCAGCGGCTTCTCGGGCGCGGCCGGCGGCGTCGTCTGCAGCGCCTGCGAGGCGTCGGCGTTCCCGCTGACAGAGGAGGCGCACGGCTTCCTCGTCGCCGCGCTCGGCCGCCCGCTCGCCGAGGCGCCCGACGCCAGCCCGCGCGCCCTGCGCCAAGCCGAGCGCGCGATCGGCGAGACGGCCGAGCACCACGCCCACGTCCATCTGCGCCCGCTCCCGCGCGCGGCCGACGCGCGGCCCAGCGCCCCCGCTGTGGCGCCCGCGCACGTACCCGCCCCGCCGGGCTCTCAACCGGACGCCACCGCCTCCGCGCCAGCACCTCCGGAAGCCGACGTGGGAGTGGTCTGACCAATAGAGTGCCGGAATGACCGAGACCGCCGCGCCTGACACGTCTTTCGTCTACGACTTCGCCCAAGGCTCGCGTGAGATGCGCGAGCTGCTCGGGGGCAAGGGAGCGAACGTCGCTGAGATGACCCGGATCCTCGGGGCTGATCGAGTACCCGCGGGGTTCACGATCACGACTGAAGCCTGCGTCGCGTACATGGACGCCGGCAGACACGAGCCCGAGGGCCTCGCCGACCAGGTCGCCGAGGCCCTCAGCCGTTTGGAGGCCCATGTGGGCAAGCGCCTTGGCGACGGCGCAGACCCCCTTCTCGTCTCCGTCCGCTCGGGCGCGCGCGAGTCGATGCCGGGAATGATGGACACGGTCCTCAACCTCGGCCTCAACGACACCTCCGTCGAGGGCCTCGCGGCGAAGACCGAGAACCCCCGCTTCGCGTGGGACTCCTACCGCCGCTTCGTGCAGATGTTCGGCAACGTCGTGCGCGGCGTCCCCGGCGAGAAGCTCGAGGCGACGATCAGAGCGCTGAAGGGCGAGCAGGGCGTCACGCTCGACACCGACCTCGACGTCGACGCGCTGCGCGACCTCACCGCACGCTTCAAGGCGCTGTACGAGGAGCACACCGGCGAGGCCTTCCCGCAGGACCCGCAGGAGCAATTGCGCCAGGCGATCCGGGCGGTCTTCGACTCGTGGATGGGCGACCGCGCAATTCACTATCGCCGCATCAACCGGATCCCTGACACCTGGGGCACGGCGGTCAACGTCCAGCAGATGGTCTTCGGCAACAAGGGCGACACGTCAGGCTCCGGCGTGGCCTTCAGCCGCGACGAGGTGACCGGCGCGCCCGAGCCCTCCGGCGACTTCCTCCAGAACGCGCAGGGCGAGGACGTCGTCTCAGGCGTGCGCAACACTCGCGACATCGCCGAGCTGGCGGAGATCATGCCCGACGCGCATGCCCAGCTGATGGGGATCCTCAGAGAGCTCGAGGGCCACTACGGCGACATGCAGGACACGGAGTTCACGATCGAAGAGGGCCACCTCTACATGCTGCAGACGCGCAACGCGAAGCGGCCGGCGCAAGCGGGTGTGCGCTTCGCGGTCGACGCGGTGCAGGAGGGGCTGCTCGACCGCGACCAGGCGCTGCTGACGATCGACGTCGACAAGCTCGACGCGCTGCTGCACCCGACCTTTGACCGCAACGTCGACGTCCACGCGATCGCCCGTGGCGTCGCCGCCTCGCCGGGCGCCGCAAAGGGCGAGGTCGTCTTCACCGCCGACGAAGCCGTCGAGGCCGCCGCCGAGGGCCGCGCCGTCGTGCTTGTGCGCCCCTTCACCGAGGCCGACGACGTCGCTGGCTTCCACGCCGCAAGAGGGATCCTCACCAGCGAGGGCGGGAAGGCATCGCACGCTGCGCTCGTCGCGCGCGGGATGGGGCGGCCGTGCGTGTGCGGCGCCTCGACGCTGGAGATCGACCTTGAGGACGAGGAGATACGCGCACCCGGCGGCCTCGTCATCCACAGGGGCGACCTGATCGCGATAAACGGCTCGACCGGCCTGATCACGACCGACGACGTGCCGCTCGTCGCCGCCGAGTGGAGCCCGCAGTTCGAGCAGGTGCTCGAGTGGTCTGACGAGATGCGCCGCCTCGGCGTGCGCGCCAACGCCGACACCCCGCGCGACGCGGAGCGGGCGCGCAGATTCGGCGCCGCCGGCATCGGCCTCTGCCGCACCGAGCACATGTTCATGGCGGCCGACCGCCAGCCGAAGATGCGCGCGATGATCATGGCCGAGACCGTGGAGGATCGCCGCGCCGCGCTCGACGAGCTGCTGCCGTTGCAGCAGGAGGACTTCGAGGGGCTGTTCGAGGCGATGGCCGGCCAGCCGGTCTGCATCCGCCTGCTCGACCCGCCGCTGCACGAGTTCCTGCCCCAGCGCCACGAGCTCGAGCACGAGCTCGACAGACTGCGCGACGAAGGGGCCGAGGTCGGCGGCGCCGGCGGCGGGGCGGTCGAGGAGATCCAGCGCACGCTGACGCGCGTGAAGACGCTGGAAGAGGTCAACCCGATGCTCGGCACGCGCGGCGTGCGGCTCGGGATCATCTACCCGGAGATCTACGAGATGCAGGCGGTCGCGATCTTCGAGGCCGTGCTCGCGGTCAAGAAGCGGGGCCTCAGAGCGCCGCTGCTCGAGGTGATGATCCCGCTGGTCGACTACGAGATGGAGCTCGAGCTGATGCGCAGGCTCGTGATCGAGGCCGGCGCCGAGCGCGGGCTGGAGATCTACGAGGACTTCGTCGTCGGCACGATGATCGAGCTGCCGCGGGCGTGCTTCCTCGCCGACAGCATCGCCCACCACGCCGACTTCTTCTCGTTCGGCACCAACGACCTGACGCAGACGGCGCTCGGCTTCTCGCGCGACGACGTCGAGAGCAAGTTCATGGGCGTCTACCTCGACCGCAAGATCCTCGACCGCTCGCCGTTCGAGACGCTCGACACGCCGGGCGTCGGGCAGATGCTGCGGATGGGGGCCTGGCTGGGCCGCAAGACGAAGAACGACCTGAAGCTCGGCGTCTGCGGCGAGCACGGCGGCGACCCCGACTCGATCGACTTCTTCCATCACTCGGGGATCGACTACGTCTCCTGCTCGCCGTTCCGCGTCCCGATCGCGCGGGTCGCGGCGGCGCGGGCCGCCGCTGCGGAACGGCTCGCGGCGCAGGCATAACCCGCCGCCGTGGCTGCTGGTCGTGCGGGGCGCCGTTCTCGCGCGCCCCGCCGGCCGCCCCCGGCGCTGCCAGAATCAATGGCGGAATGTCGTCCGTCACGCCCACCCATCCGAGCGGCCCCGTCGCCGACGCCTTCGCCGCGCGCGTCCGGCGCGGCGAGGAGCAGCTGCTGTCGCCGGCCGCGACGCGCTCCTATCCAGCCGATCGGGTGCGGGCGGAGGAGGAGTGCGGGCTGCGCACGCCGTTCCAGCGCGACCGTGACCGGATCGTCCACAGCAAGGCGTTCCGGCGGCTGAAGCACAAGACGCAGGTGTTCGTCGCGCCCGAGGGCGACCACTACCGCACCCGCCTCACCCACACGCTCGAGGTGACTCAGGTGTCGCGCACCGTCGCCCGCGCGCTCGGCCTCAACGAGGACCTGACCGAGGCGATCGGCCTTGGCCACGACCTCGGCCATCCGCCGTTCGGCCACATCGGCGAGGACGCGATCGACCGCTGCCTGCAGGAGCGCTTCGGCCGCCGCTTCCGCCATCACGAGCACTCCCTGCGGGTCGTCGAGCGGCTCGAGCGCGACGGCGCCGGCCTCAACCTGACCGCGCCGGTCCGCGACGGGATCCTCTGCCACTCCGGCCGCGCGCCGCAGCCGCGCACGCTGGAGGGGAGAATCGTCCGCCTGCTCGACCGCGTCGCCTACATCAACCACGACATCGACGACGCGATCCGCGCCGGCGTGCTCGATGAGCGCGACCTCCCGGCGGACCCGATCGCGATACTCGGCGCGACCGGCTCGCAGCGGATCGACGCGCTTGTCCACGACGTCGTCGAGCAGTCGGCGCGCGCCGAGGAGATCGTGCAGGGGGAGGAGGCCGGCGCCGCGATGATGGCGCTGCGCTCGTTCATGTTCGAGCACGTCTACCTCGGCGAGGCGGCGCGCGCGGAGCACAGCAAGATCGAGCGCGTGCTGCGGACCCTGTTCACCCACTATGCGGACCATCACGAGCAGGTCCCGGCGGTGCTGCCCGAGCACGAGCATGACGTCGCCGCGCGTGTCACCGACTACCTCGCCGGCATGACCGACCGCTTCTGCATCCGCCAGTTCGAGGCGCTCGCCGTGCCGAGCGCGTTCAACCCATGAGCCGTTACAGCCCTGACTCCAAGGACCGCGTGCTCGACGCGGTCGACATGATCGCGCTCGTCTCGACGAAGACCGAGCTGCGACGGGCCGGCGTCAACTCGTACTTCGGCCGCTGCCCGTTCCACGACGAGCGCACCGGCTCCTTCCATGTCCGCCCGGAGGAGAAGCACTACCACTGCTTCGGCTGCCAGGAGTCGGGCGACCCGTTCGACTTCGTGATGCAGACCGAGGGGCTCGACTTCAGAGCCTCGCTGGAGTCGCTGGCCGAGCGGTTTGGCGTCGCACTCGAGCTGGAGGACGAGGACCCGTTCGCAAAGGCAAGACGAGAGCGCCGCGAGCGCCTCTACCTGCTGCTCGACCGCGCCGCCGATTACTACGCGCGCTACCTGTGGGAGTCGGGCGAGGCGACGAAGGCACGCGACTACCTCGCCGGCCGCGGGCTCAACGAGGAGACGCTGAGAGCGTTCCGCGTCGGCTACGCGCCAAGCGCCTGGGACAAGATGCTGATGGGATCGCGGCAAGCCGGCTTCAGCGAGGAGGAGCTGCGCGCAACCGGCCTCGCGTCGGAGAGCCGCCAGCGCCCGGGCCGCGTCTACGACCGTTTCCGCGAGCGGATCATGTTCCCGCTGGCCAACTCGCGCGGCCGGGTCGTCGGCTTCGGCGCGCGCGCGATGCGCGAGCAGCAGGGCGCGAAGTACCTGAACACGAGCGATGGCGAGGTCTTCCACAAGGGCGACCAGCTGTTCGGGATCGACATCGCCCGCAGACCGGCCGCGCGCGCCGGCACAATCGTCCTCGCCGAGGGCTACACCGACGTGCTGGCGCTCCACCAGGCCGGGGTGCAGAACGCGGTCGGCGTGATGGGCACCTCGCTGACCGACGAGCAGGCGAGGGAGCTTGAGCGCACCGCCCGCACGCTCGTGCTCGCGCTCGACGCCGACAACGCTGGCCAGGAAGCGATGGTGCGCGCCTCGCGGATCGCGGCCGGCCGGAGACTGGAGCTGCGCGTCGTCCCTTTGCCAGAGGGCCTGGACCCAGCGGATCTGATCCATCGCGACGGCGCCGAGGCTGTCCGCGAGCGTGTGGGCAGATCGGTCCCGTTCGTCTCTTTCCACGTCGACAAGATCCTCGGCGCCGCCGACATCGCTGACGCCGAGGGCAAGGACCGTGCGCTTGGCGAGCTGCGCCCCGTGATCGCCGCCGTCCCCCCAAGCGTCCTGCGCGAGGACCTGATCCGGCGCATCGCCAGTCGCCTGGACCTGTCGGATCAGCTGGCCGCGTCGTTGTTGGAGCAGAGCGACCCAACACCCGCTCCAACACCTTCGGCTCCCGCTTCCACGACTCCCGACCCGCCCTCCGAATGGGAGGGGCCGAGCGCCGGCGACGAGAGCGCCTATTGGGCGTCGATCGCAGGCACCGAGCCCGGCGAGCCGCCGCCGACAGCGAACGCCGGCTGGCCGAGCGCGGCCCCCCAGCCGACGCCCGTCTCCGGCGCCGCGCTCGACCGCCGCGCGAAGGTCGAGCGCACGTTCCTGACGCTCTGCGTCGCGCTCCCGCGGGAGGGCGCGGGCGCGCTCGCCCAGATCGACCCCGAGCAGCACCTGACGAGCGCGATAGCCCGCAGGGCCTGCACCCACTTGACCGACCCCGCCCGCCTGGCCGCCCCGATGGACGGCCTTCCACAGGGCGATGGCGACCTCGAGCAGTTCGTCTTCGACCTCGTCAGACGCGCCAGCGCCGGAGCCGAGACAGTCAACTCCTCAAGCCTCGAGCACGCCCGCCTGATGCTCGAGCTCGCCCGCCTCGAGCGCGCCATCGCCCAAGCCAGAGCAGCCGGCGAAGGCGGCGTCACCGCCCTGAAGCGAGAAGAAGGCGCCATCCGCACCCAGCTCCGCGACCTCGGCGAACGGATCCAGGCAGCCGGTTAACAAAAAAACCCCCGCACATGCGAGGGTTCCAAGAAAGCTCCCCGGGTTGGACTCGAACCAACAACCCTTCGGTTAACAGCCGAATGCTCTGCCAATTGAGCTACCGGGGATCAGGCGCTTGGGAATGGTAGCGGGATGGGCCCCGGCCGTGCGCTTCCCTATGCGAGCCCGAGGCGGGCGAGCTTGTCGGGGTTGGCGAGCAGCTCGATCCCGACGATCCGCGACTCGCGGACCGTGAAGGCGAGGACGCCGGCGAGGGTGCCGTCGGCGAGCCGCACGACACCGCCGGGGCCGCCGTTGACGGAGGCGCCGGAGACCGTCAGGCCGGGGAAGTTGCGCAGGCCGTTGGCGACGATCTTGACCACGACGTCGCGGCCGCGGACCGGTCGGCGCGGCGCCTGCACTCTGCCGCCGCCGTCGGCGCGCAGCAGCACGTCGGGGTCGAGCTCCGCGGCGAGCGCGTCGAGGTCGCCGCCTGCGCAGGCGGCGAGGAAGCGCTCGGTCACCTTGCGCTCCTGCTCGGCGTCGACCGGCTCCGCGCCCGCGGCCTCGGCGTCTGGGGCGATACGCCGCCGGGCACGGCTGGCGAGCTGGCGGCAGGCGTCCGCTCTGCGGCCGACGATCTCGCCGATCTCCCCGTATGGCAATTGGAAGACGTCGTGCAGCACGAACGCCACCCGCTCGGCCGGCGTCAGCTGCTCGAGCACGACAAGCAGCGCCATCCGCACCGAGTCGTCGAGCGTGACGCGCTGCGCCGGGTCGTCGAGTGGGGAAGAGCCCGCCGCGCCGACCGCCTCAAGCGCGCGAGCGCCGACGCCAGCGCCGGCCGTGCCGCCTCCTCCGCCGCCTGTCGCGGCCATTTCGACGATCGGCTCCGGCAGCCACGGCCCGATGTACGCCTCGCGCATCACGCGCGCCGAGCCGAGGAAGTCGAGGCAGATCCGGCTGACGACGACGACCAGCCACGCGCGCACGTCGTCGACCGCGCCCTCCGGCTGGCGCGCGAGCCGCACGTACGCCTCCTGCACCGCGTCCTCGGCCTCGACGACGCTGCCCAGCAGCCGGTAGGCGACGTCGCGCGCGACGCGGTGATGCTCGCGCCAGGCGCGGTCGAGCTCGCTCTGTCGAGACGTCGATGCCATCGCTCCCATCAAGGACGATTGCGCCACGACGAACGTGACGTCAAGCGCCGAGGTCACGTGTCACACGCGAGATGATCGCCGCCACCGCCGACGCGCCAGGGAGCCAGCGGCGGCCTGCTGCCAGCGCGTAGACTCATCCCGTCCGAAAGACCGCCAAGGGGGAGCAGCTGGCGGCGCGCTCGACGAAGGGGTTTCACGGTTGCAGTTCCCGGCGCTCAAGCCTCAGCAACTGCTGGCCGTGCTTCGACGCGAGCCGCTTGGGTATGTGATCGTGCGCCAGCGCGGATCGCATCGCCGGCTGAGCTCCCGCAACGGTCACCCGGACATCGGGTTCTCGTTCCACAGTGGCACTACGATCTCACCGGGCCTCGTCAAGAAGGTTTTTGTCGGAGACGTCGGACTCAGCGAACATGAGGCGAGGAAACTGCTCAGATGAAGACCGCACAGTTGATCTACCACGACGAGCCGGAGGGCTGGTGGGCCGCGTCGCCAGACCTGCCGGGCTACTCCGCCGCCGGCAGCAGCTTCGACGAGGTCCGCGCGCTCACGCGTGAAGGCGCCGCTTGGTTCGCCGAGGAAGACCTCGACCTGCGCCACCTTGTCCCGGGCCCGAAGTCCTGGTGGAGCACCCCGAGCGTGGGCCAGCGCGCCCGCCTCGAGCTCGTCGCACCCACCGCCGAGCAGAGACTTGAGATCCACGTCACCGGCTTCGCAAAGGCGGCCTGAAGATGGAAGCTGACCTGCTCCTCTGCGACCACGCGGAGGCCGTCAACGGCAAGCTCTACATCATGGGCGCCGCCTGGAACCTCCTGCAGGCGCCCGGCCAGGCGATCTCGATCGCGCTCGCGATCGTCGTCAAAGTCGACTGGGACGAGGCCGACGAGGGCCATGAGCTGGTCGCTGAGCTGGTGGACGCCGACGGCGGCCGGATCACGATCAACGGCGAGCCGGTCGCCCCGAGCGGCCGCTTCGAGCTCGGTAGGCCGGCCGGGGTCAAGCCCGGCTCGACGCTCAACATGCCGCTCGCGTTCAACCTCAGCGGCCTCGTGCTGGGCGTCGGCCAGTACGAGTGGCGGCTCACGATCGACGAAGAAACGGTCGCTCGCGCACCGTTCGCAGTGGTCGAGCCGTTCGGCGTCGCGTAGGGTCGGCAGCAGCGGCTGGCGGCGACGCCCGCGCCACGAGCGCGAGCGCGCCGGGAGCCGCACCCTGCAACTCCGGTCTGATCGGAGGAGACCCGAGGTGAAGCTCTACGTTTGCTGGGGGACGTTCCATGTCCCGGTGCGCAGCCATCCGTGCCGGGAGGCGTACGAAGCCCTCAAGGCGGCCGGCCATGAGCCGACCGTGATCAAGACCTACGGCTTCGGCGCGCTTCCCGCCGCGCTCAACGCCACGACGGGCCGCCGCGAGGTGCGGGAGCTGACGGGCCAGGAGTGGGTCCCGGTGCTCGTCACCGACGACGCCCAGGCGATCCGCGACTCAAAGCAGATCATCGCGTGGGCGGCCGCCCATCCGGCGGCCTCCTCAGGAAGGGTCGGCGCCGCTGACAGCCCCGTGGCCGGCTGATCCACGCGCAAGCTGCTCGACGAGCTCGGCGGCATGGCCCGCGGCGTCATGCGCCGCGTTCCACGCCGCCAGCTCGCCGGCCCGCCGTGCGAGCGCCGGCTCGGACAGCGCGCGCTGCACCGCGAGCCGCACGCCGCCCGCCGTCGTGAAGCGCCACGGCAGCCGCACACCGGCGCCCGCCCAGTCGAGCCGCGCCGCGTTCTCGCCCATGTCGCCCGCGACCGGGCACGCGACGACCGTGCTTGCGCTCGACAGCGCGCGGACCATCGTGCCGTGTCCGACGTGGCAGAGCACGACCGCGCACTGCGGCATCGTGCGCGCGTAGGAGACCCACTCCACCAGCCGCGTGTTCGCCGGCACCTCGACCGGCGGGTCCTCCAGCGGCCGCCGGTTCCAGGTCGCCAGCACGCGGATCGGCAGGTCGCCGAGCCCGGCGAGTGCCGCGCGCAGCAGTCTGTGCCCTGCGTCCTGCGCGGTCGAGGGCGCGACGAGCACCAACGGCGCCTCGCCCGGCGGCAGCTCCACCGGGTCGGTCGGCGGCTCCCACAGCAGCGGCCCGACGACGTGCGTGTGCGCCGGCCAGTCGCGCGGGTACTCGAGCTGCGGGAAGGTCGCGACGAGGCAGAGGCGGTCGCTCAGCCCGCCGTGAAGCCGCTCGACCGGCTGCAAGCCGAGCTGCGAGCGCGTCTCGTTCAGCTCCCGCTGTCCCCACCGCAGCCCCTTCTCGACGAGCGGGTCGAGCGTGCGCCACAGCCGCTGGCCGAGCGGCGTTCGCGGCCAGCGCGCGCCGAACGAGTAAGGCGGCGCACCGGTCGGCGGGGCGGGGTGGACGTGCGGGATCAACGTCGCAACGGGGACCCCCTCCAGCTCGCCCGCAAGCGCCGGGGCGAGCGTAAGGATGTCGGCGACGACGGCGTCGGGCCGCGCGGCCGCGACCGCCGGGCGCGTCTGCGCCGTCGCCCTGACGACCGCCTCGTACATCGTCATCGGCCGCTCCATCGTCGGGAAGACCGGATACTCGGGCGCGGCGACGAAGCGCATGCCCGCGGCCTCGACGTGCTCGCGCCAGCGCGACCACGTCTCCATCGTCACCTCGTGCCCGCGCAGCGCCAGCCGTGTGCCGAGCGCGAGCATCGGGAACGCGTGCCCCGGGTCGCCAAACGCCCCGAGGAACAGCCGCAACGGGCGTCCTTGCCTCACTCCGGTAACTGGTGCAGGCTGCATGGAGCTTTGATGAGGTTTAATGAGCTTGGCACGGACGACACGAGGTTGAGGGCCGATCGAAAACGTGGCCACTGAGGGCCGGCGAGGATACGACGCTTCGGCAGCGGCTGCCGCACCAGCGGACGCCAAGCCAGCGGGCGACCAGAAGAGGACCCGCTCGAGACGAGCAAGCGCCGCTCTGGCCAGCTGCGCTGCGGTCGTTTGCGCCGCGGCAGCCGTCGCGCTCGTCGTGATCGCCCTGCTCGACCTCTCCTCGGTCGCGCGCGTCACCGCCGCCACGATCGCGGGCGTGATCGCGATCGCGGGCGCGCTGACGCTTGGCCGGACGCTGGCGCAGCTCAGGCGGGCGCATGCGCGCCTGAGCCTGCGAGAGGCTGAGGCTTTACGGATGGCCGAGCTCGACGAGCTCACCGGCCTCGGCAACTACCGAATGTTCTCGCGCCAACTTGCCGCCGAGGTCGCGCGCTCGCGCCGCCACGAAGACCCCTTCTCGCTCGTCCTGCTCGACCTCGACGGCTTCAAGGCGATCAACGACGAGCTCGGCCATCTCGCAGGCGACGACGCGCTGCGCGAGGTCTCGGCCGCGCTGCGCGAGACGCTCCGCGAGGAGGACGTCTGCTGCCGCCAGGGCGGCGACGAGTTCGCCGTGATCGCGGTGCGCGCCGGCGAGGACGAAGCGCACGACCTGACCGAGCGGCTCGTCCACGCGATCGAGCAGATCCCGTTTGGCGCCAACGGCGATCGAAGGCTTGGCGCTGGCGCCGGCTGGGCGACCTTCGGGAAGCCAGCCCGCAGCGCCGACGAGCTGATCCTGCGCGCCGACGACGCGCTGCGCGACTCCAAGCGCAGCGGCGGCATCGTTGGCGAGGCGACGCGTGGGCGGCCTGGCCCGCGCAGCCGCGCCGCCGGACGTCTCGGCCGCACCGAGACGGCGCGCCTCGCGCTCCTGTCCGGCCTCGCCCGCGCGCTCGCCGGCGCCCGTGACGAGCGCACGCTCGCCGACACGACGGTCGCGTTCCTGACCGGCGCCTTCGACACGATCGGCTCGGCCGCGCTCGCGTTCTGGCCCCACGCCGACGCGGGCTCCGGCGCCGGCCTCTCGCCGCGCCTCGTCGTGCTCGGCTGCGGCGGAGAGGAGAGCACAGCCGGCGCCGAGCTCGCGCGCCGCCCGACCGTCCGCCGCGCGCTCGCGGCCGCCGGCCCGTCGGTCGTCGAGAGCGACTCGCGGCTGCCGTGGCTCGACGGCGCGACCGTCCGCAGCGAGCTTGCGGTCGCGGTCCCCGATGGCGACGGTGTCTGGGGCTGCCTGGTGATCGCCTGCGACCGGCCGCGCGCCTACGGCCTTGGCGAGCGCGCGCTTGCTGAGGCGATCGCCCAGCAGCTCGGCCGCGCGCTCTCGTGCCGTCGCCTGCTCGACGAGCTGAGCGTCTCTGGCTTTGGCGACCTCTACCGGATCGCGGCCGGCGCCGACGCTGAGGCGACCCGCGGGCGCCCGCCCGAGCATCCGGGGCACGATGCCGAGGAGTGGCGGCTTGCCGACCTTGCCTGGCAGGTCGGCCGCGCGCTGACGCTTGACAGCGAGGCGCGCCGCGCGCTCTACCTTGCTGCGCTCTTCCACAACGTTGGGACGGTCGGCGTTCCCGCCGCGCTGCTCGCCCATCCCGGCGAGCTGCACGACGAGGAGCGGGCGATCCTGCGCGAGCATCCGCTGATAGGCGAGCGAATGCTGCGCGCGCTGCCGCTGCTGCGAGACGCCGCGCCGATCGTCCGCCACGAGCACGAGCGCTGGGACGGGGCCGGCTATCCCGACGGCCTCGCCGCCGAGGAGATCCCGCTCGCCGCGCGGATCCTGCTCGCCTGCGACGTCTTCGTCTCGATGACCTCGCCAAGGCCCTGGAGGACGGCGCGCACGGCGAGCGCCGCGCGTGCGGAG
This sequence comes from Conexibacter sp., assembly GCA_036499225.1. Taxonomy (GTDB): domain Bacteria; phylum Actinomycetota; class Thermoleophilia; order Solirubrobacterales; family Solirubrobacteraceae; genus Conexibacter. The sequence continues at coordinate 42,363 of DASYEC010000107.1, forward strand.
CTGCGGCGCGTCGCGGGCGCGCAGCTCGACCCACAGGTCGTCGACGTGCTGCTCGAGGTCGTCGACGACATGCCCGACGACCCGGCCGCCGTCGCGCTCGAAGAGGCCCGCGGCCACCCCAGCGGCGCGCAGCGCGCTGGGGTGTAGGCCACCGAGCCCCGAGCCTGCCTCAGAGGTCGTCGCCGACGCGCTCGAAGAGGATCTCCGGCACGACGCACGCAGGGGAGAGGCGCAGCAGCATCCGCACCGCCTCGGCGATGTCCTCGCTGCGGATCATCGCCTCAGGCTGGACGTGCTGCTTGACGAAGTCGGTCATCGCTGTGTCGACGAACGCGGGGCAGAGCGCCGTCGACTTGACGCCGTCGCTGCCGAGCTCCTTGTTCATCGACTCGGTGAAGGCGATCATCGCCGCCTTCGTCGCCGAGTAGACCGACAGCCAGGGCTGGCCGCGCTTGCCCGAGATCGACGCGGTGTTGATCACGTGGGCGTTGCGGTGCTCGCTGCCGGCGGCGCGCAGCATCGCCGCGCACTCCTTGTAGAACAGGACCGTCGCGCGGATGTTCACGTCGAGCTGCATGTCGAGCCGTCTGGCGTCGATGTCGGCGACGGCAGCGCCGATCCCGACGCCGGCGTTGTTGACGAGCATGTCGAGGCGGCCGTAGCGTTCTTGATGGGCGGCGACGACCGCCTTCACGGCCGACTCCTCCGACAGCGCGGCCGGGACATGCTGGACGTCATAGCCCGCGGAGGCGAGCTCGTCGGCGGCCGCCGCAAGCTTCTCCGGCCGGCGCGCAGCGAGCGTCATCGAGAAGCCCTCCTCGCCCAGCATCCGGGCGATCGCGAGCCCGATCCCGCTCGATGCACCGGTCACGATCGCAGCACGCTGCGCCATCTCCATCTTCCTCTCCAGTCGCTGACGTGAAGCGGGACGCGCCCGCCACGGGCGTATCCAATCACTCCCGCGCGCGCCGCTCGCCGCTTCCCGTCAGCACGGTCGATCGCGGCTGCCCGCGACCGTCACGCCGCCCGCGGAAAGGGATCCCGCGGGCGGCGAGGAGGCGTGAGCGGCGCTCCGCGCGCCGCCGGCTCAGAGGTAGCTGACGTGCAGCTCGACGCGCCGGTTGTTCTGGGCGACAGCGGCTGGGCCGTGCCAAGCGTGCCGTCGGGCGCGATCGAGCGCGCCTCCGTAAACGAGAAGATCGTGCCCGGCACCTGCGCGTACCAAAGCGCAGTCGCTCTCCCCGCGGCGTCGACCCCCACCGAGGTGATCAGGCCGTTCTCACCAGTGGCCCCGAGGTTGGCTGGAGGCGCCCAGCCCGCGGCGCCCGCCGTCCCTGTGATCGCCAACGTCGCGAGCAGCCCGACGGCCGCTATCGCGCCCTCCGTGTCATTCAGTTCCCTCGTGTCGGTGTGACGCCCCGCGCCGGGGTCGGCCGCACCGTACCAGCCGTTCACGAAAGCGCCCTATCGCTTGTCCTAGGATGGATGCGTGAACGCTGTGCGAGTCGCGCGGGTCTATGACCCGCCAAGCCCCGGAGATGGCGCGCGGGTGCTCGTCGACCGCCTCTGGCCACGCGGCCTGTCGAAGGCTGCCGCCGCGCTCGACGAGTGGGACAGAGCGGTCGCCCCGTCGAGAGAGCTGCGTGCGTGGTACGCACATGACCCCGCGCGCTTCGACGAGTTCGCCGAGAGATACCGGGCCGAGCTCGAGCAGCCAGAGCCGGCCGCGGCGCTCGCCGCGCTGCGCGAGCGCTGCAGCCGGGGGCCGGTCACGCTGCTCACCGCGACAAGAGCGCTTGAGATCAGCCAAGCGGCCGTGCTCGCAGGCGTGCTGTCCGAGCCGGACGCCTGACCCGGTCGCACAACGCCGTGGCGACACCGGACGCTCAGCCGAGGCGGCGAACGGGCAGACCAGCACAACGATGTACGGCGAGCGAGAACGACCAGGCAAAGGCTCGAGGGATATGAACATTTGGCACGACACCGGCGTCGCACAGCACCTCGGCGGCTACAGCGACGCGGTTGAGGTCCAGGAGCCGGCGTCTTGGCTGCTGCTCTCCGGGACCCCGGGCGTGGCGGCGGACGGCACGGTCCCCGAGCGCTTCGCCAAGGAAGCCGAGAACGCGTGGGCCAACGTCAAGCGCGCCCTCGACGTCGCCGGCTTCGAGCTTGCGGACCTCGTCAAGGTGACGCAGTACCTGACGAGCGCCGAGGACGTCGAGGCGTACACGCAGGTTCGCGCGGCCGCCCTCGGCGACGCCCGACCGGCGTTCATGCTGCTCGTCGTGCCCGAGCTGATCCGCCCCGACGTGCGCGTCCAGATCGAGGCGTTGGCGGCGAAGCCCAAGCTCAGCCACACGCACAAGGACGCGCAGCAGCTCGCGCGCGAAGCGCTCGGCACCAGCGACCTCGGCTATCGCGACAGCGACGAACAAGACGCATACGAGCACCACGCGAGCGGCAGCTGAAACGCGAAAGCCCCGCCGGGGCGGGGCTTTCTGAAGGTCTTTTGGGGGTTTGGGGCCGAGATCGGGCGGCTTGGCCCACAAACCCCTCCTGGGCGGTCGGCGTTGCAACCCGCAGGGGTGGCTCGGCGCCGCCGAGCGACAGCGGTGCGGCATGCACGCCGAGTCCAGGCTTGTTGACGAGCTCCCGATCCATCAACGGCCCGAACGAAGGCGCGTGCGCCGCCACCCAGGCCGCCGCCACCCAGGCCGCCGCCACCCAGGCCGCCGTCGCGCACAGGCGGCGGCGCGGCCGATCTGCGCAACGCAACGCACCCTGCTCTCGGGCCGTCGTGCCTTCGACGTCAACCGCGCGACGGCCCGAGTTGAGAATCAGCCACTGAGACGGCGGAGGCATCGGGAACCGGGCGCCGTCCCTTCCGATATGCGGCGGAAGGGACGGCGCGCACGCTCATCGGCGCTAGGAGGCGGGCGTCGCGCTCACCACGTGCGAGCCGGCGTCGAGCCCGCTGACGTATACGTAGCGGCCGTCGCTCGTGGTGGCGAGCTCATCACTGCTGAGCCCGCGGCCGTGACTGCGCCCGTGCCCGTGGCGATGCTGGCTGACCAGGCCGTGCTTGTCCCAGACCAGGCGCCCGTCGACGCGCACGTTGACGCCGTCGCCTGACGTCGGCACGCCGAGCCGTCCGACAGTGCCGTGCGGCGCATCGACTCGAAGGGTGAAGGAGCCGTCGCGCTGGTCCCACGAGGCGTCGATCGCGCCGTGTGGCGTCGGCACCTTGCCCTTGGCCCATTCGACGTCGCCGGGGTGCGGCACGACGTCGTAGCGAGCGAAGCCGTCTGCGGTGGGGGAGACGCCGACCAGCTCGTTCGTCAGCGCCGGCGCGGCGCCGGCCGCCCAGCCGTGCGCCATGCTCGAGTAGCCCTGCTCGTAGTTGGCGATGTCGCCGTTGGAGCCGGTCGCCTCCCAAACGGTGTTGCCCGGGTCGTGGTCGATCATCCAGCCCCACTCACGGCGCAGCTCTTCGAGCGCGCCGGCGGTGTCGCCGCTGGAGAAGCGCGCGAGCACCTCGGGGTAGCCGAGGAAGCCGTAGACGCGGTCGGAGGTGCCCGCGCCCCAGCAGTTTTGGTCGACGAACGCGTTGCCCCACGGCCGCGCGAGGTTGGTGCTGAGGTACGAGAGGCCCGCCGTCGCCTGCTGCGGGCTGGCGATGCCCGCGAGGATCGCGAAGGCGTTGCCGTCCTGTGGGTGGCAGCTGCTGCCGGACGCGTCGAGGTAGGCGCCCGAGGTCGGGTCCCACAGATGCGCGTTGACGGCGACGCTGACCTGCTGCGCACGCGCGCGCCACGCTTGCGCCTGCTGCGCGTGGCCGAGCGTGTCGGCGAGGTCGGCCGCGCCGCGCAACGCCCGCACATAGTTAGCGTTGTAGTAGGTGATCTCGCCGGTGCGGGGGAGGAAGGCGTAGTCGCCGTACCCGTCGTAGCCGTTCGCCTTCGACTTGTCGAGCAGGCCGTTGGCGTCGGTGACCGACGGGTACCAGCCGTCCATCAGCCGCGTCAGCGTGTCCCATGAGCGGCTGGCGAACGCGCGGTCGTCGGTGTAGCGGACGTAGTCGGCGGCCGTCAGCACCCACCAGGCGGGATAGTCGAACAGCGGGAGCGTGTAGCTGTTGATCGAGGCGGGCGGGATCCAGCCGTCGACCCGCTGGTGCTTGGCGAGGTCATCGAGCACGTTGACGATCGGCGCTCGGTCCGCATGCGAGACGAGGTCGACCAGGCCCGACACCGCGACGTCGCCGATGTAGGGGTCGCGATCGCGCTTGGCGCCGTCGTGCAGGACGACCTTGCCCTGCAGCCCTTCGTTCCAGGCGCCGCGCGGCTCGACGTCGTCTCTGTCGAAGACGTCGGTGTTGAGCTCGACCGTGTAGGTGCTGGCGTACCAGATGCCGTTGAGCAGGTCGTCGCTTGAGAGGAAGGTCCCCTTGTACGTGTCGGGCGTGCCCAGGTACGCGCCGAAGCGCAGGCGCGCGGCGTCGATCCGCACCGAGCCGGTGCTCGCGGCGTAGGTCTCGTCGCCTGGGGCGGGCGCGAGGTAGACCCGCACGTAGCGGAAGCCGCGCTGGCCGGTGGCGCAGACGTGCGTGCCGAACTGACAGCCGGCCGTGTCGACCCAGGTTTCTCCCTTGCTGGCGGGCACGTGGTCGTCAGTGCCGTCGCCGCCGGAGAAGTCCGAGCGCGAGAAGTCGCTGCGGTCGGAGAGGTACTCGCGCGTCTCGCTGAACGCGAGCCGCAGCTCCGGGGCGGAGTCGCTCGCGCCAGCGATCTGGAGCGCCAGCTTGCCGGAGACGACCTTGCCGAAGTCGAGGTCGATGTAGGGCTGGGTGACGATGTTCGGCGCAACCTCGGCGACGCGCGTGAAGACGCCCTTGCCGTTGTCCTGGTCTCTCGTCACCGTGATGCGAACCTGGTCAGTGGTGACCGGCTTGGTGAATCTCACCGCGCGGGTGACTGCGCTGTTGCCCGTGATCGTCGCCTGCTGCACCCATGCGCCGTCCTGCCACGCCTCGACGGTGAAGTCGCTTGGCACGCCGTCGGCGCTGGAGGTGAGCGTGATCCCCGGCAGCTCGACGGCGCTTGGCGCCTGGATCGTCAAGACGTCGGGGTAGGCGCGCTCGGTGTCGTCGTTCCAGAACGTGTCGGCGTTGCCGTCGATCGCGTTGGCGCCGACGTAATTGCGCGGTCTGCCGTCGTTACCGCCGTTGGGGGCATGGGCGCTGGACGCGGCGGCCGTCGTTCCTGTGGGCCACGAGGCCGGCCCGTCGATCGAGCGCGTCAGGGTCGCCGGGCGCCCGCCCGGCGCCAGCAGCCCTGCCGCGTTGGCGACGCCGTCGGCCGAGCTGTCGAGAAGGCGCACCGGCGCCACATCGCGGCTTCTCGGCGCCACCACGTAGGAGCGCCAGTCGCGCCCGTGCCCGCTGGCTGCGGGATGCGCGCTCGCCGCGGCCGGCGTGGGCGTCGCCGGTGCGGCAAGCGCCGCCGGAGCGCCGGTTGCGATCGCCGCGGCCGCGGCAAGCGCCGCAGCGGCCGAGGCGCGCGCGAGGCGCGCCCGTCCATTGTTGCTGTGACGAGTCGTCACGCTTCTCTTCCTCCACCATCGAACGACAGGTGCGCAGTGCTTACCCAGTTCTGATCGGACAGCCGCCGTCTGCGCGCAAAACGCACAACTTCAACCGCAAACGGCCACGTGAGGCGAGCGCTGCGCCTCAGTCGCGAACGGGATCCTGGGGGCGCCATGTCCTGTCGACGGCAAGGCGCACGCTCTTCACGTCTGGGCTAGTGCCGCTCGTCGTGCTGTGGCGCGAGCGTTTCGAGATGTTCCGCGGCCGTGGCGGCGAGGCGGTCGGTGAGAGCGGCCTGGAGGGCAAGCAGGCAGGCGCCCGGGGCGAACGACTCGGCCTGGTCGCGCAGCGCCGCGAACCACGCTCGGCGCAGCTCGGTGTTGACCGCGACCGGCATATTGGAGGATCGACTTTTCGGGGATGGCAAGCAACGCAGCTCGGGCAGCTAGAGAAATCCGTAGAGAAATCCGCCCGCTGACATCCAACCGTCTGGAAACAGAAAACCCCGCCGAAGCGGGGCTTTCTGAAGGTGGCCCGACTAGGACTCGAACCTAGGACCAACGGATTATGAGTCCGCTGCTCTAACCAACTGAGCTACCGGGCCTTGTCGATTGCGACGCCACGCGACGCTACCAGAGCAGGGCGCGGGCGGGGGAGATCAGTCCTGCGGCGCCTCGTCGTGCGATGCGGCCGCGCGCTCCGCGCGGCGCTGCACCGAGGCGTTCATCGCTCTCTCGGCCGCTCTGTGCCCGACGAACGGGACGAGCGAGCAATAGAAGAGCTGGGGCAGCATCTCGATCAGTTCGTCGGCCGCGTCGCGTAGCAGCCGCGTGTAGATAATCTCGTAGATGCCGCCGACGACGATGTCGGCCGCCAGCTCTGGCACGAGAATCCCTCTCGGCGCCTCCTCGCGGCCAGGCTCGAGGAAGTCGACGAAGACGCGCATCGCCGCGTCCCGGCGGCCGCGCGCCTCGGGTCCAGCGGCGACGACCTCGACGATGCACATGCGCGCGAAGGCCGGCTCGTCGACGAGATATTGGACGAACGCCTCCAAACCGTCGTGAACGCGATCGGTCCACGCTCTGCCTGCGCTCTCGTACGCGTGGCCGACCCCGGCGAGCATCTGCTCGACGACGGTGTCGTACGCCGCCAGGAAGCACTCTTCCTTGTCGGTGAAGTGCTCGTAAAAGGTCCGTCGGGACAGCCTCGCGCGGGCGATGATGTCGGCGACCGTCGTCGTCGCGTATCCCTGTTCGGCGACCGCCTCAGCAACCGCGAGCAGCATCCGCTCGCGCTGGTTGTGGACGACGAAACGGCGCGGAAGCCCGTGTCGTCCACGGGGCAGGCGCTGAGGGGCACGATCAGAAGCGGCAGGCACCCGGCGACCATAGACACGCTCAGAAAACATCTACGTCCTCGCGATCGGTCCGTGCTCCGGCGCGGCTCGCAGCAACGACCCGCCGTCGATCCCAAGCCGGCGCGCCGCCGCGGCCCGGGCCGCCGTCGCGCGCACGGGGCCCGCGATCGGCGCCAGCCAGACGTACAGGATGTCAGGGAGCAGCGCAGGCAGCTGATCGGTCTCGCGGTTGAGGATGCGCGCGTAGATCACCTCGTAGGCGCCGCCGACGACGATCTCCGTCAACGGCGACGGACGGTCCTCGCCGCCACAGTCGGCGCGCAACCGCTCTAGGTATGCCGCAAACCGGCGCATCGTGTCGTCGCGGCGCTCCAGCGCGCGCGGCCCCGCTGCCAGCACCTCGACGACGCACAGCCACGCGAGCGCGGGCTCTTCGACCGCGAACGCGAGGAACGCGGCGAGGCCGTCCTCAAACGTCCCCAGCGCGCCGTCGCTGCCGCGCGTCGCGCCCCGCATCCGCGCGACGACCCGCTCGACGGCGGTGTCGTACGCAGCGAGAAAACACTCTTCCTTGTTGCTGAAATGCTCGTAGAAGGAGTTTCGCGAGACGCCCGCCGCGGCAACGATCCTGCTGACCGAAGCCGCCTGGTACCCGTCCTCGCTGACGACTTCGGCGATCGCTGCGATCAGCCGCTCGCGACGAGGCTGCGGGACCAGGCTGACACGCTCTTGAGGACGCGTCGACATCGGCTTGATCTGTGGTGCCACGTCGCGACAGTAGCCGGTGGGACGCCCGTTGACAACAGAAGACGGGCACGTTTATAGTTTTCGTCGCGTGGACGGCACGTGGCCCATGCTGATGGAGCCGTGCGGGCGGTCAGAGCTCGGCGTTCCTCTCGTCCGAGAGCACCCGCCCGCAGGGTTCCCTCCCCCGGGGAACACCGGCGTGGGGCTACGTGCCAGCTCCGCGCCCGACGCGGCCGGGGCGTGCGGATGGGATCCGCCCCGGCCGCGTCACACCTTCAACAACGCTGGGGGACGGGATCGCCGATCACAACGCACCGGGAACACGTGCGCGCCCTTAACGCGCTGCGGCCGCCTCACCGAGCGGCCGCGTTGGCGTCCTTCAGACCTCGCGCGCTAGAGCGTGACGACCGCGCGCAACGGCGGGCTGCCGATCGCGCCCTCGCCCATCTGCCCGTGCAGGTCGCTGCGACGCAGCATCCCGATCAGCCGTCCTTCTTCGGTGACGGGTGCGCAGTCGAGGTCGCGCTCGAGCATCGCTGCCCAAGCGTCGTAGATCGGCGCGTTCGCGTCGACGACCGAGACATGGTCAGCAAGCAGCCCGATCCGTATCGCGTCGGGATCGCGCCGCTCGGCGACGACTCTCACGACGTCGCGCTCGGACAGCATCCCGACGACCATCCGGTCGTCACCACAGACCGGCAGCGCGTCGACGCCGAGCTGCGCCAGCTTGCGCGCGCCCTCGAGCACCGTCTCGTACTCGCTGACGCACTCTCCGACACCGGTCACGAACTCCCGTGCCGTCTTACACATACTGCTCCTCCTAAGGTTGCGCGCCCCCAATGCACTTGCACGAACTGCGGCGGCGGTCAAAGTCGGCTCACGCGAAGGTCCCCTACCTTCGAACGCGGCCACCGCCGCCAGGCGTATTGGTGGTTGAGACGCGACCTCCTCAAGATCAGCGCGAATGGGTCCCATCACTTTCCCAGTCAGGACGCCTGCGTTCAAGTGACAACCCACTCTCCTCAGCTCGGCCTCGCCATCCTGACGTGACCTGCACCATCAACTAGAACGCGGGAGATCGCGCGAAGTTGCGGCGAACAAGCGAACGCCGCCAGCCGCTACTGCGGCTGCTTGCTGAAGACGTTCAGCTCGGAGATCGCGGCCTGGTCTCTACCGGCCGGCAGTCCCGTGATCCAGACCAGGACGTAGCGGAACGACTGCCCCTCGAAGCGGATCTGCGTCGTGGCGCCGACGTCCTGCTTGGTCGCGACGTGGGTCCAGCCCGCGCCGGTGATCTGCTGCGGCGGCCCGCTCTTCGCCGCGTAGACCTCGAAGGTCATCCCGGGCGTCCGCGTGTCGACGACCAGTCTCGTCAAGCTGTCGACGCCGGCGAGGTCGACGTAAACGCCAGTCTCCGGCGGTGTTGTCGGGTCCGGATAGACGGGCGTCTTCCACGCGGTCGAGGACGAGCCGTCGGTGACGGCGCCCGGGTCGCCGGGGTCGGCGTCGCTGGCGACCGCCGAGTAGACGACGGCGACCGACCCGAGCGCGACGTTGGTCGGCACGAGTCTCGGTCTCGGCGTCGCGGCTCTTCTTCTCGTGCCGTCGCCGGTGCCCTCGTCCTGCACGCTGCCGCCGTCGCTGTTGCCGCTGTCGACGTCTGGGGCGTCGTCGCTGGGCGGCGGCGGGTTCGGCGTCGAGGTATCGACGTCGCCCGAGAGGTCAGGCACGTCGCTGGCCGACGGAGTCGCGGGCGTGCCGCCGGTGGTCGGCGCTCCGCCGCTGGTCGGCGCTCCGCCGCCTCCGCCGCCGGTTCTGAGGCTACGGCCCGCTCTCGGCGCTCTCGGCGCGCCGACGTCGTTGGGGACGTTGACCGGCGGTGGCGTCGTCGTCGTGTCGGCCGGTGGCGGGGTCGTCACTGGGGGCGGCACCTGCGCGACGGTCGTCGGCGGTGGCGGCGGCTGCTTGCCGTCCTGCACGAGCGTGAAGCCGGCGGCAGCGGCCGCGCCGACGAGCACGGTCAACGTCGTCGCGATCCCGACGACCGGGCGCACGCCGGCCCGGCGCTTCTGCGGCAGCTCGTGGCCGCACTCCAAGCACCACCGTTGGCCGTCGTCAGCGGTCGCGCCGCAGTTGGAGCAGACGCGGCTGGGGGAGGGCTCCGGCTCACCGGCCGCGCCTCTGGCGGCGTCGCTGCTGTCCGAAGCGTCAGGGGCGGCCGTCGCGCCACGCTCCTCAGCTGGCGCAGGCGCGGGCTCGGACGAGGGCTCGCGCGGGAAGTCCATGTTCGACACGGTACCCCATCGCCCACGCCCCATCGCCGCTTACGCGCCCGCGGCGCACGCGCGCCCGAGGCTCCGATAAGCTGCCGCATGTGATCACTTTTGCCTCCACAGCCGCGAACTTCACGATCGCGCTGCTCATCACATTTCTCGGAATCGGCGTGGTCGCCAACGTCCTGATCGGCTACGCGGTCGCTCAGGTCACCGGTGAGCGGGCCCAGAACGCCGAAGCGCAGAACGCGACGTATGAGAACGCGTCGCTCGATCCGCGCTTCGACAGCTAAGCGGTCCGCTTAGAACGGCAGCGTCGCGGCGATCTCGGAGAGCCGCGGCGCCTCTGCGTCGCGCTCGGAGACGATCCGCTCCAGCCCCTGCGGCCACTCGATCCCGACCTCGGGGTCGTCGTATGCGATCCCCGCCTCGCTCGCGGGGTCGTAGTAGTTGGAGCACTTGTAGGCGACGTCGGCGACCTCGCTCGTGACGCAGAAGCCGTGTGCGAAGCCGACCGGCACGAACAGCTGACGGCCCGACTCGTCGTCGAGCTCGAACGACTCCCACTCGCCGAACGTCGGCGAGCCGCTGCGCAAGTCCACGACGACGTCGAGGATCGAGCCGCGCGAGCAGCGCAGCAGCTTCGCTTGGCCCGGCGAGGTCTGGAAGTGCATGCCGCGCAGCGTCCCGCGCCGCGAGCGCGAGTGGTTGTCCTGCACGAACTCGACGTCGATCCCGGCGGCCGACCAAGCGTCAGCGCGGAAGGTCTCGACAAAGAAGCCGCGGTGGTCTCCGAAGACCTGTGGCTCGAGCAGCACGAGCCCGTCGATTCGCGTTGGAAGGGTTCTCATCGGGCGAGCAGCTTAGAGGGTGCCCACCCGCGCTCGGAGCGCCGCCGAGCAAGCGGCCCGCACGCGTCCAAACGCGTCGCACCTCGATCCGCCGGTCATTGCGCTAAGAGGCATTTCAGGAGGAGAGCTCCCCGGGGCGTCGAAATCGTCGCTGCCCATGAAGCGAGCCACCGCACCGACTCCCACCGCGCCGTCGCAGCCCCACGGCCACCAGGCGCTCTCCGATTACATCACTGCGCGCTTCGACGAGTTCTCGCGGTCTCAGAAGGACGTCGCGCAGTACATCGTCGACCACCTCGACGAAGCCGCCTTCCAGACCGCGGAGGAGCTGGCGCGTCGTGCCTCGACGTCGTCGAGCACCGTCGTGCGCTTCTCGCAGGCGCTCGGCTTCGAGGGCTTCCCCGAGCTGCAGCAGGCCGCGCGCGACGAGTACCGTCGCCGGCCGGCCGGCGCCGACGCGGCAGCCGCCGCGAGCGTTGCCGCCGCCCCGCTCTTCTCGTTGGACCAGACCGACTACGAGACAGCGCTGGCGACCGACCACGTGAACGTCGAGGAGACCGCGCGCAAGCTCTCGCGCAGCGACGTCGACGCGGCGATCGAGGCGATCGCGACGGCCAGCAGAGTGCTGATCGCCGGCACCGACCAGATGGCCTTCTTCGCCTCCTACCTCAGGCATCTCCTGTCGCTCTTGGACATTCGCGCCGAGGTCGTCGCGAGCCCGTCGCAGGAGGCGCTTGGCCGCCTCTCGCGGATCGACGAGTCGACGCTGGTGATCGGCCTTTCAGCCGGCCGCCCGCACCCGTTGATCGCGCGCACGATGAAGCTCGCGCGCCACCGCAGAGCGCCGACGATCGCGATCACCGACGCGACGCTCTCCGAGGTCGCGCGGCTCGCCCGCACGCGCCTCTACTACTCCTCCAACAGCCCGGCGTACGTCCGCTCGCACGCCGCGCTGCTGTCGCTGATCCAGGCGATCGCCTACGGCGTCTACTCGCGTGACGCCCAGCAGTACGACATGCGGATCAAGGCGTACCGGCTGAAGTAGCCGGCTCACCGCTCCGCGACGTACAGCCCCTTCGGCGAGCGGCCGAGCCGCCCGGCGCCGTCGAACAGCTCGCTCTCAGCGAGGCCGGCGCCCTCGAGCCCGATTCGCGTCCGGCGTCAAGGGCGACCCACTCGCCCTCGACGCGCTCCAACTCGCCGGCCAGCAGTTTCGACAGCCCGATACGCCCCCCGCACATGCGCCACAGGGGCGCGTCGCAGGCCGCCGCATTAGACGTGGGCGAGCCGCCTTGGCGCAACGGTCACGGCTATATTCCGTGCAATGCGCGACGAAGCAACCTTCACCGTCAAAGCCGGTCTTGCCGAGATGCTCAAGGGCGGCGTGATCATGGACGTGGTCACCCCTGAGCAGGCAAAGATCGCCGAGGCCGCGGGCGCCTGCGCTGTCATGGCGCTTGAGCGCGTGCCGGCGGACATCCGCCGCGACGGCGGCGTCGCGCGCATGTCGGACCCCGAGATGATCAAGGGCATCCAGGCCGCCGTCACGATCCCCGTGATGGCGAAGGCGCGGATCGGCCACTTCGCCGAGGCGCAGGTGCTCGAGTCGCTCGAGATCGACTACGTCGACGAGTCCGAGGTGCTGACCCCGGCCGACGAGGCGAACCACATCGACAAGTGGGCGTTCAAGGTCCCGTTCGTCTGCGGCGCGACCAACCTCGGCGAGGCGCTGCGGCGGATCGGCGAGGGCGCGGCGATGATCCGCTCCAAGGGCGAGGCCGGCACCGGCGACATCGTCGAGGCCGTCCGCCACATGCGCAAGATCAAGGGCGAGATCAAGCGCCTCCAGGGCCTTGACGACGCCGAGCTGGCGACGGCCGCGAAGGAGCTGCAGTCGCCGCTGGACCTCGTGCGCTCGGTCGCGCAGGCCGGCAAGCTGCCCGTCGTGCTCTTTTGCGCCGGCGGCATCGCGACCCCGGCCGATGCCTCGCTGATGATGCAGCTCGGCGCCGAGGGCGTCTTCGTCGGCTCCGGCATCTTCAAGTCCGAGAACCCCGAGCACCGCGCCCGGGCGATCGTCGAGGCGACGACGCACTTCGCCGACGCCGAGCGCGTCGCGAACGCCTCGACCGGCCTCGGCCAGGCGATGTTCAGCCTCGAGACCTCAAAGCTCGAGGCCGAGCAGCTTCTCTCGCAGCGCGGCTGGTAGGCGGCCGATGGCACGTCTCGTTGGCGTCCTGGCGCTCCAGGGCGACTTCGCCGCGCATGGCAAGATGCTGCGCGAGCTGGGCGCCGACGTGCGCGAGGTCCGCGTCCCCGCGGACCTCGACGGCCTCGACGGGCTGGTGATCCCCGGCGGCGAGTCGACGACGATGACGCTCGGGATCGAGCGCGAGGGGCTGGCTGAGCCGCTGCGCGCCTTCGCCGGCACGGGCGCGCCGATGTTCGGCACGTGCGCCGGGCTGATCATGCTCGACCGCGCCCACCTCGGGATCATGGACGTGCTCACGACTCGCAACGCCTTCGGCCGTCAGGTCCACTCCTTCGAGGAAGACCTGGAGATCGCGGGCATCGAGGGGCCGCCGGTCCGCGCGGTCTTCATCCGCGCCCCGTGGGTCGCGGAGCACGGTGACGACGTCGAGATCCTCGCTGCCGTCGACGGACATCCGATCGCCGTCCTGCAGGACCGTCTGCTCGCGATCTCGTTCCACCCTGAGCTGACCGGCGAGCCGCGTCTGCACGAGCGGTTCCTGCGGCTCATCGACGAGCGCGACCGCGGCGAGAGCTGAGCGAGCGCGAGGAACGCCGAGCGCGCACAGCGGCGCCCGCGGCACGGGACGCTATCTAGACCGGCTGCCGGTCGCGGTCACGCGCGTAGCGTCGGAACGACTGCTCGAAGGCGTCCCAGTCCCAGTCGAGCGGGGGTGGCTTGGGCCCTCGGCCGCCACCGCCGCCGCCGCCTCCGCCGCCCTCGTCCTCATCCGTCCCGGGCGAGTCGCCGCGGCCGAGCCAGCCCGCCGCGCAGACCAGCTCGCTGGCGAGCGCGAGCGCCAGCACGCCGCCGACGATCGACCCGGAGCTGAGCGCGACGGCAGCGAGCGCGTAGCCGACCAGACCGAACAAGATCATCATCCAGCGCACCCGCATCGCGACCGGCCGGGACGGCGGCGGCGCAAGGCATGCGAGCAGCATGGACCCGATCAGCACGAAGCCGACGAGCAGCTTCAGGGTCGTGGTCATGCTCAATATGTACCCGATTCGCGGCGGCGGTGCACGATCTGGCGTCCTCGACCCCCGTGGCCGGCAGAGCTCAGAGGAAGTCCAGCTCGATCGGCTCCGCCGGCACGCCCGCGGTCACCGCGAAGCGGCAGCGCTCGACCAGATCGCGCTCCAACTCGAGGTCGCAGCTGCGCCGGTGAAAGCGCAGCAGCTCATCCTCGGCGCGTCCGATCAGGCGCTCCGCGCGTGCCCCGTTGGCGCTCAGCGCGCCGATCGCGAACGCCCGCAGCCGCAGCCACGGATGCTCGGACAACAGCAGCTCGCGATGCACCTGCGCGACGAGCTCTGCGACCTCGCCTGGGTCCTCGCGGCGGTCGCGCGCGAGCTCCGCGAGGCAGAGCTGGGCGTGGATCCAGCCGACGGTGTGACCGTGCTCGCGCGCTAGGGCGCGAGCACGCCCGAGATGGTGGCCGGCGGTGGCGCGCGCACCGCTGCGGCGTAGCGCCTCGCCGATGCCGAGGTCGCACGCGACCGCGCTGTCCGCGTTGCGGTGGATCGGCTCGCGCGCCATCGCGCGGAAGCGCGCGACCGCCTCGTCGAGCTCGTCGAGCGCCAGCAGCGCCCGTGCGAGCGCGCGGTCGGCGATCGCGACGACCCACGGGTGGGCCTCCTCCTCGTCGGCACGCGCGAGCGCCGCGGCGGCGACCTCGTAGGCGCCGTCGAAGTCGCCGGCGAGCCGGAGCGCTTCGGAGAGGATCACGCGACCCCACTGCGGCAGCGCGGCGTTCGGCCGCTGGTCGGGGGCCCTGCTCGCCTCGTCGAGCTCCTCCAGCGCACCGGCGTAGTCGCCGGAGCGGCGCAACTGCTCGGCGCGCAGCCGGTGCAGCCCAGCAACCGAGAACCAGGCGCCCGCCCAGCGGTGCATCCGCTCCTCGTCGAGCGGCGGGGGCGTCAGCTGCTCGTCGGCCTGCTCGCCATGCTCCAGCTGGTCGAGCTCGACGAGCAGCTTCTCGCAGAGGATCCCCGCGCCCGACAGCGCGCCCATCCACGTCAGCGTCAGCGAGCGCTCGGCAGCCGCCTGTACCGCGAGGTGGCGGGCGCCAGCGTCACGCGCCGCCTCTTCGACCTGCGCCCATGTCGTGCAGGCGCGCACCGCGTTCCCGCCCGCACGGTCGCGCAGGGCGTGCTCGAACGCGCCTGCGACCTCGGTGGTGTCCAATCTCCCGTTTGCGACGAACGGCGTTGCGGTCGACATCGGCACCCCCGTGCCATCGCGGCCCGTGCACGTATCTTCGCGGGGCGCCCGCGCGCTGTCCAGTCGTATGCGTCGTCGCTGCGCCGCTCAGCGCGGCTCAGGGCCGGACGCAGCGGCGTGCTCGGCTGCGGCGCTGGGACCCAGGAACGGTGCGAGCGCGCAGAACAGCAGCTCGCCGAGCAGCCCCGGCAGCTCCGCGGTCCTGCCCTGCAGCACCCGCGTGTAGACGATCTCGCAGAGCGCGCCGGCGATCGCCTCGGGCATCAGCCCAGGGATGTCCGCGTCGGCCTGCTCGCGGGCCGCGTCGAAGCCGGGGGAGAGGAACTCGGCGAACGCGCGCATCGCCGCCTCGCGTCTCGCGAGCGCCGTCGGGCCGGCGGCGAGCACCTCGACGAAGCCGAGCCGTGCCGCGTCCGGGCGCTCGGCGAGGGTGCCGAGGCCGGCAGCAAGCAAGCTGCGCAGCTGCTTCGGCCAGCTGTCGCCCCGCCCGAATGCCTCCCGCGCGCCGTCGAGCGCCGCTGTCGCGAGGCTGTCGAAGGCGGCGAGGAAAAGGTCCTCGCGGTCACGGAAGAACTCATAGAAGGTCTTGCGCGAGACGCCGGCCTTGCCGATCACGGCGCTGACCGTCATCCCTGCGTAGCCGCTCTCGCCGGCCGTCAGCACGGCGGCGGAGAGCAGACGCGCCCGCTGCGAGGCCGCGACGTACTCGCGCGGGAGGCCGTGCCGTCCGCTCGGAAGCTGCGCAGGATTCCAGTCCGCCTGCTCTGTCACCTGGCAACCTGCACGGTCAAGGCGCTGGACGCTAACACACCGTTGTCGATCGACCTTGCCCGGTCTCTCGGGTGCGCGCGGCAGCGCGTCAAGCGGTGCGCGGCGGGGTGCCGAGCAGCATCAGGGCGAAGTGCAGCAGCTCCCCGGTCAGCTGCGGCAGCCGGTCGGCCTCGCCGCGCACGAGGTGCGAGTAGAGCAGCTCGTAGATGCCACCGACGATCGCCTGCGCGACCAGCGCGGGCGGTGACACGACCGGCTCGGGCCGGGCCTTGTGCCGCTCGCCGAGCAGGGCGATGAACCGCTGCAGCGTCGCGTCGCGCCGCGCCAGCCCGCGCGGGCCGGCGGCCAGCACCTCGACGACGCCCAGGCGCGCAAACGCGGGCTCCTGTGCGAGCAGGGCGAGCAGCGCGTTGAGGCCGCTCTCGACGCCCTGCTCCCACGACGGCGCGCCGTGACAGGCGCTCGCGACGCGCTCCTGCGCGAGCGCGACGATCGTGTCGTACGCGGCGAGGAAGCAGTCCTCCTTGTCGGCGAATCTCTCGTAGAAGGTCCGCCGCGAGATGCCGGCCGCGCTGAGCACGTCAGCGACGGACGTCGCCGCGTAGCCGCGCTCAGCCACCGTCTGCGCCATGCCGTCGAGCAGCCGCTCGCGCTGCGAGACGGGCGCGAAGACGCGCGGTGGGCGCGTCGCGCCGTTGTCTGCTCCTGACTGTGCGGTCCCCATGATCCCAAGCGCCCTCTCTGCAATACGCAGACGTTCAGATTACTTGACGTCGGTCAATCTGGAGTAGTCGGGCCCTGACCGCGAAAGATCTCTTGAGCGCAATCCCCCGATGGGCGCTGCATTCCCCGCTCTCATCGGAGTTCCCGCAACGCCGCTCCATTCGTTTGCGCCTAGACACCCCCATAAGAGTCATGTAAGTTTCCCGCGCTGCATGGTGACGCGCAGCGCTCGGGGCTTGGGGGTTTGCAAGCGCCGGGGTGGGCGCGTCTCGTCCCTGCCTGCAGGGTCATGCGGCGCTGAGAGCTGACGAGAGGGGATCAGTCGTGCAGCCATGTGATCTGTCGGGGGTCAGACGGCGTCGGCAATGGTCGCCGGACGCACGCGCCCTGGGCGTGATCGGCGACCGCTGGATGCTGTTGATCGTGCGCGAGCTCGCGTTCGGCCCGAAGCGCCTGTCGGAGCTGCAGCGTGGCTTCCCGGGCCTGTCGACCGGGGCGCTTGAGCAGCGGCTCAACCGGATGGCGAGCGAGGGGCTGATCACGCGCGAGCGTTACGCCGAGGTGCCGCCGCGGGTCGAGTTCGACCTGACCGACGCCGGCCGCGAGCTCGTCGCGATCCTTGGGCCGGTGGTTCGCTGGGCGCTGCGCTGGGCTTGGTCGCCGCCGAGCCCGGACGAGTGGGTCGACGTGACCGCGCTGTTCCGGCTGGCCGGCTGCGTGGTCGACGCGCCCGACGACCTCGACGGCGAGGTCGAGCTGATCATCGAGGACGATCAGCAGGTCGCGCTCGACCTCTACACGCTGGCCGTGACCGGCGGCGGCGCCGCCGTCTCGCACAGCCCAGCGAGCAACGCGAACACCGTCATCAAGGCGACGCCGCGCCAGTGGAC
>DASYEC010000108.1:0-13550 GCA_036499225.1 Conexibacter sp.
ACGACACGTCGTAACTTGATGATCGGCGGTGGCGCGGTTGTCGTCGCGGGTGTCGCGGCGGGCGTGGCGATCGGCGTCAGCGGCGGTGGCGATGACGGCGGGGTGTCGGAGGCTGGGGCGGTCGTGTTGAGAGACGACCCGAACGGCAGAGTGTCGCTTACTGTCAACGGGCAGAGCGTCCGCGTTGACGCTGCGCCGGACACGCCGCTGCTGTATGTGCTGCGTGACAACCTGGGGCTGAAGGGCCCGAAGTTCGGGTGTGGCTTGGCGCAGTGCGGCGCGTGCGCGGTGTTGCAGGACGGCAGACAGATCCGCTCGTGCGTGACGCCGGTCAGCTCGGTCGGGTCGAGAAGGATCACGACGCTTGAGGGCCTGGCCGCGAGCTATCACGGCAGAGCGCAGGTTGAGACTGGCGATCCCGCGGGGCTGCATCCGTTGCAGCAGGCGTGGATCGATGAGCAGGTGCCGCAGTGCGGCTATTGCCAGAACGGGATGCTGATCCAGGCGGCTGACCTGCTCGCCGCGACGCCGAGCCCGACTGACGAGCAGATCGTCGAGTCGATGAACGGGCATCTGTGCCGGTGCGGCACGTATAACGGGATCGTGCGCGCGATCAGACGCGCGTCGTCGGTGATGGCGTCATGAGCGCGCTCAAGAAGAACCGCAGCGACCACGCCGTCGCGGCCGAGAACGGCTTCAGCCGCGCCGGCTTCCTCAAGGCCGGCGGCGCGCTGCTCGTCGGCATCGTGCTGCCCGGCACCGTCGCGACCGGCACGGCCGTCGCGGCTGAGATCGTCGACGTCCCGCCGGCGACCTTCGGCAGACCGTGGGCGAGCGTCGACCCGGGCAAGGCGAGCTCGTGGCTGGCGATCCACGCCGACAACACCGTCACCGCGTTCAGCGGCAAGGTCGAGCTCGGCATGGGCAACCAGACGGCGATCACGCAGCTGATCGCCGAGCAGCTCGACGTTCCGTTCGAGGCGATCACGCTGATCATGGGCGACACCGCCGTCTGCGTGAACCAGGGCATCACCGCTGCGAGCGCGACGATCCGCGACGGCGGCCCGCAGCTGTCGCTCGCCGCCGCCGGCGGCCGCCAGGCGCTCGTCGAGCTCGCCTCGAGACACCTCGGCGTGCCGGTCGCCCAGCTCGAGGTCTTCGACGGCAACGTGATCGACCGCGGCAACCAGAAGAACCGCGTCTCCTACGGCGAGCTCGTCCAGGGCAAGCTGCTCGAGGCGACCTTCCCGCTGACGAAGGTGAGACCGCCGGAGACGCCGACGATCACGCCGAGAGCCGCGCCGCTGAAGCCGACCGACGACCTCAAGGTCGTCGGCCAGTCGATCTCACGCGTCGACATCCCGCCGAAGGTGATGGCGGAATACGAGTACATCCAGGACGTCAAGGTCCCCGGGATGCTGCACGGCCGCGTGATCCGCCCGCCGGCGCTCGGCGCGAGACTCGTCAGCGTCGGCGAGCCGCCGGCCGGCGTCAGAGTCGTCCGCGTGAAGGACTTCCTCGGCGTCGTCGCCGAGAAGGAGTGGGACGCGATCCAGGCGGCAAGAAGCCTGGAGACGAGCTGGACCTCGTGGGAGGGCCTGCCGAAGCAGAGCGAGACCTCCGCGTTCCTGCGTGCGAGCAGAAGCGTCCCGACGGTGATCGAGAGAGGCGGCAACCTCGCCGCCGGCATGAGAAGCGCCGCGAGAACGCTGACGGCGACGTACGAGACGCCGATCGAGACGCACGGGTCGATCGGCCCGTCGTGCGCGATCGTCGAGATCAGAGACAACACCGCGACCGTCTGGGCCGGCACGCAGGGGCCGTGGATGGTGCAGGGCGCGGTCGCTGGCGTCTTGAGAATGAGACCGGAGCAGGTCCGCGTGATCGGCTACCCGGCCTCCGGCTGCTACGGCCGCAACGGCGCTGACCCAGCCGTCATCGACGCCACGATCATGGCGCAGGAGACCGGCGCGCCGGTGCGCGTGCAGTGGATGCGCTGGGACGAGCACGGCTGGGACCCGAAGGGCCCCGCGACTGTCAACGACATGCAGGGCGGACTCGACAGAGACGGCAACATCGTCGCGTTCGGCCATGAGGCGTGGCTGCCGGCGCAGTTCAACGTGACGATCATCGGCGGCGTGCTGTCAGGCCTCGCGGCCGCGGTGCCCGGCTCGGGCGGTTGGGCCGGCGAGCTCAACTACGAGGTCCCGAACAAGCTGCTGCTGTCGCAGAGCCAGAACAACATGGCGGCGGACAACAACGACGGCGTCGGCGTGATCTCGGCCTGGCTCCGTTCGCCCGCCCAGTTCCAGCTGACGTTCGCGATGGAGTCGTTCATCGACGAGCTCGCGCACGCGGCCGGCGAGGACCCGGTGAGATTCCGCCTCAGACACCTGACCGGCGCCGAGGACTCGCGCTTGGCGGCGGTGTTGAAGGGCGTCGCCGAGCTGGCGAGATGGGAGCCGGGCGTTTCCGCGCGCAACGTCAGACCTGGCACGGACGTGGTGACCGGCCGCGGCGTCGCGATCTCGCTGCGCGACGGCACCTACGACGCCGAGGTCGCTGACGTCGAGGTCGACCGCTCGACCGGCCAGATCACGGTCAAGCAGGTCTACGTCGTCGAGGACCACGGCCTCACGGTCAACCCGCGCGCATGCGAGCTGGGCATCGAGGCCGGCGTCGTGCAGTCGGTCAGCCGCACGCTGCTCGAGCAGGTCGACTTCAGCAGATCGGCGATCACGAGCACGGACTGGGCCAGCTACCCGATCCTGACGTTCTCGCAGGCCCCGCAGGTCACGACGCAGATCATCGACCACCCGGAGCTGCCCTCCACGGGCGTCGGCGAGGCGCATTGCTGCCCGCTGCCCGCGGCGGTCAACAACGCCGTCTTCGACGCGACCGGCGTGCGGATGCGGTCGATGCCGCTGCGGCCCGAGAAGGTCAAGGCCGCGCTTCAGGCGCAGTCGGTCTGAGCGTCGCGCTGGCTGTCGGTCCCGGGGCGCGCCCACACGCCCCGGGACCGGCGCCAGGCTGCCGCGCGCCAGCCTGAGCGGCGCCGGCCGCCCACCGCCTATCGCCCGCCGACGTACGCCGCGAGGTGCTCGCCGGTGAGCGTGGGGCGGGAGGCGACGAGGCCCGCCGGCGTCCCCTCGAAGACGACTCGGCCACCATCGTGCCCCGCGCCCGGCCCGAGGTCGACGATCCAGTCGGCATGCGCCATCACCGCCTGGTGATGCTCGATCACGATCACCGACTTGCCGGCGTCGACGAGCCGGTCGAGCAGGCCGAGCAGCTGCTTGACGTCGGCGAGGTGGAGGCCGGTGGTCGGCTCGTCGAGGACGTAGACGCCGCCTCTCTCGCCGAGGTGGGTGGCGAGCTTGAGCCGCTGCCGCTCGCCGCCGGAGAGCGTCGTCAGCGGCTGGCCGAGGCTGAGGTAGCCGAGGCCGACGTCGGCGAGCCGGTCGAGGACCTTCGCCGCGGCCGGCGTTCTCGCCTCGCCGTCGGCGAAGAACGCAAAGGCCTCGTCGACCGGCATAGCGAGCACCTCGCTGATGTCCTTGCCACCGAACGCGTACTCGAGCACCTCGGCCTGGAAGCGCTTCCCTTCGCACTCGTCGCAGACGGTCGCGACTCCGGCCATCATCGCCAGGTCGGTGTAGATCACGCCGGCGCCGTTGCAGGTCGGGCAGGCGCCCTCGGAGTTCGCGCTGAAGAGAGCGGGCTTCACGCCGTTCGCTCTCGCGAACGCCTTGCGGATCGGGTCGAGCAGACCCGTGTACGTCGCGGGGTTGCTGCGCCGCGATCCCTTGATCGCCGCCTGGTCGATCGACACCACGCCGTCGCGACCGGCGACCGATCCGTGGATCAGGGAGCTCTTGCCGGATCCGGCCACACCCGTCACCACGACCAGCACGCCGAGCGGGATGTCGACGTCGACGTCCTGCAGGTTGTGCGTCGAGGCGCCGCGCACCTCCAGCACGCCCGAGGAGGAGCGCACCGACGGCTTCAGCGCGGCACGGTCGTCGAGGTGCTTGCCGGTCAGCGTGCCGCTCGCCCGCAGCCCTTCGATCGTCCCCTCGTAGACGACCTCGCCGCCGCCCGTGCCGGCGCCCGGCCCGAGGTCGATCACGTGGTCGGCGATCGCGATCGCCTCCGGCTTGTGCTCGACCACCAAGACCGTGTTGCCCTTGTCGCGCAGCCGCAGCAGCAGCTCGTTCATCCGCTCGATGTCATGCGGGTGCAGCCCGATCGTCGGCTCGTCGAACACATAGGTGACGTCGGTCAGCGAGGAGCCGAGCTGGCGGATCATCTTCACGCGCTGCGCCTCGCCGCCGGACAGGGTGCCCGACGGCCGCTCGAGCGAGAGGTAGCCGAGGCCGATCTCGACGAACGAGTCGAGCGTCTTGCCCAGCGCGTCGAGCAGCGGCGCGACCGACGGCTCGTCGAGGCCGCCGACCCACGCGGCGAGGTCGCGGATCTCCATCGCGCAGGCGTCGGCGATGTTGACGCCGGCGATCTTCGACGAGCGCGCGGCCTCGCTCAGCCGCGTGCCGTTGCAGTCGGGGCAGATGGTGAACACGACCGCTCGCTCGACGAACGCGCGGATGTGCGGCTGCAGCGCGTCGACGTCCTTTGAGAGCATCGATCTCTGGATCTTCGGGATCAGCCCCTCGTACGTCAGGTTGATCCCGTCGACCTTGATTCTCGTCGGCTCCTTGTGGAGCAGGTCGTGCAGCTCTCTCTTGTTGTACGTGCGGATCGGCTTGTCGGGATCGAAGTAGCCGGCGCCTCTGAAGATGCGGCCATACCAGCCGTCCATGCTGTAGCCGGGGATGGTCAGCGCGCCCTCGTTGAGCGACTTGCTGTCGTCATACAGCTGCGTGAGGTCGAAGTCGTTGACCGAGCCGCGGCCCTCGCAGCGCGTGCACATGCCGCCGGTGCGGGAGAAGCTGCGGCTGACCGTCTGCGTCTTGCCCTCGCCGCGGTCGACCGTTAAGCCGCCCTTCCCGCTGACTGACGCGACGTTGAAGGAGAAGGCGTTCGGCGAGCCGATCTGCGGCTCCCCGAGCCGGCTGAAGAGGATCCGCAGCATCGCGTTGGCGTCGGTCGCGGTGCCGACCGTCGAGCGCGCGTCGCCGCCCATCCGCTGCTGGTCGACGAGGATCGCTGTCGTCAGCCCGTCGAGCACGTCGACTTCAGGCCGCGCATGCGTCGGCATGAAGCCCTGCACGAAGGCGCTGTACGTCTCGTTGATCAGCCGCTGCGACTCGGCCGCGATCGTGCCGAAGACGAGCGAGCTCTTGCCCGACCCCGAGACGCCGGTGAAGACGGTCAGCCGGCGCTTCGGGATCTCGACGGTGACGTCCTTGAGGTTGTTCACGCGCGCGCCGTGCACGCGGATCAGGTCGTGGCTGTCAGCGGCGTGCGGCGCAGGCTGCGGCCGCGGGCTCGTCTTCGTGGCCATGCTCAGCTTGCCTCCAGTGGCGTCTGATCGGGAACGGGGCGTCGGGCCGGCAGGGCTCAGGCCTGGCTGACCCGCACCATGTTGCCGGCGGGGTCGCGGAAGGCGGCGTCGCGGACGCCCCAGGGCTGGCTCGCGGGCTCCTGCACGATCTCGGCGTTGCCCGCGGCGCGGACCTGCTCGAAGGTCGCGTCGAGGTCGTTCGTGCGGAAGAGGATCCCCGGCAGCTCGCCCTTCGCGAGCATCGCCGCGATCGCGTCGCCGTCCTGCTGCGAGCGGCCGGCGTGGGGCTGCGACAGGACGATCTCGATCTCGGGCTGGTCGGCCGTCGACAGCGTGATCCAGCGGTAGCCGCCGTTGGCGACCTCGTTGCGGACTTCGAGGCCGAGGCTGTCGCGGTAGAAGGCGAGCGCGGCGTCGGGATCGTCGGCGAGGACGTGGACGGCGCTGATTGAAATGGTCATGGGCGGGAGGCTAAGGCGCGCTGGCGACGTGCGCTTCTTCGTTTCTGCTTTGTTGCGCACGGTCCCGCCGCGTCCGGCCGAGGACCATCGCCGCGCAGCTGGGGACGACCTGGCTGTCGCTGTGATCGCGAGCGCGATAGCTGCTCGGCGTCTCGCCAACCAGCTCGGTGAAGCGCGAGCTGAAGGAGCCGAGGCTGGTACAGCCGACCTCGAAGCAGACGTCGGTCACGCTCATATCGCCACGCCGCAGCAGCGCCTGCGCACGCTCGATCCGCCGGGTCATCAGGTGCGCGTACGGCGTCTCGCCATACGCCTCGCGGAAGCGGCGGCTGAAATGCGCGGTCGACATCAGCGCGGCCTGGGCGAGGGCGGGCACGTCGAGCGGCCGCGCGTACTCGCGGTCCATCATGTCGCGGGCGCGCCGCAGCCGCCGCAGCTCGTCGAGGTCGACGCCGCTCATGCACCTCATTATGCGGGCCGATGCGCGCGGCGCGACTGTCGCACGCGTCCGCGGACACGCTCTAGCCTTCCGCCGCGTGGACTCGGCCTTCACCCCATCCCATCGCGGCGGCGCCGGAACGCCGCTCGTCGCCCTGCATGGCTTCACCGACACGTGGCGCACGTGGGAGCTGATGCTGCCCGCGCTGGAGCGCCATCACGACGTGCTCGCGCCGACGCTGCTCGGGCATGCCGGCGGCCCGCCGATCAACGGCGCGATCGACAACGACGTGCTGGCTGACGCGGTCGAGCGTTCGATGGACGAGGCCGGCTTCGAGCGCGCGCATATCGTCGGCAACTCGCTCGGCGGCTACGTCGCGCTGCAGCTTGCGTCGCGCGGCCGGGCCGAGTCGGTCGTGGCGATGGCGCCGGCCGGCGGCTGGGTCGTCGGCGACCCGGCGATCGCCGAGACGCTCGACTACTTCGCCAGATCGCAGGAGCTGGTGAAGGCAGCAGCGCCGCACGCCGAGGCGATCGCCGCGAGCCCCGAGGGCCGCCGCCGCGCGACCGATTTCATCACGACGAGCTACGAGCACATCCCCGCCGACCTGATCGCGCACGCGATCCGCGGCGCCGCGGCGTGCGAGGCGGCAGCCCAGCTGATGGAGCTCGCCGCCCGCGAGGGCTGGGTCGTCGACGCCGAGCGGATCGACTGCCCCGTGCGGCTCGTGTGGGGCACCGCCGACCGCATCCTGAAGCTGCCGCAGGCCGCCGCCCGTTTGCGCACCGACTGGCTTCCGACGGCCGAGTGGGTCGAGCTCGACGGCATCGGCCACTGCCCCCAGCTCGACGTGCCGCTCGAGGCCGCGCAGCTCGTGCTCGGCTTCACCGCCCGCTGAGCGCGCCGCGCTGAAGCCGCGCCGGTTCGGAGGCCGCATCCGGGCACCGGACGGCGACGATCCCGCTCGCTACGCGGCCGCGCCGGAGGCGCCGCGTTCGCCCGCGCTCGACGGCGCGGGCGGGCCGCCAGGCGGCGCCGAGGCCAACGTCGTCGCCGCCGTCGCCGTGCGGTTGCGCCCGTCGCGCTTGGCGGCGTAGAGCGCCTCGTCGGCGCGCGCGATCAGCTGCTCGGCGGTCATCCCGCTCTCCCACGCGGTGACGCCCGCGGAGAAGGTCTGCGCGTGCGGCACCTCGGGCCGCAGCGCGTCGATCAGCGCGCAGGCGCCGCGCACGTCGCAGCCCGGCAGCAGCAGGCAGAACTCCTCGCCGCCCCAGCGCGCGAGCACGTCGGTCGCGCGCAGCCGCCCCGTCCAGTTGTCGCTGACCGTGCGCAGCAGCGCGTCGCCGGCCGGGTGGCCGTGCGTGTCGTTGTAGGCCTTGAAGTGGTCGAGGTCGAGGATCGCGAGGGTGAGCGGGCGGCCGTTGCGCTGCGCGGCGGCGATCTCGCGCCGATGGGTGCTCTCGAACGAGCGGCGGTTGGGCAGCCCGGTCAGCGGGTCAGTCTGCACGAGCCGCTCCAGCTCCGCGTGCGCGGCCGCCTTGACGATCGCCAGCGACGCCTCGTGCGCGAGCAGCGCGATCAGCTGCGCCTCGGTCTCCGCGAGCGCGGCCAGCGGTATCGCCCACGCCAGCCCGAGCACGCCGATCGCGCGCCCCTCCTCGAGGATCGGCTGGAAGTGCATCGCGCCGGAGGTCGTCGGCAGGAAGACCGCGGCGCTCGTCCGCAGCGCCCGCGAGGCGCCCTCCTGCGTGGCGTCGGCATCCGCGCGCGCGCTCGGGCGCAACTCGCCGAGCGAGCAGGTGCTCAACAGCCAGTCGTCCTCGCCTGGCTCCCAGATCGTCGCGCTCGACGCACTCGTGATCGTCAGCGCCAGCTCGCAGATCGTCTCGCGCGCCTGGCCGGGGCTGGCGTAGGCGACCTCGCGCGTAATGGTCGCGAGCGCCGCGAGCTGCTCGCTGCGCTCGCGCGTCGCGCGCTCGGCCCGCTTGCGCGTGGTGATGTCGCGGATCGTCTTGAGGAAGGCGGCCGAGCCGTCGCCCGCGTCGACGATCGGGACGGCGGTCGTCTCGGCCTCGAAGCGCGTGCCGTCAGCGCGCTGGAAGGTCGCCTCGAAGACCCCGCCGTCGTCGTTGCGTATCCGCAGGCGCTGGTCTTCGATCTGGCTCGTCAGCTCCTCGGGCCAGAACGGGAAGGGGATTCTCGCGCCGACAAGCTGCTCGCGCGTGAAGCCGGTCAGCTCGCAGAGTGCGTCGTTGACGTCGACGATCGCACCGTCGCGGGTGACGGCGAAGCCCTCGTGCATCGCCCCGAGTATCGCCGCCGAGCGGTCGTGCTCGGCTTGCAGGCGGACTCGCGTCGCGCGCTCGCGCGCCAGCAGCTCCTGCACGACGACGCCGACGATCGCGCTCGTCAACACGGTCAGCGGAACCGTGCGCCAGGCGGTCGAGGGGTAGCGCTCGCCGCCGATCACGGCCAGCGGCAGCGAGTAGGCGAGCGCGACGAGCACGAGCACCCGCCACAGCTGGGCGCGGCTGCCGTAGAGCGCGACCCACAGCACCGGCATGATCACCACGACGCCGTAGCCGCCGCGCCCGCCGCCGGCGCCGTCGCGCAGCAGCATGATCGCGACGAGCATCACGAGCGCGACGAGGTCGACATAGCGCTCGGTGCTGACGCGCGGCCAGCGCAGGGCGGTGACGCCGAGCACGACGGTCAGCGCAGCTGAGATCGCGACCTCGCCCCAGCGGACGTCGACGCCGCCGCTCAACGGCAGCAGCGCGAAGGCGACCAGGGCGCAGAGGCCGAAGGGCGCCAGCCGGCGCGCCGCATCGGCGACGCTCTCGTCCTCTGACCGAAGCGGCAGCAGCATGCGGACGCTCACGTGGTCGACATCGACCTGCGCAGGGAAGTCCTTTAGCGGGGATGCTGGACGCTGACGTTCAGCTGACCATGAGCGGAGGGAGGCGCGCGCACCGCGCGCCGTGAAACGGAGGAACGATGGACTTCTCACTGAGCGACGAGCAGCGTTCGATCCGCGAGACGGCGCGGGCCTTCATCGAGCGCGAGGTGATGCCGCTGGAGGCCGAGGTGCTGCAGCGCGAGCGGCGCGGCGAGTCGGCGATGTCGCACGAGGAGCTGCGCGCGCTGCAGCTGAAGGCGCGCGACTTCGGCTTCTGGGGCCTCGGCACGCCGTCCGAGTACGGCGGCGCGAACCTGCCGGCGGTCACCCAGAGCCTGATCTGGACCGAGATCGGCCGCACGTTCGTGCCGTTCGTCTTCGGCGGCGAGACCGACGTGATCCTGTACAAGGCGAACGAGCGCCAGCGCGATGAGTACCTCCTGCCTGCGATCGAGGGCGAGCGCGCGTCGTGCTTCGCCGTGACCGAGCCCGACGCCGGCTCGGACCTGACCGCGATCCGCATGCGCGCCCGCCGCGACGGCGACGACTGGGTGCTCAACGGCGAGAAGACCTTCATCACGCGCGGCAGCGAGGCCGACTTCTCGATCGTGATCGCGGTGACCGACGCCGAGCTCGGCTACAGAGGCGGCTTCACCGCGTTCCTCGTCGACCGCGCGATGGGCTGGACCTCGGCGCCGATCGACACGATGGGCCCGGCGCGGCCGATCTCGATGTCGTTCGACGACGTGCGCGTGCCCAACGCCAACGTCCTCGGCGAGGTCGGTGAGGGCTTCAGACTCGCGATGGAGTGGATCGGCCGCGGCCGCTACGTGATCCCCTCATCGGCGATCGGCGCGGCCGAGCGGCTGCTGGGGATGGCGGTCGAGTACGCCACTCAGCGCAGAACGTTCGGCAAGACGATCGGCGAGCATCAGATGATCCAGGCGATGATCGCCGACAGCGAGGTCGAGCTGGAGAGCGCCCGCTACCTCGTCCTGCTCGCCGCCTGGACGGTCGACCAGGGCCAGGACCCGCGCCACCAGTCGTCGATGGCAAAGCTCGCCGGCGCGACGATGGCCAACCACGTCGTCGACCGCGTCATGCAGATCCATGGCGGCATGGGCTACACGCGCGAGCTGCCGATCGAGCGCTGGTACCGCGAGGCCCGCCTGTGGCGGATCTTCGAGGGGACCGACGAGATCCAAAGACGCGCCATCGCCCGCAACCTCCTCAGCGGCCGCCGCCGGATCGGCGGGCATTTGGCGTAGGGAGCGGCTGGCGGGCCGCGCGGCGCGGTGCGGACGTCACGCGCCCGTCGGCGCCGGCCAGCGCCGACCGCCGCGCGCGCCGTCTACGCGCTCGGCGCGGCGTCTTTCAGCCACTCGGCGCGCCGCCTACGCGCTCGGCGCGGCGTCTTTCAGCCACTCCGACTTGTGCAGCCGCTTGAGCGCCTGGTAGTCGGCAAGCCCCTGCGGCGAGTCGACGTCGGCGAGCGTCGGGTGCCACGGGACGAGGTCTTGGGCGACGGCGACGCCGTACTGCTTGGCGAGCACGGCGCCGACCGACTTCACCTTCATCGGGCCAAAGCCGGGCAGCGCCTCGAGGTTCGCGCGCAGCTCGGCCGAGTCGCGGGCTTCGGTCCAGACGCGCGCGGCATCGCCGTCGTATCTGTCGCGGATCTCGACCGCGAGCTCGTGGACCCTTCTCGCCATCGAGCCCGGGAAGCGGTGGATCGCCGGCTTCTCGCGGAAGACCGGCTCGAGGTCGGCGCTCGCGAGCGTCTCCGCGTCGAAGGCGCCGAGCCGCTGCTTGAGCGCGAGCGGCCCGGCGAACGCCTTCATCACCGTCACCTGCTGGTCGAGCGCGAAGCCGACCAGCAGGGCTAGCGGGTCGGAGGCGATCAGCGCGTTCGCCTCGTCGGAGGGGGTGAAGTGCAGGCGGTCGGGCACGCAGCCGATCCTACCCGCCGATCACCTCGTTCCAGTCGTGGATCTCCCAGCTCTCCACGACGCCGTTGACGACGAACGGGTCCTCTTGCACGAACGCCTCTGCCGCCGCGCGCGTCGTGAAGACCGACAGCGCCCCGCTGCGATCGGCGTAAGCGCCGATCATCGTCAGCGTCCCAGCGGCGACGAACGTCTCGTAATACGCCTTGTGCGCGGGGAAGTGGAGCGGCGCCTTCTCGGCCAGGTTGGCAGCCGAGCGGTAGACCAGGACGGCCTTCATGCGGCGCCGCCCGCGGCCACCGCGTGCTCGGTGAACCAGCCGAGCAACTCGACCCACCCGTGGCCGTACCCGCCGCTGAGCGCCTCGCCGTCGGGGACGCGCTCGAAGCCGCTGTGCTCGACGCGCACGCGCGTCCCGTCGCCGACCGGCTCGAACGTGACGTTGAGGTCGGTGCTCAGCCCGTCGGCCCAGCCAAGCTGCGTCCAGGTGAGCGCGAGCCGCCGGCCCGGCTCCCATGCCGTCACGCGACCGCTCTCGAAGCCCTCGCCGGTATCGAGGTCGTAGACCTCCAGCAGCCGCCCGCCGACTCCGGGCTCGAGCCGCAGGACGAGCGCCCGCTCGGCGTCGTTCCAGTACATCGTCCCGGTTCGCCACCACAGCCCGATCTCGTCGGTGAACAGCCGGAACGCCGCCTCTGGCGTCGCCGCCACCACGACCTCCGCCCGTGCTGTCAACTCACTGCTCATCGTCTCTCCTTGGTCATTGCCAACGCTCCGTTCGCGCCCGCCAGCTTGTGCGCACTGCCGCTCGCGCCGCCGCCGCTCTCGCCGCCGCTTGCGCCGCGTCCGCTCGCGCCGCCGCCGCTCGCGCCGCCGCCGCTCGCGCCGCCGCTCGCGCGGCCGCCGCTCTCGCTGCGCAGGGCCGCGTGCTCGCCGAACGCGTCGAGCTGCTCCTGCCACGCGGCAGCGACCTCGGCCGGATCCGGCGCGGTGCCGGCGCCGGCACCAGCGCGGTGCGCCCGCGGGCTCACGCCACGCAGCCGCATGAAGGCTGCGCTGAGCGCGAACGGGCTGCCGTAGCCGACCTGCGCGGCGACCGCGCCGAGCGTCGCCCCCGGCTCGCGCAGCAGGTCAGATGCGAGCGCGATCCGCCACTCGGTCAGGAACGCCATCGGCGGCTCGCCGACGAGCTCGTTGAAGCGCCGCGCGAGCGTCGCGCGAGAGACGGCGGTCTCGGCGGCCAGCGACGCGACCGTCCACTGCCGCTGGGGCTCGTGGTGCAGCAGCTGGAGCGCCGGCCCGACGACCGGGTCGCCGTGCGCGGAGTACCACGGCGGTGCCGACGCCTCCGGCCGCGCAAACCACGCGCGCAGGACGGCGACGAGCAGGAGGTCGAGCAGCCGGTCAAGCACGGCTTCTTGCCCGATCTCGTCCTTGGCGATCTCGTCCGCGAGCAGCGGGATCAGCGGGCAGTCCCACTCGTCGTCGCGCAGCGCGAGCAGCGCGGGGAGGGCCCGCAGCAGCCGCGCGCTGACCTCGCCGTCGAGCTGGTATGCCCCCGTCAGCAGCACTGTCTCGCGCTCGGCCGCGTTCCCCCGCGTGCGAGCCCCACGGTCGCGCATCGCGTCGAGCTCGACCCCGTCCGGCGTCATGCAGCGCTGCCCGGGCAGGATCACCGCCTGCGGCGGGGTCCCAAGGTCGTCCGCAACGGTGTAGTGCCGCGGTCCCCGGACGATCGCGACGTCTCCGGCGTGGAGGTGCAGCGGGGCCGGCGCGTCCAAAGACGAAGTCTGCGCCCCGGAAAGGGGCAGCGAGGTCCCCTCCGCCGGACCCGCGCCGGCCTCCCTGTCGATCGCAATCCAAGCGCTCCCGCGAACGACGGACACCACCGTCAGCGGCGCCTCATCCTCGATCCGCAGCGACCACGGCGGGCGCATGCTCGAGCGCGGCAGGAAGGCCTTCCGCGCGCGGGGCCCGTCGAGCAATGCGGTCACCGCGTCCATTCGCGTCACCTTAGACGACCGCGTATGAAATTGCGAGATATGGCCATCGACTGTCTCACGAGATCGCTCTTGAATCGCTGTGCTGCTGATCGTGGCGGTGGTGCGGGCCGTCGGCGCCGACGCTGAGCCGGCGCGCACCTCCGCAGCGTCGCTCGCGCAGCCCCGATGACTTCCGAGCGACCGTGCAGTCTTTGCCTCCGACAGCCGAGAGCGAACCGCCAACCCGGAGGAGCGCACGATGGGCGCAGTGAAGGTCGAGATCACGATGTCGTTGGACGGCTACTCGGCCGGCCCGAACATCACGAGAGAGAACCCGATCGGCGAGGGCGTCGAGCAGC
>DASYEC010000109.1:0-3049 GCA_036499225.1 Conexibacter sp.
GGCGCGCTGGCCACCGCGCAACAGCACCGGCGCGTTCGGGACCCAGGCGCCGCCGCCGGAGCGGGCGGTCGACCCGCCGAACAGCTCGCTCTTCTCGATCACGAGCGTGTCGAGCCCGGCGGCGCGGGTCGTGAGCGCGGAGACCATCCCGCCCGCGCCCGACCCGACGACGAGCACGTCGACCTCGTGGGTGTGCGGAGCGGTCCCGTTGCGCGACTTGCCGTTCATGCGTGTGCCTCACTTCCCGGGTGCTGGCGACCGACGGAACCCACCGCCAGTGCAGCCAATCGGATCTTCGAATGACATTGGCCGCCGCCCTCCTACAACCAATCGCTTGTTTGGATAACGTACCGGCCCAGGCCGCCGGGCGTCAAGCACGCGAGCGGCGCGGAGCAGGCCCAGCTCAGCACTAGGAGAGCGCGATGACGGCGGGGAGCACGACGATCCGGTGGGAGCACGGCGAGGACGGCGTCGTCGTCCTCACGCTCGACGACCCAAGCCAGTCGGCGAACACGATGAACGACGCCTACCTCGCGTCGATGGGCGCGACGCTCGACCGCCTCGAGGCCGAGCGCGACGCGATCGCCGGCGTGATCGTCACCTCGGCGAAGAAGACCTTCTTCGCCGGCGGCGACCTCAACGACCTGCTCGCTGTCACGCCCGCCGAGCTCGAGCGCTTCAGCGGCTGGCTGCGCGAAGCGAAGGGCCAGCTGCGCCGGCTCGAGACGCTCGGCAGACCGGTCGTCGCGGCGATCAACGGCACCGCGTTCGGCGGCGGCCTGGAGATCGCGCTCGCGACCCATCACCGCGTCGTCGTCGACGACCCCCGCCTGCGGATCGGCCTGCCAGAGGTGACGCTCGGCCTGCTGCCCGGCGGCGGCGGGGTCGTGCGGACGGTGCGGATGCTCGGCGTCGAGGCGGCGCTCGTGCATGTGCTGCTGCCCGGCACCGCCCATCGCCCAGCCGACGCGCTGCGGCTGGGCCTTATCAACGAGCTCGTTGACAGCCAGGAGCAGCTGCTGCCGGCGGCGCGCGCGTGGATCGCCGGCCCCGGCGCCGCCGCCTGTGCCGCCGTGCAGCCATGCGACGCGCCCGGCTGCACAGCCGGCGCCGCCGCCTGTGCCGCCGTGCAGCCATGGGACGCGCCCGGCTACGTGCTGCCGGGCGGGACCGCGTGGGCGCCGCCCGTCGGCTGGGCAGTCGATGGCCTGCCCGAGGCGCTGCGGCTCCAGCTGCTCGGCGGCCGCTTCCCAGCCCCGCGCGCCATCGTCGCCGCGGCCGTCGAGGGGGCCGCCGCGGCCGACTTCGACGCGGCGAGCGAGATCGAGGGCCGCCACTTCGTCGACCTCGTCGTCGGCGACACGGCCAAGCGGATGATCCAAGCGTTCTTCTTCGACCGCCAGCGCCTGGCCAGCCAAGCGCGCGCCAAGGGTCACGACCCAGAGGCC
Source organism: Conexibacter sp. (assembly GCA_036499225.1). GTDB lineage: Bacteria > Actinomycetota > Thermoleophilia > Solirubrobacterales > Solirubrobacteraceae > Conexibacter. The sequence continues at coordinate 1,449 of DASYEC010000109.1, forward strand.
GCCGCCGCTCGCCGCCGTGCGCTCGGCGAACGGCTGACGCAGGCGTTGCGCGCCGAAGCCGCCACTCTGCGCCTCGCAGGCGTGCCGGCTGCCGCGATCGAGCGCGCGGCGGCGCTGGCCGGCTTCACCGGTCCGGCGCTCACGGCGCTCGGCGACGGTGGATCGGCAGGCGCGGAGCCGGCGGCGCTCCCCGCCGACACCGCGCTCACGGCGCTCGGCGACGGTGGATCGGCAGGCGCAGAGCTGGCGGCGCTCGCCCCCGAAACCGAGCTTTCCCGCGAGCAGATCGAGGCGCGACTGCTGCGGCGGCTCGCGGACGAGGCTGCCGCTGCGCTGCAAGACGGTGCCGCCGCGACCGCCGAGGAGGCCAACGCTGCCTCGATCGACGGCGCCGGCTACCCCGGCTGGACCGGCGGCGCGTTGCGCTACCGCGAGCAGATGCAGTCCGCGAGGACCGCCCCGTACGCTCGGTGAGTCATGCCCCTCGGTGCGGAGAGGCGGGCGACCGGCTCGGCGTAAGACCACCGCGGCGCGCAAAAGCGCCACCTGCCTTTGTGGACCTTAAGCTCCCTTAATAGGATCACCCAAAAGGCCATATTTGACCGTAAAGAACGGGTGTTTGGCGCGTTCCAGTTAGAGCAAAACTGGACTTGACAGTCCCTTTTGCGCGAGTATCCTCGACTCGGCGCATCGCCTTCTGCAGGTGCGCTGCGTCAGGAGCCGGCGTCCTCGGATGTGTGGCTGCGACCGCCGACCAACTTGTACCGCGCGCACCCGCCACGGCACCGTGTCCTTCACGGCCTAGCCGTCCGCGAGTGAGCGCACGACGGCCGCTGCGCCCCCGGGCAGAGAAAGGCACGGCTCGATGCAAAAACGCAACCCGGACACCGACCGACCGCGAACGGTCCGCGCCGAGGAGCTCGGGGGCGCGCGGCCAGCATGCCTGCTGCTGGTCGTCGCGGCGCTCGGCGATCCCGACCACAAAATCCAGATCGAGGCATGGGCAGCAAAGCCGAGCCATCCCCTCGTGGCGCCCGCCTAGTGCAGTCGCAAGGTTAGACAAGGAGTTTTCATGATGATGGTGTGTGAGGTTCGGGATGCCTGACGGCGACGAGCCGAGAAGAGCGGGTCGGCAGCCCGCGTCGAATGAGAACGGGCCCAGCGGCTCGGAGGGCATGACCCGTCGCGCGGCGATCGGCGGCGGTGGCGCGGTCGTCGCAGCCGGCGTCGTCGTCGGCGTCGGCGCCGCGACCGACTGGTACGGGCTCGACAACGGCTCGGACAACAAGAGCGCCAACAACAACGAGCCGACCAACCCGGACGCCGCTGACGGTGACATCAGCTACGTCCCCCCAGGCGCGAGAACCATCACCCTCAACGTCAACGGCGCCAACCACAGAGTCGTCACCACGACCGACACGATGCTGCTCTACGTGCTGCGCGACAGCATGGGGCTGCACGGCCCGAAGTTCGGCTGCGGCCTCGCGGAGTGCGGCGCCTGCTCGGTGCTGGTCGACGGCAGAGAGACGCGCTCGTGCGTCACGCCCGTGACGGCGGTGCAGGGCAGAAGAGTGACGACGCTCGAGGGCCTGCACCTGACG
>DASYEC010000110.1:0-2291 GCA_036499225.1 Conexibacter sp.
CAGGTACATCGCGACGTCGGCGCGGCGCAGCAGCTCGCCGTCCTCGGTCGCGTGGTCGGGGTACATCGCGACGCCGACGCTCACGCCGATGTCGAGCTCCAGCCCCTCGACCTCGAACGGCTGCGCGATCGCGTCGAGCACCTTGCCCGCGGTGCGCATCGACGCGTCCTCGCCGTTGCCGGGCGCCAGCAGCACGGCGAACTCGTCGCCGCCCAGGCGCGCCAGCAGCGTCGAGCGGCCCAGCGCGTCGGTGAGCCGGCGGCCGACGAGCTGCAGCAGCGTGTCGCCGGCGCCGTGGCCGAGCGTGTCGTTGAGGTCCTTGAAGCGGTCGAGGTCGAAGATCAGCAGGCCGAACGGCAGGTCCTCGGCCTCGGCCTCGCGCCGCACCGTGTCCAGGCGGCGGTGGAAGTGACGGCGGCTCGGCAGGCCGGTGAGCTCGTCGGTCAGCGACTCGTGGCGGGCGTCGGCCAGCAGCTGGACCTCGCGCAGCGTCAGCGTCGTCCGGGCCAGCGCGACGGCGACTGCGACGATCGCGAGCCCGGCCGTGATGCCGTTGAGCCCGACGATGCGGTCGTAGGCGAGCAGGCCGAGCGCGATCGCGCCGAAGCCCGAGGGCACCAGCAGCACGCGGACGCCCTCGACGCGCAGCCCCTCGGGCGCGACCGCCGGCCGCCACGGCGTGATCGCCAGCAGCGCCAGGCCCGCGCACCAGAACAGGTCGCACACGCCGTGCGGGGACGTGGCGCCGCGGGAGACCTGGCCCAGGAGGATCGTGTCCGCGACGAACCAGCAGAGCATCGCGCCGCCGATCAGCAGCCAGCGCGAGCCGGGGCGCCAGCCCGACATCGCCACGATCCCGATGACGAGCACCACGAACCCGAGGTCGCCGAGCGAGTAGATGCTCTGGACGCCCAGGTCGAACGGCGTGCGGTCCGAGCTGGTGAAGACCGGGCCGTAGAGCAGGGCGATGCCCGCGGCGGCGAAGGTCAGCCCGGCCAGCAGGCCGTCCAGCCACATGCTGGCCGGCGCGCGCACGAAGGAGCGGCGCAGCAGCATCGCGATCGTCGCGTAGGCGGCCGGGTAGAAGGCCAGCCACAGGACGTCGGACGGCGCCGGGACCGGCGGGTCGGGGTCGCCGCGCCAGAGGGCCGACCAGAGGATCGAGCCGAGCGTGAACGCGGCGAGGCCCAGCATCAGCGGGATCCACGCGCGCCGCTCGCGCTCCAGCGCCACGACGCGCGCCGCCACCGAGATGGTGGTGACGATCCCGGCGAGCGTGACCACCCAGCGGTGGACGTCGCCGCTCGCGCCGCCCAGGCCGACGAGGGCGTCGAGCAGCAGGAGCGCGACGAGCGCGCCGAGCCCCGCGGCGCCCGCAGCCAGCGCGAAGCGCACCCGCGGTGAGAGCTCCGGGAGGGAGGACACAGCCATGCCCTGAGCTCATCGACGGGATTCCGGAGCCTCTTGAACAACTGGCGCCGGGACCGGCGAGTTCGCGTCCGCCGATCACCGAACCTCTACAACTTGGAGCGGAAGTTGCGTTCTGTGTGCGCGAACCTCTGCAGAGTGCTGCGGGGTGTGGACAGCCGTACCGGCAAGGTAGAGGCTGCACGAAGCGATGACCGACCGTGTCGATCCCTACCGCAGCGTTGCCCGGGAGCTGCTCTGCGTGCTGGCGAGCGAAGGTCGTCCGATGAGCCTGCGTGAGCTCGAGCAGCCCGGACGGCTGCGCGACGCGGACGCGGCGTTCCAGCTGTCCGTCGCCCGCGTCGCGGGGTTCGTCCGTGCGGTGCCGGCCGCCGAGCGGCGGCCGGAGCCCTGCTACCAACCGACGACGCTCGGCTGGATGATCGCCCGCCGCTCGCGGGCGCACACGGCGGCGCAGGAGCTGCGCCGCCGCGACGACTCGCTCGCCGTCTAAGTCCCGGAGGGGTGCGCGCGGGCGCGATGGCGCCAGTGCTCGGGCAGCTCGGCGTGCTCGAGGAACACGAGGTGGTCGTCGGAGCCCGACGCCGCGACCGCGTTCCAGATCACGTGCAGCGCGCCGTCGAGGTCGACGCCCTCGACCGTGACGTCGAAGAGGCCGCTGTCGTCGGGCTCGCCCACGTCGGCGTCGGCCGGCAGCTGCACGATCAGCGCGGCGCGGGCGGCGCGATCGGCCTCCGAGGCGTTGTGCAGCAGCAGCATCGAGATGGTGAAGCGCTCGGCCATGGCGGTCACCCTACGCCCGTCAGCCGTCGATCTTCGGTGACGTCCACGGCGCGGCGAGGCGCGCGGACAACAGGTCGGGC
>DASYEC010000111.1:0-24381 GCA_036499225.1 Conexibacter sp.
CGTCAGGTGCAGGCCCTCGAGCGTCGTCACTCTTCTGCCCTGCACCGCCGTCACGGGCGTGACGCACGAGCGCGTCTCTCTGCCGTCGACCAGCACCGAGCAGGCGCCGCACTCCGCGAGGCCGCAGCCGAACTTCGGGCCATGCAGCCCCATGCTGTCGCGCAGCACGTAGAGCAGCATCGTGTCGGTCGTGGTGACGACTCTGTGGTTGGCGCCGTTGACGTTGAGGGTGATGGTTCTCGCGCCCGGGGGGACGTAGCTGATGTCACCGTCAGCGGCGTCCGGGTTGGTCGGCTCGTTGTTGTTGGCGCTCTTGTCGTCCGAGCCGTTGTCGAGCCCGTACCAGTCAGTCGCGGCGCCGACGCCAGCGACCACGCCGGCTGCGACGACCACGCCACCGCCACCGAGCACGGCGCGGCGGGTTACGCCGTCAGAGCCAGTGCTCGAGTTGTCACTTGAAGCGGGCGGGCCGCCGCCCGCTCTTCTGGGCTCGTTCTCGTCAGGCATCGCGAGCCACACACAGCATTGTCATCAAAAACCCCTTATCTAACTCCGGCGTGACACGACGCGGGGGTAGTGCTAGCGTCACTAACTCACACTTTGAGTACTTGTTTGACAGGCGACACGAAGAGTACATCTACTCATTTTCGTAAGACCAGGGTGTTACGCTGATCTCGTGTCGCCTAATGAAATACAGGTCAATGGTAGTAACTCCGCGCCAGCCTTCGCCGACTCTGGCGCGGACGCGGTTGCGGTGCTGCGCCGAGGCCTCGAGGCTGACGCCGAGCTGGCGGCGCTACGCGAGATCGCCGCGCGCGCCAACGGCGAGCCCGACGCCGACGAGCCGGCCGCCGAGGACGAGGTTGCGGCTGACTCCGAGCGCCCCGCGCCGGTCACGCCCGAGCAGCTGCGGGCGACTGCGCTGAAGATGATCGCCTCCCGCTACGAAAGCTCGCTCGACCACCTCGAAGGGTGGCTGGGCGGCGAGGTCCACCCCGACAGGATGATCGAGCTGATCTCGATATGGGCCTTGCCAGCAGCAGATCTCGACCTCGTGAGAGTCCGCCACGAGGCGCGCCTGTACATCGACGCGTACCCCTTCGAGGGGCGCGTGATCGGCAACGTCCCGGAGCGCTGCGCGAGATGGCTGGCCCAGCGCACGGCGATGTTCGTCACCCCCGCTGAGCACCTGCCGGCGGTCCGCCGAGCGATCGTCACGCTCGCCGACGCCGCTGAGCCGCGCCACCCCGCGACGGCGTTGTCGCTGCGCGCCGCCGCGGCCCAGGTCACCGACGACGACCTCTGGTATGGCCTCAGCTTGGAGATCTCCGAGACTGAGATGCAGAAGGTGAATCGCGGCAAGCGCCGCTAAGCGATCGCTCACGGCCGCAACCGCCGGTAGGTGACGGTGTTTACGCCGTTAAGGGGAGCGTCGAAGATGTCTCCGGTGAAGCGTAGACAGTCCAGCCTGTCTAATTTCCTGCCTCACGAGTGACCGTCGATTGAGCCGGCGTGAGCTACCAGCCGAGCGCGCGCCCGAAGTAGACGAGCGGGGTCGCGTCAGACAGCTCAGCGACGTCGGCCTCGCATCAGCCAGCAGCCGGTCGTCGGCCAGGTCCGTGCCGGAGCCGGCCCCGCTGCTCAGCTCGCGGCCGACGCCAGCGCCGGCACGGGCCGCAGCAGCGGCGCGCGTCCCCACCGCGCCGCGTCGGCGTAGTCGAGCAGCAGCGGGACGAGCTCGTCGATTGGCGTGGGGCGGACGCCGAGCTGGCCGGCGCGGGCGAACTCGAAGCGCGCTCTGACGTCGACGTACGGCGCGTAGACGCCTATCTGATCGGCCGCCGATGGGACGCACGGCGTCATCGGCCGGCCGGCGTGGGCGTAGGCCAGCCGTGCGAACTGCTCCATCGTCGGCGCGGCGTCACCGCTGACCGCCTGCACGACGCCGCTCAAGGCCGGGTCGTCGAGCAGTCCGCAGACGACGTCGACGACCTGGTCGACCGGCACGAGGTCGAGGATCGCGTCGGCCGGCGCCGGCACGACCTCGAGGATCCCGGTGACGAGCGCGCGCAGCGGTGGGTAGACGACGTTGAACGAGCTCGTCCAGCCGGTCTGCGAGTCGCCGACGACGATGCTCGGACGGACGATCGCCGCGCCCTCCAGCCGCCCGACGATCTGCTCGGCGCGGTGCTTGGTCAGCTCGTAGGTGTTGCGGAACTCGGGCGCCGCGGTCGGGCCGGTCTCGCGCGCGAGCGCCGTCATGCGGCCATGGACATACGCGGTCGAGACATGCACGAAACGGCCGGCGGCGCCGAGCTCGCGGGCGCGCAGCCCCAGCTCGACGATCCGCTCCGTCCCGTCGACGTTGATCGCGTGCGCATCGTCGAGCGGCAGGTCGAAGCGAACCGAAGCCGCGCAGTGGACGACCGCCGCCGCGCGCTCGGCGAGCGCGTCGTACGCCGCGGGCGACAGCGAGAGCCCGTCGTGCTCGACGTCAGCGGCGAGCGCCTGCACGCCGGCGACGACGGTCGCGTCGCCCCAGACCCGCACGGCCAGGTCGTCAAGGCGCCGACGCGCGTCGTCATCGTTCGCGGCGCGGATCAGCGCCGCGACGCGCGCGCCTCGCGCGATCAGCCGTTCGAGCACCATCGAGCCGACGAACCCCGTGGCGCCGGTCAGGACCGTGACCTCTTCTTCGAGTGTCATAGACATCAGTATCCGCAAAAGCGGTCGCGGCCACCCTCGCGGCCGCCACGACGGCCCAACGAGCCTGTCGTGATCCCGCTCGCGCGCTGGCGCGGACACACCCGAGGCGCCGATTCCGGCTAAGGTCGACCGCCGAACGACGCTGGGACTGGCGCATGCGCCCGCGCGCCAAGAGACGAAGGACGGGACATGGCTGGCATGAAGTGGTGGGGCTGGGGTCAGGAAGGCGTGAGGTTCACGCACGAGGACAAGCCCTCCCTGGGGCCGTTCATCAAGCAGGTAATCGGGCTTGACGTCGCTCGCCCGATCAGAGCGCCGCCGCGGCTGGAGAGCCTCGAGATCCCCGCGCCGCAGCTGCCCGACAGCCTGCGCGCCGCCTTGGAGCAGGCGGTCACGGCCGAGCACGTCAGCGTCGACACGCTCGACCGCGTCGTGCACGCGCGCGGCAAGTCGATGCGCGACCTGATCCTCCAGCGCCGAGGCGACTTCCCGCGGATGCCCGACGTCGTCGTGCGGCCGGGCAGCGAGGACGAGGTCTCCGCCGTGCTGAGAGCGGCGCTCGACGCCGACGCCGTCGTGATCCCGTTCGGCGGCGGCTCGTCGATCTCGGGCTCGCTCGAGGCGCCCGCCGATGAGACGCGCCCGGTTATCTCCGTCGACCTCGCGCGCCTGGACAAGGTGATCGCGATCGACGAGGCGTCGCGACTGGCGCGCGTGCAGGCCGGCGTCTTCGGCCCACACCTGGAGGAGCAGCTGCGCGCTCGCGGCTACACCTTCGGCCACTTCCCCGACTCGTTCACGCACTCGACGCTCGGCGGCTGGATCGCGACCCGCTCCTCCGGGATGCAGTCCGACCGCTACGGCGACATCGCGGACCTGACGCGCGGCCTGCGCGTCGTTACGCCCTCCGGGACGCTCGTCACGCGCCCGGTCCCGGCGACCTCGACCGGCCCGAGCATCCGCGAGATGGTGCTCGGCAGCGAGGGACGGCTGGGGATCATCACCGAGGCGACCGTCCACGTCCGCAGGCTGCCCGAGGAGCGCAAGATCCTCGGCTACCTCTTCCCGACGTTCGCCGACGGCCTCACGGCGATGCGCGACATCGCCGCGAGCGAGGCCTCGGTCTCGGTCACGCGCGTCTCCGACGCGCCCGAGACGCGCTTCTCCTTCGCGACGCGCAAACAGCCGACGCTGCTCGACAAAGTCCAGTCGAAGGCGCTGCAGACCTTTTTGCGGCGGCGGCTCGGCTTCGACGTCGAGCAGATGGCGCTGTCGTTCATCGGCTTCGAGGGCAGCGAGGCGCACGTCGCCGAGCAGCGCAAGCTGGTCGGCAAGATCGTTAGACGCCACGGCGGGCTGTGCATCGGCTCGGGCCCCGGTGCGCTGTACGACCAGAAGAAGTTCGACACCCCCTACATCCGCGACTTCCTGCTCGACCACGGCGTGCTCGGCGACGTCTCGGAGACGGCGATGCCGTGGAGCCAGCTGACGACCGTCTACGACGCGGTCAACGCCGCGGGGCATGGCGCCTTCCAGCAGCTCGGGGTCACGGGCTACCTGATGTGCCACCTCTCGCACAGCTACCACGCCGGCGCCTGCCTCTACTTCACGTTCGCGTTCGAGCCGACCTCGGCCGAGGCCACGGTCGCCGAGTACGACGTCGTCAAGTCGGCGGTCCAGCAGGCGTTCGTCGACCACGGCGCGACGCTGTCGCACCACCACGCAGTCGGCACCGAGCACGCGCCATGGCTGGAGGAGGACATCTCCGTGCCGGGCGTCGTGCTGCTGAGAGGGCTGTTCGAGGGCGCCGACCCGGGGCGCAACCTCAACCCCGGGAAGATCGTCTGATGCCATCGCGGGGAACCTTCGCGCGCTTGCGGAGTAGTAACTGTTGATGGCGAATGACGACCGCGCCGCAGCGGACAGGAGTTGGGCGCGGAGCCTCCCGGCACGGGTGGCTCGCGAGGCGATCGTCTGCGGCCTCTTCGACTCGCTCGTGCACACCTACGCGCGGGTCGAGGTGACGGGCCGCGAGCACCTGGCAGAAGTCGACGGCCCCGCGATCATCGTCGCCAACCACTGCAGCCACGTCGACACGCCGGTGCTGCTGCGCGCGCTGCCGCGCGCGTGGCGACGCCGCACGGCGGTGACCGCGGCGGCCGACTACTTCTACTCGAGCAGGGTGCTGGGGGCGACCGTCTCGCTTGCCTTCGGAACGGTCCCGCTGCAGCGCCGCAACAGCGGAGCGGCGGGTGGGGCTGGCTCGGCGCACAGATCGACCGACAGCCTCAAGCCGTTGATCGACGCCGGCTGGAACCTCGTCGTCTTCCCCGAGGGGACGCGCTCGCGCGACGGCAGGGTCGGGTCGCTGCGGACCGGTGCCGCTGGGCTAGCGGCCGAGCACGGCCTGCCGATCGTCCCCGTCCACATCGACGGGACCCACGACGCGATGCCGGTCGGCCGTAGCTGGATGAACCGCCCCGACGGCGGCGGCCGCTTCGCGCGGCACACGCTGCGGGTCAGCTTCGGCCACCCGCTCCACGTCGGGCAGGGCGACGACCTGCACGAGGCGATGGAGAACGTGCGCCTGTTCATGCAGGTCTGCGGCGCCCAGACGACGCCCGATCCCAAGCTCGGGGCGCGACGGGCGGCGGCAGCGACCGCCGAAGCCGAGTCCGAGGCGAAGGCGAAGACGGCGGCCGAGGCTGACGCCCGGCGGGTCCCGCAGGGCCGGTCGGCCTGATGGGCGCTCGAGTCCTCCCGACCGCGCAGGCCCTGGAAGGCCGGTCGGCCTGATGGGCGCGAAGGTCTTCCTGACCGGCGGCGGTGGCTACATCGGCGGCGCGGTCGCGAGCGCGCTGCGGGCACGTGGCGACGAGGTCGTCGCGCTCGCGCGCAGCGACGCCGCCTCGGGCGCGCTGGCGGCGCGCGACGTGCAGGTCGTGCGCGGCGACGTGCTCGACAGCGACGCGCTCGTGCGCGCGATGGAGGGCTGCGAGCTCGCCTACCACGTCGCGGGCGTCAACTCGCATTGCCCGAAGGACCCTGCGCGGCTGATGCGGGTGAACGTGACGGGGACTGAGAGCGTCGTGCGCGCGGCCGGGAAGGCGGGCGTCAGACGGCTCGTCTTCACCTCGTCCGCGACCGCGATCGGCGAGGCCGAGGGGACGGTCGGGACCGAGTCCTCGCCCCACCGCGGCTCCTATTTGTCGCTGTACGACCAGTCAAAGCACGAGGCCGAGCAGGTCGCCTTCACGGCTGGGGCGGAGGCGGGCGTCGAGGTCGTCGCGCTCAACCCGTCGTCAGTACAGGGCCCGCCGCGCAAGGGCGGCAACGGCGCGATCATCATCGCCTACCTCAACGGGCGCCTGCGCGCGTTCGTCGAGACGTACGTGAGCCTCGTCGACATCGAGGACGTCGTGCAGGCCCACCTGCTCGCCGCGACGAGAGGCGACCCCGGCGAGCGCTACCTGCTCAACGGCGCGACGCTCACCTCGGCGGAGGCGCTCGCGCTCGTCTCCGAGCTGTCTGGGATCGAGCAGAGCATGCCGATGGTCCCCCCGTCGCTTGCCCGCGGGGCCGCCAAGCTCGTCGACTCCGTCTACGGCCTGCGCGGCAAGGTCTCCCCGATCTGCCGCGCCCGCGTCGACACGATCCTCCACGGCCACCGCTACGACGGCTCTCGCGCCACCACCGCCCTCGGCCTCGAGTACACCCCCATCGCCGACACCTTCCGCCGCACGATCGACTGGGCCGTCAGCGAAGGCCTCGTCACCCGTCCGCTGCCGCGGGCGGCGTAGGACCTGCGGGCTGGCCGCCCGCGCTCGCCCACGCCCTCGCCCTTCGCCAGCAAGGCGCGGGGACGCCTTGACGCCGTCCGCTCGCCGCGGATAATCTGGCGTCGGCAAATCGCACATTCACGCATGGCCGTCGTCGGCAGCGGGGTCGCCCGCAGCGGCGCGCCTGCGCGGTTGACGGAGGAGGAGCGATGGCATTCCGGCTCGTGGTGACGGGTCAACGGGACGGACGGTCGACGTTCGTCTCCGACGTGCAGCAAGAGGCGGTCGTGCCGCGCCTGCTCGGCGGCAACGAGATCTTCGAGCTGTGGGGCGCGGACACGCTGCCGGCGCTTCCCAGCGACGGCACGCCGACGCAGGCGGAGGGCTTCTTCCCGCCGGCCGAAGGCTTCCGCTTCACGATCTGGACGATCCCTCCGGCGGGCCATGAGCCGGAGCCGATCGTCGACATGGACGAGGCAATCACCGAGTGCGACCGGCTTGTGCCGGGGATGACGAGCGCCGTGACCGACGCCGAGGGGATGCACGCGACCGACACGGTCGACTGCATCTACATCATCGCCGGCGAGGTCGACCTGACGCTCGACGGCGGCGAGACGAAGCGGCTGCGCACCGGCGACTGCGTCGTTCAGAACGGCACCAACCACGCCTGGGTCAACAAGGGCGTTGAACGCTGCGTGCTGCTGACCGCGTTCTTCGGGGCGCTGCGCCAGTGAGCGGCGACGGCCGTCGCGCCAGTCGTCGGTAACGCATCGTCATGTTAGCGGTGTGGTGCGCTTGACTTCTTTTGGCCTCGTGGATAATCTGGCGCCAGAACACCGGCACATCCGCCGTGGTTCGGTGAGGCGGAGCGCGCCCGGGAGACCGGGGCAACTCGTGGAGGAGAGAGCAGTGAGACACGCAACCCGTGCAACCCGCGGCGCGCGTACGCGCCGCGTGCCTTGGCTCGCGGCGGCGCTCGCGACCGTCCTGACGCTCGCGCTGGCGCTGTCGGCGTGCGGCAGCTCAAGCGACTCCGGCGGCGGCGCAAGCGCCAACGCCAGCGGCGGCAACAGCACCACCAGCAGCAGCGACAGCGCGACGACCGGCGGCGGCGACGCGAGCGGCGTCAAGGTGCCCGAGGTCAGCGACGCCGACTTCCAGAAGACGACGCAGCTCGCGTACGGCAAGGCGCTGGCGCCGAGCGACTTCCCCGACGTGGCGGTCGACGCGTACAAGATCGCCAGCCAGCCGGCGACGCCGGCGGAGATCGACAAGGTCAACGCGTGCGTGAAGGCGGCGAGCTGTGACACCGGCAGCGGCGGCGAGCTGACGCTCGGCCTGCTCGAGCCGGCCGGCGGCGAGAACACCTGGCGCAAGCTGTGGCGCGCCGTCGCGACGATGCAGGCGATCCGCACCCCGCAGATCGGCAAGATCCTCTACGCCAGCGGCGAGCAGGACCTGACCAAGACGCTGGCCGCCTACCGCAGCCTGATCACGCAGAAGGCGAACCTGATCATGGGCAACATGGACTTCGGCGACGCGCTGTTGCCGTTGACCAAGCAGGCCGCAAGCCAGGGGATCCTCGTCGCGCCGACGTCGCAGACGATCCCGAGCGCCACCGGCAACGGCGATATCGCGCTCGACGTCGCGTCGAACCTCTGCCAGTACGGCACCGACCTCGCGACGCTCGCTGTCAAGGGCAAGACCTCGGGGACGATCGCGCTCTACACCGGAGCGGCGGGCAACCCCTTCGGCGGCGCCTGGGAGCCATGCGCCGAGAGAGTCGTCAAGCAGGCCGGCCTCGAGCTGCAGAAGGGCAACACCAACTGGACGCCGCAGGGCGAGACGCAGGCCGCCTCGGCGCTCGTCGCCTCCGGCAAGGACATCGCCTCGGTCGTCTACGACTACCTGCCGACGAACTTCTTCCAGAAGTACGTGACGCTCGACAGACAGCCGCCGACACAGGCTGGCGGGAGCGCCTCGTTCGCAACGATCCCGTTGATCGAGCAGCTCGAGAAGAAGTGGCCGGCGTGGCAGTTCTACCAAGCCCCGAGCCAGCTGACGTACGCGTCGGTCGGAGTCACAGCGCTCGTCGAGAAGAAGCTCGGCGCCGACGTCCCAGTGCACGTCGTGATGCCGCAGCCGGTCGTCTCGACGAAGGAGTACCTGCCGTATTACGAGGCCAACAGATCGCTGCCCGCGACGATGGAGTTCGGCACGCTGCTGCCGCCCGAGGTCGCTCAGACGGCGCTGGCGGGCTCCTGAGCGGCCCGCGGAACGGACGCGAGGACCAGGGAGCGATGCGCTGGTGAGCACCGAGACCGACAACGCGCTCGAGCTCGAGCAGGTGAGCAAGTCGTACGTCGGCGTGCAGGCGCTCACCGGCGCAAGCCTCGCCTGCCGGCGCGGAGAGGTTCACGCGCTGGTCGGCGAGAACGGCGCCGGCAAGTCGACGCTGATCAAGATCGCGAGCGGCGCAGTCGCTCCCGACGAGGGGACGGTGCGGATCGCCGGCAGACAGCTGACCCGGCCCTCGCCGTTGCTCGCGCGCCGGCTCGGCCTGCTGACCGCCTACCAGGACACCTCGCTGGTGCCCGGCCTGACGGTGGCGGAGAACGTCGTGCTCTCCTGCCACGGCGTGGCGCAGATGGGCTTCCGCACGCGGCCCGGCCGCGCCGCGGAGATGCTGGCGGGATACGACCTGCCGTTCGCGCCCAGCGCGGTCGTCGCCGACCTCAGCCCGGGGGCGCGCCAGCTGCTCGAGGTCGTGCGCGCACTGCTGCATCGTCCGCGCGTGCTGCTGCTCGACGAGCCGACGGCCGCGCTCGACGCGGAGAGCATTCAGCGCCTGGAGGCGCTGGTCGACGGCGCGCTGCAAGACGGCACCGCGGTGCTCTACATCAGCCATCGGCTCGACGAGGTCCAGCGGATCGCGGCTCGGCTGACGGTGATCCGCGACGGCCGCATCCAGGGCACGTACACACGCGAGGAGTGGAGCGACGTCGGCAACGCGAGCGTTGACGACATTGTCACGCTGATGGTCGGCGAGCGGACCGACCTCGCCTTCCCGCCCAAGCCGGGCGTCGCGCCGGACGCGACTGTCGCGCTCGACGCGCGCGGCTTCCGCGGCGACGGCTTCGGGCCGGTCGCGCTCCACGCCCACGCCGGCGAGATCGTCGGCATCGCGGGCGCCGAGGGCAACGGGCAGCGCGAGCTGGTGCGCTCGCTCGTCGGGCTGCGCCACGGCAAGGGCGAGCTTCAGCTCGCGGGCGAGGCGGTCGCGATCCGCACGCCGGCGGCGGCGATCCGCCATGGCATCACGTTCCTCAGCGGCGACCGCGCCGCGGAGTCGACCTTCGCCGAGCTGAGCGTGATGGAGAACGGCACGACCGCGATGCGCGACCAGCTCGGCCCGGCCGGCCTGGTGCTGCGCTCGCGCCAGCGCGCCGGCTTCGCGCGGGCGGCGCAGGCGCTCGGGATCGTCCACGCCTCGCCCGACCAGCCGATCCGCGAGCTGTCGGGCGGCAACCAGCAGAAGACGGTGCTCGCGCGTGCGCTGCTGCGGCCCGGCCCGGTGCTCGTCGTCGACGAGCCGACCCAGGGCGTCGACGCGCGCGCCCGGCTCGACATCTACCGCACGCTGCGCACGCAGGCCGACGACGGCGCCGCCGTGGTCGTCAGCTCCTCGGACTCGGCCGAGCTCGAGGGCCTCTGCGACCGCGTCTACGTGCTCTCGCGCGGGCGCGTCGTGCGCGAGCTGGCCGGCGAGGATGTGCAGGAGGCGACGATCGTCGACGCCTTCGTCAACGCGCGCGGTGACTCCGAGGAGACGACGACGGCGGACGGCCGCGCCGAGCCCGCCCGCGGCGCCTTGCGCGGGCGCCTGCTCGGCTCCTCATGGCTGCCGCTCGGCGTGCTGCTGGCGCTGATCGTCGGCCTCGGCGCCTACACGCAGGCGCGCTCCTCGCTCTTCCTCAGCGACGCGAACCTGACGAGCCTGTTCGTGCTGATGCTGCCGCTCGCGGCGGTCGCGCTCGGCGAGCAGTTCACGTTGCTGACGGCCGGCTTCGACATCTCGATCGGCTCGACGATGAGCTTGGCGGTCGTGCTCGCCTCCTTCTGGGTGACGAGCCCGACGCTCGGCGGGTCGATCCTCGGGATCCTCGCCTGCCTTGGCGTCGGCGTCGCGATCGGGCTCTTCAACGGCTTTGTGATCCGCGTCGTCGGCGTCGTCGCAATCGTCGCGACGATCGCGACGCTTGGGATTTTGCAAGGCCTCGCGATCGTGCTGCGACCGCAGCCGGGCGGGACGATCGGCTTCGGGCTGACCGACGCGCTCTCCGCCCAGATCGGCTTCATGCCGGTCGCGCTGATCGTCGTCGTCGCGCTCGCGGTGCTCGCCGAGCTGTGGCTGCGCACGACCTCATCGGGGCTGCGCTGGCGCGCGACCGGGCTGGCGGAGGAGCCGAGCCGCCGGATGGGGCTGTCGGTCGACCGCATCAAGATCCTCTCCTACGTGCTGTGCGCGGTGATCGCGGTGGTGGCGGGCTTGCTGCTGTCGGTCCAGCTCGGCGTCGGCTCCAACTCGGTCGGCAGCGACTTCGGGCTGGTCGCGTTCACCGCCTGCTTCCTCGGCGGGGCGGCGCTGACGGGCGGGCGCGGATCGTTCGTCGGCACGTTGGTCGGCGCGCTCTTCGTCGGCATGCTGACGAACGTCACGCCGCTGCTCGGGTGGCCGGAGGCGACGAGCCGCACGGCTGCCGGCGTGCTGACGATCGTCGCGATCGTCGCCTACGCCGCGACGAGCAGCGGGCGGGTCCGGCTCGGCGGCGTCTGGGCCGGCCGCGCCGAGGCTCCGCTCGATCCGACAACCGCCACGACGCCGGAGGCCGAGATGCTCGCCTCACACGACGCAGGGACGAGGTGAGCCGAGATGGCGCGTGACCTCTCCTTCCGCTTCGCGACCCGCTACCGCGTGGTGTGGCTGGCGCTCGCGCTGATCGTCGCGCTGTGCGCGGTCGACGCGCCGACCGTCTTCCACGCCGTCTCGCTGCAGCTCGTCTTCGGGCTGGCGGGCGTGCTCGCGATCGCCTCGGCGGGGCAGCTGCTCGTCGTGATGCTCGGCGGGATCGACCTGTCGGTCCCGGCGGTGATGACCTTCGCGGGCGCGATCCTCGTCCACCAGTCGGGAGGCCACGACGGGCGGCTCGCCGGCGCGGTTGTGCTCGCACTCGCGGTGGCGCTCGCGATCGGTCTCGTCAACGGGCTGTTGATCGCGGTCGTCGGGCTCAACGCGCTGATCGTGACGCTCGCGATGTCGGGCGTCGTCGGCGGCGTCAGCCTGCTGTGGATCGGCGCGACGTACTCGCCCAGCGGCGAGGTGCCGGCGGCGATCGCAAAGCTCGCCGGCCATGACGTCGGCCCGGTCAGCGTGCTGGCGTTCGTCGGCCTCGGCGTGCTGCTGCTGCTCGGCCTCGCCTTGCGCAGCAGTCGCGTCGGGCGCTCGTTCGTCTGCGCGGGCACCAACCCGGTCGCCGCGCGCGTGCTCGGCGTGCGCGTGACGCTCTACGAGGTCGGCGGCTACGCGCTTGCGGCGGTGCTGTACGCGGTCGCCGGGCTGCTGCTCGCCGGACTGCTGAAGCAGCCCAACGCGACGCTCGGCGACCCGTACCAGCTGGGCACGATCGTCGCGGTCGCGCTCGGCGGGGCGTCGCTCGGAGGAGGGCCGGCGAGCTTTCTCTGCACCGCCGGCGCGTGCGTCTTCCTCGGCTTCGTCGACCAGTACCTGCAGCTGAAGGGCGTCTCCGGCGGCGTGAGCCAGCTCGTCAACGGCGCGCTGCTCGTGCTGGCGGTCGCGCTCGTCGCGGTCGGCGCTCGTGGCCGTGCGCTGCTCGCGTTCGTGCCGACGACGCTGCGCCGGATCCGTCGCGCCGGAGCGACGAGCTGAGGTTGAACGGAGCCCCGATGCGAAGGGAGCAGGATGGCTGACGCCGCCGACAAGGTCGTCGTGATCACAGGGGCCGCACGCGGCCAGGGCGAGCAGGAGGCCCGCTTGCTCGCCGCGCGCGGCGCGCGCGTCGTCCTGACCGACGTGCTCGAAGAGGAGGGCCGCGCGGTCGCCGCCTCGATCGGCGACGCGGCGCGCTTCGTGCGCCACGACATCGCCGAGGAGGCCGACTGGCGCGCGGTCGTCGCGCTCGCCGAGCGCGAGTTCGGCGGCGTCGACGTGCTCGTCAACAACGCCGCCGTCTACTGGGTCAGGTCGCTCGCGGAGGAGACTGCGGAAGGGCTCGAGCATGCGCTGCGCGTCAACCTCGTCGGCTCCTTTCTCGGCATCAAAGCGGTGCGTGGCCCGATGGGCGCGCGCGGCGGCGGGTCGATCGTCAACGTCTCCTCTACCGCAGGCCTGATGGGCTACCCCGGCCACGTCGCGTACGGCTCGACGAAGTGGGCGCTGCGCGGGCTGACGAAGGTCGCTGCGCTGGAGCTGTGCGACGAGCGGATCCGCGTCAACGTCGTGCTGCCGGGTGCGGTCGCGACGGCGATGACGCGGATGCTCGGGATGGAGCCCGGCGAGGGCAACCTGCCCGGCGTGCCGCTGCGGCGCGTCGGAGAGGCGCATGAGATCGCTGAGCTGGTCGCGTTCCTCGCCTCAGACGCGGCCAGCTATGTGACTGGGGCGGAGTTCGTCGCCGACGGCGGTGCCACAGCCGGCACCCCGCTGCCGGCGTCCAACCAGGGAGGAGCGGAAAATGGCGATGGATCCTGACGTCCGCGCGCTGATGGACGGGCTCGCGGCGGGCTTTCCGGCGCTGGGCGAGTCGGTGCTCGACGCGGCGCAGGCACGGCGGATGCTGGCCGAGCTGCCGGCGCCCGAGCTCGAGCCGCTCCCGGTCGGGCGCGTTGAGCAGCGGATGGTCGACGGCGCGGAGGGCGAGATCCCCGCCCGCGTCTACTGGCCGCATGGGGTCGACGGCTCCAGCGACGAGCCGCTGCCGCTCGTCGTCTTCTTCCACGGCGGCGGCTGGGTGCTGTGCGACCTCGACAGCCATGACGCTGCGTGCCGCAACCTCGCAAGCCTCGCGGAGGTCGTCGTCGTCTCGGTCGACTACCGGCTGGCGCCCGAGGCGCCGCACCCTGCTGGCGTCGAGGACGCCTACGCGGCGACCTGCTGGGCGCACGCGCACGCGGCGGAGCTGGGCGGCGACCCAGACCGCCTGGTCGTCGCGGGCGACAGCTCGGGCGGCCACTTCGCGGCGGTCGTCGCGCTGATGGCGCGCGACCGCAGCGGTCCGCCGATCGCCTACCAGCTGCTGATCTACCCGGTCACTCAACACGACTTCGAGACCGCCTCCTACGTCGAGAACGGCGAGGGCTACTTCACGACGCGCCGACACATGCGCTGGTATTGGGAGCAGTACCTCTCGGGTGGCGCCGACGTCGAGGACCCGTACGTCTCGCCGCTGCGCGCCGACCTCGCCGACCTGCCACCGGCGCACGTGATCACGGCCGAGCTCGACCCGCTGCGCGACGAGGGGGAGGAGTACGCCCGGCGGCTGCGCGAGGCCGGCGTGCCGACGACGGCGCGTCGCTACGACGGCATGTTCCACGGCTTCTTCACTTTCCCGCAGCTGCTCGAGGCCGCGCAGCGCGCGAACGAGCGCGAGTTCGGCGTGCTGCGCTCGCAGCTGCGCGCGCTCAACGAGTCCGACGTCCGGTCTTAATTACAAAGGTGGTGGCGAGATGAAGTTCTCGATGATCTTCGAGGCGCAGATGGCGGACATCCGGCGCGAGAGCGAGCGCCAGGTGCTGCACGACTGCGTCGAGCAGGCGGTCTACGCCGAGGCGATGGGCTTCGACCGCGTGTGGGCGGTCGAGCATCATGCGCTGCGAGCCTACGCGCACATGAGCGCCTCGGAGATCTTCCTCAGCTGGGTCGGCGCGTTGACGAGAAGAATCCGCCTTGGCCACGGCGTCATCTGCCTGCCGTTCAACTTCAACCATCCGGTCCGCGTTGCCGAGCGCACGGCGATGCTCGACATCCTCTCCGAGGGCCGCCTCGACGTCGGCGCCGGGCGCGGCGCGACGGTCACCGAGACGACGCTCTATGGCGTCGACCAAGACCGCACCTACCAGGAGATGGAGGAGTCGCTGCGGATCGTCAGCAGAATCTGGAGCGGCGAGCCGTTCGAGTGGCATGGCGAGCTGATCGACATCACGCCGCCTGAGGGCGGCAGCTTCACCGTCGTGCCGCGCCCGCTGCAGGAGCCGCACCCCCCGTTGTTCATGGCCTGTACCCACCGCGACACGCTGCGGCTGGCGGCGAAGTGGGGCGTCGGCGCGCTCGTGCTCGGCTTCGGCGGCCCCTCCGAGATGGAGGAGCTGCACGGCTTCTACCGCGAGGCGATCGCCGAGCGGACCGGCGACGACCTCGTCTCGCCGGGGGTCACGAACGACTTCTTCGGCGCGCTCTGCCCGACGATCGTGCTCGACGACCGCAAAGAAGCGTTCACGATCGGCGTGCGCGCACAGCGCTTCTTCGCGCAGTCGATCGCGCACTACTACGGCGGCGGGCCGATCCCAGACGGGATCATCAACGACGGCGTTGACGAGGTCGAGGCGATGAAGGACGCCGAGGAGACGTTCGTCGCCTACCTGCACGAAGCCGGCATCCCGATCGACCCGGGCGTCTACGGCAGCTACAAGCTCGACCAGGCCTACGGCACAGCCGCGGACGCGATCGCCCACGTCGAGCAGCTCAAGGCGGTCGGCGTCGACGAGGTGATGTGCCTGATCCAGATGGGCACCGTTGCGCAGGAGGTCTGCATCGAGACGATCCGCCAGTGGGGCGAGCACGTGATCCCGCACTTCCGCGAGATCGAGGCGGCGGAGTCTGCGGTCTCGGCCGGCGTCGGCGGCTGAGCGGTCGGGGGACGACGATGGCGACGATGGTGGACCTCGTTGGCAGGACGGCGATCTGCACGGGCGCGACCTCCGGCATCGGCCGTGCGAGCGCGCTCGCGCTGGCGGCCGCGGGGGCGAACGTCGTCGCGGTCGGCCGCGACGAGGCGCGTCTGGCGGCAGTCGTCGCCGAGATCGAGCGCGCCGGCGGCCGGGCCGCGGCAGCCTGCGCAGACCTCGTCGAGGAGGGCGCGCCGGAGGCGGTCGTCGCCACGGCGGTGGAACGCTTCGGCGGGGTCGACGTCGTCGCCAGCTGCGCCGGCGTCTACGAGTCGGCCGCGGTCGGGCAGGCCGACCTCGACACGGTCGCCGTGCTCGACCGCCTCTGGGCGATGAACGCGCGGGCGCCGTACCGCCTCGTCGAGGCGGCGCTGCCGCAGCTCGGCGAGGGCTCGTCGATCGTCCTCTTCAGCTCGACGATGTCGCGCTTCGGCATCGGCTACGGCGCCGCCTACTCGATGACGAAAGCCGCGATCGACGCGCTCACGCGCGTCCTCTCCGTCGAGCTCGGGCCGCGCGGTGTGCGCGTCAACGCCGTCTCGCCCGGCTGGGTCAAGACGCCGATGAACGAAGCGGCGCGCGCCGACCCCGGGCTCGAGCGCTTCGCCGAGTCGGTCACGCCGCTCGGGCGCTGGGCGCAGGCCGAGGAGATCGCCGACGTCGTCGTCTTCCTCGCCTCCGACCTCGCGCGCTACGTGCATGGCACGATCGTGCAGGCAGAGGGCGGCTATCCGGCGCTGCCGTCCGGGACGCTCGCCGATGCGTGAGCACGGTGTCGGCGCTCACGGGGCGGCGCAGCCGACGCGTGCCCGCGGCGGCGCCGACGCGGCAGAGCGATGAGGTTCGTCCTCTACGGCACCTTCGTCCCGGTCGACCAGCTCGTCGAGGTCGCCTGCCTCGCCGAGCAGCTCGGCTTCGACGGCATCACGATCCCCGACCATGTGATCTACCCGGCGCGCTACGACTCGCCGTACCCGTACGCCGCGGGCGGCCGGGCGGCTGCGCCCGCGCACGCGGCCGGCCGCGACGGCAGGCGCGCGCCATGGGACGAGGAGCTCGACTGGCCCGACCCGCTCGTCGTCGCCGGCGCGATCGCCGCGCGCACGACGCGTCTGCGCGTCATCACCGGCATCTACGTGCTGGCGCTGCGCGACCCGTTGCTCGTCGCCAAGTCGCTCGCGACGATCGACGCGCTCGCGCCCGGCCGGATCGTGCTCGGCGTGGGGGCCGGCTGGCTGGCGGAGGAGTTCACCGCGCTCGGCCGCGACTTCAGATCGCGCGGAAGCCGCACCGACGAGATGATCGACGTGCTGCGCCGGGTCCTGAGCGGCGAGCGCGTCGCCCACGACGGCGAGCACTTCTCCTTCGAGGAGCTGTCCATGCGACCAGTGCCGCGGGCGCTTCCGCCGATCGTGATCGGGGGCGACAGCGCTCCCGCCGTGCGCCGCGCGGCGCTGCGCGGCGACGGCCTGCTGCCGCCGCTTTCGAGCGGCCCGCGCACCCGCGAGCTGCGCGACGAGCTTGCGCGCCAGCGCGCGGAAGCGGGCCGGGAGGGCCCGTTCGAGCTGATCGCGGCGGCGCCCCGCGCCCGCGACGCCGAGGCGATCGCCGGGCTGGCCGAGCTTGGCGTCGGCTCGCTGCACGTCGACCCGTTCGCGCTCTATGTCCGCAGCAACGGCGGCCTCAGCCCGACCGAGCGGCGCAGCGCGCTGGAGCGCTACGCGCGCGAGGTGGTGTGGCCGTACCGCGAGGCGACCCGCCGGCCGCAGCCGGCGGCGTCGCCCGCGGCTCAGCGGTAGTAGCGCGCGACCGTCTCCGCGACGCAGGCCGGCTTCGGCTGGTCGCGCAGCTCGACGGTCGTGCGGAAGACGACCTGCACGCCGCCGTCGACCCGCTCGAGCGCGTGCAGCTCGACCCGGCCGCGCACGGCCGAGCCGACCGGCACCGGCGCGGGAAAGCGGACGCGGTCGAGGCCATAGTTGATCCCCATGCGCGCGTCGTCGATCGTGACGACCTCGTCGAGGAACCCGGCGCACATCGACAGCGTCAGGTAGCCGTGGGCGATCGTCGCGCCGAATGGCCCGGCGGCCGCGCGCTCGGCGTCGACATGGATCCACTGATGGTCGCCCGTCGCTTGCGCGAAGCGGTCGATCCGCTCCTGCGCGACCGTCGTCCACGCGCTCTCGCCGAGCGTCGTGCCGACGAGGTCGGGCAGCTCGTCAATCGTGAGCGCGCGCGGTGCTGCTGTCATGTCGTCTCTCCCTGATCGGTCGCTCTAGGCCTCTTACGAGGGAGCCGCAGGCGCCGCCGTCGCGGCCGCCAGCTGTTGGCGCAGCTCGCGGCGCAGCAGCTTCCCGGTGCTCGTGCGCGGCAGCTCGGCGGCGAAGACGACCTGCTTGGGCGTCTTGTAGCCGGCGAGCCGCGTGCGGCAGTGGGCGATCAGCGCGGCGTCGTCGGCGAAGCCGTCGCGCGTGACGACGACGGCCGTCACCTGCTCGCCCCAGCGCGGGTTGGCGACGCCGACGACTGCCGCCTCGCGCACGGCCGGGTGCTCGGCGAGCGCGTGCTCGACCTCGGTCGGGTAGACGTTCTCGCCGCCCGTGACGATCTTGTCGTTGCGCCTGTCAACGAGGAAGAGGTAGCCGTCGTCGTCGCGATAGCCGAGATCGCCGGTGTGCATCCAGCCGTCGCGCAGCGCGGCGGCGGTCGCGTCGTCGTTGCGCCAGTAGCCGCTCATCAGGTTCGGGCCGCGGGCGATCACCTCGCCGACCGCGCCGGCTGGCGCGTCGCGGCCCTCCTCATCGATCACGCGCGCGGTCATCCCGGGGCTGCTGCGCCCGACGGAGGCGAGCAGGTGCGGGCGCCGCTGCGGGTCGTGGTCCTCGGGCGGCAGCATCGAGATCCCCATCGCCTCGGTGCTGCCGTAGCCGTTGACGAGCTCGCAGCCCCACGCCGCGAGCGTGCGGCTCGCCAGCTCCGGCGCCATCGGCGCAGCGCCGTAGAGCAGGCGCTGCAGCGCGCCGCCGCGTGCGTCGGCCGTGCGCTCGAGCAGCGTCTGGATCATTGCCGGCACGAGCTGCCCATGTGTGAAAGCACCCGCCGTGAGCAGCTCGAGGTAGGCGTCGGCGTCGAACTTGCGCAATTGCAGGTGCGTCCCGCCGCAGTAGGCGAACGCGAACCCGACCGTGTGGCCGATGTGAAAGAGCGGGTTGGCGGCGAGGTAGACGCCGTACGGCGTTGCGCCGATCTCCTGGGCCATCTGCATCGTCGTCGCGTGCAGCGCCCAGTTCGACAGCAGCACGCCCTTCGGGCGAGACGTCGTGCCGCTCGTGTAACAGATCAGCCCCGCCTGCTCGGCCGCCAGCCCGTCGGGCCGCGGGAGCGGGGCGGCGGCGGAGAGGGCGGCGGCATAGGAGCCGCCGTCGCCGAGCACGAGCAGCTCGGCCGCCCCGACCCGCTCGCCGAGGTCCGCGTACTCGGGGCTGACGATCAGCAGGTCGGGCTCGCAGTCCTCCAGCAAGGCTTTGAGCTCTGGCTCGGAGAGGCGGTAGTTGAGCGGCACGAGGATGGCGCCGGCGCGCTGGGCTCCGACGCGGATCTCCAGGTACTCGAGCTCGTTCAGCGCGAGCAGCGCGACGCGCCGCCCGTCGCCAACGCCGCGCGCGTGCAGCAGCGCGGCGAAGCGGGCGGCGCGCGCGTCAGCCGCGGCGAACGTCAGCTCGCGCCCGCCGACGGCGACGCAGCGCTTGTCGGGGTAGCGGCGGGAGGCGTGCGCCAGCAGGTCGGGGACGCGCATCACGACGCTCCTGCCGCGAGGCGCTTGGCGATCGCGGTGCGCAGGACCTGGTTGGTCCCGCCGGCGATCTCGAACAGCTTCACCTCCCGGTAGTACCGCTCGATCGGGTACTCGGTCGCGTACGAGTAGGCGCCGAGCACCTCCATCGCGGTCAGCACGACGCGCGTCGCGGCCTCCGAACAGGCGACCTTTGCGAGCGCCGCGTCGAGCGAGTACGGCACGCCGCGGTCGGCCTTTCCAGCGGCGGTGTACGCGAGCAGGCGGGCCTGCGCGACCTCCGCCGCCATGTCGACGAGGCGGTGGCCGATCGCCTGGTGCTCGATGATCGGGCGGCCGAACTGGCGCCGCTCGCGCGCGTACTGGAGCGCGTAGTCGTAGGCGCCCTGTGCGATCCCGACGCAGTTGGCGGCGACGAAGACGCGCTCGCTGTCGAGCAGCGACCAGAGGATCTGGCGACCCTCGTGCAGCGTCCCGACGAGGTTCTCGCCGGGGACGAAGACGCCGTCGGCGAAGACCTCGCAGCTCGCCGTCGCCTGGCCCGCGAGCTTTGGGATCTTGCGGACCGTGACGCCCTCCGCGTCGGTCGGGACCAGCAGCATCGAGAGGCCCTCGTAGCCGCGCGCCTGCGGGTCGGTGCGCACGAGCGCGAGCACGTAGCCAGCCTCGAGCGCGCCGGTGCACCAGACCTTCACCCCGTCGACGCGGAAGCCGTCGCCGTCGGGGATCGCCCGCATCGCGACCTTCGAGAGGTCGGAGGCGGCGTCGGGCTCGGTCAGCCCGATCGCGAGCCGCAGCTCGCCGGCGGCGATCGCCGGCAGCAGCCGCGCCTTCTGCTCCGCGCTGCCGTGCTCCGCGATCCCGGGGGCGCAGAAGGTCAGCGTCGGCGTGATCGCGGAGGCGATGCAGCTGCCGGCGCGCTGCAGCTCCTCGGAGATGATCGCGACCGAGATCGCGTCCGCGGCGCTGCCGCCGTACTCCTCCGGGACCGTCGCGCCGAGGATGCCGAGCTCGGCAAGCCCGTCGACGATCTCGCGCGGGTAGCGGCTCGCGGTGTCGTGTTCGCTGACGACGGCGTGCGGCGCATGGCGCTCGAGGTAGGCGCGCAGCGTCTCGCGCAGCTCGGCGTGGTGGGCGCTGGGCTCGAGCGTGCTGGCAAGCGAGTGCGCGCTCACGACGCAACCTCCGCCGAGCCCGCGACGAGCGCCTCCGCGCGCCGCCATTCCGCGTCGAGGATCTGCTCGAGGTAGCTCATCCGCTCGGCGCCGCTGAGGAAGTCGAAGCGCGCGGTGCCGCGCGGGTCGATCCGCTCGCGCAGCAGCGCGAGCTGCGCGCCCGTCGGCTCCGTCGTCGTCGGAACCTGCGTCGGCACCGTCAGCTCGAAGCCGGTCTGCGCGACGATCGTCTCGGGGTCGACGCCGGGGTGGGCCGACTCGATCGCGAAGGGCGCCTCGTCGTCGTCCTTGCGCAGCACCGCGAGCGGCGTGACGATCAGCACCGGGCCGTTCGTCGCCATGCCGAGCGCATCGCGCTGCTCCCGGCCGACCGGCGTGCGGCGGCCGGTCGCGAAGTCGACGACGGGGACGAGCGTGCGGCGGTCGTGCTTGGAGAAGTACGCGACGAGCTTGCGGTAGTTCTGCACCACCTCGGGCGCCCCGGCGCCGCCGGGCAGGCGCACCTTCGGGCGGTCGTAGGGGCCGATCGCGGAGAGGTTGATCGCCGTGGTCCCGTCGATCTGCGCCGAGGAGACGCACTCGAGCAGCCCGCGCGTGCCGAGGTGGAAGAGGTGGCCGTTCTCGGTGAACGAGGCGCGGCTCGTCGCGGCCTTGTACGCCGCCGGCTCCGCGCCGGTGAAGCTCAGCTCGATCGCCGGCATGCCGACGGCGTTGTAACCGGCCAGCCACGCGTCGCTTGCGTGCGTCAGCTTCCCGAGCATGTACGCCGCATACGCGAGCGGCGTGAAGGAGCCCATCAGCGTGATGTGCTCGCCCTCCGCCGTCATCTCGGCAGCGATGCGGCAGATCATCAGCTCCTGGATCTCGTAGTCCGGCATCCTCACTCCTCCTCCAGCACGACGGCCGCCTCGACGAGCGCTTCGAGCACGCGGCCGCGGTGCTCCCCGATCACGCGCTCGCGGTACTCCGACTCGCTCTCGGAGCGCAGCTGCTCGACGTGCGCGGCGTATGTCTCGCCGCCGGCGAGCGCCGCCTCTTGATAGCTGTGGATCGTCCATGCGTCGAGCCCGTAACGCGGCACGTGCGAGCAGGGGTGCGCACCGAACGGCGCCTCGATCACGGCGTCGACCAGGAAGCCTGGGATCTTCGTCATGTGCGGCTCGCGCGCGATCTCGGCGCGGTCGACGATCTCCTCGCAGGTGACGATGACGCGGTCTGCCGCTTTCGCGAGCTCGGGGTCCTGGCCGTAGGTCCCGTCGAACTGCGCGTTTCCGGCGCTGTCGCAGCGCAGCGCGTGGACGATCGCGACGTCAGGTCGCAGCGCGCGCACGATCATCGCCTCCTCGCCGAACGACGAGGTCGCGGTGCCGAAGACCTCCGGGTGCAGCGCGACGAGGTCGGAGCCGACCGGGCCGCGCAGGGGGAGGAAGGGGACGCTGCGCCCGCCCGCCTCGAGCGCGACCTGCAGCGACAGCGCCGGGATCTCCGCGATCGGCAGGCGGCCCTCCTGGACGGCGTGCCGGAGGTTCACAGACAGGCCGAACGCCTCCAGCGTGACCATCCCGAAGGTGAGCCGGCTGAGCGCGCCGGCGCCGATCAGCAGGTCGACGTCGATCGACCCGAGCAGCGCGACCGCGTGGACGTCGTCGCGGCCGGCGCGGATCAGCTCACGCACCGCCGCCATCGGGTGGTTGGCGAACCACGCGCCGCCCAGCGCGACGGTCGCCTGTGGAGGCACCAAGTCCGGAAGCTGCTCGAGTGAGGTGGTCTTGTCGAGTGTCATGACGGGACAGTATGCTGACGCCAGGTTATCAAGTCCAGCGATCGCCGGTCAATCGTTCGGCGGGAGGAGGTGGCGCGGTGCTGCCATCAGCGAATGAGGGAGATCGCGCGCTGCCGCGCGACGGCGACGGCGCGCTGGCGGCCGCCCTTGGCACGGTCGCGACGTTCGACCACGCGGCGCACGCAGTGCCGTGCATCGACGACGCGCTGGGGCTCTACGCCGGCATGCTCGGCGGCCGTCCGGTCGACGACGGCGTCAACGCGCGCGTCGGCTACCGCGGCGTGCAGCTCGCCTTCGCGGGCGGCGAGCGGTTTGAGCTGATCGAGCCGCTGCCGGGCTCGCGCTTCCTCGACAGCTTCTTCGCCCGCCACCCGCGCGGCGGCCTCCACCACGTCACGTTCCTCGTCGCCGACGTGCGCGCGGCGATCGAGCGCGCTGGGGAGGCCGGCTTCGACGTCGTCGGCGTCCACCTCGACGACCCGGCTCGCAAGGAGGCGTTCCTGCATCCGCGCGGCGCGTTCGGCGCGCTCGTTCAGCTCGTCGAGGAGAGCGCGGGCCCGGGCGCTGGCGCTGCCGTGGGCGTGGGCCTGGGCGCTGCCGTGGGGGCAGGCGAGGGCGGGGACGCTCACAGCCCGGGGTCGGCGGCGGCCCAGGCCGGGCGGGCCAGCACCGCCTCGCGCAACGCCGACAGCCGCGGGTAGGCGTCGAGGCGCAGCCCCGTGTGGCGGGTGCGGTGAAGGACGGGCGCGAGCGCGCAGTCGGCGATCGTGAAGCGGTCGAGCACGGCGGCGCGCTCGCCGACGACGCCCTCGAAGAGCGCCAGGTGCGGCTGCAGCTCTTGCTCGATCCGGGCCGCTGCCTCCGGGTCAGCGGCGGACGGGTCGAAGCCGTGAGCGAGCGTCCAGCCGAGCGCGGCTGCCTCGTGGCGGAAGAGCGGGCCGCGCAGGCGCGTCGCGAAGCGGTCGAGCAGCTCGTCGACACGGGCGCGCTCGCGTGCGTCCGCGGGGTAGAGGTCGTCGCGTCGCTCGCGGGCGGCAAGGTAGCGCAGGATCGCCTGCGACTCGGCCAGCATGAAGCCGTCGTCGTCGAGCGCGGGGATCCCGCCGAGCGGGTTGACCGCGAGGTAGGCCGGCGGGCGCGGCTGCGTCAGCGGCACGTCGCGCCGCTCGTACGGCAGCGCGAGCTCCGCAAGCAGGAAGCGCGCCTTCAGCGCGTTCGACGAGTCGGCGTTGTCCCACAGCGTCAGCATCGATCCTCCGCGTCGTTTTGGCCCGACCGCTCAGGTGACGCCGCCGGGCCGGGTGATCGGCAGCTCCGCGACGACACATGCCGGGGAGGCGCCGAGCAGCCAGCGCACCGCGCCCGCCACGTCCTCCGGCGCGATCATCTCCTGGGGCGCGACGCGGCCATGCAGGAACGCTGTCATCTCGGAGCGCACGTACCCGGGAGAGATCGCGGTGCAGCGGACGCCGTCGGGCCCGAGCTCCTGGTTCATCGCGTGCGTGAAGGCGATCACCGCCGCCTTCGTCGCCGCGTAGACCGACTGGTGTGGCTCCGGTCTCGCCGCGGTGATCGAAGCGAGGTTGACGACGAGCGCGCTGCCCCGCTCAGCCGCGGCCGCGCGCAGCAGCGGCGCCGTCGTGCGATGGAGCGCGAACAGCGCGCGCAGGTTCACGTCGAGCTGCAGGTCGATCAGCTTGTCGCTCATCTCCTCGATCGGCCGCGTCGCGCCGACGCCGGCGCTGTTGACGAGCACGTCGAGCCGCCCGTGCGCGGCCAGGTGCGCGGAGGCAAGCGCGTCCGCGACGCCGCGCTCTGCGAGGTTCGCGGCGTGGGTCGCGACCGGGACGCCGAGCGCGCGCAGCTCCTCTGCAGCTTGCTCGAGGCTGTCGGGCCGGCGCGCGCTGAGCGTCAGCGCGTACCCCTCCTCGGCCAGCATCCGCGCGATCGCGAAGCCGATCCCGCGCGCTCCGCCGGTGACGATCGCGGCGAGAGTGGGGGTGGCTGCGCCGACGGCGCTCGCGTCGCTCGTGGGCGCGGCTGACCCGCTCGGAGCGGGGAACGTGGGTCTGGTCATGTTGGGAGAGAATGCACTGGATCGCCGATAACCTGATGCCATACTATCGCCTCATGACCACGCCAGCCGCTTTCTCATCGACGGGTCCTGACGCCGACGGCTCAGCC
>DASYEC010000112.1:0-8568 GCA_036499225.1 Conexibacter sp.
GATCGCGCCCTCGGCGGCGCCGGCGCCGACGAGGTTATGCAGCTCGTCGATGAAGAGGATGATGTCGCCGCGCTGGGTGATCTCCTTCATCACCTTCTTCAGGCGCTCCTCGAACTCACCGCGGTACTTCGACCCGGCGACCAGCGCCGCGAGGTCGAGCGTGTAGATCTGCTTGCCCTTCAGCAGCTCTGGCACGTCGGCGTTGGTGATGCGCTGCGCGAGGCCTTCGACGACGGCGGTCTTGCCGACGCCCGGCTCACCGATCAGGACCGGGTTGTTCTTCTGACGGCGCGAGAGGATCTGCATGATCCGCTCGACTTCCGTCTCGCGACCGACGACCGGGTCGAGCTTGCCCTCAGAGGCGAGCTTGGTCAGGTTGCGGCCGAACTGGTCAAGCAGCTTGGAGGACTTCTTGCCCTCGCCCTGCTGGCCGGCGGCGGCGGCTGCGCCGCTGCCGCTGCTGGCGCCCTGGCGGCGACCGCCGGGACCCGACAGCATGCGGATGACCTCGTTGCGGATCTTCTCCGAGTCTGCGTCGAAGTCGAGCAGGATGCGCGCGGCAACCCCCTCGTTCTCGCGCACGAGGCCGAGCAGGATGTGTTCCGTGCCGATGTAGTTGTGGCCGAGGCTCAGCGCTTCCCGCAGCGCCAGCTCCAGCACCTTCTTGGCGCGCGGGGTGAAGGGGATCTGGCCTGAAGTGACTTCTTCTCCAGACCCGACGATCCGGACGACCTGGGCACGAACGCGCTCAACCGTGATGTCGAGGCTCTCCAGCACGCGAGCGGCCAGGCCCTCTTCCTCACGCAGGAGGCCGAGGAGGATGTGCTCGGTGCCGATGTAGTTGTGCTTGAGCGTCCGGGCCTCCTCTTGGGCGAGGACGACCACCTGGCGGGCTCGCTCTGTGAATCGCTCGAACATGGGTGCGACGTTCCTTCCCTACGGGCGGGTGAGGCGGAATCTTTCGGAGGGATGCGAATACACCCGCTCACTCGTGTCATCGGCCGGAAGGCACCAGATAGTGAGTGCTCGGGTCTGTCCGCTGGGCATACGTCAGTCTACCAACAGGCAGGACACGCTCAGACCGGCCGCGGAAGCTCGTCCCCGTGATCTGACGCCATCACCCGCACGTTGCGGGATGAAGCCGCCTTGCGTCAGTCGCGCATCGCGGGAAACAGCACGACTTCGCGGATCGATCTGCGCCCCGTCAGCAGCATCACGAGCCGGTCGATCCCGAGGCCGACGCCGCCGGTCGGCGGCATCCCCTGCTCGAGCGCCTGGAGGAAGCTCTCGTCGTAGGGCTGCGCCTCGTCGTCGCCCGCCTCGGCGTCGCGCCGCTGCTGCTCGAAGCGGCGGCGCTGCTCGTCGGGGTCGTTCAGCTCGGAGAAGGCGTTCGCGATCTCCATCCCGCCGACGTACGCCTCCCAGCGCTCGACGAGGCGCTCGTCGTCGCGGTGGCGCTTGGCGAACGGCGACAGCTCGACGGGGTAGTCGAACAGGAAGGTCGGCTCGATCAGCGTCGGCTCGACGTGCTTGGTGACGAGCTCGTCGACGAGCTGCGCCCAGGTGTCGTCGGGCGGGACTCTCATCCCGCGCTCGGCCATCGCGGCGGCCAGCTGCTCGCGCGTGCTCGCCTCCAAGATGTCGATCCCGGTGCGCTCGCGGATCGCGGCGGTCAGCGTCTCGCGTCTCCACGGCGGCGTGAAGTCGACGCCCTCGGCGTGGCCGAGCGCGGCCGCGGCGCCCGCGACGAGCCGCTCGGTCCGCGCCGCGACGTCCTCGTAGTCGGCGTACGCCTCGTAGAACTCGAGCATCGTGAACTCGGGGTTGTGCTTGTGCGATATCCCCTCGTTGCGGAAGTCCTTGCCGAGCTCGTAGACGCGCTCAAGGCCGCCGACGATCAGGCGCTTGAGGTACAGCTCAGGCGCGATCCGCAGGAACAGCTCACGGTCCAGCGCGTTGTGGTGGGTCGTGAACGGGCGCGCCGCGGCGCCGCCGTAGAGCGGCTGCAAGACCGGCGTCTCGACCTCGACGAAGCCGTCGTCGTCGAGCTGACGGCGCAGCGCCGAGACCGTCTTCGCGCGGTCGACGAACAGCGCGCGCGTCTCCTCCGAGGACATCAGGTCGAGCTCGCGGTGGCGGAAGCGCGTCTCGATGTCCTGCACGCCGTGGTGCTTCTCCGGCGGCGGGCGCAGCGACTTCGCCAGCAGCGTCCACCCCTCCACCCGCAGCGACAGCTCGCCGCGACGGGAGCGGAAGGCGACCCCGTCGACGCCGATCAGGTCGCCGAGGTCGAGGCTCAGCAGGCGGTCGAACGTCTCGCGGCCGAGCACGTCGACGCGCGCGTGCAGCTGGATGCGGCCCGAGCGGTCGACGACGTCGAGGAACGCCGCCTTGCCCTGTCCGCGACGGGCGGCGAGGCGGCCGGCGACGCGATGACGCGCCTCGGTCTCCTCGCCGTCAGCCAGCGACTCGTGCGCCGACTTCACGTCGGCGATGCGCTCGACGCCGTCGAACTCGGCGGGGAACGGCTCGACGCCCTCCTCGCGCAGCCGCTCGAGCTTGCGGCGGCGTGCCGCGAGCAGCTCGGGCAGGCCCTCGGCGCCGGAGTCGGCGGAGGGAACGTCGTCAGATGCGGCCATGGCGGCGGCTCTCGGGTCGGATTACGTCAGTCCGACGTCGATCTTGGTGATTCTCAGCTCGCGCTGCTTGCCGTTGGGCAGCACCACGGTGACCGCCTCACCGGCCTTGCGGCTGATCAGGGCCTTGCCGACGGGCGACTCGTTCGACAGCTTGCGCTGCCCCGGGTCGGCCTCGGAGGAGCCGACGATCGTGTACGTGTCGGTCTTGCCGCTCGAAGAGTCGACGACCTCGACCGAGGAGCCGATCCGCACGACATCGGTGCCGAGCTCCTTGGAGTCGATCACCGTCGCAGCGCGCAGCTTGTCCTCGAGCTGGGCGATCTTCGTCTCGAGCATCGCCTGCTCGTTCTTTGCGTCGTCGTATTCGGCGTTCTCTGAGATGTCGCCGAACTCGCGCGCTTCCTTGATGCGGGCGGCGACCTCTCGACGCTTCTCGGTCGACAGGTACTCCAGCTCGGACTTGAGCTTGGTCAGACCGTCCGGCGTGAGGATGACGTCCTTGGGCATAGCTTTGACCTTGGAAGTGCGATGGTGTGAATAACCGCCTGACGCCTGACAAGGAAAAACCCGCTCACGGGCGGGAATCCAGGCCAATCAGGCGGACGGGGCGCGACAGTATAGCCCCTCGTTTCTAATCGCTCGCTAAGGGTGAGCGCGGCGGCGCCACGCTGCCTCAGGCCGCGGCGACGAGCGGGGAAATGCCAAACGCCTCGCGCGCCTGCGCGACCGACTCGGTGCGCTGCAACCGGTCTTGCAGCTCGGCGCCCGCGCCAAGCCGCTCGACGTACCAGGGATAGAACTTTCGCAGGTAGCGGGCAGCGCGCCCCTCGCCGAGGTGCTCGACCGCGCGGTCCAGCACCCAGTCGACCTCGGCCAGGACCTCCTCGCGGCTCGGCTCGCCGACGCGCGTGCCGAGCACCTGCTCGAACAGCCACGGGTTGCCAAGCGAGCCGCGCGCGAGCATGACGGCCGCGGCGCCCGTGTAGTCGAAGACTTCTCTTACGACCTCCGCCGATCTCAGCCCGCCGGAGATCAGCACCGGCACCGGCAGCTCCTCGACGAGCGTTCGCGCGAGGTCGTAGTCCGGTCTCCCTCTGTGCTGCTGGGAGGCGTGGCGCGGATGGATGCAGAGCCCGGCGATGCCGCCGTCCTCCACCAGCCGGTAGGCGAGCTCGATGCCGTGCCGATCGCCCGGCCGCAGGCCGGGGCGCAGCTTCACCGTCACCGGCAGCCCGCTCCCCTCGTGCGCGGCAACGGCCAGCGCGACAGCCAGCTCCGGGTCCTTCACGAGCGCGGCGCCCGCGCCGGTCTTGCAGACCTTCGGGACCGGGCAGCCCATGTTGAGGTCGATCAGGTTCGCGCCCGTCTGCGCGGCGCTCGCGGCCGCGGAGCGCATGATCTCGGGGTCGTTGCCGAACAGCTGGATCGAGACAGGGCCAGTCGCCTGCTCGTCAGGATGTACCCGCAGCAGCTCGGTGCACGTCTTCTCGTTGCCGTAGTGGATTGCGTGACTGGAGACCATCTCCGAGACGGCCAGCCCCGCGCCGTAGCGTTTCGCCTGCAGCCGCACGAACCAGTTGCCGATGCCCGCCAGCGGAGCGAGCACGACGCGGTTGGGGATCTCGACGCCGCCAAGCGTCCACGAATCAGAGAGAGAGCGCATCGCGGTCAATACTAGAAGCGCGCCCGCGAAGGCGGCCGTTCTCAGGCTGTGTTGCGTTCGTGCAGCAAGCGGAGGCCGGTCAGCGTGAGGAGGTCGTCGGTCTCGTCGATCTCCTCGGTGAACGGCACGATCGCGCCCGCCAGGCCGCCTGTTGCGATCGTCGGCGTGTCGGCGCCGAGCTCCGCGCGCAGCCGTCTGACGATGCCGTCGACCTGGCCCGCGAACCCGTAGACGATGCCGGAGCGGATCGCGTCGACGGTCGTCTTGCCGATCAGCGTGCGCGGCTCGACGAGGTCGATCTTCGGCAGCGCTGCAGCGCGCTCGGTCAGCGCCTCCATCGAGATCTCGACGCCCGGGGTGATGATGCCGCCGAGGTACTCGCCGTCGGCGGAGACCGGGTCGAACGTGATCGCGGTGCCGAAGTCGACGACGACGCAGGCGCCGTTGTAACGGTCGTACGCGGCAACCGCGTTGACCAGCCGGTCGGCGCCGATCTCTCTCGGGTTCTCGTAGCGGATCGGCATGCCGGTGCGGATCCCCGGGCCGACGATCAGCGTCTGCTGGCGCAGGTAGCGCTCGCCTGCCGCACGCCACTCGCCGCCGAGCTGCGGCACAGTGCTGGAGACGACCGACGCGTCGAGGTCAGCGAACGACAGGCCGCGCAGCCGGAGCAGGTTGGCGAGCTTGGCGCCGAGCTCGTCGGCGGTCTCCTCGCGGACCGTCGAGAAGCGCCAGTGCTCGGTCAGCTCGGTGCCGGCGAACGTGCCGAAGTGGGTCTGCGTGTTGCCGACGTCAACGACGAGAAGCATGGCGCGGCATTATGGCCGTTTCGCGCGGCAACCGACGCCGGCCGTGCGGCTTCTCACATCAGCGGCGCGCCGACCCGTCGCACCGCCTGGTCGTCGTCGGGCAGGGCGGCGAGCGCCGGGGCGACAGGGCTGCCATCGGGCAGCGTCAGCGCGGGGTCGAGCTCGAGCAGCGGGACGAGCACGAAGCGACGGCTCGTGACCTCGCGGTGAGGCAGCCTCAGCCGCTCGGAGGCGTACTCGACGTCGCCGAGCAGCAGCAGGTCGACGTCGATCGGGCGCGGGCCGTGTCTGACGTACTCCGCACTCCCCTCCGCTGCCCGGCCAAGCTCGCGCTCGACTGCCTTGCAGGCGTCGAGCAGCTGCTCAGGCTCCAGCTCCGTCGCGACCCGCAGGCAGGCGTTGAGGAAGTCCGGCTGGTCGAGGACCTCCCCGACCGGCGCCGTCTCGTACGTCGACGAGGAAGCCAGCACCCGCACGCCGTGAGCCGGCAGCACGGCGACGGCGGCCGCGAGGTTGTCGCGCGGCACGCCGACGTTGGAGCCAAGCCCCAGGTAACCGATGCGTTCGCCCATCTTCGCTGCTCCCTTCGCGCTGCTTCGCTGCCAGCGGCCCGCCGCGTCCGGCTCAGCTGGCCTCGCGGAAGACCTCGACCGAGACGTCCTCGACCGGCAGCGGGATCGGCGGCTCCGGCTTGGAGGCCTTGACCCAAACAGTCTCGGCGTCGTACTGGTCCAGCAGCCGGTCGGCGATCGCGGTGCAGAGCCGCTCAAGCGTTCTGTACGAGCGCTGCTGCGAGACGAGCGCGACGACCTGGCAGACCTCGGCGTAGTCGATCGTGTCCTCGACGCGGTCGGTGATCGTCGCATCGCAGTCGCCGACCTCCATCCTCAGGTCGAGCAGGAGCCGCTGGCCGACCTCGCGCTCCGCCGCGGTCACGCCGTGGTGGGTGTAGAGCGAGAGGCCGTTGATCTCGATCGTGACGACCGGCTCTGAGGGCTCCTCGTCTTCGTCGAGCTCGTCGTCGTCGAGGTCGTCCTCGAACTCTTCGTCGTCTTCTGGGCTCATGGTGCGCGGACGGTAGCAGCAGCGACCGCGAGGGCGTCCGCGACTGGCTTGACGTCGTGGACGCGGAAGGCGGTCGCGCCGCGCTCGAACGCGAGCACGTTGGCGGCGACGGTCGCGGCGACGCGGTCGCCGGGCGGGCGGCCGGTGATCTCGCCGAGGAACGTCTTGCGCGAGAGGCCGATCAGCAGCGGCTGCCCGATCGCGACGAGCTCGTCGAGCCGCCGCAGCAGCTCCAGGTTGTGCGCGAGCGTCTTGCCGAAGCCGATGCCGGGGTCAAGCTGGATCCGCTCCTCGGGGATCCCCTCCGCGACCGCGAACGCGAGCCGCTGCTCGAGGAACGCCTTGACGTCGGAGACGACGTCGCCGTAGCGCGGGTTGCGCTGCATCGTGCGCGGCTCGCCGAGCATGTGCATCAGGCAGCAGTCCAGGCCGTTGTCCGCGACGAAGCCGGCGAGCTCAGGCTCGTGCCGGAAGGCAGTGACGTCGTTGACGAACGTCGCTCCGGCCTCGACCGCGGCCCGCGCGACCTTGAGCTTGATCGTGTCGATCGATATCTGCGCCTCGGTCCCGCCAGCGCCGAGCGCCTCGACGACCGGGAGGACGCGCGTCAGCTCCTCCGCCTCGCCGACCGGCTCCGCGCCGGGCCGGGTCGACTCGCCGCCGATGTCGAGGATCGCCGCCCCGTCGCGCTCAAGCTCGCGGGCATGCGCGATTGCGAGGTCAGCATCGAAGAACTCGCCGCCGTCCGAGAAGGAGTCCGGCGTGACGTTGACGATGCCCATGATGCGGTAGGGCAGGTTCACAGCCGCCATCGTGTCACCAAAAGGGCGAGAGCCGCCTCGCGGCGGCTCTCGGAAAAAACGGCGGTTACGCGAGCTCTGGTCTTTCAGGGAATTCCAACCCGCGGATCTCCGCGGCGCCGCCGGCAAGGCCGGGGCGGGGCAGCGGGCGCGGGGTGTCGCGGCCACGCTCGGTCGCCGGCGGGAGCGGGACCTCCGGCGGCGGCGAAGCCTCCGTGCCGAAGACCTCTTCCTCGCTGCGACCGTCGAGCAGCGCGGTGAACTGGTCCTTCTCGATCGTCTCGCGCTTGATCAGGATCTCCGAGATGTACTCGAGCGAGTGTCTGTGCTCGGTCAGGATGTCGATCGCCGACTGGTGGGCGGTCTCGACGATGCGACGGATCTCGTCATCGATCTCGCGGGCGATCTCGTCGGAGTAGTCGGGCTCGGAGCTGAACTCGCGGCCGAGGAACGGCTGGCCGTGGTCATGCCCGAAGACACGCGGGCCGAGCTTCTCGCTCATGCCGAAGCGCATCACCATCTGCTTCGCGGTGCCCGTCACCTTCTCGAGGTCGTTGGAGGCGCCGGTCGTGATCTCGCCGAAGACGATCTCTTCCGCGGCACGGCCGCCAAGCGTCATCGCCATCGTGTCGGCGAGTGCCGCGCGCGTCGTGAGGAACTTGTCCTCCTGCGGCATCGAGATCGTGTAGCCGAGCGCCTGGCCGCGGCCGATCACCGAGATCTTGTGGACCGGGTCGGCATGCTCGAGGTAGTGGCCGACGATCGCGTGGCCCATCTCGTGGTAGGCCGTGATGCGGCGCTCTTCGCCGCTCATCACGCGCGTCTTCTTCTCGGGGCCGGCGACGACGCGCATGATCCCCTCTTCGAGCTCCACCTGGGTGATCTCGCGCTTGCCCGTGCGGGCGGCGAGCAGGGCGGCCTCGTTGACGAGGTTGGCGAGGTCGGCGCCGGTGAAGCCCGGCGTCTGGCCGGCGAGCGCGTCGACGTTGATCTCACGCGCGAGCGGCTTGCCGCGCGTGTGCACCTCAAGGATCTTGGAGCGGCCCTTGCGGTCGGGGCGGTCGACCGTGATCTGACGGTCGAAGCGGCCCGGGCGCAGGAGGGCGGGATCGAGGATGTCGGGCCGGTTGGTGGCCGCGATCATGATGATGTTGTCCTTCGCCTCGAAGCCGTCCATCTCGACGAGCAGCTGGTTGAGCGTCTGCTCGCGCTCGTCGTGACCGCCGCCCATGCCGGCGCCGCGGTGGCGGCCGACGGCGTCGATCTCGTCCATGAAGATGATGCAAGGCGAGTTCTGCTTGGCCTGCTCGAACAGGTCACGCACGCGCGAGGCGCCGACGCCGACGAACATCTCGACGAAGTCTGAGCCGGAGATCGAGAAGAACGGGACGCCCGCCTCGCCCGCGACAGCGCGCGCGAGCAGCGTCTTGCCGGTGCCAGGAGGCCCGTAGAGCAGGACGCCCTTCGGGATCCGCGCGCCGAGCGCCTGGAACTTCTTCGGGTTCTCGAGGAACTCCTTGATCTCGTGCAGCTCCTCGACCGCCTCGTCAGCGCCAGCGACGTCGCGGAAGGTGATCTTCGGCGAGTCGACC
>DASYEC010000113.1:0-2095 GCA_036499225.1 Conexibacter sp.
TTCAGGGTGTAGGAACCCAGAAGGCGCCCGAAGGGCCGGACCGCCAGGGGTTCGAGACGCCTCCGCACCACTGCCTCACTCTAGCTCGTACCGCGTAGGTCCGAAGCCCCCGTCCGCTGCGCGGTGGGTCGCGTTCAAAGCGAGCGTGAAGGTGCCGATCACGGGGGAGTGTTGACACGGCGCACAACGCTCACGCTCGCCTCTGCGTGCGTGTTGTTGATCTCCGCCGGGGGCGCGGCGGTCTCGAGCCGTGCCGCCGACTGGCACCCGCTTCCGCTGCTCGCGCTGCTGCTCGTGCTGGCCATCACCAGTGACCTGGTGACCGTCGAGATCCGCAATCTGCGGCTCTCGGGCTCGTTCCTCGCGATCGTGCTCGCGGCCGCACTGCTCGGACCCGCGCCCGGCGCCGCCGTCG
The DNA here is from genome assembly GCA_036499225.1 of Conexibacter sp. Taxonomy (GTDB): domain Bacteria; phylum Actinomycetota; class Thermoleophilia; order Solirubrobacterales; family Solirubrobacteraceae; genus Conexibacter. The sequence continues at coordinate 416 of DASYEC010000113.1, forward strand.
GCATCGCCGCGGCGAGCATCGACGCCGTGGTGTCGCGCCGCGCGGTGGAGCGAGCGATCGTCAATGTGGCGACGTTCGCCGTCTATCCGCTGCTCAGCGGCCTCGTGATCGAAGCCATCTCACGCGACGGCGGCGACCCCTTCTGGTTCGGCGCGCTCGTATTCGCCGTGTTCCTGGGCGCGAACTGCCTGAACTTCGTGATGGTCGCGTCGGCCGCCCACTATTGCTACCGCGTCCCGCTGCTGGCGCTCCTGCGCTCGTTCGCGACCGCGCTGCCGACGGAGTTCGCAACCGCGCTGCTGACCGCCGCCGTCGCGTTCACCTATGGCCGCCTCGGGCTCGCCTCGGTCGCGCTGGCCGCGGTCGTCTTGTTGGTGTTCCAGTACATCCTTCGCGCCAGCGTGCAGGCGCAGGAGCGCGGCGAGGAACTGGAGCAGCGCACGAAAGAGCTGGCCTCGCTGCAGGTCGGCCTGCTGACGACCGTGCTGCAGACGCTGTCGATGCGCGACGCGATGACGGCGCGCCACTCCGCTGCTGTCGCTCGTTACTCGCGCGAGGTCGGGCGCATGCTCGGACTCTCGGAGCGCGAGCAGGACCTGATCCACACCGCGGCGCTGCTGCACGACATCGGCAAGTTCATCCTCCCCGACTCGGTCCTGTTCGCGGACCGCAAGCTGACCAACGAGGAATGGGAGCTGATCAAGCTCCATCCCGAGCAGGGCGCGAAGCTGGTCGCCCGGATCGAGGGCTACGGCCCGGTCGCCGAGATCGTCATGCACCACCACGAGCGCTTCTCCGGCGGCGGCTACCCGGCCGGCATCGCGGGCGAGGCGATCCCGCTCGGCTCGCGCATCATCGCGACCGCCGACACGTATGACGTGATGACGTCGCGCGACTCCTACCGGCGCCCGGTCAGCTCCGAGGCGGCGCTGGCGGAGCTGCGGCGCGTCGCGGGCACGCAGCTGGACGCGGTCGTCGTCGAGGTCTTCGAGCGCATGATCCTCGAGGGCCGCGTGAAGTTCAGCCACGACGATGAAGTGGACTTCGAGTCCGAGCTCGCGTTCGACCGTCGCGTCGCGGACTACGCGCGCCCGCGCGTCGCCGCCTAGACACACGTCCGATCGTGAGCGGCGCCGAAGGTGCCGTTAACGAGAACGAGCGCCCCATGGCGCTCGCCCGTCAAAGACCGCTGCGGGGCACTAAAGCTTCCAGCCCATGTCTGCTCCTTTCCTCCCCTGTCGCGCGGCAACGCGGCTGGGGTGTTGACCGTTCCTGACTGACCGAGGCACAGCTTGCCGATGGGCGGCAAAGCCTCGGTAAAGCGACGCACCCCTAACTGAAATGTCACTGGACGGACAAACGGCCGGGGAACACCCGGCAGCCCTTAAGTCGGACCCTGCGCCTGCCGAGTACCGGGTTGGTTTGCAAAGAGCCCGGTTCATCCTGCTCGCAGAGGCGTCGGTCCTGGCCGTAGGCCTCGCGGTGGGCGTGCTCTCGTCTCGCGCCGCGGATTGGCAGCCGGGCTACCTCGTCGGGCTCCTGCTCGTGCTGGCGATCGGCAGCGAGGCGCTGACCATCGAATTGCGGCGCGTGCGAATGTCGGGCTCGTTTCTCGCGCTCGTGCTGGCGATGGCGCTGCTCGGGCCCGCGCCGGCGGCCGCGATCGGCGCCGCGTCCGTG
>DASYEC010000114.1:0-2100 GCA_036499225.1 Conexibacter sp.
TTCAGGGTGTAGGAACCCAGAAGGCGCCCGAAGGGCCGGACCGCCAGGGGTTCGAGACGCCTCCGCACCACTGCCTCACTCTAGCTCGTACCGCGTAGGTCCGAAGCCCCCGTCCGCTGCGCGGTGGGTCGCGTTCAAAGCAAGCGTGAAGGTGCCGATCACGGGGGAGTGTTGACACGGCGCACAACGCTTACGCTTGCCGCCGGCGCGCTGCTGGCCGCGTCCGCGGTGGGCGCCGTGCTCGCCAGCCGCGCGGCCGATTGGCGATCCGTCTCGTTGTTGCTGCTGCTCTTCCTGCTCGCGGTCACGAGCGATCTCGTGATCGTCGAGATCCGCGGGCTGCGACTTTCCGGCGCGTTCCTGGCGATCGTGCTCGCGATGGCGTTGCTCGGCCCCGCGCCGGCGGCGGCGATCGGCGTCTCGTCAGCCGGGATCGATGCACTGATCTCGCGCCGCACGATCGACCGCGCCGTGGTGAACATCTCGACGTACGCGTGCTTTCCGCTCGTCGGCGCGCTCGCGATCGACGCCCTGGCCGGCACGTTCGGCCCCGATGACCCGTTCGTCTTCGCGGCGCTCGTCTTCTTCGTGTTCCTCGGCGGCAACTGCCTCAACTTCGCGCTGGTCGCCGGCGCCAGCGCGTACGCCTATGGCGTGCGCACGACGGTGATGCTGCGGTCGTTCGCGATCGCCCTGCCGACGGAGTTCGCAACAGCACTGCTGACGGCCGGTGTCGTCTTCACCTACCAGCGCTTGGGGATCGCCTCGGTCGCACTTGCGGCGGTGGTGCTTCTGGTCTTTCAGTACATCCTGCGCGCAAGCGTCGCCGCGCAGGATCGCGGCGAGGAGCTCGAGCAGCGCACGAAGGAGCTCGCCTCACTGCAGGTCGGGCTGCTCTCCACGGTGCTGCAGACGCTGTCGATGCGCGACGCGATGACGGCGCGCCATTCCGCGGCGGTCGCCCGCTACTCGCGCGAGGTGGCGAAGATGCTCGGTCTGTCCGAGCGCGATCAGGACCTGATCCACACCGCCGCGCTGTTGCACGACATCGGCAAGTTCATCCTCCCGGACTCGGTCCTGTTCGCAGATCGCAAGCTGACCAACGAGGAGTGGGAGCTGATCAAGCTCCATCCGGAGCAGGGCGCGAAGCTCGTCGACCGGATCGAGGGCTACGGGCCAGTGGCCGAGATCATCATGCACCACCACGAGCGCTTCTCGGGCGGCGGTTACCCGGCCGGGATCTCCGGCGAGGCGATCCCGCTCGGCTCACGCATCATCGCGACGGCCGACACGTATGACGTGATGACGTCACGCGACTCGTATCGCCGCCCAGTGAGCTCGGAGGCCGCCCTGGCGGAGCTCCGCCGCGTCGCGGGCACCCAGCTCGACTCGCGCGTGGTCGAGGTCTTCGAGCGGATGATCCTCGACGGCCGCGTCAAGTTCAGCCACGACGACGAGGCGGACTTCGAGTACGAGCTGGCGTTCGAGCGCCGCGTCGCGGACTACGCCCGCCCGCGGGTCGCCGCCTAGACACACGTCCGATGCGGGTCGGCCGCTGACGTGCCGTTAACGAGAACGAGCGCCTGATGGCGCCCGCCCGTGAAGACCCTGGGGGTTCAGACCTTCCAGCCCATGTCGTCCCTCCTCTTTCTCCCCTGTCGCGCGGCAACGCGGTTGGGGTGTTGACCGTTCCTGACTGACCGAGGCACAGCTTGCCGACGGGCGGCAAAGCCTCGGTAAAGCGACGCACCCCTAACTGAAATGTCACTGGACGGACAAACGGCCGGGGAACACCCGGCAGCCCTTAAGTCGGACCCTGCGCCTGCCGAGTACCGGGTTGGTTTGCAAAGAGCCCGCTTCATCCTGCTCGCAGAGGCGTCGGTCCTGGCCGTAGGCCTCGCGGTGGGCGTGCTCTCGTCTCGCGCCGCGGATTGGCAGCCGGGATACCTCGTCGGGCTGCTGCTCGTGCTGGCGATCGGCAGCGAGGCGCTGACCATCGAATTGCGGCGCGTGCGAATGTCGGGCTCGTTTCTCGCGCTCGTGCTGGCGATGGCGCTGCTCGGGCCCGCGCCGGCGGCCGCGATCGGCGCCGCGTCCGTG
>DASYEC010000115.1:0-7479 GCA_036499225.1 Conexibacter sp.
CGAGATGCCGCTCCGGCAGCCACTCACGGACATCGGGCGGCATCAAGAACGACTGCTCGCGATCACACGCGACAAAGCGCTGGCCCATCGCGAAATGGTCTTAAACCCGCCGGACGACACCCGACTTACGCGACAGCCTCACGCGAAAGCAACAGCGTTGACGGTGGATCTTCGTGTACGTCGACCCGCTGACGCTCCCAATGTGGTCGTACGCCCGGCAGATCGCGCTCATCGCCCCTACTTCGTCGGAAGGATTTCGGAGATTCGCCTGCATATCCGCACTTCCGGTAGGCCACCCAAATGAACGACATTCGCTAGCCGGTATCCGCCTAAACGCGCCTGTTCGCCGGTTTCTGAGCGCGGAAGCCGCGGCCGCGCCGGCGGAGCTCCAGGCGCCAGGCGGGATTGCGCGCTCTGCCCCCCGGGGAGGGCTCAGGCGCTTAGGTGGCAGGTACCCGGAGAATTGCCGATGACGACGGCCTTGGCCGTGGGCATCCGGGTGGGCGGTCGCGATGACGCTTGCCGGGCAGGCCCGGCCGCGGGCGCCGGCGGACGAGTCGGGTTGACGGTGGCCTTGGGCTCGCTCCGCCGCTCGGGTCGCCATCATCGCGGCGTGACGACTCTGCCTTCGGTCAACCCGGGACAGCTGCTGAACGTGGCGACGCGCGCGTGGCGCCTAGCCCGAGCCCGAACGCGCGCTGACCAGAGCACGCTTGACGTGCGCGAGGTCCGTTTCGAGCCGCAGACGATGATGCGGTACTACCTGTACGCCGCCGTCGCGCCGAGCCGGCGGACGGCGCGCAAGTGGGATGACGACCAGGTCGTCCGCGCACAGCAGTTCGCGCGCGGCCTCACCACCGAACCGTGGGCCGCTGAGCCTGAGACAGCGGACCAGGACGTGACCGTCTTCCGCGAGCGAGCCGCGGACGGAGCGGCCGAGCGCGCCCTGTACGTGCACCACAACGGGCTGGTCGAGTTGCTGTGGGCGCTCAGGTGCGAGCGCGAGGATGATGGAACGCGCGAGCTCGACGCGACCGAAATCGCGCGCGTGGCTGCGGCGTTCGCGGCAGCGGTCGCCGACCACGAGTACCGGGAACTGTGCCGGAAGAGGCGTCGGCCGCTGTCGGTGCGCCGCACGGACTGGCTGCTGCAGATCTCAACGTCGGTGCCTTCCAGCGAGGGTCAGCAGCTCTGGGATGGACTGCGATTCCCCGAAGAACCGCCGGCGCGGGCTGCCGGCTCCCGCGCGAACGCGCCGCGCTACGGATACGGGTACGAAGCGTTGCGGTCGCTGCGTCGGAAGAAGGCGCCTGGGCGAGTCCCGTCGACGCTGCTGAAAGAGCTCATGGCCGCCAACGGCTACTACGGAGCGGCGGGGCTCGCCGACCGGCTCGCGGTACAGGCGACCTGCGACCACACGCAGCTTCTAGTCGAACAGCCAGCGCCCGCGCCCGACGCGCCGCCGTCGGCTTAGGCGCCGCCGAGCAGCTCTTCGCGCGTCCGTGCGGGAAGGAACACGTGCCCGGCGGCGGGGACGTTGAGTCCGTCAAGTCCGAATTCCTGGTCGGCCTTCTCCAGGGCCGAGGTCCATTGCGCGGCCGTGGTCGGGCCGTGCGGGTCGTCGAGGAACAGCAGGTGGACGAGCCACGCGCGGATTCCGAGGTCTCGCAGCCAGCACAGGTGGGCGAGCCGGTTGGCGTTCTGGTAGAGCGGGCCACACCAGTCCGCCGGCGTCTTGCCGGTCACGCCGATGCGTTTTTGGGTCCTGGCGAGCGATTTCTCGATGAGCGCTCGCGACATCGACTTGGGTTTGGCCTGGCTCCCACCGCCATAGAGCTCGCCCGGGTAGCTCTTGCCCTCGCCAAGCAGGACCCCAGGCCGGGTACTACCCGGGACGCTCACGACCGCGAGCGCGTCCCAGTGAGGACCGCCCCGCGGCCAGAACGCCTGGAGGTCCGCGGCGTGGTGGCCGAGGCCGACGGCTTCCAGGAACGTTCTGTCCCAGTACTCCGCGTAGCCGTCGGCCGCGAGCGGGCTGCGCCACTGAAACGAAGCGTCGGCGAGTTCGGGGAAGGTCTCGCGGATGGCGTTGTCGAGCGTCTGGGTGCGCCTGTTGACGTAGAGTTGGGTCTGCAGCTGGCTGCCGGCGTATGCGGCGCCGTTCTCGTCAGTGCGGTCGGCCATGAGCGTCAGAGTCCGCTAGTTCTGGTTAAGGGCGGTCCGGGAGACGTTCTGCTGCGCCTGGAGCATCTCGCAACTTGTACCCGACGCCGGCTCGCCGCAACTTCCATCGGCCCTTTGCGCGCGGCCAGGTCACGCAAGACGGTGTCTCGCTGTCGTAGCGGAACACGGTGCAGGCACGGACTCGTCCGTTGGGGTCCAGGTCGCAAAGCATCACCTCGAACCCGGCGGCGCGCAGCCCCGCCCGAGCCGACTAGCGTGCCTCTCGCTATGCGCCTTCTGACGTGCTTGGTCGTGGCCGCCCTCGCGGCGCTTGTCCACTCCGCCTCGGCGTCCGCGTCCGTGCGGTGGTTCTACTCGCCCAGCGAGAACATCTCCTGCGAGGTGTCCTCCGGTGGTGTCCGCGGCGCCTACGCGTTCTGCCAGTCGGTGAAGACGCCTAAGAGCGTCAAGCTCACCCGGAACGGCCGCTCGAAGGTCTGCCGCGGCGGCGCCTGCCTCGGGAACGGGCCAGAGGACTCCAAGGAGTTGGCCTACGGGCGCTCCATCCGGGTCGGCGCGTTCCGCTGCACGTCACGGGAGAGCGGCATGCGGTGCGTCGTCGTCAAGTCCGGGCACGGATTCGAGCTCAGCCGCGACAGGATTCGGCGCTTCTGAGCGCCGCCGCGGAAAGCGACACTCGCCGGCCGCCTTCGTGACCTCAGCCGCGACAGGTCGCTGACGGTCAGGACGTTTGTCGGTGGTCAGCGCCGACACCATCGACTAGCGTGGCGCTCACGGCGCGCATCGCCACCGCGCGAGGAACGCGCGGGCGCGCCCACTGCGGATGTACGGCTCCTTGCATGCACGAGGAGCACGGCCGCCGCCAGGCAATCCCACAGAAACCGATGCTCCTGACCACGACCATCACGACGTCGTCCGGCCCTGCGCCACGCCCGACGCGCGCGGCCACGACTGCGGAGCCCGCGGCAGGCTTCCGGTGGGAGTCGGAGATGACCGAGCTCACCGCGGGGCAGGTTGAGCGGCTGCTCCCCCGTGCTGAAGGCGCAATCGTGGTCGTCGGCGAGGTCCCGGCAGCGCAGGGAATCGCCGACATCGTGGCGGTGCGTTTCAACGCTGAGGCTGTACAGCGCCGCGCCGATGTCGGTGTCGGACCGATGACGTCTCCCCTGCGGATGCGTTGCCTGAACGTCCTCCGCCGGGACCGGCCGATGCGCACGGAGACCCTCGCACGCAAGATGGGCACGAACGCCCGCGCCCTGAACCGCTCAACGCTGCAGCCCCTAGCCGAGATGGGTGTCATTGAGCTCTCCGGCGAGCTGGTCCGGGCCACCGGAGCATGGGAGCCGGTCGGCACGCACTTGACGGCGGTGGAGCTCAAGTTGAGCAAGTGGCGCTCCGCGCTGCGCCAGGCCGACAACTTCGCGATGAGCGCCGACCGCTCCTGGGTGGTCCTCGACGAAGCGCGCGGAGCGGGCGCGCTCGCGGCGCTTGACCACTTTCAGGACTACGGCGTCGGCCTCGCGCTCCTCTCCACTGACGGCCGACTGAAGGTCAAGTTGCGCCCGCGTGGGCGGCGTCCCCAGCCGTGGTTGCGTGCGCTCATGGCCGAGTGCGCCTGGTCTGCCGCCGAAGAAGACGTCGTGGCTCTCGCCCGCATCGGCGACGTTCAGGCCACGTCCGCCCAGGTGTCCAGGAACTTGGCTTCGGCGCGATCTCGCAGCATTCTCGGCAGCCCGTCCCGGTAGGCGACAGCCGCGGCGATACGCGCCTGCACGATGGCGCGCCGGTCGACGACCCCGACCGCGGTGAGCTCCGCGGCCGCCGCGTTGACCGCGCGCAGCTGATGACGCTGAGCGAGGTCACGGTCGTACACGCCGTCCATCACCTGGCAATCGGCGCAGGTGCACGCGACGTAGTCGTCGCGAGCGCGCAGCTCCTCATGCACAGTCCAGCGAACCGGACGCAGGAGCTGGGCCTCGAACACGTAGTTCGGTGGGACGGCAGGACGGTTCCCGCCGACGGCGAGCGCGCGGTCCGCCCACGAGCCGCTCGACCAACCAGCAGAGAACCCCCAAGCTCCCCACCCCATCGCCATCCACCCGAGCCACCCCGAGTACGGCAGGAACACGTCGATGCCGTTGCTGGCGAGAGCCTCCACCGCCTCGCGCAGGCCAGACAGGTAGCTCGCGACGGTCACCGGCGGCAGCTCCTTCTGGGTAGCGCGGAAGACCACCGCCTCCGGCCTGGCTGCAAGCAGCGCGTTCAACAGCGGGGTGAGATGAGCGCTGCTCATCACGTACTCGCGGTCGACCATCACGCTCATCCAGCACTCGCTGCCGGCCGGCACGTCGGCGCGGACGACCTGGGCGGCATCCAGTACCGCGTGCAGCTCCGTGCGTCCGCCCGCGGGCGTCAGCACCGGCGAAGGAGACATCAGGAAGGTCGGCGGAGCGCCAGCTCCTTGCAGCGCCGCGGAGCCCTGGTGTTGCAGCGAGGCCCGCATCCAGTCTTCCCATTCGGCTTGCGTGACCGGCCTGGGGTCTTGTGTGAGCCACGGGTACCGGCTCTCGCGTTGTTTGGAGTGCTCCTTGTCGACGAGATAGCCGTGCGGGTCCACCATGGCGTTGCCTTCGACGCGTGCTCGTTGGAACAAGTCGTTGAGCGTGGCCCGGGTGTAGAGGGGGCCGAAGCTCACGCCCGGTCGGCCCGCCGGGGTGCCGGCCAAGGTGCCGGCGAACGCGAGGACCTCTTCAGCTCCTCGGGCGGTGGCCTGCAGCCAGAACCCTGCGCGAGCCGCGGTCATGGCCACACCGTGCCCAGCAGCTTGCGCGCACCGCGGGCGTCCGGGCGCTTGTAGCCGGCGTACTGGCCGGTTGCGGTTAGCCACGCATCCAGCCCCGGGGACGCCCCGGTTGGCGGCACGTTGCTCTGCAGCCGCTGGTCCCAGTCGTGCGGCATCGTCGCGTCGGTGGGGGTCAGGAAGGGATGCCGTCCCGTGGCCAGCACGAACCCGACGACGGCGAGCGCCCAGATATCAGACCGCTCGGTCGCGCGTTCTTGCGCGAGCTGCTCGGGAGCCATGTAGTGCCACGTGCCGCCGAACCAGGGATAGTGCGTAACCGACGTCAGGTCCGGCAGTCGGGACAGCCCGAGGTCGATGACCACTGGATTAGCCCAGTCCCCGCCGCGGAGCACGATGTTCTCCGGCTTGATGTCGCGGTGAATGACGTTCGCGGCGTGAAGCTCGGCGAGGCCTTCAAGCGTGCCGTCCAGGAAGGCGCGCAACTGAAGCAACGACGGCAGTGCCATCTTCGCGTTCACGAGCGCGTCGCCACCCTCGATGAAGTCGCTGAGAAAGTATCGACGGTCCGTGCCGTCGGCACGGACGCGCATGGTGCCGTGGCTGCGCACCGCGGCGACCCGGGGCGAACTCAACCGCGACATGGCTGTCAGTTCGCGGTCGAAACGTGCGTCATCACCGGGGCGGACGACCTTGCAGGCGATGACGTCCGTGCCCCGTACCACGCGCCAGCACTCACCCATTCCGCTCGGCGACCCGACGCGCTTCGCTTCGTCGCATGGCCCGAGTTCAGTCTCGATGTCTTCCTTGGTGACAGCCATTCAACGCGCAGGCTATCCGGCGCAGCTGACAGCACGCAAACGGGTCGCTCGTGCGTTGGACTAAGACCAGCGGCTCGATTGGCCAGCGCGTCCACCGCTCCTTTGCGCGAGGCGGGGCACTTCCCGGGTGCGTGCGCCGTTCGGCACTGGTCGCGCGCCGGTGGTCAGCCCTACGATCTGGCGATGAAATGGCAGGTCTACCTCTCGGGCGAGATCCACACAGACTGGCGTGAGCGCATCGAGCGCGGCGCGGCGGTGGCCGGTCTTGACCTTCGATTCACGAGCCCGGTGACCGACCATGCCGCGTCTGACGCGGCGGGCACGGCGATTCTCGGCGAGCGAGGAGCATCGCTTCTGGAACGACCACCTCGGGGCCGGAGTCAACGCGATCCGCACGCGCACGCTGATCGAGCGAGCTGACGTTGTCGTCGTGCGGTTCGGAGAGCAGTACAGACAGTGGAATGCTGCGTTCGACGCCGGCTTCGCCGCGGCGCTGGGCAAGCCGCTGATCACGCTGCACCCGACCGAGCACGATCACGCCCTGAAGGAGGTCGACCGTGCCGCGTTGGCCGTGGCACGCGACCCCGAGCAGGTCGTCGAGATCCTCCGGTACGTGCTCGCGGGTCCGATGGCGTAGCGCCGATCGGACGCCGCGTCTCCCGAGACGGATTGCGGCGTCGTCACGCGATGGGGTAAGCAAGGCCCTCCGAACCTCTGGCTACTGGCGCTCATCTGGACGCCCTTCGCGACGACAACCGCATCTAGCGCTCGTACCCGCAGCCACCTTGGATGACGGCCAGGCGTCCGAGCCGCTGCTGCTTAGCGCGACACCCGGCACTGAGCGTCGGCGCCCGTGCGGCGGCCGGAGTGCGTCCCGGCGGCTACGTCGGGTAGCGGGTAGCGGCTGCGCGCTGTGCGATCTCTTCAATCGTTCCGCGACGACGTTTACGCATGGCTGCTCGCCGGCCGGGGGTCGCAGTCAATCCGGGCGTGCTGATCCCGTAATAGGCGGCCATGGCGATGTCGTCATACGGACAGCAGAGCTCCCGACCCCTCGAGTCGCGTAGGTGATCCGTCGGCAAGCATCGGTGCAGTGCCTGTGGTGGGCAACAGCATCGCACCGGGTGCGTCTCAGCCATGCCGAGATCCTAGGGACGTCATCCCGACGGCGCCTTCGCCTTCCTTCTTGTCGCGTTCTCTCCCGTGTTCTTCTTGAAGCAGGCGCGCAGCCGTCAAGACCGCAATTCGTGTCGCTTCGACTCGAAGGCGCGATGCCTTCGCATCCGACTGGCGCTACTCCTTCGCGACGTGCGGGGGCACCTCTTTGGCTCAGCGTGTGGTCCGGACGGGGACCATTGGCGCGTGCCGGGCGTGGACGGTGTCGATGATCTCGGCGTTGTCGATGCCTTGGAGGTAGATCGAGGTGATGCCGAGGTTGCTGTGGCCGAGTTGTCGCTGGATGACGATCAGCGGAACGCCTTCGTGAGCCATCTCGACGGCATGCGCGTGGCGAAGCTGGTCGGTGCGAAGCGACGGCGCACTCCGGCTATGGCAGCGGCGTGACGCAGGGCGCTGCGCGCGGCGGCGCTGGACCACCGTCGTCCGCGGGTCGGGCCGGTGATGATGCAGAACAATGGCCCGACCGGCAGCTCGATGCGGCTCGCCAGCCAGGGT
>DASYEC010000116.1:0-99457 GCA_036499225.1 Conexibacter sp.
GGCCGGCGAGGCGCGCGGCGTCGAGCTGTACCGGTCCTTCATCGGCAACGGCGCCGAGGTCTGGCCGATGGGCTCGGCCGAGGCGGCCGAGCTGACCAAGCTCGCGGAGACGACCTACCGCGACGTCAACATCGCGCTGGCGAACGAGTTCGCGCGCCATGCCGACGCGCTCGGCGTCGACGTCGGCCGCGTGATCGACGCGGCCAACAGCCAGCCGTTCAGCCACATCCACCGGCCGGGCGTCGCTGTCGGCGGACATTGCATCCCGGTCTACCCGCACTTCTACCTGCAGGGCGACGCCGAGGCGGCGCTGCCTGCGGCCGCGCGGCGGGTCAACGATGCAATGCCGGCGTACGCCGTCGCGCAGCTTGAGGAGGCGCTCGGCTCGCTCGCCAGCGCCCGTGTCCTGATCCTCGGCGTCGCCTACCGCGGCGGCGTGCGCGAGACGGCCTTCTCAGGCGCGTTCGGCCTGCGCGACGCGCTCGCCGCGCACGGCGCCACGGCGGTCGCGGCCGACCCGCTCTACGACGACGACGCGCTGCGCGGGCTGGGCTTCACGCCATGGGACGGCACCACGATCGACGGCGCGATCGTGCAGGCCGACCACACCGAGTACGCAAGCCTCACTCCGGCCGACCTCCCCGGCCTCCGCGCCCTGGTCGACGGCCGCGACGTCGTCGAGCGAGCCCCATTCCGCGCCGCCGGGATTCCCGTGCGCCGGATCGGCCGTCCGTAGTCGCGTCAGCCCAGCGTCGCGACGGCGGCCGCGACGCGCTCGCCGGCTCTGCCGTCGCCGTAGAGCTGCGGCCGCTCGGCCGGCAATGGCCGATCGAGGGCGGCGCGCGCAGCGTCGGCGTCGAGGTCGACGAGGACGTTCCAGCCGCTCTCGACCGTCTCGACCCACTCGGTGCTCGGGCGCATCGTCACGCACGGAACGCCGGCGAGGTAGGCCTCTTTCTGCACGCCGCCGGAGTCGGTCAGTACCGCATGGGCGTTGCACAGCAGCGCGGTGAAGTCGAGGTAGCCGAGCGGCGGCGCGAGCCGGATGTGCGGAGCGTCCTCGACAGCGCCGAGCAGCCCGGCGTCGAGGAGCCGCCCGCGCGTCCGCGGGTGCAACGGCAGGACGATCGTGCGCGGAAGCGACAGCAACAGGCCAACGAGCTGCTCCAGGCGCGCCGGGTCGTCGACGTTGCCGGCGCGATGGGCCGTCACGAGCAGGTAGTCGCCAGCCTCAACGTCATATGGCGCGAGTGTCTCGGTGCGGGCGCGAGCGCCGGGCTGCAGCAGCACCGCGACGTCGACCATCACGTCCCCGACCAGCTCGACGCGCCCTGAGACAGACTCGCGCGCGAGGTTGTCGACCGCCGTCTGCGACGGCACCAGCAACAGCGTCGAAAGGTGGTCCGTCACGACGCGGTTGACCTCCTCTGGCATCGCGCGGTCGAACGAGCGCATCCCCGCCTCGACGTGCGCGACCGGGATCCCTGCCTGAACCGCGGCGAGCGCGCCCGCGAGCGTCGAGTTCGTGTCGCCGTAGACGAGCACCGCGTCAGGCCGCAGATCGGTCAGCAGCGGCTCGAGCGCGGCGAGCATCCGCGCTGTCTGGGCCGTGTTCGTGCCGCCGCCGATCCCGAGCAGGTGCTCGGGCTCCGGCAGCCCGAGCTCGTCGAAGAAGACCTGCGAGAGCTCGCGGTCGTAGTGCTGCCCGGTGTGGACCGTGATCTCCTCGCCGTGCTCGCGCAGGCGCGCGGAGACCGCGGAGGCCTTGATGAACTGCGGGCGGTTCCCGATGACCGTGAGGACGCGCGTCATGCGAAGGAGTCGAGGGGCCAGCCGGTCAGGCCAGCTCGGAGAGGATCCGCTGGTGCAGGCGAGCGGCGACGTCGCTTGTGATCGGCCCGGCAGCGAGCTCGACGTCGTCGACGGCCACGACCGGCTGCACCTCGCGGGTCGTCGATGCGAGGAAGGCCTCGTCGGCTCGCTTCAGCTCCTCGAGCGTGATCGCTCGCTCCTGGGCGCCGGTCAGCTCGATCACGCGGGCGCGCGTGATCGACGCGAGCACGTGGTCTTCCAGCGGCGTCGTCTGCAGCTCCCCGCCGCGGGCCCAGAACAACGTCGAGGTCGGGGCTTCCAGCACCCGCCCGTGGGGCGTCACCAGGAGCGCCTCGCCGAAGCCGCGCTCGCGGGCAAGGCGGCTCGCCAGCATGTTCGGCGCGTACGAGAGCGACTTGATGCCGTCGAGCAGGCGCACCGGGGCATAGGTGACCGAGCCCAGGCGGATCTCGGCCGCGTTGTCGGGCAGCGACTCGGTCATCAGCAGGCGACGGCCGCCGCGCGTGACGACGATCCGCAGCATGCCGTGCTCGGGGCCGGTGCCGGCCGCGGTCAGCAAGGTCGCGATGTCGTTGTGGATCGCGTCGAGGTCGAGGTCGAGGCGCAGGTTCAGGGCGGAGCGCTCAAGGCGCTCGAGATGGTCGGGCAGCGCGAACGGCCGTCCGCCGTACAGGCGCACGACCTCGAAGACGCCGTCGCCGCGCAGCACCCCGTCGTCGGTTGCCGGGATCGTCGCCTCCGCGGCGGGGAGGACCGTGCCGTCAAGGCAAGCCAGATGAGCCGTAGACATCGGCGAGGAGTCTAGATGAGCCGTTGCGCCCGTCGGAGCGCGGAAGCCGCCGCGAGGCACGGGCCACCGCGCCCGCCTGCGGCGAGCGCCCGTACCCGGTTGCGCTGCTACGCAATTCCGGAGAGACTGGCCGCGCAGCCAGTCTCTCGTCGACCAGGAGGTTCGTCAGATGGCCAAGCAACCCCGCATGCTCGCCGGCAAGGTCGTAGCGATCACGGGCGGCGCACGCGGCATCGGCCGCGCGACCGCCGCTGCGCTCGTCGCGAAGGGGGCGCGGGTGGCGATCGGCGACCTCGACCTCGCAGCCGCCGAGCAGGCGGCGGCGCAGCTCAGCGCCGACGTCGTCGCGCTCGAGCTCGACGTCACCGACCGCGACTCGTTCGAGCGCTTCCTCGAACAGGTCGAGCAGCGGCTCGGCCCGCTCGACGTGCTCGTCAACAATGCCGGGATCATGCTGGTGGGCCCGTTCGCCGAGGAGAGCGACGCGGCTGCCGCTCGCCAGGTCGAGATCAACCTGCTCGGCGTGATCACCGGCTCGAAGCTCGCGCTTGCGCGCTTCCTGCCGCGCCGCACCGGCCACCTCGTCAACGTTGCCTCGACCGCCGGCAAGGCGGGCATTCCGGGCGGCGCAACCTACTCGGCGACCAAGCACGCGGTCGTCGGCCTCACAGAGGCGATTCGCGGCGAAGTCCGCGGCAGCGGGATCGAGACGAGCGTCGTGATGCCGGTGCCGGTCAACACGCAGCTGGCCGCAGGACTGCAGAAGGGCCGCGGGATCGACCTCGTCGAGCCCGAGGACGTCGCGAACGCAATCGTCGGCGCGCTCGAGCAGCCCCGCCACGACGTCTTCGTGCCCCACTCGATCGGGCGCGTGACGAGAATCGCGGTGCTGCTGCCGCGGCGCGTCAGCGAGGCGATCGGCCGGATGATGAGAACCGACCAGATCCTTGCCGGCGCGGACCCGGCAGCGCGCGCCGCGTACGAGCAGCGTGCGGTGGTGGAGCGCGACGAGAAGGAGGCGCCGGTCTCCTGACCGGCGCCGGAGCGGCTGCCGCGGGGGGCTTGCGACAGCCGGTCGATCTTGCGAAGTGGGCCGTGAAGGAATCGAACCTTCAACCTTGGGATTAAGAGTCCCCTGCTCTGCCAATTGAGCTAACGGCCCAGGGATGGCCCGCCGAAGCGCGCCGGGCGGACGATTTTAGAGGGTCACGCGCCGCCGTGCGTACCGACGGCGCGGGGGGCGGCGCCGAGCGGCGCCTCGCTCATCTCGCAGGTGTGGTGGCTGTGCTCAGCGATCCGTTGTTGACCGCGTCCTGCGCTGCCTGCTGCTGAATCTGTCTGTCCGCCGCGTCGAGCTGTCTTCTGATCAGCGCTCTCTGGCTCGCGGGCGCGAGCTGGATCGCCTTCTGCGACGCGAGGTCGCCCTTGCGCGTCTGTCCCGCCAGCCACGCGTACTGGGCGAGCTGCGCGTATGCCGCGGACGACGGATCGCTCTCGGTGACGATCTCGAGCGCCTCGGCCGCCTCAGCGGGTTGGTTGAGCGCTGTCGGCGCAAACGCCTGCGCCATCAGACGGGCGAGGTTCGCGTCCGGTCTGTTGGGGTTCAGCACGAGGTATCTGTCCCATGCCTGCTTCGCTGAGCGCAGCTCGGTCTGGCCCTGCGCCGTGAACGTCCCCTGCGTCTGATTGAAGTTGTCGCCCTGGCCAGCGTCCTGGAAGCGCGCGCGCGCGAGCTCGCCCCACGCCGCGGCGTTGTTGGGATCGAGTCTGACCTCTCTCAGCGCTCTCTTCTCGGCGTTGCCGATCTGAACGCTCGAGCTGGTGCTGTTGCCATTGAATATGTCGAGCAGGCCGCCGCCACCGCCGCCGGTGCCGACGCCGAACAGCACGAGACCGCCGCCAATCAGGACGGCAAGGCCCACGTAGACGATTTTGACGGCGGTTCTCCGCCCACGGCTCTGCAGGTCGAACAGCATTGCTCAGCTTCCCTCGTGATCATCGCTATCCAGCGGCGCCAGTGCCGCCAGCTCCCCACCGCTCCCCTTCCGCCGGTCAGCGATCGTGAGGAGCACGATACTGAGTCCGTAGAGCCCGAGCAGGGGAACCATCAGGATGCATGTCGTGACCGGGTCGACGCCCGGCAGCAGCGCTGCGATCACCGCAATCGCGACAATCGCGTAGCGCCAGCTCGAGAGCAGCTGCTTCGCGGTCAGGATGCCCACGCGGTTGACGGCCAACAGCCCGACCGGCATCTGGAAGATCAAGCCGCAAGAGAGCATCGCCATCGCGGCAAAGCGGTAGTAGTCCTTCGCCTGGATGAGGACGTCGAAGTTCGTGCTGTTGAAGTTCTGCAGGAACTTGATCGCTGGCGGTAAGACCATGTAGTAGCCGAAGGCAACGCCGCCGATGAACAGGAACGGCACCATCAGCATCAGCGGCAGCGCCACTCTGCGCTCGTCGCGGCTGAACGCCGGGAGGATGAACGCGTATGCCTGGTAGAGCAGGAGCGGCAGCGCGAACAGCAGGGTGAAGTAGGCGACGACTGTGAGGGTTGCGGTGAACGGCTCGCCGACGCCGGTTGTGATCGGGACTCTCGGCGGGTTCGTTCTCGGCAGCGCGGCGGCCGCTCTGGTGATCTGGGGCAGCGCCTTCGTGATCGCGGCTCTCGTCGGGACCGACGTTCTCGGGTCCTTGTTGATCGCCGCCAACGCGCTGCCGATCGCGACGAGGCCAGTGCGGACCTGTCTCTGCGCGGCCGCCGCCTGGGTGAGGCGGCCGTTGTTCTGCGGGTTCTCGACGCTCGGCGTGCTGTTCTTCAACGGGACGTTGATGAAGTTCAGCAGCGCGTGGTTCTGCCAGAAGCAGATCACGAAGATGACGCAGAGCGCCGCGGCGCACACCATCAGCCGCGTGCGCAGCTCGTCGAGGTGGTCGACGACCGTCAGCCGGTCGTCGTGCCCGATGGGCTTGAGGGCTGTCGCCATCGGGATCGAGCGACGGTCGTCGGTCAGGCGCGCTGCTCAGGCGCGGCGTCGGCAGGCGCGGCGTGCTGCTCAGCTGGGGCAGCGGCGGGCGCAGCCGCCTGGGCGACTGGCTCGTCGGCCTGCGCACGGGTGATCACAGGGCGACCGGTGGCGTCAGTCTCGTCGTCGTCGTCGTGATCCTTGCCGGTGATGGAGTCCTTGAACTCCCGCATTCCGCCGCCGAGCTGGCGGCCGAGCGACGGCAGCCGCTTGGGGCCGAAGATCAGCAGGACGATGACAAGGACGACGATCAGTTCAAGTGGGCCGATATTGGGCATCTGGTGTTCCTCCGGTGGAGTAGTACCAAGGGTATCGGGTCAGAGATCAGGCCCATACGCAAATCTGACTCAAGTCTGCCGGGCTGACAGCCGATCCAGTGAGCAGGCCATGAGTCGACCTGCCGACCACCACTCCCACCGGCGCGTGATCCTCCCCAGCGGGAAGACGATCGACGTCCTCTGCTTCCCCGTGCAACCCGGCGCTCCGGCGGTCGGCGGCAGAGCGGCGGCTGAGCCGGCCTCGCCAATCGACGGCCTCCACGTCTGTCCCGCCTGCACGTCGAGGCTGGTCTCCCCCGTCGCGTGGGAAGAGGCCGGGCGCTCGCACTGGGACGTCACGCTGCACTGCCCGAACTGTGACTGGCTTGGCGGCGGCGTTTTCGCCGAGGAGCTCGTCGAGCAGTTCGACGAGGAGCTCGACCGCGGGACTGAGGCGCTCGTGCGCGATCTGCAGCGGCTGATGCGCGCGAACATGGAAGACGAGATCGACCGCTTCGCCTCCGCGCTGCGCGCCGATCAAATCTGGCCGATGGACTTCTGAGCGGCCGCGCGCCGCTCGGCTACGTGTAGCGCTCGACGACGCCGTCTGCGACCAGCTCGAGCGTCGCCTGCTGGCGCGCGGTGAGCGGCGGCAGCCCCGCCTTCGCCTCGGCGACGACGGCGAGCGCCTGCTGCTTGGCGTCAGCAAGCGCGCCGGTCCCGGCGATGCGGTCGCAGACCTCCTCGGCCGCCGCGGCGGAGCCGAGCGCTCTGAGGTCGGTCGCGGCGAGCTGCGGGTCGCGCTCCCGCGCGAGGATCAACGGCAGCGTGACCGTGCCGTCGAGCAGGTCGGTGCCGCGGGCCTTGCCGGTCCGGCTCGCCGGGCCTGAGACGTCGAGCACGTCGTCAAGCAGCTGGAAGGCGAGGCCGATGCGGCGACCGAAAGCCGCGAGCGCATCGGCGGGGCCTCCGGCCGCGAGCGCCCCGAGGCGGCAAGCGGCCTCGAACAGGCTGCCGGTCTTCAGCTCGCAGCGCTCGAGATAGCGGGCGAGCGGGACGCCGACCTCCCACGCGTCGGCGCGCTGCATCAGCTCGCCGTGAGCGAGCGCCGAGCTGGCCGCCGACAGGGCGCGCACGTCGTCGACCTCCCCGCTGGCGACCAGCTCGGCGAAGGCGCGCGAGAAGAGGAAGTCGCCTGTCGCGGTCGCGACGGTCCGACCCGCAGCGGCGACAACCGTCGGGCGGCCACGCCGCACCGGCGCTCTGTCGAGCACGTCGTCGTGGACGAGACTTGCGCTGTGGATCAGCTCGACCGCGACGGCTGAGCGCACGAGCCGGTCAAGCGCCGGGCCGGGGGCGTCGTCGACGTCGCCGGCGGCGAGCAGGACGAGCAGCGGTCGCAGCCGCTTGCCGCCTGCCGCGATCGTCTCGCCGGCGTACCGCTCGAGCACGTCGCCGTGCCCGCTCGCCAGCTCGGCGAGGCGCTGCTCGACATGACCCAGCAGGCCGGCAAGCCTAGGCCCGGCGGCGCGCACGACGGCGTCGACCGTCGCGGCGGTCGCCACTAGGCGTCCTCCGCGAAGAACCGCATCAGGCGACCACGCCGACGTGCGTCGCGATGATCCCCCCGGCCGTCAGCACGTATCTGATGTCCGTCAGACCGCTGCGCTCCATTGCGGCCGCCAGCTCCTTGGGAGCCGGGAACCGACGGACGGAGCTGGGCAGGTACGTGTAGGCATCGCTGTCGCCAGCGACGCGGCCGAGCGTTGGAACGACGCGGTCGAACCACAGTCGGTAGAAGGTTGACAGCGGGGGCTGCGTCGGGGTCGTTATCTCGAGAACGACGACTTTGCCGCCGGGGCGGACGACGCGGCCCATCTCGCGCAGCCCCTGCTCGAGGTCGGAGAAGTTGCGCGCCCCGAAGCCGACCGTCGAGGCGGCGAACTCGCCGTCGGCGTACGGCAGCTCAAGCGCGTTGGCCCACTCGAAACGGACCGGCGCGCGGCTGGCCTCGGACGCGTCCGACGCCGTGCGATCGGCCTTCTCACGCGCGAGCGCGAGCATCTGCTCGGAGAAGTCACAGCCGACCACCTCGCCGGCTGGGCCGACACGGCGTGCAAGCTCCAGCGACAGGTCACCGGTCCCGCAGGCGACGTCGACGACGCGGTCGCCTGGGTCGACGGCGGCAAGCTCGACGGCCCGGCTGCGCCATCTGTGGTGCAGCCCGGCCGTCATGACCGAGTTCATCCGGTCGTAGCCGCGCGCTATGCGGTCAAACATCGCGCGCACCTGCGGTTCTTCCAGCCGGCCGCTGGCGGGGTCCGGCTCGACGCCGCCAGCGCTCATCGGCTGCCGCCTATCTCAGCGTGCCGAGGAACGCGACCATCGCATTGAACTTCTGCGGGTCGGTCTCAGCGAGTCTCGCGAACGACGGCATCGGCGCCGTCGGGTTGCGCAGCGTCTGCGCGATGCCTCCCGCGGGCAAGTCGGCGGCGACGTGCGTCAGTCTCGGGCCCGGGCCGTTGTTGCCGTTGTCGCCGATCTGGTGGCAGGCAAGACAGCCCGACTGGGCGACGCCGAGGCGGCCTTGGTTCCACTGCGTCAGCGCGACGCCCTTGAGGTCCGATGGCGGAGCCATGTCGATCTCGTTCGGGGAGCCGGCGTTGGCGCCGAGGAACGTCAGGTACGCCATCCCGAAGATCGTCAGAATGCCCGCCGCGGTGGCGATCGGACGACGCTCCGGCCGGCGCTCCGTGCCACGGTCGTAAAACGGCAGCAAGAACAGCAGGATCATGCAGAGCGTCGGCACGCCGATCGTCGCCAGCGGGACGAACTCCGGCGGCTTGATGACGCGCAGCACCTCGAAGAGGAAGAAGAAGTACCACTCCGGGCGTGGAACGTAGGTCGTCGTCGTCGGGTCGGCCTTCGGGCCGAGCTCGGCGCCGAGCACGAGCGACAGCGTGATGATGACGGCGAGGACGATCACCGCCATCGCCGAGTCCTTCGCGACCGCGTAAGGGAAGAAGGGCTTGCCCTTCGCCTTCAGCAGCGAGTACTCGCGGAGGTACTGCTCCTTCTCGAGCTGGTTCATCGCGAGCTCAGACCTCGTCCTCGATCAGCTTCTTGTTCGGCTGCGCTCTCATCCACGGCGGCGCGGTCGTGCCGAGCTTCGCGACGAGGTAGAGGTGGGCGCCGATCAGCGCGGCGATGAGGCCCGGAATGAGCATCATGTGAATCGCGTAGAAGCGGGACAGCGTGGTGGCGCCGAACTCAGGCCCGGCGCGCAGGAAATCAGACAGGTACGGACCGATCAGCGGACCGGTGCCGTTGATGTTGACGCCGACGATCGTCGCCCAGTAGGCCCGCTGGTCGAACGGCAGCAGGTAGCCGGTGAACGACATCGCCATCGTCAGGATCAGCAGCGCGACGCCGATCACCCAGTTCAGCTCGCGCGGGTACTTGTAGGCGCCGAAGAAGAACGTTCGCGCCATGTGCAAGAAGACGAGGATCACCATCACCGTCGATCCCCACTTGTGCATGCCGCGCACGAACTCGCCGAGGAAGGCGTCGTTGGTGATGTAGCGGATCGACTCGTACGCGCCCGTCGTGGACGGGTCGTAGTACATCGCGAGGAAGACGCCCGTGGCCGCCTGCGAGAGGAAGGCGAACAGCGTCGCCGACCCGAGCGTGTAGAACCAGTTGGTCCCCTTCGGGACCTTGCGGAACATCAGCCACCGCAGCCCGCCGGAGAGCGACGTGCGCTCGTCGATCCAGTCGACGACGTGGATGCCGCCCTCAGCCGCCTGCTCGACGCGCGTCGGGGGCGCGTCGGATCCGGGAGGCTTGGGCTTCGGTTGCAGCGCCGCCGGGCGCGTTGGGATTCTAAATCTGGGCATTGCTTACTGGAGCTTCGGCGTCGAGAAGCGGGCCGGGTAGAGGTACTGGCCGATGCCGTCGAGCGGCTGGCCTGGGTCACGCGGCGAGAAGCGGCGCAGCTCCATGTTGACGCTGTAACGCGGGCCGACAAAGACCGCCGTGCCGTCGATTCTCGTGTAGAAGCGATCGAGCGGGCGGACCGGTGGGCCGCCGATGCGGATGCCGCGGAAGTCGTAGACGCCGCCGTGGCACGGGCAGATGAAGCGGCCGGCGGCAGGAGAGAAGCGCACCGGGCAACCGAGGTGATTGCAGCGCGTCGAGATCGCGATGACCTGGTTGTACTGGTCCGCTGGCTCGGTGTCGACCGAGGGGTCGCGCAGACGCACATACGAGGTCGTCTTGCCGGCTTCACCGATGCCGTCGACGATCGTGAATATGCGCGGGACGTACTCGCCTCTGGTGAAGTCGCTCGTGTCGCCGATCTGCTGCCACTGCATCTTGTTGCGCTCGAACACCGGCCCGATGGCGAAACCGAGGGCGGGGAGAGCGAAGGCGGCGACGGCGACGGCACCGAGGCCCTGCGTCGTGACGTTCATGAACCGGCGCCGGGTGACTGTCTCTCCCTCGAACGCGCCGGGAATGCCACGATCGGCAGTGTAGGGAGAGGTCTTCTTGTGCTTGTCGGTCACGTTGGAAGTCCGTTCTTGCGGCCCGGATGGATCGCGGCGGGAACCATAGCCCAACAGACTTCCGTGCGTCGCACGGTGGCGTCCGACCTGACGGCTATGAGCGCTCAGCGGGCAGTGCCGCGGCACGCAGCGACGCGGCGCCATCGACCGCTCCGGCGCGCGCGAGCTCCTTGGCGCGCACGTGGGCGGGTGCGGCACCATGCCCGATCGCCGTCCCGGCGGCGGCCCAAGCGGCGTCCGCGAGCTCGCGCGCACCGTCGGCCTCGTGCACGCTCGCGTGCGCCTGCGCGCACAGGGAGATCAGGTCGGCGAGCTCGGCGACGGCAGCGAGGTCTCCCACCTCAGCCAGCCGCGCGAGCCCGAGCGCGAAGAGGCGGTCGCCGCCCAGCAACGCAAGGTCGGGGTCACGCGGGCGCACGACCCGTCCCTCGTCGTAATGCAGCAGGTAGCCCTCGCGCACGGCGGCGAGGACGAGCGCGTAGGCACTCGCGTCCTCAAGCGCGCGGGGGCCGCCGGCCGCCTGCTCCACGGCGACGTCGCCGACCGCGTCGGGCGCGGGCGGCTCGAGCAGGTCGTCGACCAGCAGGCCGCCCTCCGCGCGCAGCGCGTCCGCCAGGTCGTCGAGCGCCGTCACACGAGCGCGGCGAACGATGCCGCCGCCGCGTCGAGCGTCCGCTCGATCGCGTCGTCGTCGTGGGCGAGCGACGGGAACCACGCCTCGAACTGGGAGGGCGGCGGGTAGACGCCCCGCGCCAGCAGCTCGCGGCACCAGGCCGCGTGGGCGTCGCGGTCGGTCGCCGCCGCGTCGGCGTAGTCGCGCACGGGGCCTTCGCGGAAGAAGACCGTCAGCAGGCCGGGCAGCGAGGCGACGTAGACAGCACGGCCGGCCTCGGCCGCAGCCGCACGCAAACCGCTCGCGAGGCGGTCGGTCGTCGCGGCGAGGCGGGCGTAGGCGTCGTCGTCGAGCAGCCGCAGCGTCGCGAGGCCGGCGGCGACGGCAAGCGGGTTCCCGGAGAGCGTCCCGGCCTGGTAGACGTCGCCAGCTGGCGCGATCTGCTCCATCAGCGCGCGCGGGCCCGCGTAGGCGGCCGCGGGCAGGCCGCCGCCGATCACCTTTCCGAGCACGGTCAGGTCGGGCCTCACGCCGGCGCGCTCCTGTGCCCCGCCGCGCGCGACGCGGAAGCCGCTGATCACCTCGTCGAAGACCAACAGCGCGCCGGTCGCGTCGGCGCGCTCGCGCAGCAGATCCAGGAAGCCGGGCTCCGGCGGCACGAGACCCATGTTCGCCGGGTAGGGCTCGGCGACGATCGCGGCGAGCTCGTGACGCTCGGTCGCCGCGCGCAGCGCCTCGGGGTCGTTCCACGGCACGATCACCGTCGCGGCCGTCGCGGCGGCAGGCACGCCAGGGCTGGCCGGGATGCCCTGCGTCGCGAGACCAGAGCCGGCCTCAGCGAGCAGGCCGTCGACATGGCCGTGGTAGGCGCCGGCGAACTTCAGCACCGCCTCACGGCCGGTCGCGGCGCGCGCCAGCCGCAGCGCGCTCATCGACGCCTCGGTCCCGGAGGAGGTCATCCGCACCATCTCCACGGACGGGATACGCGCGGCGACCTCCTTTGCGAGCGTCACCTCGCCCTCGGTCGGCGCGCCGAAGCTCGTCCCGTTCGCCGCCGCCTCCTGGACCGCGGCGAGCACCTGCGGGTGCGCGTGGCCGTGGATCAGCGGGCCCCACGAGCAGATGTAGTCGACATACCGGTTGCCGTCGACGTCGATCAGCTCGGCGCCTTCGCCGCGCGCGACGAAGATCGGGTCGCGGCCGATCGAGCGCATCGCCCGCACCGGCGAGTTGACCCCGCCGGGGAGGACCTTCAGCGCCTCGGTGTAGAGCGCGCTCGAGCGCGCGTCGTTGAGGGTCGGACGAGACATGCGCCGCAGCGTGTCATACGCCGGCGTGCTCGCGCTCCCACGCTTTGAACTCGTCGGTGAAGTAGAGCAGGCGGATCTTCTTGAACTCGGTCGAGGAGTACAGCGTCGCGCGCTCCTCGATGCCGTGCGTCTCGGCGATCGAGTCGAGGATCGCGTCGCACTCCTCCTTGGAGCGGCCGTGGGCCATCGTGAAGACGGAGTACGGCCAGTCCTCGTACGTCGGCCGCTGGTAGCAGTGCGAGATCCCGCGGACAGCGGCCATCTGACGGCCGACGTCGAGAATCTGCTCGTCGGGGACCTTCCAGACGCCCATCCCGTTGGCGGAGAAGCCGGCACGGCGGTGGTAGAGGATCGCAGCGACGCGGCGCAGCAGGCCGCGCTCCTGCATCCCGGCGAGGTGGTCGAGGAATCTCTCCTGCGTGATCCCCAGCTCGGCGGCCGCGGCAGCGTAGGGCTCTTCGACGACGGCCATGTCGCCCTGCAGCGTGCGGATGACGGCGATGTCGAAGTCGTCGTAGGGCTGCGGGTCGAGCTCGACCGGGTCTGCGGCGACCGCCTGTCTGGCGAGCGCTCTCGTGTCGCCCTCCATCTCCAGGTCCATGCGGATCTTGAACAGCTTCAGCGTCGGCAGCTCGCGGACCGACGTCGCGCCGGCCTCCTCAGCGAGCGCGTTCAGCGTGCCCTCGAGGCCGAGCTTGGAGTCGGGCTCGGTCGCGATCGTGAACCAGAGGTTGAACTCGTGGTTGCGCAGGTAGTTGTGCGAGACGCCCGGGTGCGCGTTGATGATTCTCGCCGCACGGTGGGGGTTGTCGGCGTCGACCTTGGCAGCGACGAGCATCGACTGGTAGCCGAGCGCGCGCGTGTCGAAGATCGGCGTGACCTGGCGGATGATGCGCTCGTCGAGCAGGTGCTGGACGCGCTGCATCACGACCTGCTCGTCGACCTCGGCCAGCTCGGCGACGCGCCGGTACGGGCGCGGCTCGAGCGGGAACTTGCCCTGCATCAGGTTGAGCAGGCGCTTGTCGAGCTCGTCAAGCGGGATCGCCGCGCCGTATCTACGGCTGCGGAGCTTCGGAATCGCCTGTCCTGCGGCGGCGTCAGTCATTCGGTCTCCTGGAGCCAGCGGGCGGCGTCCTTGGCGTGGTAAGTGATGATCACGTCGGCGCCTGCACGCCGCATTGCGGTCAGCGTCTCGAGCACGGTCGCGCTCTCGTCGATGTAGCCAGCGGCGGCCGCCGCCTTCACCATCGAGTATTCCCCGCCGACGTTGTACGTGACGACCGGCAGGCGGACCGCGTCCTTGACGCGGCGGATCACGTCGAGATAGGCGAGCGCCGGCTTGACCATCACCATGTCGGCGCCTTCCTCGATGTCGAGCAGCACCTCGCGCACCGCTTCGTCGCCGTTGGCAGGGTCGAGCTGGTAGCCGCGACGGTCGCCGAACGCGGGCGCCGAGCCAGCCGCCTCGCGGAACGGGCCGTAGTAGGCGGAAGCGAACTTGGCGGAGTGGGCGAGGATCGGCAGCTCGCCGAAGCCGGCGTCGTCGAGCGCGGCGCGCAGCGCACCGACGCGCCCGTCCATCATGTCGCTCGGGGCGATCATGTCGGCGCCAGCGCGCGCGAGCGAGACCGCCGTCTTCGCCAGCAGCTCCAGCGAGGCGTCGTTGTCGACTGAGCCGTCTGGTCTCACGACGCCGCAGTGGCCGTGGCTCGTGTACTCGCAGAGGCAGAGGTCTGGGATCACGAGCAGGTCCGGGTGGGCCTCGTGGATCGCGCGGGTCGCGAGCTGGACGACGCCCTCGTCGTCCCACGCGCCCGAGCCCTCTTCGTCCTTGTGGTCGGGGATGCCGAACGGCATCACGGCGGGGATCCCCAGCGCGGCGGCTGCGCCGGCTTCCTCGACGGCGTGGTCGATCGTCAGGCGCGAGATGCCCGGCATCGTGCTGATGGGCTCACGTCTGTCGCTGCCGTGCGTGATGAACAGCGGGTAGATGAAGTCGCCGGCGTCGAGCTGCGTCTCGCGCACCAGGCCCCGCAGCGAGCCCGTGCGCCGAAGGCGGCGCAGGCGAGTGGTAGGAAAGGCCATCGGCCGATCAGGATACCTCCGCCTCGCCGTGGGCTCTGGTCATCCGACGCAAGCGACCGACGACGAGGACTCGAGGCCCGGCGCTGGAGGGCGGCGGGACGGCGCTCATCGCTTTGTCTCTCAGGCGAATCGGCGCAGGGCGAGGCGCGCGATCAGCGTGTAGGCGGCCGCAAGCGCGGCGAGGTGCAGCAGCGGCGGGCCGAGGCTGGTCGGCGCGGCGTTGACCGCGATGTCGAGCGCCTGCAGCGTCGGCTTGAAGGGGAAGGCGGCGCAGACGACGCGGATCGCGTCCGACAGCCA
Organism: Conexibacter sp.; assembly: GCA_036499225.1. Taxonomy (GTDB): domain Bacteria; phylum Actinomycetota; class Thermoleophilia; order Solirubrobacterales; family Solirubrobacteraceae; genus Conexibacter. The sequence continues at coordinate 14,777 of DASYEC010000116.1, forward strand.
GCCGCTGACCGCGCCGCTCGGGACAAGCGCGAGGAAGGCGATCGGCAGCGACAGCAGGAAGGCAAGCAGCGACGCGGCGCGCACCTCCCGCGCGAGGCCGCCGATCGCGACCCCGAGCGCGGCAAAAGCGATTCCGCCCACGCCGAGCGCGACGACCCACTGCGGCGCGCGTGAGAGGTCGAGGTCGACGAAGAAGATCCCCAGCACGAGCAGCAGCAGCAGCGTGACCGCCACCGAGCAGAGCGCGGCGAGGCCGATCTTCTCGGCCAGCAGTCCCAGGCGTGACACGAGCCCGCGCACGAGCCGCGAGAAGGCGTGCTCCTCGCGCTCGAGCGCCAACAGGCCGGCGGCGAGCAGGACGGTCAGGAACATCAGCGAGACGGTCGCGGCGATCGCGATCGCGTAGGCGTCGAGCGCGGTCCGTCTACCGCCGATCAGCGTCTGGTGGACGGCGATCGGCTCGCCGACCGAGCGCAGCACGTCGGTCGAGACGCCAAGGTTGTCGACCGCGAGCGTCGCGAAGCTGTCGACCTGCTGAAGCGCCAGGCTCGCCCGCGATCTCGGCGGCAGCGTGGCGATCACGCCGTCGAGGATCTTCTTCGAGTTGCGCAGCCCCAGGATCGGGACCTGCCTTCCGAAGGCGGCGATCGACCCGCCGTCGAGCAGCGTGTCGATGTATCTGATCGTGATCTGCTCGTACTTTTTCGACAGCGCGTCGTTGGCGTCCGCCAACCGCGCCTTCACGACCGACTCGACGAAGCGCTGCTTGACCGGGTCCTCGCCGTTGTAGATCACGTCGATCTTCGGCTGGTCGCGGCCGCTCGAGAGCCGGCCGACGATGTCGGTCGGCAGCACGACCGCCGCGAGCACCTTGCCCTCTCGCACGAGCCGGACCGCGTCGGCGCGCGAGCTGGCGCTGACAAGGTCGACCGATCTCGACAGCTGCGGCAGGTACTCGTTGGCGTTGACGTTGGAGCCGCCGAGGTCGAAGGTCCGCTGCTGCTTGGGGATCTGGTTGACGAGCGCGATCGACGGGTTGGACGGTCCGCGCGAGAGCGCCGCGCCGATCAGCAGCGCGATCATGATCGGGTAGACGATCAACAGCGCCACCAGCAACGGCGAGCGGCGCAGAATCTGGAGGTCCTTCAGCAGCAGCCAGCGCATCGTCGTCGCGCTCGCCGCGGTCAGTGCCCGCGCTCGTGGAGGAAGCGGACGAAGGCGCTCTCGAAGTCTCGCGGGCCGTTCTGTGCCTCAGCGCTGACGGTCGCCTCCAGCTCGGCAGCCGTGCCGCTGAACAGCAGCTCGCCGTCGGCGAGCACGAGCACGCGGTCGGCGTAGCGCTCGGCTTCCTGGACGTCATGGGTCGAGAAGACGACGGTCGTCCCGCGCGCCGCGGCGGCTGAGACGAAGCTCCACAGGCGCTCGCGCTGGCGCGGGTCCAGCGACGCTGACGGCTCGTCAAGCAGCAGCACCGGCGGGGCGGCGAGCAGCCCGACGGCGATGTTCACGCGCTGGCGGTTGCCGCCCGACAAGCGGCCGACCTCGTCGTTTGCGCGGTCTTCCAAGCCGGTCTGCTCGAGCATCTCGGCGACGACTGCGTTGGGATCGCGCACCTTCTCCAACCGTGCGAACAGGCGCAGGTTCTCGGCGACCGACAGCTTCGAGTAGACGCCCGCCTGCTGCGGCACCCAGCCGATCTCGCGCGGCGCGCGCGAGACGCTGCCGGCGTCGGGCGGCTGGATCCCGGCGAGAATCGACAGCATCGTCGTCTTGCCCGCCCCGTTGGGGCCGATCACCGCGACAAGCTCGCCAGCGGCCGCGGCGAAGCTGACGTCGCGCAGCGCGACCCGCTCGCCGTAAGCCTTAGTCAAGCCCGCGACGGCGAGCGCGGCCTCCTCTTCCGTCGCAACGGGCGCCATCGCGCGAAGGCTACGTGGTGAGCGGCGCCCGTTGCGGCAGCGGTCCGCTGCGATATACACGCCCGATGAACATCCTCTTCGTCGGCGACGTCGTCGGCAGCGCCGGCCGTCGTCTGCTGCTGCGACTGCTGCCCGAGCTGCGCGAGCAGCACGACGCGACCTTCGTCGTCGTCAACGGCGAGAACGTCGCCGGCGGCGTCGGGATCACCCCGAAGATCGCCGACGAGCTCTTCAACCACGGCGTCGACGTGATCACGCTCGGCAACCACACCTACCGCCAGCGCGCGATCTACCCCTACCTCGACGATCACGAGCGGATCCTGCGGCCAGCGAACTTCCTCAAGAGCCAGCCCGGGCACGGCAGCTGCGTCGTCGAGCGCAACGGCGTGCGTCTCGGCGTGATCAACCTCTCGGGCAACCTCTACCTCAAAGCCGGCCGACCGGCCTTCTCCGAGGCCGACGCCGCGCTGCACGGGATGCGCGGCAGAGTCGACCACGTGCTCGTCGACATGCACGCCGAGGCGACGAGCGAGAAGGTCGCGATGGGCTGGCACCTCGACGGCAGAGTGACCGCCGTCGTCGGGACCCACACGCACGTGCCGACCGCCGACGCGCGCGTGCTGCCCGGCGGGACCGCCTACATCACCGATGTCGGCATGACCGGGGCGCGCGGCGGCGTGATCGGCGTCAAGCGCGAGCAGGCGATCGAGTCGCTGATCACGCAGATGCCGGTCAAGTTCGAGCCCTCCGAGGACGACCCGTGGCTGATGGGCGTCGTCGTGCGAGGGAGCTCACCGCTGCGCGCCGACGGGATCGAGCAGCTGCTCGTCCCCGCTCCCGCCGGCTTCCGCTGACGCCTTTTCGGGCGCTGGCGCGGCCGGCGGGGAGACCGCCGACGGGTCGCCATAGCGCCCGAGCAGCGCGACCATCACGAGCGGGAAGAACCAGGCGATGTAGAGGTAGAACCAGTAGGTCAGGCTGAGCTGGAAGGCGATCAGCACCGCCGCGCCGAACGCCGCCGTCTGCACGAGCGTGCGGCGGCGCGGAACGAACGCGAGCGAGATCGCGAAGGCGACCGCGAGCACCTCGACCGCCTTCTGAACGCCGTCGAGCCCGCCCCACAAGCCCCAGATCGAGAACGGCGAGCCGCGGTCGCTTTGGAACCCGATCGTGTGGTCCCAGAAAGTCGACCAGTTGCCGACGAGGATCACCGGCAGCATCACGACGGCGGTCGTCAGCACGAACGCGCCCGCGTACAGCAGGAACGCCCTCGGTCCGCGGCGTGGCTCGCTCGCGCCGCGCACGACGGCGTCGGTCGGGGTGCGCGCGAGCAGAGGCGCGAGCGCCAACGGCGCGAACTTCGTCAGCCCCGCGAGCGCGGCCAGCGCTCCACGCGCAGGCGGGCGCGAGGCGACAAGCAGCGTGCAGACGACGAGCAGCGCGACGAGCGAGTCGTTGCCGTTCGTGCTCGAGACAAAGAGCGTGAACGGGAAGGCCGCCCAGCAATAGGCGAGGACGATCCCGAGCGATGGCCCGCGGATCCGCCGTCCGAGCAGGAACAGCGCGCCCATCGTCAGCAGGTCGAAGACGATCGCGGCGGCGTGCGCGGCCGGCAGGTCGTCCCAGCTGCCGCTCCACGGGAAGATCCGCTCGAACGGCACATAGGCGAAGTAGTTGACCGGGCCGTACGTGTCGCCGTGGGCGTTGTCGGTCGGCCACGTGCCGTAGAGCGACTGGCCGTGGACAAGTCGGTCGGCGCCGATCACGCCGCTGTAGCCGACGTCGATCACGTTCGAGTTCGTCACGTTCAGCCCGACGCGGAAGCCGACGAGGAAGATCAGCGCGACCGCCAGCCAAGGCACCGGGACGAGCAGCCTCAGCGGCTCTGGCCGCCCTCTGCGCCGCGCGACGATCAGCATCCGGACCAGCAGGTAGATCAGCGGCGGGTAGACCAGCGGCGTCGAGAGGCCGACGTGCGCGGCGTTGAAGAAGGCGAGCGAGACCGAGAAGCCGACCAGCATCAGCAGGTCGAGGTGGAGCCACGACGGACGCCGCCGCCACGGCACGAACGGCAGCAGGAACAGGATGCAGAGCGGGATCCAGACGTACGGGGCGTTGATGCGGCGACCGAAGGCGCCGTCGTACCCGCGCGCCATCGTCCACGGCACCTGATAGCCGGTCCACGCCTCGCGCACGCCGCCCGTCAGGTCGTCGATCAGCACCTGGCCGATCTCCTGCCTGCGGTCTCTGGAGAACCACGAGACCTGCCACTGCTCGGTGCCCTTCGTGTACGCCGTCGGGTAGGAGCCGGGGAACTTCGCCGCCTCGTCTCTGATCTTCGGGATCGCGGAGGCGATCACGATCACCTGTCTCGCCGTCAGGCGGTGGCCCGGCGGCGGGATCGACGGGCTCGGCGGGATCTGCAGCGCGTTGGGGTCGGTCGCGGTCGGCGTCGTCCCGGCAGGCGACGAGGCCGAGCCGGCACCGGCCTGGCTGCCGTTGAAGGCGTTGTCGGAGACGAGCGGCGGCGGCACGCTGACGCTGGTCGACGGCGACGTCTCGGTCACCAGCGGGACGGTCCCCTCGGCGCTGGCGGTCGCGCTCCCGAGCAGCGCCGACGCGAGGACCGCGAGCAGCGCGACCGCGGCGAGCAGCGCCGCGGCCCGCTTCATCTGCCGAAGCTCCAGAGCTTCTGGCCGAGGAAGTTCGCGGGCGTGGCGGCGACGAGCGCGATCGCCTGGGCAAGCACCTGCGGCAGGCCGGCGGCCTCGACAAGCGCGGTGAGAATCACGTAGCTGACGACGAACGCGCCGATGCTGACGACGAAGAAGCGCATCGCCTGGAAGCCCGCGTGGCCGTCGCGGGCGCCGAACGTCCAGTGGCGGTTCCACCAGAAGTTGTTCAGCACCGAGACGATGAAGCCGAGCACCGCAGCGACCTGGTACCCGACGCCAAGCCCGTGGACGGCCAGGGCGAAGACGACGAGGTTGACGGCATAGCCGCTCGCGCCGACGACGCCGAAGCGGATCAGCTGGAACCAGTTGTGCGGCCGGCGCAAGCCGTGCCGGACGCGGTGATGCAGCGGGGGCGCGACGACCGTCGTGTCCTCGGACATGCGAGAAAGCGTACCCAGCCGTCGCGGGGAGGTCAGCCTCAACCGGCGCGAGCGCCGTGCGGCGGTCAGCGCGCGGCCGCTGCGGCGAGCGCCGCGGGCGACGGCTCGACGCCAAAGTGCTCGACGGCCATCGGCATCACGTCGCGCAACGTCCACTGCTCGCGCGCGTCGCGCGTCTCTGGGCCCGTCCCGCACCACAGCAGGGGCGCGAGCGAGTCGCTGCGGTGGAGCGAGCCGTGGCTGCCGGCGCCGACGTGCGCCGATCCGCCCCAGTCGACGAACTCGTACGCGGGCGCCGCCGACAGCAGCACGTCGCCGGAGGTCTCGCACGTCAACGACGACCAGACGCGGGCAAGCGCGTCGGGGTAGTCGGGCGTCAGCAGCCGGCCGTCCTCGATGCGGGCGCCGATCGTCTCAAGGTCGCCGTCGATGCTCCAGCGGCGGCCGCGCAGGTCGACGAGATCGCCGCCGGGCGCGAAGTGCAGCTCGCCACGTGAGCTTTCGATCACGCCCTCGCGCGCCGCCGCGCGGCGCATCGCAAGGTCGACGCCGGGGACCGCGAGCGCGACCTTTGCGACCTCGGCGGCGCGCTTGGAGCGCTGCTCCTCAGCCAGCACATAGACCATCGCCGAGCGCTGGGCGGGGCTGATCGCTATGTCGCCAGGGGTCGCGCCGCCGCCGTCCGGTCTCGCTATCGACCAGCCGTCGAACGCGGCGTTGAGGCGGATCCGCTCCTCGACCTGGGCATGCGAGTGGTCGGCCATCACGATCATCGCGTGCTCGTCGAGGAATCTGTCCAGGCCGCCGCCAGCCTCGACCAGGCGCGCCAGCTGCTTGTCGGCTGCGGCGATCGAGGTGACCTGCGCATGCGTCCCGTTGCGGTGCGAGAAGGTGTCGTTGTCGGGCAGCGAGAAGAGCATGAAGTCGTAGAGGTCGTGCTCTTCGAGGTAGGCGCCGACGCAGCCCGTGTGCGCGTCGCGGGCGCCGGGCATGCCGAACTGCCCGCGGCAGCCGGTGCGGCGGCTGGCGAACAGGTCGGCGTAGAACAGCTCGCGCGGTCCCATCACCGGCTGTCTGAAGACCGTTGCGCTCGCGATCCGCGCGAGCGGCGTGTCGGTCGTGACGCTGTGCTCGTAGCGGCCGCGGTACATCAGGTAGGTCGTCCCCGCCGTGCGCACGGCGGCGTCGTCAAGCAGCTCGAAGACCGTCGGCGTCGCCGCCGACAGGTGCTCGTTGTTCATCCGGTAGACGGTGTCGGTGAGCGAGCGCACGACGCCGAACTTGAGCGACGCGGAGAAGCTCGAGCCGTACTCGACGTAACGGCCCTCAGCGCGCGAGAACCAGTTCATGCTCGGGATCTGGTGGGCATCGGGCCCCGTGCCGGTTGCGATGCTGGCGGCGCAGACCGGCGTGACCGACGGGAACGCGGCGACGCAGTCGTCGACGTAGGCGCCACGGTCGCGGATCGCCTGCAGGATCGGGGCGTCGCCGTTTTCGATCGCCCGCTCCAGCATCGCCGGCTTCATCCCGTCGATGACGGTGAGGACAAGCTTTCGTGGCACGGTCAGCTCGCCGTCCGCTCGCCGACGCGCACCGTGATCACCGCAGGACGCGCAGACCGGCGTACTTCTGGCCCTCGCGTCTGCGCTGCCCGATCAGCAGCCAGGCGAGGAAGACGAGCGCGACGAGCGAAAGCGGCTCGAGCAGCACCGACAGGCCGGCGACGACCATCCCGGCGACCTCGGCGTAGACCGGCAGCGCGGCGGCGGCCTCTCTGTCGAGCCGGGCGCGCGTGCGGCCGAAGAAGACGCGGGCGGTCGCGCCGGCAAGCGCCGCGCAGGCGATCCCGCCGATCAGGCCCGGCCACCAGGTGTAGCTGTGGTCCGCCAGCGAGCCGGCGAAGTAGAGCGCTCCAAGTCCCAGCGCGATGCCGGCGAGGGCGGCGCCGAGCGGGCCAGACTCGACCTTCTCGGGCCCCAGCCGGCGCTCAGCGGCGAACAGCGCGACGACGCCGATGAGCAGCAAGAGCAGGAAGATCGGCGATTCCAAGAACGACAGATCGGTGCCCGTGAAGTTGATCCCGACGTCACCGCGGGCGAGGGCGCCGATGAGCAGCGCGGGCAGGAACGGGCGCAGGCCGACGCCGAGCGCCAGGCCGATTCCCATGCAGATGGCGAGGAAGAGTGTCATCAGGTCCGGTAGCTTGGAGAGGGCTTGACGATAGTCGACGGGCCGAGGGGATCGGGCCGCCGCGGCGAAGTCCACCCTCAGAGGAGCGCCAGACCACGCCATGACGCGAAGAGAACAAGCACGCTCGAACGCCCGGGACATCGAGCGCTACGCGGCGCTGTTCTCCTCGCGTACACAGGTTATGAAGTCTTCCGCAATGCGGGACCTGATGGCGCTGACACAGCGTGCTGAGGTCATTTCGCTTGCCGGCGGCCTGCCGGACACGTCGACGTTCCCGCCCGAGACCTTCGCCGGCGTGATGGACAAGATCGCCGTCGATGCCTGCGCTCGCGCGCTGCAGTACGGCCCGACCGAGGGCATCGCCGAGGTCGAGGCGTGCATCCGCGAGGTGATGGCCGCTGAGGGGATGACCGTCTCCGACGACGAGCTGATGGTCACGACCGGCGGCCAGCAGGTGATCGACCTCGTCTGCAAGACGCTGATCGACCCGGGCGACGTGATCGTCGCCGAGGCGCCCACCTATCCGGGCGCCGTCCCGACCTTCTGCTCCTACCAGGCCGATGTCGTGCAGATCGCGATGGACGCCGACGGGATGCGGATCGACGACCTCGAGGAGACGCTCGACCGGCTTGAGCGGGAGGGCCGTAGGCCGAAGTTCATCTACACGATCCCGACGTTCCAGAACCCGGGCGGCGTGACGATGTCGCTGGGCCGGCGCCAGCGGCTGGTGCGGATCGCCCATGAGCGCGAGCTGCTCGTGCTGGAGGACAACCCGTACGGGATGCTCCGCTACGAGGGCGAGGCGCTACCGCCGCTCTACAAGCTCGACGGGGGCGAGTTCGTGATCTACCTCGGCACCTTCTCGAAGATCCTCTCGCCGGGGATCCGGGTCGGCTGGGCCGCCGCGCCGCAGCCGGTGCTGCAGAAGATGAACCTCGGCAAGCAGGCCGCGGACCTTTGCTCCTCGTCGATGACGCAGCTGTTCGTCAGCACCTATTTCGGCGCCGTCGACTGGCGCACGTACGTCGACTCGCTGCGCGACGTCTACCGCCGCCGCCGCGACGTGATGTTCGACGCGCTCGCCGAGCACTTCCCGCGCGAGGCGCAATGGACGCAGCCCGAGGGCGGCATGTTCATCTGGGCGACGCTGCCCGACTACATCGACACGACGGACCTGCTCGCACGTGCATTACGGGAGAACGTCGCCTTCGTGCCGGGACGCGCCGCTTATCTCGACGGCCGTGGCGGCTCGTCGATGCGACTGAACTTCTCCGGCGTCAGCGACGACGACATCCGCGAGGGCGTGCGGCGCATCGGCGCCGTGATCGCCGAGCAGGTCGCGCTGTACGGCACGCTGACGGGGATGGAAGCCGTCTCGCCGGAAACCGTTGGCGCCGCTTCCGACAGCGACGGCGACGGCGACGAGCAGCTCGCGCCGGTCGTAGAGCTGCCGCGGCGCCAAGCCCAGCAGAGCCGCGCCGAGCAGGACGGCTGAGGCGGCGGGTTGGGCTTCGGGCGGCGCGGGCGCTTCGGGCGCGCGCGCCGCTAGGACTCGCCGCCGGCGAAGTCCTCCGGCGTGACCTGGTCGAGGAAGTCCTTGAACTTCTCGACGACCTCTTCGGTGTCCTCGACTTCGTGCTCGAACTCGATCGCGGACTCGGCGATCACCTCTTCGGCGGCGAAGATCGGCGCGCCGGCCCGCACGGCGAGCGCGAGCGCGTCGCTGGGGCGCGAGTCGATCTCGAGCTCGCGGCCACCGACCGTCAGGGTGATCGAGGCGTAGAAGGTGTTCTCTCGCAACTCGGTGACGGAGACCCGCGAACAGCTCACCTCAAGCTCGGTGAGCATGTCCGACAGGAGGTCGTGCGTCATCGGGCGTGGAGTCGTCGCCCCCTGCAGCTTCATCAGGATCGCCGCCGCTTCCGGGTGGCCGATCCAAATCGGCAGGAACTTGTTGCTGTCGACGGTCTTCAGCAGCACGATCGGCTGCTTGCCGACCATGTCGAAACTGACGCCGTAGATGACCATTTCCTGCACGTCCATGCTCCTGAGCTTGGGAGACGACCAAGTATAGGCAGCGGCCCCGGAACCCAGGATTACGGGCGAAGCGCCGCAGAACGACGCGAGGCCCGCTAGTGGCGGGCCTCGTGCGATGGGCGATCCTGGATTCGAACCAGGGACCTCTTCCTTATCAGAGAAGCGCTCTAACCGACTGAGCTAATCGCCCCCTGGGGAGAGGCGATTCTAGCGGGCAATCGCAATCTCGTGCGTCGTGACCTTTCGCGCCGCCCCAGCGGCGCTCACGCGACCGCGCGAACGCCGAGGCGCCGGGCCAGCTCAAGCGCCTCGTCAAGCGAGTCGAACGACAGCTGGACCCTATAGCCGGCGCCCTGCGGCGCGACAGCGACTTCGGCGCCGAGCGCCTTCCCGAAGACATCGGAGAGGCGCTGGACAGCGTCGGCCTGATCGGGATGGATCTTCGGCGTCGCGGGCCGTGGCGCGCGGGCGGGCGGGTCGTCGTGCTCGGCGGCGATGCGGGCGCGGCGCTCCAGCTCGCGGACCGACCAGCCAGCGGCGGCGGCGTTGCGCGCAAGCCGGCGGCGGTCGCTGTGATCGTGCGCGAGCAGCAGCGCGCGGCCATGTCCCTCGGTCAGATCGCCCTGCTCCAGCAGCGTGATCGCCTCGTCGGGCAGGTCGAGCAAGCGGATCAGGTTGGAGACGGCGACACGGCTGCGCCCAACGCGGCGGCCAACGTCCTCGCGCGTCAGGTTCAGCTCCTCGACCAGCGCGGCGCAGGCGCGCGCCTCCTCGACCGGGTTGAGGTCCTCGCGGGCCATGTTCTCGATCACGGCCAGCTCGAGCGACGCGGCGTCGTCGTGATGCCGGACGATCGCCGGAATCTCCGCGAGGCCAGCGATCCGCGCGGCGCGCCAGCGGCGCTCGCCAGCGATCAGCTCGTAGCCGCCGCCGGTCGCTGGGCGGACCAGCACCGGCTGCAGGATGCCGCGCACCCTCAACGACTCGGCGAGCGCGACGAGCGCCTCCTCGTCGAACTGGCGACGGGGCTGGTGCGGGTTGGCAGCGATCAGGTCGACCGGGACCGAGCGCAGCTCTTCCGCCTCGTCTCTTGGCGCGGCGGACAGGATCGCGCTCAGTCCACGACCCATTCCACGGGGCTTCTCAGCCACGAGCGGCCACCTCCTTGGCAAGCTCGAAGTACGCGTCGGAGCCGGCGCAGTGGGGATCGTGGTGGATCACCGGCCGGCCGTAGCTCGGCGCCTCTCCGACGCGGATGTTGCGGGGGATCACAGTGTCGAAGACGAGCGTGGGGAAGTGCTCGCGCACCTCACGCTCGACGTCTTGCGCCAAGCGCGTCCGCCCGTCGTGCATCGTCAGCAGCATTCCGGCGATCGTCAGCGACGGGTTCAGCTCGCGCTGAATCAAGCCGAGCGTGTCGAGCAGCCCCGCGAGGCCCTCGAGCGCGAAGTACTCGGCCTGCACCGGGACGATCACGCGATCCGCGGCGACGAGCGCGTTGACGGTCAGCGGGCCAAGCGACGGTGGGCAGTCGATGATCGTGAAGGTGAACTGCTCGCGCACGTCCGCGATCGACTCGCGCAGGCGGGTCTCAGAGCCCTCGATCCGCGGCAGCTCGACAGAGGCGCCGGCGAGGTCGGGGCTTGCTGGGACGAGCGAGAGATGCTCGATCCCGGTGGGGCGGACGGCCTCGGCCATCGTCGCGTCGCCGGCAAGGACGTCGTAGATGCTGGGTGCGGAGTCCTTCGGGATGCCGAGCCCGACGGTCGCGTTCGCCTGGGCGTCCATGTCGACCAGGAGCGCGTCGTAGCCGGCCTCGGCGACGCACGCGGCGAGGTTCACTGCAGTCGTGGTCTTCCCGACGCCGCCCTTTTGGTTTGCGATCGCGTAGACGGTTGCCATGAGAGATGGGTTCCTTCGTGGGCTCGAGCTGGCGCGTTGGCGGCGGAAGCCGGTGCGGCGCAGCGAAGTTGGTGCGGCGGAGGCAGGAGCGGCGGCGCGGCGGCCTCCGGAGCGTCCTGCCGATCGGGGACCTTACCTGCGGGTACGGTCGGACGAGGGCGCTGCTGCCGCGCCGAGCGGCCGTTTCCGCGCCATCCCGGGCCGCCGCGGGAACCGCTCCGGCGTCGGGCTTACCTTGCGAAGCACGTGCAAATGCCGGTGATCTGCGGCGGCGTAGGGGGCGACCACGCGGACCTCCGCAACTTCCATCCCAAGCTCAGCGGCTGCGGCGTTCGCGACAGCGTCCTCCTCCGCGTCGCGCCGCCCTTTCCATGCGACAAGGACGCCCCCTTCACGCAGGAGCGGCGCCGCGTACTCGGCGAGGGCTCCCAGCGGCGCAAGCGCTCGCGCCGTGACGACGTCGTTGCGACCGATGCCTGCCGCCCATGCCTCAGCGCGATCGGCGATCACCGCGATGTTCTCGATCCCGGCGCTCTCCGCCGTCTCCTCGATAAATGCGGCTTTGCGGGCGACGCTCTCTACCAGCGTGACGTGAGCAGCTGGGAGCGCGGCGGCAAGAGCCAGGCCAGGGAACCCCGCGCCCGCGCCGAGGTCAGCGATGTCTCGGGCCGCGCGGATCTCGCTCAGGTCGAGCCCGACAAGGGAGTCGGCAAGGTGGACGTCGACCGCCGCGGACGGCTCATGGACGGTTGTCGGCGCGTGCTCGTCCTCAAGCGCCGCGAGCAGCGCGCCGAGCTGGCTCGTCGCTGTCGTAGGCAACCTGTAGCGGTCGACCAACGCCGCGATCGCGTCGGTGATGTTCTCATCGTGACTCATGCGTCGTCGGCCTCTCTCTCGGTGGGGAGGTGCCCATCGACCGCAGGCGCGGCGTCCGTGCCACCAGTTGCGTCTAGCGCCTCAGCAAGGTCCACGTTGACGCTGCCGGCTTCGCCCGCGGCGTCGTCACTCGCGCGAGCGCGCGTGCGCGCGATGTAACCGCTGTATTTGGACGTCATCGCCGCGAGTCGAGACGATGCGTGTTCGTCGAGGCCCTCGGTCAGCGCCGCCTCAAGCAGCGGCAGCACGTCGTTGACGAGGGCGGGACCGCGGGCCATCCATTGGTAGTACGAGCGCTCGCCGTGGTGGTAGGGCCCATAGAGCTTCGTCGACGGGAAACGATCGATGAGCCAGTGGAAGAGGGCCTCGTGGCGAGTGTGCATCCGCAGCGTGATCTGTGGCTGTCTGCCGTCTCCGCCGAAGGAGCCCTCACCGATGATCACACCGACGAAGACCCCTTGCTCGAACGGCGTCAGCTCGTCCATCGAAGAATCTGTTTCACCGTCATGTAAAACGTGAAACACGCGCAAGCGCGCACGCCGAGCCGGCCTACGGCTTCAGCGGCGCGACGACGAGGTGCCGATCCGGCTCCGCGCCTTCGCTGTAAGTCTCGATGCCGTCTCGGTCGCGGAGGTACTCGTGGACCACACGCCGCTCGACCGCGTTCATAGCGTCGAGCGCGACTGGCGTGCCTATCCGCAGCGCTTCGTCAGCAGCTTCGTCGGCATCGTGCTGCAGCAGCGCCGCGCGGCGATCGCGGTAGCCGGCGGCGTCAACCGTCACGCGCTTGCGTCCCTCCGCGCCGCGGTAGGCGGCCCGGTAGGCAAGATGCTGTATGGCGTCGATCGTCTGGCCATGACGCCCGATCAGCAGCCCGAGGTCTTCGCCCTCGATCATCGCGACGATCCCGTCGTCGTCCTCGCTCACCGAGACCTCCGCCTCGACGCCAACGGCGAGCAGGATCTTCGCGAGCAGCGCGTCAACCCGCTCGGCAGCTTCAGTCACTCTGGCACTCACCGGCGCCTCCCGGAACGCTTCTTCTTTCTTCTGGCAGATGGCGGCGGGGCTCTCGAGGCCCGCGACGTGGCCTCTCTCGCGGCGGCCGCCGGCGCCTCTCTTCTGCGCCCGAGGATCCGTCCGGCACGCGGTCTCGGTCTGTCGGCGACACCGATGCTCTCCGCCAGCGCGGCAGCCGGGACCGGGGTCCCGCCTGCCGCAGCGCCCGCCAACGCGGCTCTCGCTCTGCTCGGCAATCCGACGGTTTTTCGCACGATCATCTGCTGGACGATCGTCCACGTGTTGGTCGTGATCCAGTAGACCATCAGGCCCGCGGGGAAGCGGATTATGAAAATCACGAACACGACCGGCAGCGCGAGCATGATCAGGCGCTGCTGTCTGTCCATCGACGCGGTGCTCAGAAGGCTGGACAGGAGCTGCGTACCGACGTAGAGCAGAACCAGCACGACCAGCACGGCGCCGGTCGCTCTGCCCGTCAGATCGGGGATGAAGAGGAAGCCCTCTGTCCCTGGTTTCGCTCCAACGCTGTGGAACTGCGCCGCGGTGGCGTCTGCACATGCCTTCAGCGTCTGCCCGCAGATGTCATGCCGCAGGTCAGTCCTAAGCATGTAGTACAGCGAGATGAAGAACGGCAGCTGGAACAGCAGCGGGAAACAGGAGGCCAGAGGATTGACTCTGTTCTCCGAGTAGAACTTCATCATCTCCTGCTGCTGGCGCTGCTTGTCGTTTCTGTACTTCGCCTGGATTCTTCTGAGCTCCGGGGCGAGCAGCTGGAGACGCTGCATCGACTTGACCTGCTTCAGCGTGAGCGGAAGCAAGACGATGCGCACCGACAGGGTCAGCAGGATGATCGAGAGGCCCCACCCAACACCGACGGTGTCGTGGAAGAAGAGAAGGACTTGCTCCAGGACATCGATCAGCGGCTGGAGTATGTTTGCGAAGACGACTGGCATCTAGGGGTCGATCAGGCGCTCGGAGCGTTCGTTCGGCGGTGGGTGAAAAGCCGCTGCTCGTGGACGGGGTCGTAGCCACCGTGACTCCACGGATTGCAGCGCACGATCCGCCAGCACGCGAGCACCAGCCCGCGGAGTATGCCGTACTCCCCGATCGCCTGCGCGGCGTAGTGCGAACAGCTCGGCTCGTACTTACAGCGCGGCGGCAGCGCGGGCGAGATGACCCGCTGATAGACGCGAATCGGTGCGATCGCGATCCGCCGCGGCCAGGTCATCTTCTTTCTCCGCTTGCGCGTTCTCTCGCGCGCGCGATGAGCTCAGCGAGCGCCGAGCGGATGCCTTCCAGGCCATCTCGCTCAGCGACCGCGCGCGCCTCAGGGCGCGCGACGACCACGACGTCGACGCCCTCAGGCAAGCCTTTCGACTCGACCTCGAAGGCCTCGCGCAGCAGCCGCTTCACCTGGTTGCGTTCGACGGCGCCGCCGACTCTGCGGGAGACGGACAGGCCGAGGCGCGGCACGCCTTCCTCTCCACGAGGGAAGGCGTACAGGACAAGGACGCGATTCGCAAGCGAGCGTCCCTGACGAAACACCCGGTCGAACTCGGCGCTACGGGACAGACGTCCCCGCTTGCTCCGCCGGGCTGCGACGCCCGGCCGCGCGCTCATCAGACGGTGAGGCGCTTGCGGCCCTTGTCGCGGCGGCGCTTCAACGTCGCTCGACCTGCGCGCGTCTGCATGCGCTCACGGAATCCGTGGGTGCGGGCGCGCTTGCGCTTCTTGGGCTGATAGGTGCGTTTCATGAGTTCACGATTCCCGTTGAGGGGGCACGCAAGTATACGCGGAGCGCCGGTCGGCGCCTTCTCGCCCCCTGCCCTATCGGCAGGATAGGCGCTTCGCAGCGCTTTCAACAGTCTTCTGCACACGCCGCGCACAGCTGTCGACACGTCGGACTCCACCGCGGCGCTGACCTTTTTCCCGCGATTTGCGCCCTCGCCCGACTCGCCCCTGCCGACACGTGCGTCGGTCCGTCCGACCGCTGCTATATTCGCCGCCCCGCCGGGGTCTCCCCGCCCCTTTATGGCCTTCCCCCACGCCCCGACTAGGAGTCGGTCGATCACCCCTGTGCACAACCAGCTCGAGCACATCTGGCCCCAGATCCAGGCAGAGCTGCGGCATGCTGTCACCGACTCCACGTACCACCTCTGGCTTGCGCCGCTGCAGCCGCGGGCACTCGACGGCGACACTCTGCTGATCGGCGCGCCGGAGGAGATCCGCACGTGGGTCGCCGACCGCTTCTCACGCGTGCTGCAGAGCGCAGCAGCGACCGTCCTCGGACCGTCGACGACGGTCCTCGTCGTCCCGATCGACTGCGACCCGCTCCTCGACGTCCCCGCTCGCGCGGGCGTGCCTCACGGCAGCGGCGTGCCGACCGCCCTCCCGAGGGGCGCAGAGCGCCGCTCCGACGAGAGCTTCAACCCCAAGTACACGTTCGACCAGTTCGTGATCGGCGACGGCAACCGTCTCGCCCACGCGGCCGCGCTGGCGGTCGCCGAGCTGCCGGGCCAGGCATACAACCCGCTGTTCGTCTACGGACCGCCGGGGCTTGGCAAGACCCACCTGCTGCACGCGATCGCCAACTACGTGCACACGTACGGCGACGGGCTGGCGGTCCGCTACACGACGATCGAGGCGTTCACCAACCGCTTCCTGCGCGCGCTGCACTCCAAGGACGGCTCGGTCGACGACTTCAAGCGGCGCTACCGCGACACCGACATCCTCCTGATCGACGACGTCCAGTTCCTCGAGAGCAAGGCGACGACGGAGGAGGAGTTCTTCCACACGTTCAACGCGCTCTACGAGACCGGCAGCCAGCTCGTCGTCACCTGCGACCGGATGCCGCGCGACATGGCCGCCCTCGCCGAGCGCTTGAGGGAGCGGTTCGAGTCGGGTCTCGTGACCGACATCCGCCCGCCCGACCTGGCGACGCGGATGACGATCCTGCGCAAGCGTGTCCAGCACGACGGCGTCAAGCTCGCGACGCCCGACGCCCTGGAGCCGATCGCCGAGCGCATCACGACGAACATCCGCGCGCTCCAGGGCGCGCTCATCCGCGTCGTCGCCTTCCACTCGCTGACCGGCAGACCGATCGATCGCGCGCTCGTCACGCACGTGCTCGACGGCCTCTACCCGGGTGCGACGAAGCCGCGCAAGCGGACGCTCGTCGAGATCCAGGAGGCGACCTGCGAACAGCTCGGCGTCTCGCCCGAAGCGCTGCGCTCGCCTGACCGCAGCGCCCGCGTCGCCTGGGCTCGCCAGGTCGCGATGTACCTCGCGCGGGAGCTGACTGACGAGACGCTGCCGGCGATCGGCCGTGCGTTCGGCGGGCGCAACCACACCACCGTGATGCACGCCTGCCGTCGCGCCAGCGAGAAGATCGCGGCTGACGCTGAAGCGTACGAGCTTGTCCGCGGTCTCACGGCGCGCTTGCAGGGCGCGGAAGCCGACCGCCCTTCCTGACAGACTGTTGACCCTTCGGGCGTGCGCCAATGTGCGCCCCTTGGCCGCTCTAAGCGGCGTTTTCGAGGACTTGTGCACATCTCCTTCCTCCCTACTACTACGACGAACATTCTTATCTCGAGGTATCCATCGTGAAGCTCTCGGCCGCGCGCGAGGATCTCCTCGCCCAGCTCCAGACCGTCAGCCGTGTCGCATCGACGCGGGTTCAGGCGCTTGCCGGCGTCCAGCTCATCGCTGAAGGCGGCCGCGTCGAGCTGCGCGCGACCGACCAAGAGATCACGCTGCGCGTGCCGCTCCAGGCGAACATCGAGCGGGAGGGGACGATCCTCCTGCCTGCCCGGCTGCTCGTCGACGTCGTGCGCTCGCTGTCGGCGCCAACTGTCTCCCTTGAGCAGCGTCCAGCTGAGCAGGACGTCGAGATCGTCGCCGGCAACGCGAACTTCCACATCCGCACGCTGCGCTCCGAGGACTTCCCGCCGTTCCCGGAGCCAGATCAGGAGGGCACCGTGACGGTGCCGGCGAGAGCGTTCGTCGACACGATCACGCGAGTCGCCAACTCGGCATCGCGCGACGAGACGCGGCCGGTGCTGACCGGGATCATGGTCTCTGCCGCCGAGCGCGAGCTGCGGATGGTCGCGACCGACTCCTACCGGCTCAGCGTCAAGGAGACGACGCTCGAGCAGCCGCTCGCCGCCGGCTTTGAGGCCAACGTGCCGGCACGCGCGCTGCAGGAGCTGGCGCGCCTCGTCCAGCAGCAAGACGGCGAGGGGCTGACCGTCGGCGTCCGTCAGAACCAGGTCGTCTTCCAGCTCGGCGAGGTCGTCCTCTCCTCGCGGCTGATCGAGGGGCAGTTCCCCAACTACCGCCAGCTGCTGCCGGAGAGCTACGAGCACGAGCTGACGGTCGCCGGCGGCGAAGTGACCGACGTCGTCCGCCGCATCAGCCTGCTGGCACAGAAGAACGCGCCGCTGCGGCTGTCGTTCGCGCCCGGCGAGCTGACCGTCTCTGCACAGACGCCTGACATCGGCGAGGCGAGAGAGGCGCTGCCCGTCGCGTTCCAGGGCGAGCCGTTCGACATCGGCTTCAACCCTGAGTTCCTGCGCGACGGCCTTGAGGCCGTCGGCTCCGGCGACGTCGTCCTCAAGCTCATCAGCCCGCTGCGCCCCGGCCTGATCCAGTCGGCCGAGGACGGTGGCTTCCTCTACCTGATCATGCCAATCCGCCTGAACGTCTAGCCCGCCGGACATGCGGATCGTGCGCCTTTCGCTGCGCAACTTCCGCAGCTACTCCGGCGCCGAGGTTGAGCTCGGCGCCGGCTTGACGGTCGTCACCGGCCGCAACGGCGCCGGCAAGACCAACCTGCTGGACGCGCTCTACTTCGGCTGCACCGGCCGCTCTTCGCGGACGACGAACGACCGCGAGCTCGTCCGCTTCGGTGAGCAGGTCACGCGGGTCGAGGTGCACACAGAAGCCGACGACGGGCCGCACGAGCTGAGCGTCGCCTTTGAGACGGGGCAGCCGAAGCGGCTGATGGCGGACGGGGTCCGCGTCGAGCGGCTGCTGGACGTGCCCGGACGACCGCTCGTCAGCGTGTTCTTGCCAGACCGGCTGGAGCTCGTGAAGGGCACGCCGTCGCTGCGCCGCGCGCATGTCGATCAGGTGGTCGCGGCGTTGTGGCCGGCGCGCGCCACGACGCGCCGCGGTTATGCACAGGCGCTTGCACAGCGCAACGCCTTGTTGACACGTGTCCGGGCCGGATCGGCATCGTCGTCGTCGCTGTCGACGTGGGACCGCGAGCTGGCGCGGCACGGGATCGCGCTGATGGCGGATCGGCGCGCGGCGGTTGACGGTGTCGCCGACAGGTTCACCGCCATCGCCGAGGAGCTCGGCCTCGACGGCGATCCCGCCGTCGCCTACAAGCCGCGCTCCAGAGCGTCCGACGCCGACGCGCTTGCGGCGGAGCTGGCGGAGCGGCATGCGAGCGACCTCGAGCGCGGCTTCACCGCGCATGGGCCGCACCGCGACGACCTGGGGATGACGCGCGAGGGCCGAGAGCTACGGGCGTACGGGTCTCAGGGGCAGCAGCGGCTGGCGCTGCTCGCGCTGCTGCTCGCTGAGCGGGAAGCGATCGCCGCGACGCGCGACGCTGTGCCGGTGATGCTGCTCGACGACGTGATGAGCGAGCTCGACAGAGACCGCCGTGCGCGCTTGGTGGAGCTGCTGCGCGGCCGAGGGCAGAGCGTCGTGACGACGACCGACCTCGAGCACGTCCCCGGCGCGGAGGCGTCCGAGGTGCGGCGCTTGGTCGTGCGCGACGGGATCGTCGAGGAGCAGCGATGAAGCGACGGGGCCCGCGGCCGATCGCTGAGGCCGTCGTGGCGCTGCGCGCGTCGCTGGCGCCGGCAACGCTGCTTGCCGAGGTGCAACGCGTCTGGCCGGCAGTTGCGGGCGAGGCGATCTCGCGCGAGGCTGAGCCCGTCTCCGAGCGCGGCGGGAGCGTGACGATCGCCTGCTCCGCCGCGGTCTGGGCCCAGGAGCTCGACCTGATGTCGCCGTTGTTGGTTCAAAGACTCAACGATGCGATCGGCCGGCCGGCCGTTCAGAAGCTCAGATGTGTCACCGGTCGCCGGGGGCTGAGCTCAGGGCGTTGATCACGATCACTTTGTGCCGGCCCGTTTTCGCCTATTTGCAGGGTTTTCCTGGGGTCGAACGGGGCCGCTCGTGACGTGGCCTGTGCTACTATCAACAATCCCAGCCTCTCACGCCCCGGCGCGTCCTTTGCGGCGCGGCTCCGGGGCGTTGCAACGTCATCGGAGGATCGTTGGCCACCGACAGACCCGCGGCTGACAAGCCGAACCCTTCGCCCACGTACGACGCACAAGACATCACGGTCCTCGAAGGCCTCGAGGCCGTGCGCAAGCGTCCGGGCATGTACATCGGCTCGACCGGCATTCGCGGCCTGCACCACCTCGTCTACGAGGTTGTCGACAACTCTGTCGACGAGGCCCTGGCCGGTCACGCGTCGGCTGTCGAGGTGACGATCCACCCGGACAGCTCGATCACGGTCTTCGACAACGGCCGCGGTATCCCGGTCGCCATGATGGAGAAGGAGGGGAAGCCGGCCGTCGAGGTCGTGCTGACCGTCCTGCACGCCGGCGGCAAGTTCGGCGATGGCGGCGGATACAAGGTCTCCGGCGGCCTCCACGGGGTCGGCGTGTCGGTCGTCAACGCGCTCTCCGAGCAGCTCAGAGTCGAGGTCAAGCGCGACGGCTACGCCTGGTCCCAGGACTATGTCCGCGGCGCGCCGCAGGGCACGCTCGTCAGAGGCGAGCCGACGGACGAGACCAGCACGACGATCACGTTCCTGCCAGATGACGAGGTCATGGAGACGCTCGAGTTCGAGTTCTCCACGTTGGAGGAGCGGCTGCGTGAGACCGCCTTCCTGACGAAGGGCCTCAGCATCACGCTCACCGACGAGCGCAACGAGGGCAAGAGAGTCCACTTCCAGTACGAAGGCGGGATCCAGGACTTCGTCGCTTATCTGAACGAGAACAAGGAGCCCGTTCAGAGAAAGATCGTCTACTTCTCCTCTGAGAGCGAGGAGGGGGCGGTCGAGGTCGCGATGCAGTGGAACTCCTCCTATCAGGAGTCCGTCTTCTCGTTCGCGAACAACATCAACACGCACGAGGGCGGCACGCACCTCTCGGGCTTCCGCTCGGCGCTGACGCGCACGCTGAACAAGTACGCGCGCGAAAGAATGCTGCTGAAGGAGAGAGACCCGAACCTCGCTGGCGAGGACGTGCGCGAGGGGCTGACCGCAGTCGTCTCGGCGAAGCTCGCCGAGCCGCAGTTCGAGGGCCAGACGAAGACGAAGCTCGGCAACCCCGGCATGGCCGGCCTGACCGAGTCGATCGTCAACCGCGGGCTTGAGGAGTTCCTCGAGGAGAACCCGAGCGACGCGCGCTCGATCATCCTCAAGGCGATCCAGGCGGCGCAGGCGCGCTCCGCGGCGCGCAAGGCGCGCGACCTCACCCGGCGCAAGTCGGCGCTGGAGAACTCGCGCCTGCCGGGCAAGCTGGCCGACTGCTCGATCAAGGACCCGGCGCTGTCGGAGATCTTCGTCGTCGAGGGCGACTCCGCCGGCGGCTCGGCGAAGCAGGGCCGCGACCGCTCGACGCAGGCGATCCTGCCGCTGCGCGGGAAGATCCTGAACGTCGAGCGCGCCCGCATCGACAAGGTCCTCGCGAACAACGAGGTGCAGGCGCTGATCACCGCGATCGGCACCGGCGTCCGCGACGAGTTCGACCTTGAGAAGGCGCGCTACCACAAGATCGTGCTGATGACCGACGCCGACGTTGACGGCGCGCACATCCGCACGCTCGTGTTGACGCTGCTGTTCCGCGAGATGCAGCCGCTGATCGACGCCGGCTACGTCTACATCGCGAAGCCGCCGCTCTACAAGGTCAAGCAGGGCCGCAACGAGCGCTACATCGAGAAGGACGCCGAATTGGAGGAGATCCTGCTCTCCGACAAGCTCGAGAGATTCACGCTCCTCGATCGCTCCGGCAACGACACAAGACTGACCGAGGCGCGCTGGAAGCGCTTCACCCGCCTGCTGAAGCAGTACGGCGGCTGGGCTTCGGCCTTGCGCGCACTCTCGCGCCACGACGTCGTCGACTTCCTGCACGAGTCGGGGATCCTCGACGCTCATGTGACCGACCAGGACGAGCTCGTCAGGCTGCTTTCCCAGCCCGAGGTCGACGGTGCGGCTTTCACGGTCGAGCTCGTCAACGAGAGCGAAGACGAGCTGACGGTCCGCTCCGTCGAGCGGACCACCGGCCACGCGCGTACCCGCCACGTCCGCCGCGCCATGCTGCACGCCAACGAGTACCGCCAGCTGGTGCGCGTGCACGAGCAGCTCGTGCAGGCCGTCGGCCAGCCGCCGTTCGAGATCCGCCTCGGCGAGCACAGAGAGACCGCCGTGTCGTTCGACGAGCTGCGCTCCAAGGTGCTGGACATGGCCGGACGCGGCGTCGAGATCAACCGCTTCAAGGGCCTCGGCGAGATGAACGCCGACCAGCTCCGAGAGACCACGATGGACCCCGCCACGCGCACGCTCGCCCAGGTGACGATGGAAGACGCCGCTGCAGCGGAGCGCGTCTTCTCGATGCTGATGGGCGATCAGGTCGAGCCGCGGCGCATCTTCATCGAAGAGAACGCCAACCTCGTGACCAACCTGGACGTGTAAGAGATGAGCGCGACCGACCAACTCAGCGGCGGCAACATCGAGCCGCGCGCGCTCGAGGAGGAGATGCGCTCCGCGTATCTCGATTACGCGATGTCCGTCATCGTCGGGCGCGCGCTGCCCGACGTTCGCGATGGCCTGAAGCCGGTCCACCGGCGCGTGCTGTTCGCGATGAACGAGGCGGGCCTGCAGCCCAACCGCGCGCGCTCGAAGTCGTCGCGCATCGTCGGCGACGTGATGGGCAAGTACCACCCGCACGGCGACTCGGCGATCTACGACACGCTCGTCCGGATGGCGCAGGACTTCTCGATGCGCCACCAGCTCGTCGACGGGCAGGGCAACTTCGGCTCCGTCGACGACGACCCGGCCGCCGCGATGCGGTACACCGAGGCGCGCCTGGCGAAGATCGCGACGGAGATGCTCCGCGACATCGACGCGGACACCGTCGACTTCGGGCCCAACTACGACGGCAAGAACCAGGAGCCGCTCGTCCTCCCGGCGCGCTTCCCGAACCTGCTCGTCAACGGCTCCGCCGGCATCGCCGTCGGCATGGCGACGAACATCCCGCCGCACAACCTGAGAGAGACGATCGCCGCGACGATCGCCTACATCGACAACCCCGAGATCGACGTCGACGGGTTGATGCAGCACATCAGAGGGCCGGACTTCCCGACCGGCGGCGTGATCCTCGGCGTCAGCGGCATCCGCGACGCCTACGCGACCGGCCGCGGCCGCGTGCGCGTGCAGGCGCGGGCGCACATAGAGCCGCTGTCGCAGGGCAAGGAAGCGATCGTCGTCACCGAGCTGCCGTATCAGGTGAAGAAGGGCGGCGACGGCGGGCTGATCCAGAAGATCGCCGACCTCGTCCACGAGAAGAAGATCCCCGAGATCACCGACCTGCGCGACGAGACCGACCGTCACGGCATGCGCTTCGTGATCGAGCTGAAGCGTGACGCGCTGCCGAGAGTGGTGCTGAACAAGCTCTACAAGCACACGCCGATGCAGACGACGTTCGGCGTGAACATGGTCGCGCTCGTCGACAACGTGCCCAAGACGCTCTCGCTGCGCGAGGTCATCGGACGCTACGTCGACCACCAGCGCGAGGTGATCGTCCGCCGCACGAAGTACGAGCTGCGCCGGGCCGAGGAGCGCGCGCACATCCTCGAGGGCCTGCTGATCGCGCAGGCGAACATCGACGAGGTGATCGCGATCATCCGCGGGTCGTCCGACCGCGAGAGCGCCCGCGTCAACCTCGTCAACAGATTCGAGCTGAGCGAGCGCCAGGCCGAGGCGATCCTGCAGATGACGCTCGGCCGCTTGACCGCGCTGGAGGTCGACAAGCTCAGACAAGAGCACGCTGACCTGATGGAGCGGATCAGCGAGCTGCGCGAGATCCTCGGCGACGAAGCTCGCGTGATGTCGATCATCAAGGAGGAGATGAGCGAGATCGCCGAGGCGTACGGCGACGAGCGCCGCACGCAGATCTCCTACGCCGAGGGCGAGATCGACATCGAGGACCTGATCGCTGACCAGCAGATGGTCATCACGATCACGAAGTCCGGCTACATCAAGTCGCTGCCGCTCGCGACCTACCGCCAACAGCGCCGTGGCGGTGTCGGAGTCACCGGGATGGACATGAAGGACGGTGACTACATCGAGCACCTCTTCGTGACCTCGACCCACGACTTCCTGCTGTTCTTCACGAACCGCGGCAAGGTCTACCGCTCGAAGGTCTACGACCTGCCCGAGGCGTCGCGCACGGCGAAGGGCCGCGCGCTGGTCAACATCCTGCCGCTGCGGGAGGGCGAGCGCGTCCAGTCGGTGCTCTCCACGCGAGACTTCGGCGAGGCGCCGTACCTGCTGTTCGCGACGCGCAACGGCACGGTCAAGAAGACCGAGCTGCAGGCGTACAACACGCCGATCAGAGCCGACGGCATCATCGCGATCAAGATCCGCGAGGACGACGAGCTCGTCGCGGTGCGCCGGGTCGACATCGGGGACGAGGTGATCATCGTCTCGCGCGCTGGCCTCACGGTCCGCTTCAGCGAGGACGACGCCCGCGCGATGGGCCGCGACACCAGCGGCGTGCGCGGGATGGACGTCGGGCCAAGAGGCGAGGTGATCGCGATGGACATCGCCCGCGATGACCAGGACCTGCTCGTGATCACCGAGAACGGCTACGGCAAGCGCACACGGATCGACCAGTACCGCAAGACCTCGCGCGGCGCGAAGGGCGTCAGAACGATCAAGCTGACCGAGACGAAGGGCGGCCTCGCTGGCGCGCTCGTCGTGCGCGACCACCAGGAGCTGGTCTTCATCTCCCAGGACGGCAAGGTCCAGCGCACGGGCGTGCGCGGGATCAGCCAACAGGGGCGCGCCGCGACCGGCGTGCGCGTGATGAACGTCCGCGACGACGACAGCGTCCGCGCAGTCGCGCTCGTGGTCGAGTCCGACAGCGAAGAGACCGGCGCTGAGGAGCTGCCGCTCGGGCTCGAAGGCGGCGACGCGCCGCTCAACGGGATCGGCGGCGTCGAGAGCCCCGTGGACGTCGAGCCGGGTGCCGACGACGCCGTGACGAGCGGCGACGGCGCAGTCGAGGAGTCCGACGAAGCGGTGACGAGCGACGACAGCGCGGTCGAGGAGTCCGACGACGCGGTGACGAGCGACGACGGCACAGTCGAGCAGTCCGACGACGACGCGGCGGACGACGCGGGCGAGGACGAGGTCTGACAGATCGGCACGTGACCGCGTTCCCCGTCTGGCCGGTCCGCTATCTTGGGCTGACCAGAGAAAGGAGGTGGTCCGAAGTTGTCTGACAGTTTTTGCGGGACCCTGGAGGTGTCCGGCCCCTAAGGTCGGATGGCTGACCCCGCCTTAGCGGAGTCCACACCGTGACACCGCCTCGATCGGTGCCAGAGCTGGTCCCACTGGCCCTGACAGTTGGAAGCTGATCGAGGTATCTGTCCAGCCAAGCATCACGCGAAGGGCGCCTTGTCGAGGGCGCCCTTCGTGCGTGATGGGCCAATCTCGCAGCACGGCTCCGGGGATGCAGCACCGCGGGTGTGGCGAGGAGGTAGGCGGGCCGGCGCGCTAGGCCGCGAGGTACCGACGGGGGTAGGCGGGCCAGCGCGCGCGGCGCTAGCCCGCGAGGTACCGACGGGGGTAGGCGGGCCAGCGCGCGCGGCGCTAGGCCGCGAGGTACTGCTGCCAGGCGCGCGGGATGGTGGGGCTGGCGACCTGGATGAAGACGTTCGGGCCTGGCGTGCGTGGGGTGACGCGGGGGATCATGCCGGCCTGGTTAGGGAGCGCGTCGCCCTTGCGGCGGTTGCATGGGGCGCAGGACGCGACGATGTTGTCCCAGGTCGAGCCGCCGCCCTTGGAGCGGGGGATCACGTGGTCGACCGTGAGGTTGCCGCGCGAGCCGCAGTACTGGCACGTCCAGTCATCGCGGGCGAAGACGGCGCGGCGAGTGATCTTGCGACGGTGCGTGTCACGTGGGACGCGCACGTAGGCCTTCAGGCGGATCACCATCGGCCTGGGATGCGTCGAGCTGCCCGAGTGGAGCACGTACTCGCCATGCTCCAGGACTTCCGCCTTCTCCTTCAGCAGGAGGATCACGGCCCGGCGGACAGTGCACACGTTGATTGGCTCAAACGTGGCATTCAAGACGAGCACCCGGCCACCATCACGCCCGCGTCGCTGGTGCTCCAGAGGCGACGCGGACGGGCTTTGCGCTGGTTGTACCAAGGTGGCCATAACCGCTGATCGGCAAGTGTAGCGGGCCGATCAGTGCGACTTGTGACCACTGCGTGTGCGCCACGGCCGCTGCGCAAGGCGGAGCAGGAAGCGCCCGGAAAATGGTGCGGCGGTGCTTGGCGCGAGGGCGCGACATCGCTCGGCGTCGCCGCGCGCGGCCCCGCCCGTAGCTGGCGGCGACGCGCTCAGGCGGTCGGGAAGGAGCCGAGCACGCGGACGTGCTCGCTGTGGCCGCGCAGGGCCGCGAGCGCCTCGGC
This sequence comes from Conexibacter sp., assembly GCA_036499225.1. Taxonomy (GTDB): domain Bacteria; phylum Actinomycetota; class Thermoleophilia; order Solirubrobacterales; family Solirubrobacteraceae; genus Conexibacter. The sequence goes on from DASYEC010000116.1 coordinate 40,562, forward strand.
GACCGGCTGCTCGGTGTCGCGGCCCTCGAGGTCGAGGAAGAACATGTAGCGCCCGAGGCCCTGCTTGCGCGGGCGCGACTCGATCCGCGTCAGGTTGACGCCGCGGAAGGCGAGCTCGGAGAGACAGCGCACCAGCCAGCCCGGCGCCTCGGCGCCGACGCCCCAGAAGACGAGCGCCGTCTTCCACGGACCGTGCTCCCCGGCTGACGTTCCCTCCGGCGCGAGCCAGACGAAGCGCGTCTCGTTCCCGGCGACGTCGTCGACGCCGGAGCGGATGACCTCGCAGCCGTACTGCTCGGCGGCCAGTCTGCTGCCGAGCGCGGCGGCGTTGGGGCCGGCCTCGCCGGTTGAGACGACGCGCACAGCCTCTGCGGTCGAGCTCGCCGCCAGCACCCGTGCCTGCGGCAGCCGCGAGCGCAGGAAGTGCGCGCACTGGCCGTTGGCCTGCGGATGCGACAGCACCAGCTCGATCGCGCTCAGCTCGATTGGCTGCGGCGCGATCAGCTGGGTGTGGATCGCGTGGATCGACTCGCCGACGATCACGACCCTGTCGGCATCGCCGGCGAGCGCGTCGAGCGTCGCGTTGACGGAGCCCTCGATCGCGTTCTCGATCGGCACGAAGGCGCGGTCGACCTCGCCCTCCTGGACGGCGATCACGCAGTCGTAGATCGTCGGCAGCGGGATCTGCTCCCACGCCTCGCCGCCAAGCGACGCGATCAGCGCTTCCTGCGTGTTGGTCCCCTCCGGGCCGAGATAGCCGACGCGCATTGCGCCAGCGTAGTTGATCGGCGGCGGGGCGAGCGGCCGCGCGGGGCCCCGGCGCGCGGCGCTAGCTGGAGGCTGGCGTGTCGCGCGGCTCGATCGCGAGGCGGACGGCCTCAGCCTCCTCGGGCGAGAGCTCGAGCTCTCCACGGCCCTTTCTCACGACCTTCGCGTAGAGGCGGGCGGCGTCGCGGTGCATGATCGACGACAGCACGACGCCGTTGCGGTCGGCGTAGAGCAGCGCGATCGAGGTCGACTGGTGGCCCGACATCTCGCCGTAGGCGTCGTAGCGGACGAGCGCGTGATGGGCGATCGCGCCGTCGAGCCTGTCCTCGGCCGCGCTCATCCGCTCGTGCAGCCGGCCAGCCGCCTCGGCGACGTAGTCGTGCAAGGCGCGGTACTCGCGCTCCAGCCCCGCCGCGTGCGAGACCAGGTCGATCGCCTGCATCCCCTCGCCGAGCACGGCCCGCTGGTCGCGCCGCAGCCGGCGCAGCGCGACGACCGCCGCGACGGCGACGCCGAGCGCGACGACCGCGACCGCGCAGCCGGCGATCGCGACGATCCCTGTCGTGCTGCTCAGCGAGTCCACCGCGGTGTGCCCAAGGCGCGGGCGGGGAAGGCGATCGCGCGAGCGAGCGGTCTCATTCCCACCCAGGCTCTCACTCGAACTGCACGTCGTATGTCGCGGTGTTGTTGTCAAGCGATCTCTCGCCCGAGACTTCGGCGATCGTCACTCTGACCGTCGCCTCGCCGGCTGGCGGGGACGATCTCAGCTGGACCTGCGCGGTCGCCGCTGCGCCGGCGGTCGTCGTCGGCACGATCGTCGAGGCGGTGATCGGCGTGCCGCCGGTGGCCGGCGTGATCTCGACGTCGACTCTGACGTTCTGCTCGTCGCTGTCGCCGCCGTTGGTGAAGCCGATGTCGAAGGTCGGCGCAGGGCTGGCCGGCAGCGTCGACGGGGTGCTCGGGTCGAGTGTCGTGCCGCTGACGCTGACGGAGTCGAGCTGATGGCCGTGGAGGCCGGGCGTCGGCGCGTCTGAGCTGTCGTTCGTGCTGCTGGTCGAGGCGCCGAGCAGCGTGGCGACGTTCTGCGGCGACATCAGCGCGAAGTTCGCGCCGCTGAGGAACGGCGCATAGGGGAGCACCTGCTCGCCGCCGCCGTTGAAGCTCGCGGCGATGCCGTTGTCTCTGAGCGCGCTGAGGATCAGCGGCGCGACGCGCTGGGAGTAGACGACGTCGGAGGCGTTGAACGCCTGCATCTGGGCGGCGATCGCGGTGATCGCGTCGTTTGAGGAGGGCGAGGAGCTGATCGCGGCTTGGATGTTGTCGGCGATCTGCTGGACGCCGTCATGGCGCAGCGACAGCACGAGCTCGAGGTCCTGCTGGGCCTCAGAGGCCTCGCTGGGCACCTTCAGCGCCTCGGCCTGCTCGAGCTGGCGCTCGGCGACGACGCGCAGCTGGTTGAGCTGCGTCGTGAGGTCCTCGCCTCTCTTGTTGGAGGCGCCTCTGAGGTCGCTGAAGAGCGGTCTGGCGACATCGCTTCTCGACGCCTGCACCAGATCCCGGACGCTGGTGTTGTAATCCTTGAGCGATTGGTCATGACCGCTGGAGACGCAGCCCTTGACGAGCACGACGAGCACCACGGCCAACACGACGAACCCGCCGAACGCGAGCAGGCGCCGGATCAGCAGCGTCTGGTCATCGGCGGGTGGGCGACGCCCCGCTCCTCCTGACGGTGGACGGCGGGGCCGTGGCGTTGTACGCGGCTCGTCAGCCTCGTCGAAGAACGACAAAAGATTTTGCTCCTAGCGAAAACCCGATCGATCAGTATGACCCGGCCCACGGCTGGAAAACGCGCCAACGGGCTTCCACGCTGGGTTCGACGTGGGGCAGGGAGTGCCTGCAAAACGTGGAACACCGCAACGTGAGCCGGAGCGACGCATCCACTGCGCGGCTGCGCGATCACGATCAGGCGCCGCTTGTCCTGGAACGCTACCGACTGCTGCATCAGCTCGGGTCTGGGGCGTTCGGGGTCGTCTGGCGCGCGCATGACGAGCGGCTCGGCCGCGACGTCGCCGTCAAGGCGATTGCGCTCGATCGCGCCTCCGGCCGGGCCGAGCAGGAGGCCCGCGCCGCGGCACGGCTCGCGCACCCCGCGATCGTCACGCTCTACGAAGCTGGCTCGGAGGGCGGCACGACCTATCTCGTCACCGAGCTGGTGCGGGGCGGCACGCTCGCCGAGCTGCTCGCCGACGGCGCGCTGTCGGACCGCGACGTCGCCGAGGTCGGGATCGCGCTCTGCCAGGCGCTGGCGCACGCCCATGCCCAGGGCGTCGTGCATCGTGACGTGAAGCCGTCCAACGTGCTCGTGCCCGGCGATCCGCACGCTGGCGGGCGGGAGGCGGGTGGGCGATGGTGCAAGCTGACGGACTTCGGCGTCGCGCGGATCGTCGAGGGCGCCGGCGGCGAGGCGCTGACACGCACCGGCGACGTCGTCGGGACGCTCGCCTACATGGCGCCCGAGCAGGCGGAGGGGCGCGAGGCCGGCGCGCCGGCCGACCTGTACTCGGCCGCGCTCGTGCTGTACGAGGCGTTCAGCGGCGTCAACCCGATCCGCGGCGGGACCGCGGTCGCGACGGCGCGCAAGCTCGGCGCGACGCTGCCGCCACTGGGCCGCCAGCGGCGCGACTTGCCCGGCGCGCTGTGCGACGCGATCGACCGCGCGCTGAGACCCCGCGCAGGCGAGCGCGGCACGGTCGCGCACCTCCATCGCGCCTTGAGGGAGTCGTTGCCCGAGCTCGGCGACGATCCCGGGACGGTCGCGACGCCGCATGTCGAGCGGTTCGCAACCGCCGTCACGCAGGTCGCCGAGCGCGGCCGCACGGGCTGGCGGCGGCGCTCGCGCGAGCAGGAGCTGGCCGCCGTCGCCGCCGAGCTGGGCGCGACTGGTGCCTGGCATGTCGAGGACCGGCGCGGCGAGGACGCGGCGGACGCAGCGTTCGACCCCGCGCGGCCGCTGCCGGCCCAGCCGCGCCGGCGGCCCGCGCCGTTTCTGCTTGGCCACGCGCTGCCGGGCGTCGCCGGCGGCGCTGGGATCGCGGTCGCGCTGTCGCTTGTGCCGGTTGCGCGGACCGTGACCGTGCCGGACCCGCTGCTGGCCGGGGTCGTCGCGGCGATCGGGATCGGGCTGCTGCCGCGGTTGGGCTGGATCGCCGCAATGCTCGTGCTGCTGGGCTGGCTCGCCGGCCCGGCCCATCTCTCCGGGATCGCGCTGCTGACCGCCTGCGGGCTGCTGGTGATCCCGCCGCTGCTGCCGTTCGGCGGCCGCACCTGGTCGCTGCCGCTCGCGGCGCCGTTGCTTGGCGCGGTGATGCTGGCCGGCGCCTATCCCGCGCTCGCGGGGCAGGCGCGGACCGTCTGGCGCCGCGCCGCGCTCGGGGCGCTTGGCTTCTGGCTGCTCGCACTGGCTGAGCCGATCGCGCGCACGACGCTGTTCTACGGCCACGCCCGTGGCACCCGCCCGCGGCGCGGATGGGACGACTCGCTGACCGGCGCGCTCGACCACGCGCTGCGGCCGCTGCTGCAGTCCGGCATGCTGCTCACCGCCGTGTTGTGGGCGGTTGGCGCGGCCGTCCTGCCGTGGGTCGTGCGCGGCCGCCACGCGGCGCTCGACCTCGTCGCAGCGACCGTCTGGGCGGCCGCCCTCGCCGCTGGCGCGAGCGCGATCGGATCGTCGCTGCACGGCAAGATCGTCCACCCCGACCCACGCGGCGCAGCGCTTGGCGCGGCCGTCGCCGTGCTCGTCACCGTCGCGGCGCAGGCGGTGCGCGTCGCGCGTGTGCGGCGCCACGCCGAGACGGCGTGGCCAGCCGTGCAGCCTGTCCCCTCGGCGTTCCCGCCACACGCGGGCGGCCGCTGAATTCACGGCACTGCCGTAGCATGGTTCGGCGCCGCTGCGCATCTCATGAGCGTCTTCCGCAGCCTCGAAAGCAAGATCGCCGGCCTCGTCGAGGGCACGTTCAGCCGTGCCTTTCGCTCCGAGGTGCGGCCGGTCGAGATAGCCCGCAAGCTCGCCCGCGAGATGGAGGAGCACACCTCCCACTCGCTTTCGCGCGTCTACGCCCCGAACGAGTACGCGGTCTATCTGTCGCCCGAGGACAGCGAGAGATTCCGCGACTTGGCGGGCCAGCTCACCGAGGAGCTGTCGACCTACCTGCTGGAACACGCGCGGCGCGAGAGATTCGCGCTGCTGTCGCGGCCGGTGATCGAGTTCCGCACCGACGACCGCCTGCGACTGGGCGAGTTCGGCATCCAGGCGCGCTTGGTGAGAGGCGCGAGCGAGCCGGCCGCGTCGCCGTCGCAGGGCGAGTCGGGCCACACGATGGTCTACAGCGCCGCCGAGCGGCTGCAGGAGCCGCTGGAGGAGCGGGCGCGCCAACGTGCCGCGACCGCCCTGCTGGTCGCCGGCGGGAAGCGGATGGTCGTCGGCGCGGGCGGCGCGACGATCGGGCGCAGCCGCGACTGCGACATCGTCTTGAACGACGGCAACGTCTCGCGCCAGCACGCCGAGGTGCGGCCGCGCGGCGACGGCTGGATGATCGCCGACCTCGGCTCGACCAACGGCGTGACCGTCAACGGCTCGCGGATCGAGCAAGCGCAGCTGCTGCGGGCCGGCGACCGCATCGAGGTCGGCACGACGCGGATGACGTTCGAGCTGGAGTGAATGCGATGAGCGAGTCACTCGAACCGGTCTCGATCGCGCTGAAGTTCGGCTTCGTGGTCGTCCTTTACCTCTTCCTGCTGTGGATCGTGCGCAGCTCCGTGCGCGACCTGCGGCGTGGGCGCGACGGGGCTGGCGACAGCATGATGGCCGCCGATCTGCCGGTCCATCCGGCGGCCGCCCAAGTCGACGCGACCGCTATGCACAGCGCGGCCGACGACGTGCTCGCCGACCCGATCGCGGGGGGCGAGCCGCGGCTCGTCGTCGAGCACGCGCCGGGGCACCCGGACGGGATCGCCTACGATTTGGCAGGCGGCGCGACGCTCGGGCGCGGCGATGTCGAGATCAAGCTCGAGGATCCGTTCGCGTCGAGCCGCCACGCGCGCATCGAACGGCAGGGCGGCGTGCTCGTGCTGGAGGATCTGGGCTCGACGAACGGCACCTACTTGAACGAGGAGCCGCTGCGAGGGATCCAGCCGCTCCATCACGGCGATCGCATCCGCATCGGCGACAGCGAGTTCTCCTACCTGCAGGACTGACTGACATGACCACCTTGCACCAGAGCTGATGCTGCGCGTCGCCGAGCATTTCGAGAAGTCCGACACCGGTCGGGCGCGGAGAGCGAACGAGGACAACTTCTTCGCCCGCGCGCCGCTGTTCGTCGTCGCCGACGGCATGGGCGGGGCGCAGGCCGGTGAGGTCGCCTCGAGGCTGGCCGCCGAGACGTTCGCGACCGGCCTGCCCGAGGGCGGGACGACTGAGGAGCGGCTCGCCACGCGCGTGCTGGAGGCCAATAACCGCATTCACACGCTCTCGCGCGAGGACCGCGACCGCGCCGGGATGGGCACGACGCTGACGGCTGCCTACCTCGACGGCGAGGAGCTGTCGGTCGCGCACGTCGGCGACAGCCGCGCCTACCTGTGGCGCGACGGCGAGCTGACGCGGCTGACGCGCGACCACTCGCTCGTCGACGAGCTCGTCCGCCGCGGCAAGCTGACTGAGGAAGAGGCGGCCGACCACCCGCAGCGCTCGATCATCACGCGCGCCCTGGGCCCCGAGCCCGAGGTCGAGGTCGACACGCGCACCTACCGCGCGCAGGACGGCGACGTGCTGCTGCTGTGCAGCGACGGGCTGACGTCGATGATCACCGAGCAGCTGATCGCCGGGATCCTCAGAGCGGCCGAGGGGCTGGAGGCGGCGGGGCGTGAGCTGGTCGACGCCGCGAACGCCGCGGGCGGGCGCGACAACATCACGGTCGTGCTGTTCCGGCTGGAGGACGTGCCGACCGGCGCGCAGGCTGCCTCCGCGGCCGCGCTCGCCGGCGAGGCGACGACGACCGAGGCGCTCGAGCAGCCAACGCAGGCGCATGCACGCGCCGGCCGCGTGTCGTCGGAGCCGCGCGGCGCGGTGCTCGCCGCGGAGCCGCGCACGGCGCAGCGGCAGCAGCAGCAGGTCGAGTCGCCGGCCGTCGCCGCCGCCCGCGAGCGCGCCATGCGCCGGGCCGGCCAGCCGCTGCCCAAGCGGGTCAAGCTGCTCGCGGCGACCGGCGCGCTCCTCGTCGTGCTGGCGATCGTGGGCGCGGCCAGCTACTTCGCGACGCAGGCCGTCTACTTCGTCGGCACCGACGACCAGGGGATGGTCACGATCTACCGTGGCCTTCCGTTTGAGCTGCCGGCCGGCCTGAAGCTGTACTCCGTCTGGTCGATCTCGGGCGTGCCGGCGCAGACGGTGCCGCCGGCGCAGCGCAAGCACCTGCTCGACAACCAGCTCCGCACGCAGAACGACGCGCACGACCTCGTCGCGCAACTGGAGCTTGGAAGACTCTCCCCGTGAGTGCCCGCAACCGCGAGCTGATCGGGCTGATTCCTGCTTCGCTGCTCGTCACCGCCGGTTTTGCGGCGGTCTTCATCCAGCGGGGGGCGGCGTCGCAGAACCAGCTGTCCAGCCTGTCGCTGACGTACGGGGCGATCTTCCTCGGGCTCTGCCTGGTCGCCCACGTCTTCCTGCGGATCGCGCTGCCGTACGCCGACCCGTACCTGTTCCCGCTCGTCGCGGTGCTCGCATGCTTCGGGCTCGTGATGGTCTACCGGATCGACGACACGCTGGCGCGGCAGCAGGCGCAGTGGTTCGTCGTCGGGCTGATCTTGTTCGCGCTGACGATCATCTTCCTGCGCGACTACCGAAAATTGGAGCAATACCGATACCTGATCGCGATCGGCAGCCTCGTGCTGCTGTGCCTGCCTCGCTTGCCGGGGATCGGGGCGCAGGTCAACGGCGCCTACCTTGGCATCCGGCTGCCGGGGATCATCTTCCAGCCGACCGAGTTCGCGAAGCTCGGGATCGTCATCTTCCTCGCCAGCTACCTGCGCGACACGCGGCAGGTGCTCGTCAGCGGCGCGCGGCGCGTGTTCGGGGTGACGCTCCCGCCGCTGAAGCATTTCGGCCCGCTGCTCGTGATCTGGGGCGCCTCGATGCTGCTGCTGATCGTGATCCGCGACCTCGGCTCGTCGCTGATGTTCTTCGGCGCCTTCCTCGCGATCCTCTACGTCGCGACCAACCGGCTGTCGTTCGTGCTGATCGGGCTTCTGCTGTTCGGCGTCGGCGCCTGGTACCTGGGGACCCACGTGCCGCACGTCGTCGACCGCGTCGACGTCTGGCTCGACCCGTTCAACCCGCAGCGGATAAACACGACGGGCTTCCAGATCGCCAACTCGCTGTTCGCGCAGGCCGACGGCGGGCTGCTCGGCCGCGGCTTCGGCGGCGCGATCATCAGCGACCCGTTCAATCATTCGATCCTGCCAGCCGCGCAGACCGATTTGATCTACTCGCTGATCGTCAACGAGCTCGGCCTCGTCGGCGCCGTCGGGGTGCTCGCGGTCTACCTGCTCTTCATCGAGCGTGGCTTCAAGGTCGCGATGCTGGCGAGAGACTCGTTCTCGACGCTGCTGGCGGTCGGGCTCTCGTCGGTCTTCGCGATGCAGGTCTTCGTGATCGTCGGCGGGGTGACGAACGTGATCCCGCTGACCGGCGTGACGCTGCCGTTCATCTCCTACGGCGGCTCCTCGATCCTCGCCAACTTCGTTCTGCTCGCGCTGCTGCTGCTGGTCTCCGACAAGGCCCGCCGCCCTGACCGGAGCCTCGCGCGATGAGCAAGCCGATCACCCGCCTCTTCCTCGTGATCGTGGTGCTGTTCGCGCTGCTGGTCGCGTGGACCTCGCGCTGGTCGGTCTTCGGCGCGGACAGCCTGCGCGACAACCCGGACAACAAGCGGCCCCTGTTCGCGGCGCTGAGAGTCAAGCGCGGGGCGATCAAGGCCGACGATGGGACGGTGCTCGCGCGCAGCGTGAGAGCCAGCGGGGGGACCTGGTCGCGGGAGTATCCAACCGGAAGCCTGTTCGGGCACCCGGTCGGGTATGCCAAGCTCATCTCGGGCCAGTTGTCGGGGCTCGAGCGCTCCCGCAACGACGAGCTGTCAGGAACGACGAGCGAGTTGAACTCGATCCTCGACCAGCTTCAGGGCAAGCGCCGGGCCGGCAACACGGTCGTGACGACGCTCGACCCGACCGCGCAGAGAGTCGCGACCGACGCGCTCCAGGGACAGAAGGGCGCGGTCGTCGCGCTCGACCCGCGCACCGGCGCGGTCAAGGCGATGGCCAGCTCGCCGGGGTACGACCCCAACGTGATCAACTCGAGAGCGGGGCTGAGATCGCTCAACGCCGACGGCGCAGACGCCCCGCTGCTGGACCGCGTCACGCAGGGCGCCTACCCGCCCGGCTCGACCTTCAAGGTCGTCACCGCCGCCGCGGCGCTCAACAGCGGCGCGGTCTCCTCGCCGGACGCGCCCGTGCTCAACGGCGACTCGCCCGCGACGATCTCCGGCGTCCCGCTCAGAAACGACGACAGGTCGTGGGGGCCGGTCTCGATCACGACGGCGCTTACCTTCTCAATCAATACCGCTTTCGCGCGCTTGGGTGAAAGACTCGGCAAGCGGACGATGGCCGACTATATGCACAGATTCGGCTTCTACTCGCTGCCGCCGCTCGACTATCCCAAGGACCAGATGATCTCCAGCGGCGAGCGAGGGCCAGACGGGAGGCTGATCCCCGTTGCGAGCCCGAGCGTAGACGTCGGACGGATGGCGATCGGACAGGACAAGCTGCTGGTCACGCCGATGCAGATGGCGATGGTCGCCTCAGCCGTCGCCAACGGCGGCAAGCTGATGGCCCCGCACCTGACCGACAAGGTCGTCGACCCCGACGGCCGCACGATCGACACGATCGAGCCCAAGCAATACAGCCAGCCGATGTCGGCCAGAACGGCGAGCGAGCTGACGACGATGATGGGCCACGTCGTCGAGGAGGGGACCGGCACCGCCGTCCAGCTGCCGGGGATCGACGTCGCCGGCAAGACCGGCACGGCTGAGCTGAGCATAAGAGACCACATCAACCAGCCTTGGTTCATCGCGTTCGCGCCTGCCGACAACCCGCAGATCGCGATCGCCGTCACCGTCGAGCACTCGGTCAACGGGTTCGGCGGCGCGGTCGCCGCGCCGATCGCCCGCCAGGTCCTGTTGAGCCTGCTGAGATGACCGAGATCGCGCCCGACACGATCATCGACGAGCGCTACAAGGTGCTGTCGCGCATCGGCTCCGGCGGGATGGCCGAGGTCTTCTGCGTGCAGGACCAGTCGCTCGGCCGCAAGGTCGCGCTGAAGCTGCTCTATCCGCGGTTTGCCTCCGACGCCGAGTTCGTCGAGCGCTTCCGCCGCGAGGCGTCGAGCGCGGCGAGCTTGCAGCATCCCAACGTCGTCGGCATCTACGACCGCGGCAGATGGGACGGCACCTACTACATCGCGATGGAGTACCTGCCAGGCCGCACGCTGAAGGACTTGATCCGCCAAGACGGGCCGATAGACCAAATCCGCGCGATCGACCTGACGGTGCAGATCCTCAAGGCCGCCCGCTTCGCGCACCGCCGCGGGATCGTCCACCGGGACCTCAAGCCGCACAACGTGATCGTCGACGACGAGGACCGCGCGAAGGTCACCGACTTCGGGATCGCGCGCGCCGGCGCCTCTGACATGACCGAGACCGGCTCGATCATGGGGACGGCGCAGTACCTCTCGCCCGAGCAGGCGCAGGGCCTCTCGGTCTCGCCGCAGTCCGACCTCTACGCGGTCGGCGTGATCCTGTTCGAGCTGCTGACCGGGCACGTCCCGTTCGACGCCGAGTCGGCGGTGACGATCGCGCTCAAGCACGTCGCCGAGCCGCCCCCGTCGCCGAGCGCCTTCGACCCGACGGTCGCGCCGGAGCTGGAGGCGATCACGCTGTGGGCGCTTGAGAAGGAGCCGGCCGACCGCCCACCCGACGCTGACGCCTTCATCCACGCGCTGGAGGACGCGCGCGAGGCGCTGCTCGGGAGGGAAGTCCCCGGCCAGCGGACAGCCAACTTCGCGACCGCGATGCACGTCAACGGATCGGGCCCGCCGACCAGCGAGGCCGACGCGCTCGAGGCCGAGCATCGCCGTCGCCGCCCGTCGTGGTGGACGTGGCTGATCGCCGCAATCGTGCTCGCCGGCGTCGCCGTGGCGGTCGTGCTCGTGACGCGGACGCCGATGGTGACCGTACCGAACGTCGTCGGCGACCAGCTGTCGCCGGCGCAGAGCCGGCTGCAGCGCGAGAACCTCACGTGGTCGGTCGACCCGGTCCGCAGCACGAAGCCGGTCAACGAGGTGATCGCCCAAAACCCGGGCGCGCGGCGCAGCGTGAAGGAGCACACGGAAGTCACCCTGCAGGTCTCCTCCGGGCCCGGCACGGTCGGCGTCCCGCCGGTCGACAACGACAGCTATGCGACGGCCCAGGCAGCACTGCAGAACGCCGGGCTGGTCGTCGGCAGACGGATCGACCAGCCGAGCGCGACCGTCGACAAGGGCCTCGTGATCAAGACCTCGCCGCCCGCCGGGCGCAACGTCGACCGCGGCTCGCCGGTCAACGTCTACGTCTCGACCGGCCCGGCGCAGGTGACGATCCCCGACACGGTCGGCGAGAGCGCCGGCGTCGCGAGAGCGACGCTTGAGAACGCCGGCTTCGACGTGGCGGAGACGACGGTGCCGTCGAGAACCGCGACCCCCGGCGCTGTCGTCGCGCAGACTCCGGCCGGCGGCGCGAGCGCCGATAGAGGCGCCCTCATCACGATCTCCGTCGCGACCGCCGTGCCGGTCGCGGTGCCGCAGGTGATTGGGATGGCGAGCGACGACGCGCAGGCGAGGCTGGTCGCGGCTGGGCTGGAGCCGCGCGTCTCGCGCACGCCGGTCACCGACCAGGCGCAGGACGGGATCGTGATCAGCCAGCGGCCGGATCCCGACACGAGCGTCAGAAGAGGCGCGCCGGTGCGGATCGTCGTCGGAAGGTTCGTCGCGCCGGTGACGCCGCCGACCCCGCCGGACAACGGCGGCGGAGGCGGCGGGGACGCCACGCCGACGACGCCCGCGGGCCCGCCGGACAACGGCGGCGGGGACGCCAGATCCGGCGACGGCGGCGACACGGGCGATGCCGGCGCGGGCGCCGGGCCCGGCGCCGGGCCCGGCGACGGGCCCGGCGACGGGCAGACGGGCTAGGCGGGGGCTAGGCGGGGGCGCGGCCGGCGGCGCGGCCGCTACGGGCCGCCGCGGCCGCTACGGGCCGCCGCGGCCGCCGGGCGGACGAGCAGCGCGCCGCCCGCTCATCTGAACAGCTGCAGCTCGCTGATCTCGACCGAGCTGCCGTTGGGCGGCAGGCCCGTGATCCACAGCAGCGCGTGGGTGCTTCTGCTGCCGCCGGTGTCGAGTCTGATCGTGTCGCGCGCGGTGACCGACGGGACCGTCGCGACCTTCTTCCAGCCTGGGTCGGTGATGTTCGCCGGCACGTCGCCGTCGGTCACGTAGACATCAGCCGAGAAGCCCGGTGTCGGCGTGCGCACGACCATCCGCCTCAGCACGGCGCCGGGCGAGACGTCGACCGTGAGGCCGACGCCGGTCTTGCCGAGCGCACCATCGCTGTACGACTCGGTGTGCCAGAACGTCTGCGGGTTGTTGTCGACCGCCGCGCTCGTCGACTCGGGGTGCTCGACGCCGTCGCCGCCGTCGCCGACCGGGTCGTAGTCGTTCGCCGCGCTCTGGCGCAGGCTGATCTGCGCGAGCGCTCTGCCGCTGGAGTCGTGGACCGGCCGGCCTGGGGCGGTGCCGGTGCCGCGCTCGGTGTTGTCGCGCAGCGCGACGATCGCGACGACGAGCGCCGCCGCGATGAGCAGCGCGCCGAGCGCGATCCACGCCGGCCTGCGCACGCGCAGCGGGACGCGCCGCTGGGCTCTCTCGGGCAGCGTGCGGATCACGGTCGTCGCCTCGCCGGTCGCGCTGCCCGAGCGCGCCGTCTCGAGCGCGAGCGCGTCGGCGAGGTCGTCGATCAGCTCCTCGTCGCTGCGGTAGCGCTCGGCGAGCTCCTTCGCGGTGGCGTGGTCGACGATCGCGGCGAGCGAGGCCGACACCTCCGGCCGCAGCTGGCGCACGTCGGGCAGCTCCTCGCGCACGTGCTTCATCGCGACCGCGACCTGGTTCTCGCCTCTGAAGGGGACGGTCCCGGTCAGCATCTCGAACAGCACGACGCCGAGCGAGTACAGGTCGGACTGGCCGGTCACGTCGTGGCCGAGCGCCTGCTCAGGGGAGACGTAGTCGGTCGTGCCCAGAACGCGGCCGTCCTGCGTCAGCCCCTCCTCGTCGAGCGTGCGCGCGATGCCGAAGTCGGTGACCTTCGCACTGCCCTCTTCGTCGATCAGGACGTTCTGCGGCTTGACGTCGCGGTGGACGATGTGGCGAGCGTGCGCGGCGCCGAGCGCGCGGGCGATCTCGATCGCGTAGGCGAGCGCCTCGGATATCGGCAGCTGGCCGAGGCGGCGGATCCGCTCCTTGAGCGTCTCGCCCTCGACGTACTCGAAGACGATGTACGGCCGGCCGGCATCCTCGCCGGCGTCGATCACGCCGACGATGTGCGGATGCGACAGCTGCGCGACCGCGCGGGCCTCGCGGCGGAAGCGCTCGAGCTGGTCGGAGTCCGACGCGATCTCGCGGTTCATCAGCTTGATCGCGACCTGTCGCTCGAGCGTCTCGTCGAGCGCGCGGTAGACCGTCGACATGCCGCCGGTCCCGATGCGGGCCTCGAGGCGGTAGCGGTCGTTCAGCAGCGTGCCCAGCAGGGTGCTCATGGGTCCACCGATATTTTGCGGCACGTGCCCGTCATCCATGCGTCCTACTCCACCGATCCCGCGTGTCCTTGGTCGTGGGCGATGGGACCCACGATACGGAGCACGGAGGCAGAGCCCAGCGCCGGGATCGCGATCGGCCCCGGTTGGGCGGGCTCTTGCGCGAGATGGGCGCGCCGACGCGCAGCGGCGCGGGCGCGCCTACGCCGCTCTGCCGCCTCTGTCGGGCAGCGGCGGAAGGTCGCGGGCGGCCGCAGCCGCCGCGTTCTCCTGCTTGACGGCCGCCCAGATCTCCTCGCGGTAGATCGGCAGCGACTTCGGCGCGTCGATCCCCAGCCGGACCGTCTGGCCGCTGACCTCCATCACGGTGACCGTTATGTCCTCGCCGAGGACGATCTTCTCGCCTGGCCGCCGCGTGATGATCAGCATGGTTCCTCCTTGGAGCTGGTGGGCCGACCCGGCCCGCGGCGCCTCAGGCGGCGCGCTCGGTCGTCTGCGCCGCCTTCGCGGCGAGCTCGCCGAAGAGCGGCGCTCGCAGCGAGGCGTCGGCTGCCTGGTTGATGACCTGGTGGCCGACGCCGGCAGCGATCACGATCGGTGCGCGCAGGTTCGCCGTGAAGTCCGCGAGCTGGTCGCTTGCCCGAACGGTGACATAGATGGCGGTCTCCGTGAGCTGCGGCAGCGCGAGCCGCTCCAGCTCCTCCGCGGGAATCTCGAGCGCGAAGGAGCTGAAGAAGCGGCGCGGGTCGCAGACTGGGATCGCCAGCGCCGCGTCGTCGAGCGAGTGCAGCCAGACGAAGTCGGCGTCCACCTCGCGCGCGATCAGCGCGAAACGCCGGCTCTCGAAGCCGATCAGCCCGTGGGGGAAGTCGATCACGCTGCCGTCGGCGATCTCGATCTGCCCGAAACGGGTGCTGTCGAAGGTGAATGGCAAGGGGGTCTCCTCCCGCGTCATGTGAAGCGAAGGGCTCGGCTCAGCTGAGGAAGTCGAGCAGTGAGGGCTGGATGACGTTGGCGCCGGCCTTCAACGCCATCTGGTACGCCGCCGACTCGGTCGTGTAGTCGGTCAGCGTCTGCGGCGTGTCGGCGTCCTCGGTGTCCGACAGCAGTCTCGTCGCGTTCAGCGTCAGCGACTGCAGCCGGTTGTACGCGACCGTCATGCGGTTCGTGCGCGCGCCGACCTCGGCGCGCACCGCTATGAGCGCGTCCTGGTTGCTGTCGAGGCGGTTGAGGTCGGTGCCGCGCAGCGCGTCGCCGTTGCCTGAGCGCAGGTCGGCGGAGATGTCGCGCAGCGTGTCGATCAGCTTGTCGTCGCCCGGAGCCGGCGTCTGGCCGTTGCCCAGCACGCTCGAGATGTCGACGTTGACGTCGAGGTTCGTGCCCGGGCCGATCTCACGCTGCATCGCGTTCGTGTTGCCGCCGAACGCGTCGTTGGCGTCGCCGTAGGGCGGTCTGTCGATCGCCGTGCCGGAGAAGATGAAGCTGCCGGCGTACTGGACGTTCGCCTCCTGCTTGAGCGTCCCGATCAGCTGGTCGATCTCGTCGGCCGCGGCGGAGCGCGACTGCGGGCTGGCCGAGTCGGTGCCGCCCTCGATCGTCAGCTCTCTCGCGCGCTGGATGACGTCGCCCATGCCCGACAGCGCGGTGTCGCTGGCGTTCAGCCAGGCGGTGCCGTCGTTGACGTTGCTCGTGTACTGCTGGAAGCCGTTGAGCTCGCCGCGCAGCTCCATCGCGCGGCTCGTGCCGTACGGGTCGTCGGAAGGCTTGTTGATCTGCATGCCCGTCGACATCTGGACCTGCAGGTTCGACAGGTTGTCGAGGTTCCCGTTGAGATCCCGCAGGATCGTCCGGGCCGACATCTGAGTGGTGATCCGCATCGTCATGGCTAGAGCCCCGTGGTCCCGGTTCGGTTGATCAACGTGTCGAGCATGCTGTCCAGCGTCGTCATCACGCGCGCGGAGGCCTGGTAGCCACGCTGGAACTGGATGAGGTTGGTCATCTCCTCGTCGGTCGCGACGCCCTGGACGCTGAGGCGGCGCTGCTCGATCGAGTCGAGCAGCGACAGCTGGATTCTCTGCTGGTTGTCGCTGTCCTTGACGTCGGAGCCGACCTCGGCCACGAGCGACGCGTAGTTTCTGTCGACCTGGCCGCCGCGCAGCGCGGCGATCGCCGTCGCGATGTCGTCGCTGCCCGCGCTCGTCGTGTCGGTGCCGGTGACGAGGTTGGCGTCGGTCGCGATCACCGCCAACGCGTCGGCGGTCGTGCCGGCCGGGTCGAAGAAGTTTCTGCCGTCGGCTCTGGAGTAGATGTCGTTGACGTTTCTGACCAGCTCGGCGACGACGCCGTCGAGTCTGCCCTTGTACGTCATGGCCGGCCCGGTCGGGGAAGCGAGCGCCTGCAGCGCGCCGAGCTGGCCGCCCGGGTTGGTCAGCGTCTGCGGCCAGGTGTAGCCGTTGGCCGCTCTCGGGTCGACGAGTGTGACGCCGCCGAAGTCGACCGTGTCGGTGCCGTCTCTGTTCTGCGTGACCGAGACCTGCGCCAGCCCGGAGAGTCTGTCGAGCAGCTCGTCGCGCTGGTCGAGCAGGTCGTTGGGGGCCTGGCCGACGGCGGTGGCGTGCGAGATCGCCGTGTTCAGCTGAGCGAGCTGCTTGGCCATGCTCTCGACGTCGCCGGACGGGCCGGTGATCGCGTCGTACTGCTCTTGGGCGTCGGTGGCCGTTCTCGTCAGCTGGTCGCTGACGGAGGCGAAGGCGGAGGCGAGCGTGCCGGCCGCTCTGATCAGCGTCGTGCGCGCCGAGGGGTCGTTCGGGGCGTGCTGGACGGCGGACCAGGCGTCGTAGAAGTTCGACAGCAGCTGGTTGACGCCCGTCTCAGACGGCTCGTCGAAGGCGAGCTCCGCCTGCCCGAGCGCGTCGGCTCTGGCGCTCGAGTCGCCGTACTGCATGTTCTCGGAGCGGTACTGGATGTCGAGGAAGCTGTCGCGGACGCGCTGGATCTGCGTCACGTCGACGCCCATCCCGAGCTGCACGCCGTTGCCGTTGTTGCCGGAGATCGACGGCAGCGTGAGCGCCGGCATCGTCGTCATGTCGACCGTCTGGCGCGAGTAGCCGAGCGTGTTCGCGTTCGCGATGTTGTGGCCCGTCGTGTCGAGAGCCATCTGCTGCGCCATCAGGCCGCGCAGCGCTACCTGCAGGCCGGAGAAAGTAGAAAGTGACATGGCTGGGTCTCAGGCGTGGAGGTCGAAGGCGCGGTGCGACGGCGAGGACGTCGCGGGCATGACGTTGGCGGTGCCGCCCTGCTGGTAGCTGAGCGCCGGAACGGGGTCGATCATGCTCAGCAGGTGGTCGAGGAAGGCGAGCTCCTGACGGATCAGCGCCTGGTTCGCGGTGTGACGGGTCGACAGCTCGGCGAGCAGGCTCTGCAGCTCGGTGCTGCGCGTCGTCGCGACGCGGCCGTCGGCTGGCGCCATCAGCTTCGCCATCCGCGAGACGGTCACCTCGTCGGGCGACAGCCGCAGGGCGGAGGCGGCGCGCGACAGCAGCCGCGTGCGGTCGGCCTCCAGCCGCGTGCGGCGCTCGAACTCGGCCTGGAAGGCGGCGACCTGGCGCACGACAGCGTCGACGTCGCGCTCCTGGATCGCGGCCTCCTGCGTCATAACGATCTCCAGCAGCCGCGCCGCGGAGGCGATCTGCGCGTCGAGATGGGCGATCAGGTCGTTGGACAGCAGCGGGTCGACGAGCGAGGCGCTGCCATGCTGCGGGGCGATGGCGCTCATTTCGCCGTCTCCTCGGTGCCAGTGGTGGTGGGAGCGGTCGGCGCGCTTGCGCCGCCGTCGGTTGAAGCGGTGGGAGCCGTGCCGGCGGGTGCGACGCTGGCGAGCGGCGCCATTGCGTCGGTCAGCTGACGCGCGAGGCCGAGGCCGCCCGCGTTCATGATCCCGTCGGTGAGGGCCTGGGGCAGCAGGCTCGCGTACGGCGAGTCGCCGCCCATCGCGTCCTGGGAGTCCTCGGTGACCGAGTCGGTCAGCTGCTGGACGAGCATCTGCTCGAAGCCGAGGCCGGCCGTGTAGGCGTCTCTGCGCGCCTGCGAGCCCTTTTGGATGTCGAGCGGCAGCGTCGACTGGTCGATCGGCGGCAACGCGCTCATCGGGATTCCCCCCCACCGCGAGAAGGAGCCGCTGGCGAGCTCTCGCCAAGGGAAGAAAGCCTCTGGCTGCAGTTCCCCATTACTTCTTCACCCCGTTGGCGATCGACATCATGTCGTCCTGCATCTGGATGACTCTGCTCGTCATCTCGTAGCCGCGCTGCGCGGTCATCATGTCCGTCATCGCGCTCGACATGTCGACGTTCGAGCCTTCGAGATGGCCCTGGATCAACGTCGTCGCGGCACCGGCAGCGCCGGCCGCGCCACTCGCCGCCGTGACGGCGAAGCGGTTGCTGCCCAGCGGCTGCAGTCCGTCGGAAGAGGCGACGGTGACGAGCTGGATGCGGCCGATCGCGCGGCCGCCGTTGACCGTCACGGTGCCGTTTCTCGAGATCCCGACTCTGTCGATCGAAGTGTTCGCCGGCACCTGGATCGGCGGGTCGAGCAGGTCGCCGTCGGCGGTGCCGATGCGGCCGAGCGAGTCGACGCGCAGGCTGCCGTCGCGTGTCAGCGCGGGGGTCCCGTCGGGCTGGCGCACCTGGATGAAGCCAGGCCCGGAGATCGCGACGTCAAGCGGCTGGTCGGTCGTCCGCAAGGCGCCCTGCTCTTGCGAGCGGCCGATAATCGACGCCGCCGCGCCGGCGCCGGCGCTGACCGTTGGCCCGGCCGGCGGGCCTTGCGGGTTGTAAATCAGGTCGCGGAAGCCGACGCGCACGCTCTTGTAGCCGGTCGTGTTGACGTTGGCGAGGTCGTTCGCCACACCGTCAATCGCCTGCTGCTGAGCTGCCATGCCGGCGGCCGCTGAATAGAGGCCTTCAAGCATCCGTGTCCTCGAGCCTTTTCGGGTTCTCGTGTCCTGGTAGGAGCCCGGCCTCCGCAGCGTGCGGTCCAGCGTCGGCTCCTGGTTCAACCCGTGTGATCGGTCACGACCACCGGGACTTGAGCGCCTAGCGGGCGCCTCAGTTCGCGTGCGGGTTCGCGACCTGGCTGGCCGCCTCTTGCAACGACTGGTCGATCGTCTGGATCGCTCTCTGGCCCGCCTCGTAGGAGCGGAAGGAGGCGATCATGTCGACCATCGCGGTCGCCGGGTCAAGGCCCGAGCTCTCAAGCGAGCCGGTTCTGACCGAGCCGGTGTCCTGGCCAGCGGCGGCGCCCGTGACGTAGTTGTTGCCCTGCTTGGCGGGGTTGGCGACTCTGAAGACGCCGACGCTGCCGGGCGTGACCTGGCCCTGTGCGTCGAGCTGGACCGGGCCGCCGCCGGCGCCGAGCACGTTGTTGCCGTTCTGATCGATCAGCGTGCCCTGCGCGGAGGCCGTGAACTGCCCGTTGCGGGTGTACTGCACGCCGTTGGGCGTCCGCACGCCGAACCAGCCGTTGCCCGCGATCGCGAGGTCGAGCGGCTGATCGGTCGGCTTCAGCGGCTGGTCGGCGAAGTCGGTCGTCATTCTGTCGGCGAAGACGCCGGTGCCGAGGCCGCCGACCGGCTGGCCCGTCTGCGTGTTGGACAGCAGCAGGTCGTTGAAGGTCGATTGCGTGACGCGGTCGGCTTTGTAGCCGGGCGTCGAGGCATTCGCCAAGTTGTTCGCGATCGCGTCCTGGCGCATCTGCTCGGCAACCATGCCGGACGCCGCGATGTAAAGGCCACGTTCCATTTGGCCTGGTTGGTCGGCAGCGCGCCGCCAGGCTTGAACGCTTTGGGCGCAACGGACGGCTACGCTCCCGGCGATGCAGCCGATTGTGGTCGCCCTCGCCCTGATGCGCGGCGCCGCGCCGGACGTGGCGCTGACGAGAGGCCGCGTGCTGCCCGCCCGCGTGCTTGAGCGCGGCCCCAACGGGATGGGGATCCTCAACCTTTCCGGCGCGATCCTGACGGCGAAGCTGCCCGAGGAGCTCGAGCCCGGCGAACGCCTGCGGCTCGTCGTTCGCGAGACGGCCAACGAGCAGGTGCTGCTGCAGATCGCCCAGCGCCAGGACCTCTATCCCTCTTCTCAGCCGCCGGCGCCGGCGGAGGTCAAGCTGCCGGGCGGCGGCCGTTTCGCGGTGACCGAGCGCGAGGGCGGCGGCGAGCAGTCCGACGAGGGCCCGGCGGCGGTGACGCTGCGCTGCGAGCTGCCGCAGCTGGGCCTCGTCGAGCTGCGCGTCTCGCTCGACCCCAGCGGCATCGCGGTCGACGCCGCGTTCGACGACGGGCTGCCGCTGGCGCTCGGCGAGCGGCGCGCCCCACGGCTGCGCGAGGCGATCACGGCCGTGACGCGGCGACTGGCGCGCGTGAGCGCGCGCCGCCGCCATCGACCGGTCGACCTCTATGCCTGACGGCGACAGCAGCAGCGGCGTCGAGGCGCGCGCCGCGCTGGAGCGAGCGCTGGCACAAGCGCGGCTGGACGATATGCCCGCGGCGCTGCAGCAGGCGGTGACAGAGGCGCTCGTCTGGCTCGGGCGCCTGGAGGCGGAAGCGGCCGCCGGCGGCGGCGCCGATGCGCTGCCCGGTCGGTCGGGCCGCTCCTAGCGATCCAGTGGCAGGCCGGCGCTGAGCCGATCTCCCACCGGACCGTCAGGTGGAGAGAGTCAGGCGACCTCGCTGAAGAGGACGGAGTCGGCTGACAGCTCCTCCTTCAGCATCCGCTTGAGCTGGCCGTGGATCTGGCAGACGCGGCTCTCGGAGACGCCGAGGATCGCGCCGATCTCGCGCAGCGTGAGGTTCTTGACGTACAGCAGCACGGCAACCTCGCGCTCGCGCCGGGGCAGCCGCTCGAACGCCTCGCGGAAGCGGGTCTTCGCCTGGTCGCGCGCGGTGTGGTGCTCAGGGTCGGCGAAGCGGTCGTCGCTGACGAGCGTGTCTATCCGCTCGATCGCGGTCTCGTCGTCGCTGAGCACGAGCGTGTTGAGCGAGGTGACGTCAGAGGCGACGATCTCGTCCTCGCGGGCACGCAGCTCGTCGGGCGTCGTGCCGATCGCCCCAGCCAGCTCCTCGCGCGAGGGCCGCCGGCCGTGGACGCCGATGAAGTGCTCGCGCGCCTGGTTGATGTCCCGCTCCCAGCGGCGCAGGGAGCGCGGCGCCCAGTCCTGACGGCGCAGCTCGTCGAGCACGGCGCCGTGGATGCGCGTCCAGGCGAACTGCTCCAGCGTCGCGCCCTTCTCCGGGTCGTAGCGCTCGATTGAGTGAATCAGCGCCTCAAGCCCGCATGAGATGAAGTCCTCGACGTCACAACGAGCCGGGATCTCGCGGACCTTCTTGTAGACGATGTACTTGACCATCGGCGAGAAGGTCAGAACGAGCCGGTCGCGCACTGCGCGGTCTCCGGACTCCTTGTACTGCCGCCACAGCGCGAGCGCATCCTCCGCCGAGATGCGATGCGTGCGCCTCGTGTCGAGCTTCATGCTCCGATGCCTTCCTGGGGGTTCGAGGGACGACCTTGGGATTTGGGGGCTGCGCGGCAGGTATCGGAAGCCAGGCATCGCAGCTGGATCGCCCGATTGGGGTACTAAACCCCCAACATTCGTCCAGACGCGTGATCCGATTCACATAACAGCAGTCGCAAGACGAGCTGCTCGCGAGCGTGAAAATCCCGCAGCTACCGCGATTCCCAGGGAACCGACGGTGGGTCCACGGACGTTTTGCGGGCGTGCGCTGTCATTACGGCGATTGACGCTCAGGACGCGGGAGCGGCGGCCGATGACACGGGATGTCCCCTCGTTGGAGGTCTCCCTCGCATGGCGCTTCGCCTCACTGCCACCACTTCTTCCAGACCGATCGCGGCGAGCGCCGACGTCGACCCGATCGGCACGCTCGCGGTCGAGCTGCTCACAAGCGGCGATCTTGACGGTTACCGCGACCTGTTCGCGCAGGCGGAGTCAATCGACGACATTCACATGCGCTACACGCGCCGGCGCACGCTGCTGGAGGCGGCGCTGGAAGCGGTCAGAAGCGCGGACCCGGGTCGCGTCCCGTCGATTTACCTGGCCGCCGCGGGCGCGAGCATCGCCGTGCTGGAGCAGGAGCCGCGTGAGCCGCTGCTGCTCAATTACGCTGGCGTGCTGTTCTACGAGCTGTGGGAGCTGCGCGGCGCGGGCGTGCTGTTCGACGCCGCTGCCCGGCTGAGCCCCGAGCTGCTGTTCCTCGATCAGAACCGCAGAGAGCTCGCGCTCCGCCGTGCTGCCGCCGCGCGCACGACCGTGAGACGCCCGGCCGCGATGACGACGGCCTTGTCGATGCTCGCCAGACGTGCCGAGCGGCTCGCCAAGCGCGTCCGGCCGCAGACCGGGCTGAAGCTGAGCCTCTGCATGATCGTCAAGGACGAGGAGGAGATGCTGCCACGCTGCCTGGCCGCGGCCGCTCCCGCCGTCGACGAGATCGTGATCGTCGACACCGGCTCCACCGACCGCACGATCGAGATCGCGAAGTCGTTCGGGGCGCGCGTGATCGAGCGCGAGTGGACCGGCTCTTTCTCCGACGCCCGCAACGTCTCGTTCGACGGCGCGACCGGCGACTGGCTGCTCTACCTCGACGCCGACGAGGTGCTCGTCGAGGCCGACATACCGAAGCTGCGCGCCGCGACCGGGCAGGTCTGGCGCGAGGCGATCTACCTCAACGAGACCAGCTACACCGGCGAGCTCGGCGACGGGACCGGCACCCACCACCTTGCGCTGCGGATGTTCCGCGCCCGCCCCGAGTACCGCTTCAGCGGCCGCCTGCACGAGCAGATCGCGGACAAGCTGCCGACCGGCCAGCCTGAGCGGGTCGGCATGATCGACGTGCGCATCGAGCACTACGGCTACCTCGGCGCGGTCCGCGACTCGAAGGAGAAGTCGCGCCGCAACGTCGAGCTGCTGCTTGCGCAGCGCGACGAAGGCGACGTCGACAACGACGCCTTCTTCCACTTCAACCTCGGCTCCGAGTACGGCGTTCTCAACGAGCTTGAGAACGCGCACGCGGAGTTCGAGCTGGCGTGGCAGATCCTCAGCGAGGACTGGTCGGCGCGCGGCTTCCTGCCGACGCTGTCGGTCCGGCTCGTCAACGTGTTGCGCGGCATGGGCCGCTACGAGGAGGCGTACGAGCGCGCCGGCGAGGCGCTCGAGCGCCTGCCCGGCTTCACCGACCTCGTCTACGACCAGGGCCTCTCGCTGCAGGCGCTCAACCGCGTCGACGAGGCGCTCGACCGCTTTCGCGCCGCGGTCGCGATGGGCGACGCGCCGACCGGCTACACCGCGCTGGTCGGCGCCGGCACCTTCCTGCCGCAGATCGCGATCGCCGAGATCACCCATCACCTCAAGGGCGATCCGGCGACCGCGGCGGAGATGCTCGACGCCTGCCTCAGCGAGTTCCCCGGCTTCTTCGGCCTCGTGCTGCCGTTCGTCTCCGCGAAGCTCGCGTCCGGCGCGGACGCCGAGGCGGTCGTCGCGCGCGTCGAGGAGCTGGCGGAGCTGACGCCGACGATCTCGTTCCTGCTCGCGACCGGCCTCTACGAGGCCGGCGAGACGGAGGTCGCCGCTCGCCAGTACCGCTCCCTGCTCGAGCGCCAGCCGTCCAACGGCGGAGCGCGCGTCGCGCTCGCCGAGTCGCTGCTGGCGCTGAAGCGCTGGGAGGAAGCGGCGCAGGTCGCCGCCGAGCTGGCCGACGACGAGCCGTTCGCCGCCGCCGCGCGCCGCAGCGAGCTGTTCGCGCGGATCGTCGGGGGCGACCTCGACGGCGCCGCCGCGGTCCTTGCGCGCAGCAACGTCGGCGGGCTCGACGACGACGACGTCGAGCTGTTCGTCGCCTGGCATGCCGTCGCGACCGGCGCCGCGCCGGGCGACGCGCTCCCGTACGGCGCGGCGCCGCTGCTGGTGACGGCGCTGGAGGCGCTGCTGCGGGTGCACGAGTTCGAGGCGTTCGAGCAGCTCGTCGGGCTCTTGTCGCTGACGCCGGTCGACGCGCGCGAACGGGCAGAGGTGCTGGCTCGCATGTACTTGCGGCGCGGCTTCGTCGAGTCGGCCGCCGATGAGTGGCTGCCGATCGCGCAGGCCGACCCCCTCGACGTGCGGGCGCTGCTCGGCCTCGCTCAGGTCGCCGCGGCGAAGGGCATGACCGCGGAGGCGCTCGACTTCGTCCGCGAGGCGCAGCAGCTGAGACCGAACGACGCCGTCGCAGAACGCCTGCGGGAGGCGCTGGAGCCGCTCGCCGCCTAACCGCGGGGCTCTGCGCCGTACATCCGTCGAGCCCGGTCAAGTCGGGCCCGCGGGCGCCGACGACCCGGGAGAACGAAACCCCGCAACGGCTCGCCACGAGCGTGGAAGCCCGGAGGATCAGCCCATGAGCTTGGACGTCACGTCCGTCGGATCGGCCAGCAGCAGCGGAGCGCGCGACACCGTCTCGTTCGCGCGCTTCCAGCGGGCTCCCGTGCTGACGCGCGCGACCGCGAGCGAGGAGGGCTCCCATCTTCCACAGGACGTGATCGAGGCGATCGACGCCGCCGGGCACGCCTACCGGACGCTTCACGCGCAAGGCCGTCAACTGTCCTTCTCGCTCAGCGAGGAAACGGGCCGGGTGACGATCGAGGTGAAGGACCTTGACGGCAACGTGCTCCGCACGATCCCGCCGAGCAAGCTGATCGAACTCGCAACAGGAGGGACCCTGTAAGCCATGTCAACAGCCCCGTTGACACAGATCTCCGGCCTGCAGTCAGGCCTGGACACCGCCTCGATCATCCAAGAGCTGATGCAGATCGAGGAGCAGCCGCGCAACGGGTTGCAGCAGCAGGTGACGCAGATCACCGCGCGCGACTCGATCCTCAGCAGCTTCAAGACGCAGCTCGCGTCGTTGCAGACGGCCGCGCAGGCGCTGAGCGACCCGACGCTCTACAGCTCGACGCAGGACTACACGAGCAGCGACGACACGAAGGTCAGCATCAGCTCGACGACGGGCGCCGGCGTCGGCACCTATGAGATCGGCGTCAGCCAGCTCGCGAGCGCGTCGCAGCGGACGTTCACGTTCGTCAGACCGACCGCCGACGGCACCATCACGATCGACGGCCACGCGACCGCGGTCAGAGCGGGCGAGACGGCGCAGGAGCTGGCGGCGGACATCAACAGCGACAGAGACGCGACCGTCTTCGCCGCCGCGACCGACGACGGCACGCTCGTGCTCTCCAGCCGCTCGAGCGGCGACCTGCGCGCCGACGCTGACAGAGACGGCCTCCCGGACGACCCCGAGGGCTACATCCAGGTCGACGACGGGGCCGGCGGCGCGACGCTGACCGAGCAGACAGCGAAGAAGCGCATCGGCAGAGACGCGATGTACACGATCGACGGCCAGGCGAGAACGTCGCACTCCAACGTCGTCACCGACGGCATCGACGGCCTCTCGATCACGTTGAAGGCGACGACGACGGCGAACGGCCCGGCGAGCGTCAGCGTCGGCGCGCCCGGCGCCGACACCGAGGCGATCGAGAGAGCGCTGCAGGGCTTCGTCGACACGTACAACGCGACGGTCACGCTGATCCAGGCGAGACTGAACGAGAGAACGGTCCCTGACCCGCGCACGGCCGACGACATCGCGAGAGCGGTGCCGGACCCGCGCTCCCAGGCCCAGCTCCAGCAGGGCATGCTGTTCAACGACGAGGACCTCGAGGAACTGCTCAGCCACATGCGCGAGACGGTCTACGAGCCGGTCGACGGCCTGCCGAGAGACGTCTCGGGCAACGGCCTGAGCCTGCTCAGCGAGCTCGGCATCTCGACCGGCAAGCCCGGCTCGGTCGACAACAGCTCGCAGGACACGTTGAACGGGATGCTGTCGTTCGACAGAAGCAGACTCGAGGCCGAGCTGACAAGCGACCCCGACGGCGTGCGCAACCTGCTCGCCGGCGTCGCGGGCACGGACGGCTGGGCGAGACGGATGTCGGCCGAGATCGACAGCGCGATCGCTGCGGGCACCGGCACGCTCGACATCCGCACCAGCGGCGACAGCGACGAGCTGAGAGCGCTCAACAACAACATCTCCGACTGGAACGAGCGGCTCACCAACTACCAGACGTCGCTGCAGGCGCAGTTCACGGCGATGGAAGTGGCGATGTCTCAGACATCGTCGCAGAGCTCCTGGCTCGACGGCCAGATCGCTTCCCTCTAACCGCTTGACGGTGACCGGCTGGGGCGGCGCTCAACTACAGCGCCGCTCCGCCGATCACTGGCTTGAAGGACGACGTCTGTCCTGAAACGTTGCGTCCCTCGAACCCGGAAGACCCATGAGCACGAACCTTGCGGCTTCGCCGCAGTCGTATCGCGAGAGCGCGATCCTCACCGCGCCGCCGCAGCGGCTCGTCGTGATGCTCTACGACGGCGCGCATCGCTTTCTCTACCAGGCCGCCGCCGCGACGCGCGCCGGCCAGTTCTCCGCCGCCTCGGACCGCCTGCGGCGCGCTGAGGAGATCATCTCGCACCTCCAGAGCACGCTCGACATGAGCCAGGGCGAGATCTCTCACCGCCTCGACGCGATCTACCGCTACTGCCTGACGCAGACCGCGCAGGCGCGGGTGCGCAAGGACCCCGAGCGGATCGACGAGGTCAGCGGGCTGCTCGCCGAGCTGCGCAGCGCGTGGGACCAGATCTGCAGCAAGCCGATGGCGGCGACGGCATGAGCGCGGCAAGCGCGGCCGCTGTCGCGCCGGTCGCCGACGAGGCGGTCCCCTACGAGGCGCTGGCCGAGCTCGGCCAGCGCCAGCTCGACCTGCTCAGCGGCGACGAGCTGCCCGACGGCGCGGAGCTGCTCGCGCTGCTCCAAGAGCGCCGCGAGCTGCTCGCGACGATGCCGGCGACGCCGCCGCAGAGCGCGGCTGCTGCGCTTGCCCGCGCCAAGGCGATCAACGACCGCATCACCGCCGAGCTCGCGCGCCACGCGTCTGCCGCGCGGCGCGCGCTGTCGCACGTCGAGCAGGGCCGCCGCGCGGCCCGCGGCTACGGCGCCGACTCCTCGCGGCCGCGCGGGATGAGCTGGAACGTCTAACCGGCAGCAACGGACCACCGCTCAAGAACCTTCTCGACTGGCCGATCCACTCGCTTGCCAGCCCCACGGCAGGGGCTGACGACCGCAGGACGGCTTGAAAGGACCCTCACTCGATGAGCCTCTTCGACAGCACCCAGCTCGCGCTCGAAAGCGCCGCGCAAGGCGCCTCGATGCGACAGCAGGCGCTGACGAACAACCTGGCGAACATCAACACGCCGGGATATCAGCGCCAAGACGTCGACTTCCACTCCGCCTTGCAGGCGGCGCAGGCGTCGGGCGTCGACCCGACGACGATCGACTACCAGCCGCAGACCGACCCGACGCGCGTCGTGCGCGCCGACGGCAGCGGCCTCGACGTCGACGAGGAGGGCGCCAACCTGGCCGAGAACTCGCTCGAATACCAGGCGATCGTCCAAGTGATGAGCTCGCGCTTCGACATCGTCAGAACAGCGATCGGCTTCTGATGGGCTTCTTCGACGCGATCGAGATCGCCGGCAGCGGCCTGACGGCCGAGCGCCTGCGGATGGACGTCACCTCCGAGAACCTCGCCAACGCGGAGACCACGCGGACCGCGAACGGCGGCCCGTACCTGCGCAAGGAGGTCGTCCTCCAGCAGCAGGGCGGCGGCAGCTTCGGCGACGTGTTGACCGGCGCGGTCGGCGGCGTCACCGCGACCTCCGCGCCCAGCGGCGTCGAGGTCGCCGGGATCGTCCAGGACCCGACCTCCACCAAGCAGGTCTACGACCCCAGCCACCCGGACGCGAACGCCCAGGGCTACGTGACCGAGCCGAACATCAACCCCGTGACGGAGATGGTCGACTTGATCAGCTCCTCGCGCTCCTACGAGGCGAACGTGACCGCGATGGACTCCGCCAAGCAGATGTTCACCCAGACGCTGGGGATCCTCAGATGATCGCCGCGATCGACCCCTCGGCGCTCGTCGGCGCGGCCAACCCGGCCGCTGGCAGCGAGTGGCAGGTCCAGGGCATCCCGGACATCCCCGGCAACGACGCCGCGATCCCCTCGGTCGACGGCGCCGCTCCGGCCGGCAGCGACAGCTTCGGCTCGATGCTCGGCAACGAGATCGAGAAGCTGCAGGCGTCACAGGACGCCGCGGCCCAGGCCGGCACCGCGCTCGCCAACGGCACCGCGACCGATCCGGTCCAGGCCGTCACGGCGGTCGAGCAGGCGCAGCTCTCGATGGACTTCGCCTCGCAGCTGCGCTCGAGAGGCTCCGAGGCGCTGCAGTCGATCTTCCAGACGCAGGTCTGATAAATGCCGACTCGCGCCCTGCTGGCCAACCTCTCGACGCGCGGCAAGCTCGCTCTTGGCGGCGGGGCGCTCGCGATCCTGATCGTGATCGTCGTGCTGATGAAGATCGCGACGGCGCCCAGCTTCACGACGCTGCTGACCGGCATGGACCCGAAGGACACCGGCGACGTGACCGCCGCGCTGGACCAGAGAGGCATCGCCTACCAGCTCCAGAACAACGGCACCGCGCTCGCCGTCCAGAAGGGCCAGACGGCAGAGGCGCGCGTCGCGCTCGCGACGGCCGGCGTTCCCAGCAGCAGCTCGCAACAGGGCTACACGATCCTGGACAACGAGAAGCTGGGCACCAGCAACTTCCAGCAGCAGATCGACTACCAGCGCGCGCTCGAAGGCGAGATCTCCAAGACGATCGAAGACGTCGACGGCGTCTCGGACGCCTCCGTCCAGCTCGTGCTGCCCGACAGAGACGCGCAGCTGTTCGCCGACTCGGCCAACCCCGCGACCGCGGCGGTGCTGCTGTCGGGCTCGACCGGCGCGCTGACGTCCGACCAGGTGCGCGGGATAGCGCAGCTCGTCACCAACAGCGTCCCCGGCCTGAAGTCCGACAAGGTCACGATCACCGACGCGACGGGCTCGATGCTGTGGCCGACGTCGACGACCGACGGCGGCACCGGCGGCGACCTGCTCGCCAAGCAGGCGGCCGAGGCGCGCTACGACCAGCAGCTGGCGTCGAGCCTCACCTCGATGCTCGCGACGACGCTCGGCCCGGGCAAGGCGCAGGTGAAGGTCAACGCCGACCTCGACGCCAACCAGGCGACGCAGGACAGACTCGTCTACGGCAGAGCCGGCGTGCCGGTCAACAGAAGAACTGACAACGAGTCGCTGATCGGCAGAGGCGCCGGCACCGGCGGCCCTGCCGGCACCGCCGGCAACACGCCGCCGGTCTACGCGCAGCTCGGCACCGGCAACTCGAGATACAGACACAGAACCGAAGACCAGACGATGGCGATCGACAAGACCGTCACGCGCACGAGAATCGCGCCAGGCTCGATTCAGAGACAGCAGGTCGCGGTGCTCGTCGACAGATCGATCCCCGCGGCGATGCTGCCGCAGATCAGAGCCGCGGTCATCAGCGCCGCCGGCATCGACGCCAGACGCGGCGACAGCGTCTCGCTCGGCCAGGTCGCCTTCGCGCCCGCGCCGAGAGTGCCGACGCAGTCGGTCACCGACAAGTTCGGCGACTACCTCAAGTACGGTCTGCTCGGCCTCGCCGCGCTGATATTCCTGATCGTCGTCGGGCGCCAGCTGCGCAAGCGCGAGCAGGAGTCGCTTGCCGGCGAGCCGACGTGGCTGCGGGAGATCGAGGCGCCGCGCTCGCTCGCCGAGCTCGAGTACGACGAGGCGCCGACGCGCGTCCTGCCGCTCAGATCGCCCGACAACCCCGACCGCCTCCAGGTCGAGGAGCTGGTCGATCGCGACCCCGCGCGCGTCGCCCAGCACGTCCGCGCCTGGATGCAGGAGGACTGAGGCAGATGGCGATCCAGCTCCCAGCCGCCGACCCCAACGCCGCCGCGATCAACGCGGCGGTGATGCCGGCGCCGCGCGGCTTGCCGCAGAGAACGCCGATCCGGCTCAGAGGGCGGCAGAAGGCCGCGATCCTGCTCGTCGCGCTCGGCCCAGACAAGGCCGCCGAGATCTTCAAGCACCTGCGCGACGAGGAAATAGAGTCGCTCTCGCTTGAGATGGCGAAGCTGACGCAGATCGACCACGGTGCGGTCGGCGTCGTCTTCGAAGAGCTCGTCGCGACCGTGCAGGCGTACGACTCGCTCGCCGCCGGCGGCGTCGACTACGCCCGCGAGGTGCTCGAGCGCGCGCTCGGGCCCGAGCGCGCGGCGGAGATCATCGGCCGGCTCTCGTCCGTCATCGAGATGCGGCCGTTCGAGTTCCTGCGCCGCACCCCGCCGGACCACATCGTCACGTTCCTGCGCGCCGAGGCGCCGCAGACGATCGCGCTCGTGATCGCCAACCTGCACACGACGCTCGCCGCGCAGGTGCTCGCGCACCTGCCCGAGGAGGAGCAGGCCGACATCGCGCTGCGGATCGCTCGCATGAGCGAGACGCCGCCGGACGTCGTGAAGGAGATCGAGGGCGTGATGCGGCAGAAGCTCGCGTCCGTCGTGCAGCAGGAGTACTCCTCCTCCGGCGGCGTCAAGTCGCTCGCGGAGATCCTCAACTACACCGACCGGCCGACCGAGCGCAACGTGCTCGACACGCTCACCGAGCGCGACGCCGAGCTCGGCGAGGAAGTCCGCCGGCTGCTGTTCGTCTTCGAGGACATCGCCAAGCTCGACGACCGCTCGATCCAGCTGGTGCTGCGCGAGGCCGACCAGAGAGACCTGGCGCTCGCCCTGCGCGGCGTCGACGACGACGTCAGAGACCGGATCCTCGGCAACATGTCCGAGCGCGGCGCGACGTTGCTGCGCGAGGAGATGGAGTACCAGCCGCCGCAGCGCAAGCGCGTCGTCGAAGAGGCCCAGGGCCGCATCGTCGCGATCGTGCGACGGTTGGAAGATGCTGGCGCTCTTGTGATCGGGCGCGGTGGGAGCGACACCGTTGTCTGACGCGCCCGCCTCGGCGGCCGCTGGCCCGGCCCAGACGGCGGCGGCTGCGGCCGCCGCCGAGCCGGTCACGCTCTACGCCTTCGAGCAGTTGGAGCCGCTTGCTCCCGTCGAGCCGTTCAGCGTCGAGGCGCTGCGCGAGGAGGCGCGGCTGGAGGCCGAGCAGATCCGTGTGCAGGCCCATGCCGACGGCTTCGCCGCCGGGCAGCAGGCTGCTGTCGACGCCGCCCGCCCCGGGCTGGAGTCCGCGTTGTCCGCGCTGAACGCCGCGGTCGCGGGCGTCGAGCAGGTGCGCGACGAAACCTCCGCGGAGGTCGAGCGCGACGCGATCGAGCTGGCGCTGCAGCTGGCGGAGAAGATCGTCGCGGGCGCGCTCGCGGTCGAGTCCGAGCGGATCGTCGACGTCGTCAGAAGCGCGCTGCGGCGCCTGACCGAGCGCCGCCGCGTGACGATCCTCGTCCACCCCGACGACCTCGAGCTGGTGCGCGACGCGACCGACGGCTTCATCACCGGCCTCGGCGGGATCGAGCATTGCGAGGTCCAGGCCGAGCGGCGGATCACGCCCGGCGGCGCGATCGTGCGCACCGAGGAGGGCCAGATCGACGTGACGGTCGCGACGCAGTTGATGCGCGCGCGCGAGCTGGTCGAGCTGGAGCTTGGTGAATAAGCGATGAGCCCCGAGGATCAGACGCCTGAGGCGGTCGTCGTCGTCGAGCCCGGCGACACGCTCAGACATGTCGGCAACGTCCTGCGCGCGAGCGACCTCGCGCGCCGCCACGGCCGCGTCAGCGACCTGATCGGCCTCGTCGTCGAAGCGACCGGCTTGCAGGGCGAGGTCGGCGAGATCTGCATGGTCAACGGCGACCGCGGGCACCCGCCGGTGCCGGCCGAGGTCGTCGGCTTCCGCGGCCAGCGGACGCTGCTGATGCCGCTCGGCGAGATGCACGGCATCGGCCCGGCGACGACCGCCCGCGCGACCGGCACGCCGTTCCGCATCCGCGTCGGCAGAGACCTGCTCGGCCGTGTGATCGACGGCCTCGGCAAGCCGCTCGACGGGATGCCGCGCGCGACCAACGGCGCGCCCCGCCTGACGAACAGCTCGCCGCCCGACCCGCTCGATCGCCCGCGGATCGACACGCGCGTCGACCTCGGCGTGCGCGCGCTCGACGCGCTCGTCCCCTGCGGCCGCGGCCAGCGGCTCGGGATCTTCGCCGGCTCCGGCGTCGGCAAGTCGTCGCTGCTGGGGATGATCGCCCGCTCCACGACGGCCGACGTCAACGTGATCGCGCTCGTCGGCGAGCGTGGCCGCGAGGTGAAGGAGTTCATCGAGCGCGACCTCGGCGAGGCGCTCGCACACTCGGTCGTCGTCGTCGCCACCTCCGACCAGCCGGCGCTCGTGCGTATCAAGGCGGCGTTCACGGCGACCGCGATCGCGGAGCACTTCCGCGACCAGGGCGCGAACGTCATGTTGATGATGGACTCTGTGACGCGATTTGCGATGGCTCAGCGCGAGGTCGGCCTCGCGATCGGCGAGCCGCCCGCGACGCGCGGCTACACGCCCTCGGTCTTCGCCCAGCTTCCGCGCCTGCTCGAGCGCTCCGGCACCGCCAGAAGAGGGTCGATCACCGGCCTCTACACCGTGCTCGTCGACGGCGACGACATGAACGAGCCGATCGCGGACGCGGTCCGCTCGATCCTCGACGGCCACATCGTCCTGACGCGCGAGCTCGCGCATGCCTCGCACTACCCGGCGATCGACGTGCTCGCATCGGTCTCGCGCCTCGTCGGCGAGGTCGTCTCGCCGCAGGTGCGGATGGCCGGCCAGGCGCTGCGCCACCTGATGGCGGCGTACAAGGAGAAGGAAGACCTGATCTCGATCGGCGCCTACCAGGGCGGGACCGATCAGACGGTCGACGCGGCGATCGCGCTGCGGCCGCAGATCAACCGCTTCCTGCGCCAGCGGGTCGACGAGAAGACGACGGCCGCCGACGCCGACGCGCTGCTGCTCGACATCGCGGCGAGCATCGGCGAGCACCTTGGGATCACCGCCGAGCCGGCGCCGGTCGAGGCCGACGCACAGCCCGCGGGCGCTGGCGGCGGGCCGGCGATACCGCCGCTCAACCTCAGCTGACGTGACGGCGCGAGCGCGCCGCGGCGCGGCTTCGGCCGCGCCCCGGCTTGCGCCTGCTAGGACTCGCGCCGCTCGGCGACCCAGACCTGCTGCAGGCCGTCGGGGTCGAGCGGCTCGCCGTCGAAGCCGCCCCAGCGCTCGAGCGGCTCCCAGCCGGTCTCGAGCAGCAGCGCCTCCCACTGCTCGGGCGAGCGCGGGCGGATGCGATGCGGCGGGAAGTAGCGTCGCCCGGTGACGCGCCCGTCGGGGTCGAGCTCGTCGACGATCGCCGTCATCTCCAGCTCGCCGGTCGCGCGGTCGACGACCGTCTCGGCTGTCTGGATCGCGATCGTCGCGTCGATGATGCTCAGCTCGACACGGCGGTTGTCGCGCAGGCTGCGCGGGAGGTCGGGGATCATCCCGTCGAAGACGAGTCGGCCGCCCGGCTCCGTCTGCTCCCACGTGCGCCGCAGCGCGGCGCGCATCGCGTCGTCGCCGGGGACGCTGTCGAAGGTGTTGAGCGGCGCGTAGGCCAGGCGGACCGTGCCGGGCAGCGCGTACTCCGCCAGGTCGCTCTCGATCAGCACCGTCTCGGGGACGCGGGGCTGGGCGCGCGCGATCATCACCGGGGAGGAGTCGACGCCGTACGCCGGCTTGACGTGCTCGGCGACGCGCGCGTAGCCGATCCCCAGCTCGACCGACGGGCCGCCGAGCTCAGCCGCGGCGCGCACGTAGTAGGCGACGTCGATGTCGTCGGCGTAGGGCTCCCACAGCGACATCAGGTCGGCCCACGCGTCGTAGGGGTTCGCTTGCCCGCTCACGGGGCGCGAAGCTATCACGCGGTTGGCGCGTCGGGGCTAGCTGCCCGGCGCGGCCGCGGGCGGCTGCGCGGCTGCGGGAAGCGGCGGCCGGGACTATGACGCCTGTCCAACATCCGTCCAAGGGGTGAAGGTTGCGGGCGACCGGCCGATCAACGGGGTCGTGACTGCCTTCCGGTTTCGCCTCGAGCGCGTCCGCGCGCTGCGGGAGCGCGGAGAAGACCTCGCCAAGGAAGAGCTCGCCGGGGCACTCTCGCGTCGCTCGAGCTGCGAGGAGCGCCTGCGCGAAGCTGGCGAGACGCTCGACGCCGCGCGCGAGCAACAGCGCGACCTCGCGGCCGTGCCTGTCAGCGCGTCCGACCTGATGGCGCGACAGCTCTTCCTCGAGCGCGCCGAGCGCGACCGCACGGCAGGCCAGCAGGACCTCGTCCGCCACGACACCGACGTCGAGGCCCACCGCGACAGGCTGCGCGAGGCCGCGCGCGACCGCCAGGCGCTTGAGCGCCTGAAGGAGCGCCAGCGCGCCGACCACGCTCGCGAGCTCGCCCGCGTCGAAGGCAACACGCTCGACGAGATCGCGCTGACCGTCCACCGCCGGAGAGCGTCATGAGCTTCGCCGCGATCGACCCGACGAGCGCCGGCGCGGCGACCGGCGTCCAGGACGCGATCGCCCGCATCGCCGAGCTGCAGTCGCTCGTCGCCCGCGCCGAGGGCGCCCCCGACCCGTCCGCCACGCAGCCGTCCAACGGCGGCGCCAGCTTCCCCGCCGCGCTCGCGAGCGCGTCAGGCAGCTCGCCGCAGCAGGCGCTCGCCAGCTCCGCGCTCGCCGCGATCGGCGGGGACGCGACCACCGGCTTCGACCCGGCCGCGCTTGCCGCGACAAGCCTGGCGCCGGCCTCGCTGGCGCCGAGCCTCGGCGCGCCCAGCCCGTTCGACGGGCTGATCGCGTCGGCGGCGCAGAGAAACGGGGTCGACCCGGCGGTCCTCAAGGGGCTGATCCAGCAGGAGTCCGGCTTCGACCCGTCCGCGACGAGCGGCGCTGGCGCCGTCGGCCTTGCGCAGCTGATGCCGGGCACCGCCGCCTCGCTCGGCGTCACCGACCCGCGCGACCCGGCGCAGTCGATCGACGGCGCGGCGCGCTACCTGCGCCAGCAGCTCGACACATTCGGCGGCGACGTCTCCAAGGCGCTGGCGGCCTACAACGCCGGGCCGGGAGCCGTCCGGCAGTACGGCGGCATCCCCCCGTATCCCGAGACCCAGCAATACGTGCAGAAGGTCCTCGGCTACGCCGACGGATATCGGAGCGCGGCGGCGCAGGCCGTCCCGGCAGCTCCGCCCTCAACGACCCCGATGGGATCGATCACATGAGCATCTCCAGTCCGATGCCGGTGGCGCCACCGCCGCCGGCGAAAGCGGGCCCGCCAGGCGGCGGCCGCTCCGCACCGCCAGACGGCGACCCGTTCGCCTCGGTGCTCGACCAACATCAGGCCCGGACCGCCACTGCGGAAGGCCTCAACAAGCACCAGCCGGGCAGTCGCCACGGCAAGGGCGACGGCCGCGAGCCGGCTGGCGGCGCGGACAGCGCCGAGGGCCCGACGACCGACCCGGCCGCGAGAGCCGGCGACGGCAGAGGCGACAGAGCCGACGCGGCCGCGCTGGCCGCTTCGCTGACCTCGGTCATGAGCCCCCCCGTCGTGGCGCAGCCGGCCGTGCCGGCGACGCCCGACGTGAGCGCGACGGCGACGACCCCCGCAAGCGGCGACGCGCAAGCGGCCGCGCAGCTCGCTGGCGTCCCGACCGTCACGCCCGTCGCCACCGCGACGGCCGCGGCGAGCGCCCAGCAGAGCGCGGCGCTCACCGCCACGGCCGCGACGAGCGTCGCCGCACCGGTGACAGCGACCGCGCCCGTGACAGCGCCGAGGACGCCCGGCGACGCCGGCCTCGCGACGACGCCCGCGACGGCGCCGCCGGCGACCGACGCGACCGCTTCCGCGACCGCGGCCGTAACCGCTTTCGCAACCGCGACGACGACGGCGCTGGCCGCTCCGACGGCCGACCAGGCCGCCGCGGCGACGCCCGCTGCCAACGCCGCGACCGCGCCGCAGAGCGCACAGGCCGGCCCGACCGCGCCGGCGCCCGCCGCCGCACCGGCCCCGCAGGCGCCGGCCAACGGCGACAACGGCACCGGAGCGGGCAACGGAAACGGTCAGAGCGGCGCCTTCGGCGATCGTCAGAGCAGCGCTGCCGACACGTCCGCGGCGACGACCGCCAACGCCGTGAGCCCCGCGCACAGCGCCGCTGCCGCGGACGCCGCGCAGGCAGCGCAGCCTGCTGCGCCCGCCGCCGCCCCGGTCGCGCCTCCGACGCCCGCGATGGCGCCGGCCGCGCCCGCGACGACGACGTTCGCGCCGCCGGCCGCGCCGGTCACGACGCCGGTCACGCTTGACCGCGCCGTCGAGACAGTCCGGCTGGCGATGCGCGCGGGCGCCGCCAACGGCGTCACGCACGCGCGCATCAGCCTCAGCCCCGACTCGCTCGGGGGGATCGAGATCCACCTGCGCCACACGGCGGACGGCCTCGTCGCGCGCGTCGTCGCCGACAGCGGCTCGGCCGCGCAGCTGCTGCAGCAGTCCGGCGGCGACCTGCGCAGGTCGTTGGAGCAGCAGGGCCTCAACCTGCTGAGCCTCGACTTCGGCACCGCCGGCGACCAGGCCGGCGCGACCGGCGGCCAGCGCGGCTTCGGCGAGCCCTCGGGCTCCAACGGCCGCTTCGGCACCAGCGCGGCGACGGCGACGCTCGCCATCGAGACAGACGCCACGGCGAGACCCGCCACCCACCTGCAACTGCCCAACGGCGCGCTCGTCGACGTGCTCGCGTGAGAAGAGAGGAAGAGCTCGATGCCAATTGACCCCATAGACAGCTCGCCGAACGCCCCGACGATCTCCCAGCCGGCGCCGAGAGACCCGTCGATCCTCGGCAAGGACGACTTCCTGAAGCTGTTGATCGGCCAGATGCAGAACCAGGACCCGATGAACCCGACCGACGAGTCGGACGAGATGGGCCAGATGACGCAGTTCGCGATGTTGGAGCAGATGACCAACCTCGGGAGCACGGCCTCGGCGGCCGCCTCCAACGACTACGAGAACCAGGCCGTCAACCTCGTCGGCCGCCAGGTCACCTACTTGAGAGTCTCGGGCAGCGGCGACAGCGCCAGATACACGAGCATCAACGCGAGAGTTGACAGCGTCAAGTTCACGACGTCGGGCCCGGTCCTTGAGCTGACGACGCAGGACGGCAGAAAGGACGAGGCCGCGCCGGTCTCGGTCACGAACGTCTGGGGCGCCGACGGCGCGCCGGCGACGCCGCCGCCGGCTGGCGGAGGCGACGACGACGGTAGCGGCGACTCGAGAACCGACCCGACCGGAAGCGGCGGAGACGGCACCTGATGGACCTGAACGTCCCCAACCCTGCGCTGGTCCCGCCCGGCGTCTCCCCGGTCGCCGCGCCTTCGCGCGGCGCTGGGCAGGCGCGGAGAGACGCGCCCGTCCAGGGCCCGTCCTTCTCGGACGTCCTGCGCACGACCTCGACGCCGGCAAGAGGCGTCGAGTTCTCCCGCCACGCGCTCCAGCGCTTGGAGCGACGCGGGATCGACCTTGGGGGCGAGACGCTCAACCGACTGAGCGACGGCGTCGACCGCGCCGCGGGCAAAGGCTCGCGGGAGTCGGTCGTCTTCGTCGACGGCACGGCGTTCGTCGTGTCGGTCAGAAACCGCACCGTCATCACGGCGGTCGACCCCGAGCACATGCGCGAGCACGTGTTCACCAACATCGACAGCGCGGTGATCGCATGAACGCGGTCACCTCCAACAAGCGCGGCCGGCCCTCCTTGAAGGAAGCCGCGAAGCGAAAGGAATTGATGCCCTCATGATGCGTGGCATGTACTCCGCTATCAGCGGCCTGAAGGTCAACCAGACGATGCTCGACACGACCGCGAACAACCTCGCGAACGTCAACACCATCGGCTACAAGGGCGAGCGCACGACGTTCCAGGACTCGCTCGCCGAGATGCAGCGCGGCGCCTCGGCGCCGGGCCAGGGCTCAGGCGGCAGCAACGCCCTGCAGATCGGCCTCGGCGCGCAGCTGGGCTCGATCGACAACGTGATGACGGGCGGCGCCCCGCAGACGACGGGCAACCCGCTCGACGTCTACATCCAGGGCACGGGCTGGTTCCGCGTCGGCAACGGCACCCCGCCGGCGGTCCCGACGAACTTCCAGTGGACGCGCGCCGGCAACTTCAAGACGAACCCCGAGGGCTTCGTCACGACGGCCGACGGCCACTACGTGGTCGGCAAGGGCGTCACGAGAGGCGTCGACGCCGACGGCAACCCGACGTACGCGCCCGACAACGCGACCGACTCCTACATCCAGGTCCCCAGAGACGGCACCGACGTCTCCGTCGGCGCTGACGGGTCGGTCTCCTACGTCGACGCGACCACCGGCGACCGCGTCGTCGCCGGCTTCATCGCGCTTGGCACCTTCCCCAACGAGGCCGGCCTGCAGCGCAACGGCGGCTCGATGTGGAGCACCTCGGCCGCCTCTGGCGCGGCCACGGTCTCGACTCCCGGCGTCGGCGGCACCGGCTCGACCGTCGGCGGCATGCTCGAGATGAGCAACGTCGACCTCGCCACCGAGTTCACGACCATGATCACTGCGGAGCGCGGGTTCGAGGCAAACAGCAGAACCATCTCGACTGCCGACGAGATGCTGCAAGACCTCGTGAACCTGAAGCGCTGATCGACGCAGCAGGCAGCGGCGGGGCGGCGGACGAGGGACTGCCGCCCCGCCAAGCCGTGCCGCGTCACATCCATGGAGGAGCCCGATCGTGATCGTCCTGCACCGTCTCGGCCACAACGCCGAGCAGTTTCATCTCAACCCAGACCTCATCCTGACCGTCGAGTCGACGCCCGACACGGTCGTGACGCTGACGACCGGCGCGAAGATCGTCGTCGTCGAGTCGCCCGTGCGCGTGGCGGAAGAGGTCCGCGCGTGGCGCACCGACATCCTGAAGGACGCCCTCAGCCGTCGCCGGGACGAGCCGGTCACCGGCCGCTCGGCGATGGCCCGCGCCGTCAACACGCGCGTTGGCGAGCGCCCGTCGCTCGCAGCTGTCGAGCACGATCGGTCCAACTCGACTGAAAATCCGGCGATGCCGGCCGATCAACCAGAACGATGAAGGCAGCCACCGCAATCGGAATCGGGCTCGGGATCGCCGGGCTCTTGGTGGGAGCGTTGATGGAGGGCACGACCCCCATGGCGTTCTTCAACATATCTGCGCTCTTGATCGTGCTCGTCGGCACCTTTGGCGCGACGATGGCGAGCGTCGGCTGGGACTCCGTCAAGAAGATCCCCAGGCTGTACCGCCTCGCCTTCAGCCCGACCCAGCAGGACCTGCGCGAGCGCGTCGAGCTGCTCGTCGGGATCGCCGAGCAGGCGCGCCGCGAGGGCCTCCTCGCGCTTGACGCGCAGCTCGCCGACATCGACGACGACTTCACCCGCAAGGGCCTGCAGCTGGTCGTCGACGGCACCGACCCCGAGCTCGTCCGCGAGATCCTCGAGGCGGAGATCGACGGCATGCAGACCCGCCACCACGCCGGCGCAGCGGCCTTCGAGAAGGCCGGCGGCTACGCCCCGACGATGGGCATCATCGGCACCGTGATGGGACTCGTCCACGTGCTCCAGAACCTCGCCGACCCGTCCGCGCTCGGGCCCGCGATCTCGACGGCGTTCATCGCGACGCTGCTCGGCGTCGGGTCGGCCAACCTCGTCTTCCTGCCGGTCGCCGTGCGCCTCAGATCGCTCTCCGACGAGGAGATCGAGCTGCGCACGCTGACGCTCGACGGCATCCTGGCCGTGCAGGCCGGCGACAACCCGCGCGTCGTCGCGGACAAGCTCAGCTCGTACGTCCCGCCGTCGGAGCGCCGCAGCGACGACGAGGACAACGTCACGCCGCTCGGGCAGCGAGAGGCGGCGTAGGCGATGCCGGCCGTCCGCGGCGGCAGTCGTCGGCGCAAGAACAGCTCCGTCGGCAACGAGAACGGCGAGCGCTGGCTGCTCACCTACGCCGACATGATCACGTTGCTGCTCGCGCTGTTCGTCGTCCTGTTCGCGATCTCCTCGGTCAACGTCTCGAAGTTCCGGACGTTGCAGGACTCGCTGCGGGCCGCCTTCTCGGGCAAGATCGTCAACAACGGCGACTCGGTCATGGAGACCGGCGACGGCGCGACGAGAAACGCGCCGACGTCGGTGATTCCCAACATCGTCCCGTCCAAGCCGCAGGTGATCCAGCCCAGACAAGTGCCGGCGCCTGATCGCCCCGCCCTGCAGGCGCGCGTCGAAGAGGACGAGTTCCGCAGAATCAAGCAGGAGATCGATCAGTACGCGGCGGCGCACGGCCTCAAGAACGAGGTCGAGGCGGTCGTCGCGCGGCGCGGGCTGGTCGTACGGCTGTTGACCGACAGAGTCCTCTTCGACTCCGGCTTCGCGGTCCTCAAGCCGGTTGGCATGCCGCTCCTGGACCACGTCGGGAACATCCTCAACATCGACAGAGTCCACCCGATCCTGATTGACGGCTACACCGACGACGTGCCGATCAGCAACGCGCAATTCACCTCCAACTGGGAGCTGTCGACGGCGCGCGCGACGCAAGTGGTCCGCTACTTGACAGCCCACGGCGTCCCGGACATGCGCTTCACCGCGTCCGGCAACGCCGACAACCACCCGATCGCATCGAACGCGACCCCGCAAGGGCGCGCTCGCAACCGCCGCGTCGAGGTCGTGCTGCAGCGCCTGCACTTCCCCACGGACAACACCATCGACGACGAGCCCGATCTTCAGGAAGGCCTGAGCCCGTGAGAAAGAACATCATGATCCTCGTCCTCGTCGTCGTGGTCGTCGGCGCTGGGGTGGCGTACAAGATGACCCGCCCGAGAGACAACACGAGAAAGAGAGTCGACGGCACCGTTTACGTGCTGCCCAAGGACTTCCTCGTCAACTTGAGAGACGGCCGCTACGCGAAGCTCGACGTCGCGCTTGTGCTCGACAGATCGCAGTCGACGGCGGCCGCTGGCGGCGAGGAGGGCGCGACGCCCCCCGACGGCTTCGGCACGCTGCCTGAGGAGGCGGTCGTGCGTGACATCGTCACCGACGTCGTCACCGGCCAGACCGGTCAGACGCTGATCGACGCCAACGGGCGCGCGCGCATCAAGGCAGAGATCCTCGACCGGATCAGAAGAACGACCGACGTGAGAACGAAGGACGTTTTGCTGACCGATGTCGCCGTCCAGTAGGAGAGCCCGATGAACCACGAGATGGAGCTGCCGGCCTTCGAGCGCCCGCAGGGCAACGGCAACGGCGGCGGGGGCAACGACCTCGGACGCCTTAGCGACGTGCCCGTCGAGCTCGCGGTCGAGATCGGCCGCACGAAGATGACCGTCGGCGAGACCCTGGAGCTGCGTCCGGGGTCGATCGTCGTCTTGAACCGAATGGCCGGAGAGCCGGTCGACCTGCTCGTCAACGGCACGCCGATCGCCCATGGCGAGGTCGTCGTGATCGACGAGGAGTTCGGTCTGCGGATCACCGACGTGCTCGGCGGCGGCGGCATTTCCGCGTCCGCTTCCGACGGCGCTCCGCAGGCCCCTGGAACCGTCTGACCGGCGGCGGTCGCCGCTCAAGAGCGACCGCCAGATGCCGATCACCGGAGGGCACCCCGAACTGCCGGAGAGCCCTATGTCCGAAGGCCAGACCACACGCCAGCTCGTCGTCTTCTCACTCGGTGACGAGGAGTATGCGCTGCCAATTACGCAAGTGCATGAGATCATCCGCTACACGGAGCCGCGCTCAGTCGCCTCCGACGTCGACTGGGTCCGAGGCGTGATCAGCCTTCGCGGCAAGATCGTCCCGGTCTACGACCTCGCCTCCCGCCTCGGCTTCGACACCGAGCGCAAGGAGTCGGCGAAGATCGTCATCGTCGAGACCGCGACCGACATGGCCGGCGTCGTCGTCGACGACGTCGAGGAAGTCCTCACGGTCGAGGCCTCGCAGATCGAGGACGTCCCGGCGGCCGACAACGAGTCGATCGAGGCGATCGCGAAGATCGACGACCGGCTCGTGATCCTGCTCAACCCGACCGGGATCTTCGCCTCTGCCGCCGCTGTCGCGCAGGGCGCCGTCACGGCGGCCGAGGCGGCCAGCAACGGCGCCGTCGACCTGGTCCACGCGTAGCAGCGACTGCGCGCCGACCGGCCATTCATCTAGACCCCATGTCGAGCGCCACTGCCACCCGCGTCGTCGTCGCAGACGACAGCGGCCTGATGCGCCGCGTCGTGACCGCGACGCTGGAAAGCGCCGGGTT
Source organism: Conexibacter sp. (assembly GCA_036499225.1). Classification (GTDB taxonomy): domain Bacteria; phylum Actinomycetota; class Thermoleophilia; order Solirubrobacterales; family Solirubrobacteraceae; genus Conexibacter. Next base: position 82,616 of record DASYEC010000116.1, read on the forward strand.
CGCCGTCGTCGGCGCGGCGAAGGACGGCGACGAGGCGCTCGCGCTCTGCGAGCGCGAGCGGCCCGACGCGATGACGCTCGACCTGGCGATGCCGGGCCTCGACGGCATCGGCGTGCTCAGAGCGCTGCGCCGTCAAGGCGAGCGCGCGACGCCCGTCGTCGTCGTCTCGGCCTTCTCGCCGGCCCACGGCGCCCGCGCGGTCGACGCGCTGGCGGAGGGAGCGTTCGACCTCGTCGCCAAGCCAGCCGTCGGCGACGGCATCGACCGCTTCACCACCGAGCTGAGCGACAAGGTCAGAATGGCCGCCGCGTCGCGCCGCTCACGCCGCAGCGCGACACGGCCCCGCCCTGGGGCCGCGACGCCCGCGCCGCGCAGCCGCGGCGAGGGCGCCACGGCGCTTGTCGCTCCCGCCGGCCCGAGCCGCGTCGTGCGGCGGGCCCGCACCCACAGCTCCACCTGCCGGGTCGTCGTGATCGCCTGCTCGACCGGCGGCCCGAAGGCGCTCGCCGAGCTGATTCCCGCGCTGCCCGCGCCGCTCGGCGTCGGCACGCTGATCGTCCAGCACATGCCGCCCGGCTTCACGAGCTCGCTCGCGGCTCGGCTCGACCGCGCGTCGAAGCTGACCGTGCGCGAGGCCGCCGGCGGCGAGACGCTTGACCCGAGGGTCGCCCTGCTGGCGCCCGGCGGCGCGCACTTGCGGCTCGCCGAGCCCGCGCGCATCACGTCGCTCAGCGACGCAGCCGAGATCGGCGGCCTGCGCCCGCGCGCTGACCTGACGATCGAGGACGCGGCGAAGGCGTTCGGCGAGCGGATGCTGCTCGTCGTCCTGACCGGCATGGGCAGAGACGGCCTCAAAGGCGCCCAGGAGGTCCGCCGCCGCGGCGGCCGGATCCTCGTCGAGGCCGAGTCGACCTGCACCGTCTACGGCATGCCGCGCGCGATCGCCGAGGCGAGGCTCGCGCACGACGTGCTGCCGCTCGACGAGCTGCCCGCCGCGATCGCGTCGGAAGCTGGGGCATGACTCGCGCAGAGCGCTCGCATGCCCGGCGCGGGCTCGCCCTGGGGCTCGCTCGCGCGGTGCCGGCGACCTTTGAGGCGGCGGCATGACCGCCACGGCTCCCCAGACGACCGACGATTACAGCGCCTTCTGCGAAGGCGTGCGCGCGCTCACGAGAATCGACCTGCTGCAGTACAAGCGCGGGCAGATGGAGCGGCGGATCCGCACCTTCGCGCAGCGCCGCGGCGTGACCGAGCTGCCGGTCTACCTCGCCCAGCTGCGAGGCGACAGAGCTGAGCTCGACGAGTTCCTCGACCGCATGACGATCAACGTCTCGCAGCTGTGGCGCAACCCGGAGCAGTGGAGCGTGCTCGAGCAGCACGTGCTGCCGGAGCTGCTCGCCGATCGCGGCTCCGTCAAGGCGTGGAGCGCCGGCTGCTCCTACGGCGCGGAGGCGTACACGCTCGCCGCGCTCAGCCGCGAGCTGCACGAGCGCGAGAGAAGAATCGGCAGTCCGCGCTTTGAGGTCCTCGGCACCGACATCGACCGCCGGATGGTCGACCGCGCCACGCGCGGCCGCTTCAGCGACGAGGACGCCCGCACCGCTCCCAAGCGGCTGCTCGAACGGTGGTTCGAGCGCGACGGCGACGGCTGGCAGGCGACGAGAGCGCTGCGGTCGCTCACCCGTTTTGAAGTCGGCGACTTACTCCGTCTGCACCCGCGCAGAGAGGCGTACGACCTCGTGCTGTGCCGCAACACCGTCATCTACTTCACCGAGGACGTGCGCGACCAGCTGCACGAGCGGCTTGTCGCGTCGCTGCGTCCCGGCGGCTATCTCGTGATCGGCGCAACCGAGCGCGTGAGCCATCCCCGCGAGCTCGGTTTGCTCGCAACGCATCCATTCACCTACCGCAAGAGCTAGTGGGCCGCTGATGGACACCTCCGAGTACCTCCCGATGTTCCTCGCCGAGTCGCGCGAGCATCTGCAGGAGCTGAACCTCGCCGTCGTTCGCATCGAGGAGAACCCGGACGACCGTGAGACGGTCGACGAGATCTTCCGCATCGCCCATTCGCTCAAGGGCATGAGCGCGACGATGGGCTTCGCCGCGATCGCGGCGCTGACCCATCAGATGGAGGACGTCTTCGAGCTGCTGCGGCAGCGCGCCGACGGCCTCTCGCATGAGGCGATCGACGTCCTCTTCAAGTGCCTGGACGCGCTCGAGGCCGCGGTCGAGGAGATCGCGACCGACGGCGTCGACACGCTCGACCCCGCGCCGCTCGTCACGCAGCTGCAGGGCCTGGTGCGCGAGCGCACACCCGAGCAGGAGCTCGACCGGATCGGCGGCGTGGCGCTGCCGGACATGATCGTGATGCGCGAGCTGGCGGGCGGCACGCGTGTCGTGCACGTCGTCGCCGAGCTGTCCGACGAGGCGCTGATGCCGTCGGTGCGCGCCTTCATGCTGTTCACCGCGCTTGCCGACCTCGGCAAGCTGGTTGGCTCGATCCCCGCGCAGGACGGCGTCGAGCAGTTCGACGGCCAGCGGATGGAGGCGTGGCTCGCCAGCGACCACGAGGACGAGCGGATCGAAGCCGTCGCCGCGGCCGTCAGCGACGTCGCGCGGGTCGCAGTCAGCGAGGCGCGCGACGACCTGGTTGCGCCCGCGCCCGGCGAGCCGGTCACGGTCGAGGAGCTCATCGCGCCGATCGTCGCGGGCGCCGGGAACGGCGCCGGCGCTGCGCCCGCCGCCGCCCCCGCCAAGCGCGCCGGCAACGCGACCAACTCGCATGCGGGCGCGACCGTCCGCGTCGACGCCGAGCGGCTCGACCAGCTGATGCACTTCATGGGCGAGCTGGTGATCCATCGCACCGTCGTCGAGACCCTTGCCGGCGACGCGGAGGTCCCCGGCATGCAGCAGGCGATCCAGGACCTCGCGCGCAGCTCCCAGGCGCTCCAGGCGATGGTGATGCAGGTCCGCATGATCCCGGTCGAGGCGGTCTTCCTGCGCTTCCCGCGGCTGGTGCGCGACCTCTCCTCCAAGCTCGGCAAGGAGGTCGAGCTGCGGCTCGTCGGGCAGGAGACGGAGCTGGACCGCACCGTCGTCGACGCGCTCGGCGACCCGCTTGTTCACCTCGTTCGCAACGCGCTTGACCATGGGCTTGAGCCCCCCGCCGCGCGCGAGGCGGCCGGCAAGCCGCGCACCGGCGTGCTGGAGATCTCCGCCCGCCATGCCGGCGGCAACGTGATCATCAGCGTGCGCGACGACGGCCGCGGGGTCAACCCGGCGCACGTCGCGCAGAAGGCGTTCGAGCGCGGCCTGATCAGCGAGGAGGCGATCCCGACGATCGACTCCCAGCGCGCTGCCGAGCTGCTCTTCACCGCCGGCTTCTCGACCGCCGACACGACGAGCGACATCTCCGGCCGCGGCGTCGGGATGGACGCCGTGCAGGCGAAGATCCGCGAGCTGGGCGGCGAGGTGATCGTCTCCTCCGAGTTCGGCACCGGCATGGAGGCGCAGATCCGCCTGCCGCTGACGCTCGCGATCATGTCGGCGCTGCTGGTCGAGGCCGAGGGGATGCCGTTCGCGATCCCGCTCGACCGCGTCGAGCGCACGCTGCGACTGGAGGACCACGCGGTCCGCTCGGTCGCCGGCTCGCGCATGCTCGTGCTGCGCGACGGCGTGCTGCCGCTGATCGACGCCGGCGAGGCGCTCGCCGGCCAGCTCGCGCCGTCGGGCGAGGGCCACGACCACGCCGTGATCGTGCGCGGCCGCGACCGCCGCCTGGCGCTCGCCGTCGCGACGCTCGTCGGCCAGCGCGAGCTCGTCACCCGCCCGCTGCCGCCCGAGGTCAGCGACCGTGCCGCCGTCTCCGGCGGCGCCGTCCTCTCCAACGGCGAGATCTCTCTCATCGTCGACTGCGACGCGCTCACCGCGCGTACGAGCGACGCCGTCCCCGTGCCGTGATGTCGCAGCAAAAGGAGCCATCTCCCGTGTCGACCAATTACTCCGAGCTTCAGCTCGACGCCCTGCGCGAGCTGGCCAATATCGGCTCCGGCACCGCCGCGACCGCGCTGGCCAGCATGCTCGGCCGCGAGGTCGAGCTGTCGGTGCCCAGGGCGCTTGCGCTGCCGCTCGCGGACGCCGTCGACGCGGTCGGGCCGGCCGAGGCGATGATCAGCAGCGTCGTGCTGCCGATCTTCGGCGATATCGACGCGCTCGTGCTGCTGCTGTTCCCGCCCGAGGACGCCGCGACGCTGTGCAGCATGCTCGGCGTCGAGCCCGGCACCGAGGTCGGCGACTCGGCGATCGGCGAGATTGGAAACATCCTCGGCACCTCCTACGTCAACGCGCTCGCGTCGATGGCGGGGATGGCGCTGGAGCCCAAGCCGCCGCACGTCCTGACCGACATGCTCGGCGCGATCGTCGCGTCGCTGTTGACCGACACCGTCGGCGACAGCGGCATAGCGCTCGTGCTCGACTCCGAGCTCGACATCGCCGACGCTGCCTGCTCCCTCTCGTTCCTGTTGTTGCCGACTACCGACGGGGTCTCCGAGCTGCTCGGACGGCTCGGCGTCGGTGGCGCATGAGCAGCGGGCAGGAGCAGTGAGAATCGTGCGAATGGGAGAGCTTGCGGTCAGCGCGACCCCCGGTGACGAGCTGTTGTCGATCGGGCTTGGCTCGTGTATCGGCGTCGCAGTGGTCGATCGCGCCAGACACGTCGCGGCACTCGCGCACGTGATGCTGCCCGATGCGGCCGCCGACCCCAGCGGCCCGCCGGGCAAGTACGCCGACCGCGCGATCCCGGCGCTGGTCGCGGCGGCGGAGCAGCATGGCGCGCGGCGCGTGCGGCTCGAGGCCGTGCTCGTCGGCGGCGCGCAGATGTTCGCGGTCGGCATCGGCAGCACGCTCGACATCGGAGCGCGCAACGCGACGGCGGTCAAGGCCGCCCTGCAGCGTGCGCGCATCCCGGTGCGGGCGGCCGAAGTCGGCGGCAACCGCGGCCGCACGATGCGGCTGCTCGTCGGGGCCATGACGGTCACTGTCAAAGAGGCTGGCGGCCGCGAGGCCGAGCTTTGGAGCGGGGCGCCGACGCGCGCCCGAGAGGTCGTGACATGACTCGCGCAGAGCGCTCGCATGTCATGCACGAGCTCGCCGAGGGGCTCCCTCGTGCGGCCAACACGACTCGTGAGGTGTCGAGATGAGCAGCGAGATCCTCAACCATGACCAGATCGCGGCGCTCGTCGAGGCGGCGAAGCTGGGGGAGCTGCCCGGCGACGCGCATGCGGGTCGGCGTGGCCGCCGGCTGCGCACCGTCGACTTCGCGCGCCCGACGAAGTTCACCAGCGAGCAGGAGCGGCGGATCGTCCGCACGCTCGACATGTTCTGCCAGACGGCGTCGGCACGCCTGACGGCGGAGCTGCGCGTGCCGCTCGAGCTCGAGGTGATCAACACCTCCCAGCTGACGTGGTCCGCGGCGCAGGCGCAGCTGCCGCCCTCGTCGCTCGGCGCACCGCTGGAGGTGCAGCCGCACGACACGCGGATGCTGATGACCGGCGAGCTGCCGTTCCTGCTGATGGCGATCGAGTTCCTGCTCGGCGGCGCGCCCGAGAGACCGCCGAGAGCGCGCAAGCTGAGCGAGATCGACTGGGTCCTCGCCAAGCGCCTGTTCGAGACGCTGACGACGCAGCTGTCGGTCGTCTGGCAGGACCTTGCCGGGCAGACGCTGAAGGCCGGCGAGGTCGACTCGCACGTCGAGGGCATGCAGATCGCCGCGATCTCCGAGCCGACCCTGACGGTCACGCTCGAGTCGCGCATCGCGCGCCACTCCTCGACGCTCGCGCTGCTGATCCCGTGGGCGGTGATCGACCCGGTGATCGACGAGATCACCGGCCGAGACAACCGCCTGCGCGCCGACGACCCGCAGGCCGCGATGCTGATCGAGGCGGCGCTGTCGCACGCCAGCGTGACGATGCGCGCGGAGGTCGGCGGAACCGAGCTGGCGATCGGCGACGTGCTGTCGCTCGCGCCGGGCGACCTCGTCAGGCTCGGCGCCAACGCCGGGGACGGCGTCGTCGTCTGCGCGGAGGACGTCCCGATCCACTACGCCAAGCCCGGCCGCAGCGGCTCGCGCCGCGCGGTGCAAATCGTCGAGAGCCCGGCCGAGGGCGGCGTCAGCCACCCCGGCCAAGACGCTGAAGGAGGTGTCGTCTGATGACGACGAGAGACGCGCTGATGCGCCTCGGCGCCTCGACGGCCGAAGCGATCGCGAACACCCTGGAGAGCCTCTGCCCGGGCCAGGTCGAGCGCGGCGACGTGTCGATCGTCAACCCCGACATGAGCCCGTTCGCGACGCTCGAGACGCCGGCGGTCGCCGTCAGCGTCGCCTACGTCGACGGCGTCACCGGCGGCAACGTCTTCGTCATGACGGCGATCGGCGCTCGCCGCATCGCCGCCTCGATGATGGGCATGTCCGGGCCTGAGGACGACGGCACCGAGCTGACCGTGCTCGAGCTCTCGGCTGTCGCTGAGGCGGCCAACCAGATGATGGCCGCGGCCGCCGCCGCGACCGGCGTCGTGCTCGGCCAGGAGGTCGAGATCGCGCCGCCGGAGACGCGCATCTTCCAGATCCAGAGCGACGCCGTCGAGGCGTACGAGCTGGCGCCGCACGGCACGCGCGCGACCTTCCGCGTCTGCGACGAGCCGTGCCGGCTCGTGCAGCTGGTGCCCAACGCCTTCGTCGTGCGGATGACGCGCGCGCTGGACGAGATGGGCGTCGAGACCGTCAACGGCAGCGGCCCCGAGCAGGGCGACTACGACCACGACGACGTCGCGCTCGACGACGCGCTGCGGGACATCCGCGTGCGCGTGTGGGCGGAGCTCGGCCGTGCGCGGATGCCGCTCGGCGACGCGCCGGAGATGCCCGCCGGCGCCGTGCTCGAGCTCGACCGCAAGGCCGACGAGCCGGTCGACCTTTACGTCAACGGGCTGCGCTTCGCAAGCGGCGCGCTCGTGCTGACCGACGACGGCGAATGGGCCCTGCGGCTCGCCGAGGTCGCCGGTCGCGAAGCGACGCAAACGCAAGGAACCCCCGAACAGGAAGGAGCCGTGACCTGATGGCACGTGTGCTCGTCGTCGACGACGCTGCGTTCATGCGCAAGATGCTGACCGACGCGCTCTCCAACGGCGGCCACGAGGTCGTCGGAGAGGCCGGGAACGGGCTGGAGGCGATACAGCGCTTCCAGGAGCTGCGCCCCGAGCTGATCACGCTCGACATCACCATGCCCGAGAAGGACGGCCTGGAGGCGCTGAGAGAGATCATGTCGATCGACCCCAGCGCGAAGGTCGTGATGTGCTCGGCGCTTGGCCAGGAGGCGAAGGTGCTGGAGTCGATCAAGCTCGGCGCCAAGGACTTCGTCGTCAAGCCGTTCCAGGCCGACCGCGTGCTCGACGCCGTCGGCAAGGCGCTCGGCTAGGAAGAAAACCGCCGCGAGATCCGGGCGCGGCAAACCCGGAAAGCCAAGCTGCGTACCGGGGCCCGAGGTCTGTTCGAGGCTTTTCCAATGCTGGAAAAGCGCTCGGCAGGCCTCGGGCCTCGCTGCGTTCTGGGCGCGATTTTCCAGCCCACGCTAAAGCTATTCGTCCAGACGCCGATCATCGGGGCGACTCTCCCTCGGAGTCGATCCCTCGATGACACAGGCTTCCCTGCTTCCACGGGCAGCTGCGCTTTGCGCTGCCCTCACATTGATGCTCTCCGCCCCGGCGCTGGCAGCGTCCGGCTCGGAGAACGCCCCCGTCCATCTCGGCACCTCGACGACCTCGTCGGGCGGCAGTGTCGGCGGCGGTGGCAGCATCGTGCGCACGATCGTCGGCCTCGCCGTCGTGATCGGCGTGATCTACGGCATCGCCTGGGTCCTCAGACAGGTCAAGCAGAGCCGTGCCGAGAAGACGATCGGCGGGCTCTCCGCCGTCGCCTCGGTCCCGCTCGGGTCGGGCCGCTCCTTGCAGCTGGTGCGCGTCGGCAGCGAGCTGGTGCTCGTCGGCGTCGCCGACCACGGCGTCACGCCGGTGCGCAGCTACAGCGAGCAGGAGGCGCGTGAAGCCGGCCTGATCGACGAGTGGGGCGAGCTGATCCTGCCCGAAGAGCTGGTCGCCGCTAGCACGACGGGAAGCGCGCTGAAGCTGCGCGCCCCGCGTGACGTCGTCCAGCTCGTGCGCAAGTGGACGGTCCGCCGATGAGCAACGTCGACAGCGACAGCGCTGTCCAAATCCTCCTGCTGATCGGCGCGCTGACGCTGATCCCGGCAGCCCTCTTCTGCCTCACGGGGTTCACGCGGATCCTGATCGTGCTGGGGTTCATCCGCACCGCGATCGGCACGCCGACGGCACCGCCCAACCAGGTGCTGATCGGCATCTCGCTGTTCCTGACGCTGTTCGTGATGGCGCCGACGTTCAGAGAGATGAAGACGACCGCCTGGGACCCGCTCGAGCACCACAGAATCAACGTCGAGCAGGCCGTGAACCGCGCGCAGGAGCCGCTGCGCAGATTCATGATCAGAAACACGAGCGAGGACGACATCGCGCTGTTCGTGCGCCTCTCGGGCACGAGAACGCAGCCGAGAACCTACAGAGACATCCCGACGACGACGCTGATCCCGGCGTTCATCATCTCCGAGCTCAAGACGGCCTTTCAGATCGGCTTCATGATCTTCCTGCCGTTCTTGATCATCGACCTGATCGTCGCCTCGACGTTGATGAGCATGGGCATGATCATGCTCCCGCCGGTCTTCATCTCGCTGCCGTTCAAGATCCTGCTGTTCGTGCTGGTCGACGGCTGGGCGCTGATCACCGACTCGCTCGTCAAGAGCTTCCATTGATGGGGTGAGTGATGGATCAAGACACCGTCATGAACCTGTCGACGCAGGCGCTCGACCTCGTAACGAAAGTTGCCGGGCCGCTCCTGCTCGTCGGCCTCGTCGTCGGCGTGCTCGTCTCGCTGTTCCAGGCGGTCACGCAGATCCAGGAGCAGTCGCTCTCGTTCATCCCGAAGCTGATCGCGACCGCGGTCGTGCTGATGGTCGCCGGCCCGTGGATGCTCGGGCAGCTGCTGTCGTACACCGAGGCGCTGTTCCGCTCGATCCCGTCGATGGTCGGTCACGGATGAACACGCAGCAGACGGCCAACCAGCTGCTGGCCGCGATCGGCGTCACCAACGTCGTCGGCTTCTTCCTCGTGCTCGCCCGCGTCACCCCGCTGTTCCTCGTCGCGCCGCTGTTCTCTTCCAAGCAGGTGCCGGCGCGGGCGAAGACGATCGTCGCGCTCGCCTTCACGCTCGGCCTCTTCCCGCTCGCGGTGAAGGGCCAGCACATCCCCAACGACGCGCTCGCGATCGCCGGCCTGGTCGTCAAGGAGCTGCTCGTCGGCCTCGCCTTCTCGCTCTGTATCGCGATCCTGTTCGCCGCGATCGAGGCCGGCGGCTCGATCCTCGACTTCATGATCGGCTTCTCCTTCGGCGCCACGATCGACCCGCTGACCGGTAACAACACGGCGGTCATCTCGCGCCTGTACAACCTCGTCGCGATCGCGATCTTCATCGCGATAAACGGCGACGCCTGGCTGATCCAGGGGATGTCGCGCACCTTCGCGCTCGTGCCGCTGACCTCGACGCCGGACTTCTCGTCGATCAGCCAGGGCGTCGTGCAGGTCTTCACGACGATATTCGCCTCCGCGCTGGAGGTCGCAGCGCCGGTGCTGATCGCGACGCTGCTGACCGACGTCGGCTTCGGCCTCGTCACGAAGGTCGTCCCGCAGCTCAACGTCTTCGCCGTCGGCTTCCCGGTCAAGGTGATCGTCGGCCTGCTCGTCGTCGGCATCTCGCTGCCGTTTCTCGGCGGCTGGATCTCCGACCAGCTCGAGGCCAGCGTCGGCCAGGCGCTGCACACGGTGGGGATGGGCTGACCGATGGCCTCCGGCGAGAGAACAGAGAAGGCAACACCGAGACGCAAGGCAGACGCGCGCAAGAGAGGCCAGGTCGCACGCTCCAGCGACATCAACGGCGCGGTCGTGATGACCGCCGCGATCTTCACGCTGACGCTGTTCGGGCCCAAGATCGCCAACGCGATGGCCGGCGCGATGCGCGACTCGTTCGCCCGCATCGCGACGCCGGGCGCGAACGTCTCCGAGAGAGGCCTCGAGGCGATCGGGATGTCGGCGCTGGAGACGATCGCGCTGGCGGTCGTGCCGATCGCCGCCGTCTGCGTGATCGTCGGCGTCGCGGTCAACCTCAGCCAGGTCGGCCTGAAGCCGTCCGTGGAGGCGCTCAAGCCGCAGTGGGGCCGGGTCAACCCGATCTCGGGCGCGAGAAACCTCTTCGGCTCGCGGATGTTCTTCGAGACCGGCAAGTCGCTCGCGAAGGTCTCGGTCGTCGGCGTGATCATCGCGATGACGCTGATCCCGAAGATGACCGAGCTCGCCGCGACGGTCGGCACGAGCCCGGCGATGCTCGCCTCCCAGCTCGGCTCGATGGTGATGTCAGTCGCCCAGCGGGCGGCGCTCGCCTACCTCTTCATCGGCGCGGTCGACATCGCCTACCAGCGCTGGCACCACGAGAAGCAGCTGCGGATGAGCAAGGAAGACATCAAGGACGAGTACAGATCGCACTCGCTCCCGGCCGAGATCAAGAGCGCCCAGCGCCGCCGCATGATGCAGCAGGCGCGCGCCCGCATGATGGCGGCCGTCCCCGAGGCCGACGTCGTCGTCACGAACCCGACCCACTTCGCCGTCGCGCTCAAGTACGACGGCACGCGCCCCGCGCCGGTCGTCGTCGCCAAGGGCCAGGACCTGATCGCGCTGCACATCCGCAGACTCGCAACCGAGCACGACGTCCCGGTGATCGAGAGCCCGCCGCTCGCGCGCTCGCTGCATAGAACGGTCGAGGTCGGCCAGCTGATCCCCGAGGAGCTGTACCAGGCAGTGGCACAGGTGCTCGCGCACGTGTACAGAGTGGCGGGCAACGCCCGCAGGAAGGCCGTCGCCCGATGAACTCGCCCCTGGTCAAGAAGCTGCTGGGCCAGACCGACCTGCTGGCCGCTGTCGGCGTCGTGCTGATCGTGGTGATGCTCGTCGTCCCGCTGCCGCCGATCCTGCTCGACTTCTTCATCACGATCAACATCTCGGCCGGCATCGCGGTCGTCGTCTCGACGCTCTACCTCAACCGCGCGCTCGACTTCGCCTCGTTCCCGTCGCTGCTGCTCCTGACGACGATGTTCCGGCTGGCGATCAACGTCTCGGTGACGCGCCTGATCCTGACGACCGGCGACGCCGGCTCGGTCGTCAGATCGTTCGGCCAGTTCGTCGTCGGCGGCAACGTCGTTGTCGGCCTCGTGATCTTCTTCATCCTCGTCGTGATCCAGTTCGTCGTCGTCACCAACGGCGCTGGGCGCGTCGCCGAGGTCGGCGCGCGCTTCACGCTCGACGCGATGCCCGGCAAGCAGATGGCGATCGACGCCGACCTCAACGCCGGCCTGATCACCGACCAGGAGGCGCGCGCCCGCCGCCAGGAGATCGCCAGCGAGGCGGACTTCTACGGCTCGATGGACGGCGCCACGAAGTTCGTCAGAGGCGACGCGATCGCCGCGATCGTGATCGTCGTCATCAACCTCGTCGGCGGCCTCGCGGTCGGCGTCGCGCAGATGCACATGCCGTTCAGCGAGGCGATCCAGCACTTCTCGCTGCTGACGATCGGCGACGGCCTCGCCGCGCAGATCCCCGCGCTGCTGATCTCCGTCGCGACCGGCATCCTCGTCACGCGCGCCGCCTCCGACAGAGACCTCGGCGCCGACGTCGCCGGCCAGATCTTCAAGCAGCGCAAGGCGCCGTTCGTCGCCGGCGCCGCGATCCTGCTGTTCGCGCTGATCCCGGGCCTGCCGAAGATCCCCTTCGTCGTGATCGGCGGCATCCTGATCGCGATCGGCTGGATGCTGCGCAGACAGGACCAGGAGGCCGACGCGGATGCCGCGCTCGCGCTCTCCGACGCCGAGGGGAGCGCGGTCGCCGCGCCGCGCGACGCAGCGCTGGAGGCGCTGCCGATCGACCCGCTCGAGCTGGCGATCGGCTTCGGCCTCGTCCGGCTCGTCGACCAGCATGCGGGCGGCACGCTGCTCTCGCGCGTCAGCGCGATCCGCCGCCAGATCGCCGCCGAGCTCGGCATGGTGATCCCACCGGTCCGGATCCACGACGAGCTCGGCCTCGACGGCCACGAGTACGTGCTGAAGGTGCGCGGGACCGAGGTCGCGCGCGGCCGCATCATGGACGGGCACCAGCTTGCGATGGACCCTGGCGACGCCGTCGGGCAGCTGCAGGGCGTGCCGACGACGGAGCCGGCCTTCGGCCTGCCGGCGACGTGGGTCGCCGACTCCCAGCGCGCCGAGGCCGAGGCGCTCGGCTTCACGGTCGTCGACGGCGAGTCGGTGATCGTCACGCACCTGACGGAGACGATTCGCACCCATGCCTCCGAGCTGCTGACCCGCCAGGACGTCAGATCGCTGCTGGACCAGCTGAAGGAGAGCAACCAGGCGGTCGTCGACGAGGTCGTGCCCGACATGCTCACGCTCGGCGAGATCCAGCGCGTGCTGCAGGGCCTCCTCTCCGAAGGCGTCTCGATCCGCGACCTCGGCACGATCGTCGAGGCGGTCGGCGACAAGGCGCGGCTCACGCGCGACACGTCGCTGCTGGCTGAGTACGCCCGCCAGGCGCTCGGCCGCACGATCACCGCGCCGTACGTCGACGCCGACCAGCACCTGAAGGCAATCGCGCTCGACCCGGCGATCGAGCAGGAGATCGCGAGCTCGATCCAGCAGACCGCGGACGGTGAATACCTCGCGATGGATCCGATGCGCGCGCAGGCTTTGTCCAACGCGCTCCGAACTCAGGTCGAGCAGGCTGTTGCGCGCGGCAGCCGGCCGGTGCTGTTGTGCTCGGCGCGTGTGCGCCGGCATATGCGGCGCCTGGTCGAGCAGGCCGTGCCGCAGCTTGCGGTCTGCTCGTACAACGAGATCGCACCCGGCATCACTGTGGAGACGATTGGAGTGATCGAGCATGAGCTCGCAAGTTGACGATCGGCCCGCGACGAACGGGCGTCAGGCTGACCCTCAGTTGCACACGTTCCGCGGCAGAACGCTCGACGAGCTCCTTCCGCAGATCCGTGCCGAGCTCGGCTCCGACGCCGTTGTCGTCCGCCAGCGCGAGGGGCTGATGGGCGGCCTCGGCGGCTTCTTCCAGCAGCAGTTCGTCGAGGTGCAGGCGCGCCGCGGCGCGAGCCGTGTCGACCTCTATGACGCCGCGCCGGCGATGCCGGGCAGCAGTGGGACGGGCAACGGCGTCGCCGGGCTTGCCGGGCCGATCTCGGCTTCGCGCCAGGGCGTCGAGCTCGCGTCGTCGCTTGCCGCGCGGACGGCCGCGCCTGCCACGCCGGCGCCAGCGCCTTCGGCCAAGGCCGCGGCGAGCGCCACGAGCGCAGCCTCCGCGACAAGCGCCACGCCGGCCGTCAAGCCCCAGCCCAAGCGCAAGAAGGCGCTGCCGCCACTGGCGCCGCCGCCCTCCAAGCGCGAGATAGCGGCTGCCGCCGCTGCTGCGGCCGCTGCCGCCGAGAGCGAGCTGCCGCGCCCCGGGACCGCCGCGACGCCGCGCATGTCAGCCGCCGAGCTGCTGCGCCAGGCGACGAGCGGCGTCCGCAACGACACGCGCACGACGCAGGAGATCCTGCGCGAGCACACCAACCAGTTCGCCCAGCAGCTGGCCGAGGCGGAGGAGCTCGAGGCATCGGTCGTGCCGACCGTCAGCCGCCCTGCGCGCCGCAGCGCCAGCGCTGCGCGCAGAGCGGCCGCCCTCGTCGCCGAGCGCGCCAACGGCACCTACGGCACGCCGCTGACCGCGCCGCTGCTCGACGAGGACCCGACCCCGCTGCCGCCGCGGCCCGAGCCGCTGCCCGACGCGCTGCCGCCGGCCGCTGTCGCTGAAGTCGCCGAGCCGGTTGCGCAGGCGGCTGCTCCCGCCGCGCCGACCGCGCCCGCGAAGGCGAGACGCGCCGCCAAGCGCAGAGCGGCCGCCGTTCCCAGACGCGCGGACGCGAGAGCCGCTGGCGGCGCTCCCGTCGCGAGCGCGAGAAGAGCGCGCAGAGCGACGAGCGCCGCGAAGGCGAGAACGGCCGTTACGGCGAAGCCCTCCGCCGCGGCGAGAGCGCAGGCCGCGCCTGCGCCCGAGAGCGACAGCGGCGTCGGCCCGCAGACGACGAAGGCGCTCGAGCTCGCCGCCGCGATCGCGGCCAACGTCGCGCCGGTCCACGGCGCCCGCGCCGCTACGCCGCCGATAGCCGGCGCGCTGGCGGCCGCCAGCGCAGAGCGCCGTTCCAACGGCCACGGCCCGGCGCCGGTGCCGCGCCGCAACCTCTTCGGCCGCCGCCGCGGGACGCCGGCCTCGCGCCGGCTCGTGACCGCGCCGGTCGCCGCCGAGGTGACGACCGCGCTCTCCAGACGCGGGCTCGCCGCGACGACCAGCGACGAGCTGTTGCGCGACGCTGGCGCCCACGTGCTGCCGTTCACGCCGGGCGCCGACGTCAGAGCCGCCGTCCGCGGCGCGCTCGCAAGCCGCATCCCGGTCGCCGCTCCGGCGCGCTCGGGCGGCCGCGTCGTCGCGTTCGTCGGCGCTGGCGGCAGCGGCAAGACGCGCTGCACCGCCGGCTTCGCGGCCGCGTACGCGACCGCCAGCACGCTGCCGGTCGCCTGCCTCACGCTCGCGCCCGCCGACGGCGGCGCGGAGCTGAGCGCGCTGCTGAAGCCGCACGGCGTGAAGGTCGAGGCGGTCGCGACCGCCGAGGAGGCCGCGAAGCGGCTGCGCGAGCTGCGCGTCGGCGCGGTCGTCGTGCTCGACACGCCGGCCGTCGCGACCGGCGACCCCGCGGCGGTTGACGCCTTCGCCGCGCAGCTGACGACGCTTGAGGTCGACGAGGTCCAGCTCGTCGTGCCGGCGACGCTCAGCGGCCCGGTCGCGCAGGAGCTGGTCGAGCGCACCGCGCCGCTGCAGCCGAGCGCGATGACGATGACCCACGCCGACGCGACCGAGCACATCGGCGCCGTCGTCGAGCTCTCTTGCGCGACGCGCCTGCCGCTCGCGTACGTCAACAGCGGGACCGAGCTGCCCGGATCGCTGACGACGGCCGACCCGCTCGACCTTGCCGCGAGGCTGCTGGGATGAGCCCCGTGCGCAAGCCCGAGGCGCGGCCGGCGGGCCAGCTGCCGCTGCCCGAGGTGCGCCAGGACGTCGACCTGACGATCGACGTCCGCGAGCGCCTGCCCGCGCGGGTGACGCGTGTCAACGACGAGGAGATCGTGCTCGTCGTGCTGATCAACGCGCGCGACGTGCTGAGACCCGGCGAGGTCAAGCGGATGACGATCGAGTTCGCGGGCGCGCGCGGGCTGATCACGATAGAAGGCGACGGCGCCGTGCTCGACTACGACGTCGTCAGACTGCGCCTCGACGGCGACGTCAGAATCATCCAGCGGCGCGACTTCGTCCGCGTCGGCTGCTGCCGCCCGCTCGCGCTCGCGCGCTGCGACGAGGCCGGCGCCCCCGGCAGATGGGTCGACACGCTGACGGTCAACGTCAGCGGCAACGGGATCCTTGCCGGCGGCCTCGACGCGCTGATGATCGACGACGAGATCGCCTTCCGTCTGCACCTGACCGATGAGGACCCGCCGGTCGAGGGCCGCGGCCGCGTCGCGCGGACCAGCGACGACGGCCAACGCGGCATCGCGATCGAGCAGCTGCCCGACGAGGGCCGCCGCCGATTGGTCGCATTCATTTTCGAACGCGAGCGGATCGCGCGCAGAGTGACTCGCGACGGCGAGCTCTGAGGGAGAGGGGCGCAGCGATGGCGAAACAACAGGACGGCAAGCGCCGACGCGAGAGACCGACGACGGCCGCTGGGAGACGTGGCCGTGGCGGCCGCGCGAACGGGCCCGTCCTGCCGAGCGTCGCCAACCACCCGCGTGCCGGCGACCAGGTCAAGCGGGCGAAGGCATACGGCGGCCTGACGGGCTTTCTGCTCGTCACGCTGGTCTCGTGGCAGGCTGGCGTGCCGGCGGAGGACCTGCTGCTGCGCGCGCTCGCCGGCGGGATCGTCACCTACCTCGTCGTGTGGGCCTGCGCGGTCGCGCTGTGGCGCCACCTCGTCGTCACCGAGCTGCAGGTCGTGCGCGAGCAGCGCGCGGAGGAGATGGCTGAGCGGGCCGAGCGGCTTGCCGCGTTGAGAGCGGCGAGAGGCGAGGGCAAGGGGACAGGGCGGCCGGGCGCATGACCGAGCCGATCATCCCGATCATCCCGCACAACCCCGACATCTTCCCCGTGCCGGCGGTGAGAATGCCGCGGATCGACCCGCGTGAGCACGACGAGCGCCGCCGCGAGCAGGAGGACGACGAGCGCGGGCGCGAGCAGGCTCACCAGCGCGAGCGGGCGCGCGCGCAGCGCGCGCGCCGCACCGTCCCGCCGCCGCCCGACGACGGCCGGCCGCACATCGACACGACGGCGTAGCGGCCCGCGGCAGCGGGCCGTTCCGGGCGCGCGCGTCGAGCGCCGTCCAGGCCGTCGAGAAATCCGCTAAAGCTCCTCCCTGAGATGCCGATCAAGGGGAAGCGCGGGCGACATGGAGTCGTCCCGGGACGATCATCAAGGAGATGGGCGTATGTCCCTTCGTATCAACACGAACGTTGAGGCGTTCGACGCGCACCGCAACCTCGAGAAGACGAGCACGAGCCTCGCTTCGTCGATGGAGCGCTTGTCGTCTGGCCTTCGCAT